>JARICA010000021.1 GCA_029264305.1 Faecalimonas sp. | reverse complement strand
TTGAGTTGCCATAAATAATAGACAATTACAGCAAAATATATACCTATAATTCCGCCTAATCCCAAAGCATAATTTTTCATAGATTTATTCCATAAAATTTCTTTCTTCGCTACATAAATATATAAAGCAAAAATAATGATACTCCCTAAAATAAGGATTCCCATTTCCATCATAAAGGCTGTAATAATCAAATTACTTGCAGACTTTGCAAATTGTTCTATAATAGTATCTACACCCATTTTTAAACATGCTACCGCTAAACCAAACATTAATCCAACAAATCCGATTTTTAAATAATTCTCATTTTTTCTATTTTCTATTTTAATAGCTACATACAGCGCAGCACTATAAAATGTCCACAAAATAAATGCTGCTATAAACAACTGATCAAAATATCCCCGTGCCATATATGGAACTCCAACTAATATCTTAGAAGCACCTCCGAAAATAAGCGTTGCAATTATTACAATCAAAATATCTTTATTCTTCTCCATCATTCATTTTCCCCTGTCAATAATTCTTCTAATAATTTCTGACTATCCTCATCTGCAAAAGATGGTATAGATAATTTATCACTAGAATAGGTTAACGGTGTATACATTAATTTTCCACCCGTTGAATATAATAAATAGCCTGAACTATTTGTATCTTTATGTCTTTCATCCAATTTATATCATCGCATTCACAACATACCCTGCTAAAGAACACCCTAATTCTTTGAAGTAATTTTAAATAATACTTAATTTTGTTACAGTATTCGCTTCCAAAACATCTTTTGTTTCATTATCTTGAAAAATTTTATAACACAGATAGCGAATTAATAACGAAGCTTCATCTGTTGTTGTTATTACAAGTTCCCCGTCATTATCAATTTGGATATGTAACATTCCTGCAATCCTTTCTCTTGTTTGTTTGTCTTTGATTCTATCAATTCGTTCACTTTTTAAAGTTATAAATGTTCGAGATGATTTATATTGTGACGCTAAGTGCTCTCCTAACTATTCCCTGCAGCAGACCATTTTTTGTGGCTTTTTCCAAATTAAATTGTCTTATCTACCTCAATTAAACACCTTCCAGAATTTTCATCTGGTCTCATTCTACAAGCACTAAATACCGATGCATATTCTCTTGATTCATTGCAGAAAATAATAGTTCTTTTCCCCATTCTCCTTATACGCTACCACATTCCCATCCCAGAAGCATCTCTGGTTTCAGCTTTCTTCTGTCCCAAACCAGATTTGTGGCTTTCTTATGTATGTTTTGATGGATGTAGCTTTCCTTTTCTTTTTTTCTCTCCTCGTATGGTGTTTTCTAAATATGTCAAAATGAATCTTGTCCAACTTTTAATTCATACAATCATCTTCTAAAAAGAGTTTATTCATCAAAATATATCTCTTGATTTTTCAAAATATAATAAAAATCCCAATAATGTTCCATCAAAGGATCTATCTTTTTTACTTCATTATTTTTTGTTTTAATTAACATTTCTCCTTTGTCTTGAATTCCTTTCTTTTTAAGAATTAAACAAATAAGCACTATCGTTAATCCTACAACAGACATTACTAGACATATACACTTTAAAATTTTAGGTACAGTCACTATACAATTATCAATATTTCCAATCATCTTATTCTGTTTTCTTGAATACATAGAGCGTAAAAGATTGGCAATAAGAAACGTTGATACTACTAATAATAACAACTTTACAAGTTTATTCATAATTTTTCTCTATACTTTCTTATTTATTTTGCACAAAAAAAGATTTTACTTTAGTCATTTGTACAATGTTTTACAAAGTTACAAACAAAGATAAGCATTCATTAATGGACGAAAACTGTGTCATTTCAAGTGTAATGTATTTCACTGTTCTATCTTCTGTCAATCACCTCTCCTAAATGTGTATATGGCAAATATCTTACTTCGAAATAATCTCCTTTTTCCACATGTCCAGTTCGTACCAAAACATTAATTTTTTCTTCTCCTGATTTAATTACGAAAGAACGCAAATACCAGTCAGCATCACTCTTTTTTTTATCACTACTTATTGCAACACCCTCAATTGTATTCAAATTATTCTCCAATATATATGGAATATCTTTAATTGCAGGAATAGTTCCTTTTAGATGTATAACGATTAAAATAATTCCCAAAATTATTTTTAATACAATGTTAATTTTATATTCTGTGCTATTTTGTACGGTTACACTTATTAACTTCTTTTTTTGCAAAACTCTCCACAAATACCAAATTGTTACCAATATAATGATAATAATATTTCCATAATAACTTAATACTGTATATTTATACATATTTCCGTGTATGATGTTTATAGAAGTTAAAACATCACATTTTCCTTTCTTTTAGTAATATGACATAATACATTCAGATGCTGTGGACTTTAGATTATTTTCTGTAGCCCAACTACTTTAAGGAGTGTATTGCCACGGTTTTATCTTAATCATTTATAAGCTGGATGTTGCCAGGAAGGCATTCCTTCCAGAGCACTTATTTCAATCAAATCTATATCCGTTCAAATTTACAAATGACTTTGTATAGAATTTTTCACCACATAATTAATTTGTTTTTCCTATCTACCAAATCAATCATTTTTTCTTCTGATAAAGGTAATCTGCTCTCATACAAATATTCATATATTTCTTCTAACTTATATATACTATTTTCTTTCCACATATCGATTACATAGTCTAAAATTAATATCCCATCCAAAATATAACATTCAAGGTTGGATATATATATTGCTCTGCTATTTTCAGGGTGAACCCACTTTCCACTAGCATATTTTATGATTTCATTTCCTAAAAATGCAGCTATCTCAATTAGCAATTTTTGAACATTTTCATATTTTTCACTGTGTTTTTCATCTATTAAATTCTCAATCAATTTAAACCATTTTCTTATTTCAATTAATGAAATGTTTTTTATACTAATCAAATTCTCTTGAATAAACTTTTCTGCCAACCCCTTGTTGTTTTTGTATAATCGTTCCACCATTTCAAATGTAGGTATTATTTTTTCTTCTACCATTAATTTTTTCATTACTGGTTTTTCATATTTTTCTATAATTTCCCTAAACGCTTTAATAATTTCCACAAAATCTTCTTCACTTGAATAACTCCACCATCCTATTTCAGGTATATATCCTATATTTTTATACTTTTTATTATCATTTTCAGTCAAAATATCCTTTATGAATTTTCGTGGATATTGAAATGCATTTGTTTCAAAATATAAGCGTAACTGTTTTTCTAGTTTACTTTCTTGTATACAAATTTTACATATGATATCTCCTATTTTTTCATAACACCACATATCTCTTTCTTTTAGTGCATAGCAATAACCCTCTTTTGCCACATAAGTACCTATAATATCTTTTATAATTTTCATTTTTTTCATATATTTTTCTCGCATTCTTCGTAATTAACTATTAATAAATGCTAAAGTACATATTCACAACCATCATAATCTAAGTACAGCATACCATTATTATAGCAATAAATGTATTCGTTAAAAGTAAAAGGAAATATAATAGTTCCTTTTACTCTATCACGAGCTAAAAACCTTCCACTTTCTGCCTTATATTCCCTCGCCTGTGCATAATACGTCCCTGCTATCTCATCCCTTTGACAGCCCGTATAACCAAATGTCTGTATATTTCTCTGGTTTTGTGACAGATTTTCCCAAAAGGCTCCGTATCCATAGCTTTCCCTGATCTTTCCGAAAAATTCTCATTTTACCTTGTACTATTTATATTCTAAGCCTACTTGCTTCCTGTTTTAAAACCTCTAATTGTCTCTTTCTATGTGGGGAAACTCATCCTGTTGCCTTGTGCCATCATGAAAAATGGCGGAATAATCAGTTGTACCATACTGCCTCTATACATTTCTTTTTTCTGATATACAACTCTTGGAGTCTGTATCTGCCTGAACTTCCAGTTTTCCTTTAAAAAATGCAATCGAAAGCTCTTCAATCTGTATTTGATCGCCATTTTTAATGGAAATCTTCTCCTCATTCACAATCTAAGGAACCTCCCCATATTTAGTATAAAATAGGAATTTAGCTTTTGAAATGCGATAGTTCAATTTACTATACCTAACAATTTCTTTGCTAGATAATTATTTATTTTTTTCTTTTTTGATTTTCCCAATAAGATTTTACTGGTATTCTTCTCCTTTTTATGTCTTCCATAAATTCTGTTTTGTCTATATTACTATCAATCGTAAATAACTTTTCTCTATTTACATACACTCGAATAGAACCTTTTTTTCTTTCACAATATGTAATGTCTTCAAAATGAAAAATCCTCTTTTTACCAAATGTGAAACGCCATATGATTTTATCTCCATTCACTTCAAGTTTCCACTTTATCATATTTACTGTTCCTATTAAAGCAATAATAAAAAAAATACTAAATACTATTGGTGGAAATATATCTTCTTGTTGAAGAGCACTTAATACAGTTGCTCCACCAAAAAGAATTACTGCCATGATAAAAAATATGGTAAGTATTTTTTCTGTTTTAACTATATAACTAGTTCTTATAATACCTTTTTTTCTTCTCTTTCTTCGCTATAAATTACTTTTCCTTTTTACAATATAGCCTGAACAAATTTATTGTACACGGAAAGATAATTTTTTGTATAACAATCGACGCTCATCCACATAGCGGGCGAAACAGACTAAAGTCCATATGCAAATAGGAAGCCCTAAAACTAGAGCTTCCTACTATCATTTTTAGATTTTATTCTTCATCAACACTCATTGAAAAGATACTCCTACTTATGGAATTATTTGAAAAATCTTTTCTTTTTTGAAAGTAAAGCCATAATACCTGATGACACTAATAAAGTCATTCCCAAAAAACCAAAAGTATTGCTATCACCTGTTTTTGGTACTGTCGTTTTTACAGGTTTTACTGGCTTTCCTGGTTTTACAGGAACTGATGACTTTTCCTTTACTGTGATTTTAATTGTTTTTACCATAGATGAACCATGTTTATCTGTAACTTTATAGACTACTTCGTAAGTACCTGCTTTAGTAGTGTCTACTTCATTCTTAAGTACAACAATCTGATCTGTTAGATCCTGTCCTTTGTAATCTTTTGCTGTAATTCCTTCAAGCTCGTCAAACTTATCTCCTACCGTTAACACTTTATCTTTGGCTTCAATAGATGGTACCGGATTAATTACTTCTGCTTTTGGATTTACAATAACTGTAATCGACTTCTGTACAGATGCACCTCTCTTATCCGTTACTTTGTAGGTTACTTTATAAGTACCTGCTTTAGTAGTGTCTACCTCATTCTTAAGTACAACAATCTGATCTGTTAAATCCTGTCCTTTGTAATCTTTTGCTGTAATTCCGTCACGCTCGTCAAACTTATCTCCTACTGTTAATGTTTTATCTGTTGCTGTAATCTTTGGCACTTCATTCACTGCTATCATATCCGGATAAAATTTCCAGTTACCTGTGCATAAAACCTCTTTTCCTCTTACATTAACCTCCCAGCCAGAGAACTTCCATACACCTTTCACACCGTCAACTGTATCTTTTACCTCTGTTTCTTTAGTAAATGTTGTATCTACTGCTTTTTTAGCTTCATATAAAGAATTATATTTCTCATTGTCCTTAGGGAGCGTAACGTTTGCTGGGGCACTCTTTCCCCAATCATAATTCACAGTATAAACAGCCGCTTTAGTTACATACGCCGCGATATATAACTTAAATTTCTTTACTTCACCATTTGAAACTGGCATATCATAATCCACATATATATATGCTGTTCCGTCTAAATTGTGAAATGTAACTTCATTGGTTTCCTTATTATATTCAACTGTGTAAGTCGGATTGTCATCATTCGATTTTATATTTTCGAAAGGAATCACATTTCCGTCGATATCTTTATATGGATTTTTTACAACTAAATCACCATCATTTTCTATAGGATGATCAAATTCACCAATACGATAATATTGTTTGCATGGGAATCTTTCTGATCCTTCCGAATGTCTTATTCCATCGCTTGTTAAGTTCTTTAGCGATTTTGCAAATCCAAAATCAGTTACCGAATTATCTCCCATTCCTAGATTTTTTAATTTATCAAATCTAGCAAGATTATCCATATTTTTTATTTTATTTCCGTGAAGGCCTAAGGCTTCCATATCTTTTGGAAGATTGTCACAAAATTTTGTGTTTGTAATCTTATTCATGTTCAAAAGTAAACTTTTTAAATTTTTTAAAGGATAGAACATATCCACATCAGCATCCGTAACTTTACAATACAGCATGTTAAGCACTTTTAAACCTGTCAATGAACGGACTGTGTTTTTATAAGCTACTCTATTTTGGTCCTTAATGGTTACTTTTTCAAGATCTAACTCTTCTATTGAGGTATATCCTGTTAAAGGTGTAATATCTGAAATTTTATTATATCCTTCAAAATCAACTTTTTTCAGAGGAAAATTCTGACCTTTTAATGCTGAGATATCTTCAAGATTCTTGCATCTAGAACACACTAAAGTCTCTAATTTCGGAAATTTTTCTTTAGTAAGTCCATTTAGATTCTGAAGATTCTCTATTTGGAAAAGATCTATCTTGATAAGGTTCGGCATGGAATCCAACATAGAAAAATTAAATGTTGGAATAGAATCTATGCTAAGATCTATAAGATTCGGCATGGATTCTAAAATAGAAAAATTAAATGTTAGAACAGAATCTAAGTTGAGATGTGTAAGATTCTTAAGACCTTTTATTTTTTCTATATTTTTGCAATCGCCATCTATTAACAAACTTTTTAGATTAGTTGCATATTGAATTCCTTCTAAGTCTTCTATTTTATTTTCAAGATTACCAAAATTGATTACTAAAGATTTTAATTGTTCCATATCACTACGGGTAATCTTATGGTTTTCTGGTTTGTTAAGTTGATATTTTATCTTTTTAGCAAATTCTTTGTCCGGAATGTCAACCACATCAGTCGGTGCAGATAATTTCTCTGATTCTAAGCTACTCGCACCTGACTTGTTGACTGGCTCTGTGGCTTTATCTTCCATATCAGGTATAGCAGTATCTTTTGCAACAACTTCTTCCATATTTAATTCCTGATTTTTATTTTTTGGTAATTCTGATACCTGTAACACTTCCTTCCCATTCCTACTTGCATCATCTGATTCTAATGCAAGTGATGTGGTTGAAGCCATACTCAAAACCATCGAGATAGAAAGCATTAAACTTAAAAATTTCTGTTTTTTCATAAGTTAGAATTCCTTTCTTTATAATAATAAAAATTATACCATAACAATAAAAAATAGTCATTAATAAATTATTTTTTTAACAAAATTATCTGAAATATTCGAATGGCAAAGAAGATTATACAGTTCTTACAAGGATAAAATTGGTACCGTTGCACCCAACAGAATCAAAAGACACCTCAATACTCATATACCTCACCAGAAAATCACAACAGATACTACAGAGTTTAAATACTAGGAATGACATTCGATTGTCCATATCGAAGAACGTTTCATTCGGATCAAGTGTGGGCATATCAAAGTATGTCAAAAAAAGAGAACTCCATGATACAAAATAGCAAGACAGCTAAAAACTGCCTTGCTAATAAATTCTATCTATTTACTGAACTAGTTGTTTTTTGTAGCATCTTCATACAAATTCACCATAGCACCTGATGCGTAATTCCCTACTGTATTTACACCTACAATTTTTACATATTGGGCAGACACAGATTTTTCAAAAGCAACTTTCTTGGTACTTGGATTATTTTCCCATTTTGTTTCTTTTACAACTTCATCCCATGTTTTTCCATCTGTGCTTGTGAAAATCTTTGCGTTAAGAATTCTTCCATTCTCAGCATCCTGTCTTGGCACATATTCTATAGCGGAAAGGTTCATTACTTTATCAAGTTTTAAAATTACATATTTTTCTTTGTCCCCACCATCCCATGAAGTATGCCATATTGATTTCAAATTACCATCTATAAGATTCGCAACACCATTTTGACGATTAGGCTGTTCTGAAGAAACTTTTTCTATAGAAATATGATTCAAAGAAATATATTTTTCTTTTTCATTCACTACATCTTCTTTAAAAGTAAATGCAGAAGGCGTACCTGCTAATTTTGTTCCTTTTGCTCCATTACGTACATAAATTGTTTTATTACCATTTAAATCAGGAGTTTCTTTACTAAAATTCTTCCATACTTTTTTATCAACGCTCCATTCGTGTCCTTCTCCTGCTCCAGCCACTTTATTCTCTAAGTCATTATTATAAAGATTACTTACTTCTTCTCCATCTTGAATGTCTATTATGCAAACATTTTCATCTTGTGCTCCTACCAAATTCACACGAATATCCTTGTCTGCTGTAATTTTAGCAAGTTGGTCTGTTGTTAATTGTACTTCTTTTTCGCTCGATTCTGTCCATGTAGCACCACCATCAAGACTATATTTCATTCTAATTCCACTTTGACCAAATCTATCTGCTAATACGATTTTGTTTGCTTTTGGTCCATCAAACGAAAAACTTGCTAAAGATAAATCATTTGTTTTTAACAAATGTCCTGCCATCGCCTTAGTAATATCTGGCTGAAGAGTATCCTCTTCTGTAGCTTTTGAAGCTCTTTCAAGCGCAGCTTTTCTTAGCGAATCGAACATCACTCGATTAGAAGGTGTTGTAATCTTTGGCTCAATTAATTTTAAAGTATCCCACATCGGTAATGCATAAAAACCAAAGTCCTTTGTAATCTGTTTTGTTAAATTAATATAATCTACTTCCGTTTTAGTTGAATCTGCCTGATATGCTTTAATCAATCCTACCAATGCATCTAAATGTATTGGTTGTACTTCAAGAGCTTTTTTATAAATTTCCTGTTTCTTTTCTAACGCTGTATCCGAATAAGAATTTGCCAATAGTACATATTCTGTAGCCTTTTCATAATTTTTGATATCATTAAGTGCTGCTTGTGCAAGTTGTACATAACTTACTTGATATGCACTTTCCCACTTTTCAGATGATGATCCCCATCCATTTAATAATCTTTCACTTTTTTCAGATTGTTTCCACCCTGAAACATCGTTATCTAGATACCACATTCCTTTTCCTTGCTTATTAACACTATATTTCAAAAACGCCGCATGTCCAGGCTGTCCTATTACAACAGACGGAATACCAAAACTTGTATGTAAGTTAGATCCTGTCTTTGAAATACCTCCACATACTGCACCTTCTTCAAATACAATCCATAACTTTGGATGTCCTGTCTCATATGGAATATGAAAATCTTTTAAGTGGTATTTTTGATTCCACTTTTCATACTGTGCTTGATCATAATATTCAGGTTTATCATATTTATATTTATTTGTATATGTAATATGTGAGTAAGCACCTAACGGATTCTTCTTTCCACAAGTTCTCACATAATTATTTAACCACTTCATCTGTACTTCATCAATCTGATTATTCATAACCCAGCGCATATCCTCTACTGGAAGATTATCGAATTTATATTTATCAATAAAATGATTATTTCTTAATTCTTTAAATAGTTCATACCGTTTCACAGCGTCCGAAGTAGTTTTATCATCTGCCCAAAATTTCACAACACTTGCATGAGTTAAGGACAATGAAATCATTGTTCTCTTATACAAATCTCCAAATACAACCCCTGTTTCCGCATCACGTTGATCATTTTTCAAATCTTCTTTATGTGCTGTATATAAGTTATTTAACACTTTGAGTGAATTTTCATATGATCCACCTTTATCTAATGTTCCTCCTATTATATAGTATCTTAATGCCTCTTGATCAGTTGTAATCCAGTTAATTGTATCTCGATAACTTTGATCAGAATTATAATATTTGACAATTATATCATAACCGATTTTCTGTACAAAATTTCTTCGAAGAATTTCCATCTCATACTTCTCAACATTCTCTTGAGGAGTTCGTTTTACTAATTCCGCATCATATGCCTCCACTGTTTTAATATGTTCTGGAAGTTTGTTTTCAGCCGGATTATTTTTTGCTGTCAAAGAACTAGCAGCCACATCTTTTTGTCCAACAGTTGACAAATATGCATAATCTTTCTGTTGCAGTTCCCGATTTTCACCTGCGGCAGAAACCGAGAGAGGTGTTACTAACATACCTAATGTAAGGATAAAAATAATATTTCTTTTCATGATATAGCCTCTCTTTCATCTTTTTTGTTTTTTCGAATTCTACAATATTTGTATTTTTCAGTCAATATTTTTATCACTTTTTTTGTAATTTTGTAATTTTTGTTATTTATAAATATACGTTTTGCATAACTAAAAGCACTTTTGTATGTTAATGTTTGTTTTATTTGTATAAATATGCGATTGTAAAATGAATAACATTTATCTTTTCACTAACCATAAAAATAGCAAGACAACTATCAAGCTGCCTTGCTAATAAAGTCTAACTTCAAGAGACACCTCATACCAAAGGTAGACATTTTTATTTGAATATACTATTCTACATTACTATCTTGCGTCGTTTGATTTATAACATTAAATTTCATCGCAAAAAAACGTTCATATACATAATAAAATACAACTGCGAAAATAACTCCCATTATATTATTAGAAATTCGTAAAAAAATGGAATATTTCAAACCATAAAGATCAGATGCTATCATCAATGCTCCTAAACAATTCATTGCTGTCTTATATTTATAGTCCGCACAAAATCCTAAGCAAAACCCTCCTAACGGACCAATAATACCATGTAATTCGATAGGAAGCATACTATACACACAGAAGAACAACACAGAACCGGTCACAGCCCCTATAAGTCTTTGCGTAAATCGCTCCTTCAGTCTAGGTGTTTGAGAATAATCCGAAAGTAATGAACCACATGCAAATCCAGCCCACATAAATCTTTCAACATCAAAAGCCATTCCAAGTGCTAATATTGCACTTACGCCTACGGCCATTCTAAACATCCATTGATATTTAAAATCGGTGCTTTTAGCTCGTTTTACTATGTCTATAAAACTAATATTTTTATGTTTTGATCTATGCTTTATATAAAAAATAACTCCACAGATCACTAATCCCGTTAAGGTAAGATAAAATCTTTTCATCAGTGCTTCTCCATAAACAGGATTTCCAGATAGATAGATATACGCAAAACTAAACAACCCTCCATTTCCCATTTCAGGTTTATCGCAAGTAAGAAACAAAATAACAAAAAAGGATATTACATTAATAAAAAATCCTATTAACGGAAATGTTGAAGAAGCTAACACCGGTGAAATAAGTAAAAGCAAAAATGAAACACTTAACGCTATCAATTCGTCTCTTATACAATATCCAAAATCAACAAATCTAATACCTAATAGTATACAAAACATGGCAACAGCCATAGGACTGTTTTCACTACCAAATACCGTTGATAATGTTGAAATAAACACAATTGCAAACAACACAATTAATACAGAACGTACAAACATTCCTATACCTAATTTTATTTTTTCATTTTTCGTTGAACTTTTATGCATTAAATCCTTTATTACTTTAGGATCAAGTTGAAGAATATCATAAAATCTCATGTTTTTCTCTCCTTTTCGCCAAAATTTTATTCGCTTTAGAAATGCATTCAAATAATTCTGTAAAATCATCTCCCATTTCTCTATATAAATCATAGAATTTTTGAAGCATAATTTCATAATCATTTTGTAAAGCATTTTTTCCTTCTTCTGTCAATAAAAGAGAATAACTTCTTTCATCTGTACATTTCTTTTCTCTCTGAATACATCCTTTCTCAAACAAATATTTTAAGCAACGACTAACGGCTTCTTTTTTCATCCCACTTACTTTGCTTAAATATAAAGGGGTACAGTTGCTTTTTGTTAAATAAATCCAAGCCAATAATTCTCTTTCACTAGAGGTTAAAAATTGTTTTTGCTTCTGTGCTAACATCACTCTAGCAAATTGATTCAATTCTTGATGCATAATCAACATTTTTATCCAATCAATCATATAATCCTCCTTTTAAATTAACATTGTTAATTATATGATTGCACAAAAAATTTGTCAATATAAGATTTATTAAAAAACAATTAATTATATAGGCGTCCCTACTTCGATCAAATTTCCATCTAAATCATAAAATCGGAGAATCTTTTTCCCAGAATCGTATGATCTAAGCCTATTCACATATTCAATTGAAGGATATAAATTATCTAACTTTTCAACAAACGCTTCTATATCTTTTTCTTCAAAATACAATTCACAACAATTATTTTTATGAACCATATCTTTTTCTAAAAATTCCTTCCATATTTTTTCATCTTGAAGCACCAAGCCTTCCGTTAAAATAACATTTCCAAAATGATCAAGTACCATATCAAGACCAAATAAGTCATGATAAAATTGTTTTGACTTTTCAATATCTTTAACCACAATCAAAATATTTTTTAATTTCATTTGAATATTCCTCCACTTTACTAATTTAAATTTGTTAATATATATCCTGCTATCATAGCAATTAATTGATACATAACAAATGCTCTTCCAAATGATTCAATATGTTTCTTTGGGTTTTGATAGAGTGGCTTTTCTGGTATTTCTGAAAACCGAATACGTTTTGTATTCCTCCACCATAAAAGATCAATAACAAGTAAATCAAAAACATTCAATGTTTGTCCTATGATACTCAAACAAATAAAATTGTGTATAAAATTATTCTCTTTAATAAATAATCCACACATGAACAAAACAAAGAAAAACAATATAAAGTTCAATATAAATGCAATACTTTTGTTCGTTTCCTTGAATTTTCCCTGATATCGCACACTACTCTTTATTCTATTCTGGACTTCATCAGGATAAGATGAGTAATTTTTTAAATTTCTGGCATCTGTACCGGTTCCACAAAAACACACCAAGAAAAAAATGATACATAAACCTATTATTTCAATCGTTAAAATCATCCTTCGTCCTCCCTACTGTTCTCATTTAGTTAATAATATCATATCTATATATAAACTACTATCTTTTTCTATTTCAGGTATTCCGAATTTCCAATATAATTGTGGATATATATTTTTTTCACTCATACCAATCCAACAAAAAGTAAGCAGTCATACTTCAAAATATATGACTGCTATTTATATCCTTCTATACTCTATTTATTTTTTGTGATTTGATGGACAACCACACAAATTAAGATTGTAATTACCATATCTGGCAAAGTATTCCCCACCAAAATATCAACACGCATCAATACTCTATAAATCACAAATCCTATTACCCAAATCGCTAGATTTTTAACGTTAAAAGTTGTTTTACTACTGTCTTTTTTTATAATAAAAAAATCTGCAATTTGAATAGCTATCATAGGTGCAAATACCGAACCAATAAAATACAAGAAATCCGTAATGTTATAAATAGGAAAGAACATGGCACATATAATCCCAACAACTGTTGTTCCAACAGCAAACCATTTACCATTCATTTTAGAAAATACAGATTCACTGGAAACACCAGCAGAATACGCATCCAAAAAAGTAGTTGTTACTGTAGAAAATACAACAATCAAAAGTCCTGCAATCCCTAATCCTGCATTTAGCATAATTTTCGCAATATCTGATTCTCCTGTAAAAATAGCAGAACCCATGCCAATTACATACATCCAAGCACTTACCACTCCATAAATAGTCACACTTACCACTGTTGCTTTTATTGGCGATTTTGCTTCTCTAGTGTAATCACTAATTAAAGGAAGCCATGAAAGAGGCATTGCAACAGAAAGTTCCACTGCCGCACCAAAAGAAAGCGTTTCTTCTGCTATAGGATGCACAGACCCCTTTCCAAAAATTGCATAGCAAAGAACAATCGTTAAACCAAATAAAGCTATCATAGCAACTGTATTTGCCTTTCCTAAACTTTGAAGTCCAATAAGTATCCAAATAATAATGAGGATTCCAATCACCAAACACCAAATCCAACTTCCTGTATGAAAAATACCATTAGCAGCCTTCGCTCCATCATAAATCATAATGGCAGTCCATCCTACAAGTTGTATAATATTCGCAACAGAAAATAGTAAACTACCTTTTTGTCCAAAACTTCTTTTTACAGTTTCCATAGAACTTTTTCGTACTATCCCACCAATAATTCCTGCAAAAAATAATAAAATACAACCGATAATATGCCCAATAATAATAGCTAACAATCCTTTTGAAAATCCCAACGAGGCAAAATAAGTTCCTATCAAAATTTCGGCAATGGAAACACCTGCACCAAACCAAATTAAACCATTTTCAAATAGAGAAGTGCGTTTTTCTTCCATTTTATTTCGCCTCCCTTGCATATTTCCCTTGTAAATTAAAAGCATGATTCATAGGCCCGCTTCCTTTTCCCAAATCCAACATAGATTCCAATGCACCTGAAATATAGTCTTTTGCCAATTTAACCGAATCAACAAGATCATATCCTTTTGCTAAATTTGCCGCAATAGCACTCGACAAGGTACATCCTGTTCCATGTGTATTTGAATTCGGAATTCGTTTTCCATGAAACCACACTGCTTTTCCCTCTACATACAACAAATCATTCGCATCATTAATACTATGTCCCCCTTTACAAAGGACTGCACAATGATATGTTTCACCAATCATTCGAGCAGCAGAAATCATATCCTCTTCATTCTGAATCGTTTGTCCTGACAAGAGTTCAGCTTCAGGAATATTCGGTGTTACTAAAGAAGCTATAGGTAATAATTCTTTCTTTAATGTTTCTATCGCATCCTCCGCAATAAGTCTAGCTCCACTCGTTGCAACCATTACTGGATCTGTCACAATATTTTTCATTTTGTAAAAACGAAGTCTTTTTGCAATAGTGTTAATAAGTTGTACTGAGGAAACCATACCTATTTTCACAGCATCTGGACGAATATCCTCAAAGACTGCATCTATTTGTTGTTCTAAAAATTCAGGTGTAACCTCCGAAATAGATGTAACACCAGTTGTATTTTGTGCTGTCAGTGCAGTAATAGCACTCATGGCATAAACCCCATTCATAGTCATTGTTTTAAGATCCGCCTGAATACCTGCTCCGCCACTGCAGTCACTTCCTGCGATTGATAATGCCGTTTTCATTCTTATTCTCCTTTTCGTATTGTTTTATTATGCCTTCGAAAGTTTTTTCTCTACTATGCTAAACTCTCAAATCACTTTGAAATATACTTCCAAAAAGAATCAAAATTCAAAAAATCTTCTAGATAAAAATCAACAGTTTCCTGTAATTCTGTTTGCTGATTTTCAGAACAATCATATACGCCTATCACTGAAAATCCATCATTTTTGGCTGTTTGTGCAGCATGTAATGCATCTTCGAAAACAACTGTTTCTGTTTTCAATGTTTCCAAATGTTTCATAGCCTCTCTGTAAATTATTGGTTCACATTTACTATACCCTACAGATTTACAAGTAAATATTTTAGAAAAATAATTCCGAATACCACAACGTTTTAATGCAACATCTATTAAACTACTATCTGTAGCAGTTGCAATGCACATTACCACATCCTTGTTCTGTAAATCGCTTAAAAATGCCTCGACTCCTTGCTTCAATTGTACTTGCTCTCGATAAAAAAATGAAATCATCTTATTAATATCATCTATAATCTGAGCAGTAGAGAAAGGAACCCCATATTCTTTTTGATAATAGCAAGCTGCTTGATATAAACTAAAAGTTTTAAAAGTTTCAGATAAATCTTCTTTCGGTATATATCCAATGGAACGAAGATAATCCTCACCAATGGTATCCCAAATAGACATGGAATCTAATAAAGTTCCATCTGCATCGAAAATAGCTCCTCGTATCATTTTTTAATCATTTCCTTAGATAATATAGACAAAATTTCACATTCTTTTTCAATATCTATCGCTCCAAAGATTGCTGATACCAAAGCAACGCCATCCACACCAGAACCAGAAAGTTCTGGAATGTTTTCTTTATTAATACCACCAATCGCAACTACAGGAATTTTAACTATATTGCAAATATCTCGTAAAGTTTTATGTGAAATTGTGTTTGCATCTAATTTTGTTTTAGTCGAAAATACAGCTCCTACTCCTAAATAATCCGCTCCTGCCTTTTCAGCTGCAAGCGCTTGTTCCACTGTTCGAGCAGACACACCTATAATTTTTTCATCGCCTAAAAGCGAACGGACCTTCCCAACTTCCATATCACATTGTCCAACATGGACACCATCCGCACCACATCGCACTGCTATATCTACATTATCATTAATCAATAACGGTACATGATATTTTTGACATAATTGCTTTATTTCTAAAGCTTCTGATAAAAATTCATCCTCTCCTAATTCCTTTTCCCTTAACTGAATACAAGTAGCACCACCTTTCAAGGCACATTCCACTTGTTCCAACAAAGTCTGTTTTCCAGCCCAACTTCTATCCGTCACAGCATATAAAAGCATCATCTCTTTACTACAATTCATGTGTATTCCCTCTCTTTACAATATTCTATAATTTGCTCGGTTTTGCAATATTTCTCCATCTAAATGATATATCGCATCAATAATATAATTACGATAACTAGCATTTCCGTCCATGGAAGAAAGTCTATTATAAGCAATTTCCCCACAAATTCCCATAGAACAAATCGCCGCCACAACTGCCTCTAATTTATTTTTAGGATTAGCAGTTACATATGCTGCCGTTATAGCCGAAAGTTGACACCCCGTCCCTGTAACGCTACTCATCATTTGATGACCATTATAAATACAATAAGCTTTTTCACTATCTGCAACAATATCTATCGCACCAGTAATCGCAATAATTGCACCACATTTTTTTGAGAACTCTTTAGCAAAGGTAACAGTTTGCATCAAATTGTCTTCCGTTATAACATCCTCGATATCTGCGTCTACTCCTTTCGTAGTCCCTTTGCCATTGGCTAAAGTTTTTATTTCTGAAATATTTCCTCGAATTACATCAAATTGAATTTCTTCCAATAAACAAAAAGCAGTTTTCGTTCGAAAAACAGATGCTCCTACGCCAACAGGATCTAATACTACCGGATGTCCCAATTGATTAGCTTTTTTACCTGCTAATAGCATAGATTCAACCGTACGACAATTTAATGTTCCAAGATTAATATTAAGCCCATGACAAATTGTCGTAATTTCTTCTACTTCTTCCAAATCATCTGCCATAATAGGAGAAGCACCACAAGCCAATAAAATATTTGCACAGTCGTTAGCAGTCACATAATTTGTAATATTATGGACAATAGGACTTTTTTCCCTCACAGAATCCATTATATTTTTCAGCATCCTTTTTCTCCTTATGAATTTATTTTAGAAATAATATTTGTCTTTTTCAGCGATTCCACAACAAACGCAGAAAGTATAGCCCCTCCTGCAGTTGAAATAAGAAACGGTATAATATACGCATAAAATGCTATGTTTCCAGCTGAACCTCCCATGAAAGCAATTGCAATAGGATATGCACTAAGCCCTCCTAGCACTGCTGTCCCAAACACTTCTGCCAAATAAGTCAACCATGTATTTTTCGTTTTCCAAAATACCACTCCACAAAGTAAAGCTCCAAACATACTACCTGGAAATGCCAAAAGACTACCTAAGCTCATCAGATTTCGTAAAAAACTACTAACAAACGCAACTCCAACGCCATACCACGGTCCGAGCAAAATAGCACAAAGAATATTGACCATATGCTGTACTGGAGCACATTTGCTACCAAAAACTGGAATCGAAAACAAACTTCCAACCACTGCTACAGCACACAAAATTCCTGCTACACATATTTTTTTTACATTTTGATTCTTCATTTTATCTCTTCCTTTCTATGCGAGAACGTCAGCAACTGCAGCGTTCTCAAAAATGCAGAGAATCCCCTCTGCCTAAGAATGTCGGTCAAAACTTACTGGTTTCCTCTCACGCCGGAACACGGCTTCCCATCGCTGCTATGTACAAGATAAAAGGCGCTCCCCTCCTATCCGCCCGAAACTAATCGAGATGTTGCTGTTCCCTTAAAAGGAACACAAAAACGGAAGCCACCTGATCCGATGACTTCCGCAATACACACATCTTAGTATCCCTACGTTGGCATTATCCAAATCAGGTTATCGGTCTAAGGTCACACCTTACTCTCAGCCTGTTTACAAGCTCCCGTTTCTATAAAACTATTTTAGTATGCTCTTTTTCAAATGAAATGTCAAGATTTTTGAAATATTTTACTCTATCTATCTCATTTTCTTAAGATCAATTAATCTTTGATTGCTACTTCCTCTAAATTGAAGTAATAGATCTTTTTTATCTTCAACAAATTCTCCATCAACTAAGGTATCAATATAAGATAACATTTCATCTGTAACATCTATGTGCACTTTTCCATCTTTAATCAAATCAACGTCATACGTATATCCTGTATAACACCATATTGATTTATTGGGAAATTTTGCTCTTATATTTTTCAACAGTCCCACAAGCACTTTTTGATTTTCCGGTTCAAAAGGTTCTCCCCCCAAAAGTGTAAATCCAGAAATATATCCCGGTTCCATTGCTTTTAAAATTTCTTTCTCTGTTTCACTTGTATATGGCTGTCCATAATTAAAATCCCATGTTTCCGAGTTGAAGCATCCTTTACAGTGGTGTGTACACCCGGAAACAAACAAACTGACTCTAACTCCAGGTCCGTCTGCTATATCATATTTTTTTATGTTTCCGTAATTCATGTTTTCTCCTCATTATAGATGTAAAACTCTATCTTTAATTTCCTGTGTTCTACCTTGATTCCAAAATTGTGTACCTATGTATCCGCAAGTTCTTCTAGCCACAAACATCTTGTTTTGATCTTTGTTTCCACAATTAGGACACTCCCATACAAGCTTTCCATTTTCTTCTTCTTTAATAATAATCTCACCGTCATATCCACATTCTTCACAGTAATCACTTTTTGTATTTAATTCAGCATACATAATATGCTCATAAATAAATTGCATAACACTAAGTACTGCTGGAATATTTTGTTGCATATCTGGAACTTCAATATAGCTTATCGCTCCACCTGGAGAAAGTTTCTGAAATTCAGATTCAAACTCTAACTTATCAAATGCATTAATTTCTTCTGAAACATGCACATGATAACTATTTGTAATATAGTTTTTATCCGTAACACCCTTTATGATTCCAAAACGTCTCTGAAGACATTTAGAAAATTTATATGTTGTAGATTCCATTGGTGTACCATATACAGAATAACTAATATTTTCCGCCGCTTTCCACTGTGCACATTTATCATTCAATTTTTGCATAACAGCCATTGCAAATGGTCTCGCTTCTATATCCGTATGAGATTTCCCAAGCATTCTTACACACATTTCATATAAACCTGCGTACCCAAGAGAGATTGTTGAATAACCATCATAAAGAAGTTTATCAATAACTTCTCCTTTCTTAAGTCTTGAGATTGCTCCATATTGCCATAATATAGGTGCAACATCTGAAATTGTCCCAAGAAGTCTTTCATGACGACAACGAAGTGCTCTATGGCAAAGTTCAAGTCTTTCTTCTAAAATTTCCCAAAATTTATCCATATTTCCTTCAGAGGAACAGGCTACATCTACCAAATTAATTGTAACAACTCCCTGATTAAATCTTCCATAGAATTTATGTCTTCCATCTGGTTTTCTTTGGGAATCTTCCACTGTAAGGAAAGAACGACATCCCATACATGGGTAAACTTCTCCTTGTTTTAATTCTTTCATAATTTTAGCCGAAATATAATCTGGAACCATACGTTTTGCAGTACATTGTGCAGCGAGTTTTGTAAGTTCCCAATATTTGGAATCTTCTGTAATGTTATCTTCGTCTAAAACATAGATCAGTTTCGGGAAAGCAGGTGTAATCCAAACGCCTTTTTCATTCTTAACTCCTTGCATTCTTTGCTTTAAAACCTCTCCAATAATAAGTGCCAAATCTTCTCTCGTTTGTCCATCTTCTACTTCGTCTAGATACATAAATATTGTAACAAATGGAGCCTGTCCATTACATGTCATCAAAGTAATTAATTGATACTGAATTGTTTGAATCCCACTTTTAACTTCTTCCTTCAAACGACGCTCCGTAATTTTTGTAACAATTTCATCGTCAAGGCTTTCTCCACATTCTTTTCTTTCTTCAATAACATTTTTTCTAATTTTTTTTCGGCTAATATCAACAAATGGAGCAAGATGCGCAAGAGTAAATGACTGTCCTCCATATTGATTACTTGCAACCTGTGCAACTATTTGCGTTGTAACATTACACGCCGTAAAAAAACTATGTGGTTTCTCAATCATAGTTTCACTGATAACGGTTCCATTTTGAAGCATATCCTCAAGATTAATCAAATCACAATTATGTTCTTTTTGAGCAAAATAATCCGAGTCATGAAAATGAATAATTCCTTCTTCATGAGCCTTCACAATTTCTGCCGGAAGTAATATACGCTTTGAAAGATCTTTACTTACCTCACCAGCCATATAATCTCGCTGTGTAGAATTAATAACAGGATTTTTGTTGGAATTTTCTTGATTAACTTCTTCATTCATATGTTCAATAAGAGCTAAAATCCCATCATCTGTAGTATTAGATTTACGAGTGAGTTCTCTTTTATAGCGATATCTTACATATTTTTGTGCAACTTCATATCCTCTCATCTCCATAATTCCTGTTTCAACCATATTCTGGATGTCTTCTACATTAGCAGCATGTGTAAATTTTTGAACTTGATTTTCAATCTTATGTGCAATCGCAGCAATCTGATACTGATTAAGTTGATAGATTGGTTCTACCTCTTCATTAGCTGCCTCAATTGCAGTAATTATCTTATTACTGTCAAAACTTACTTCTTCGCCATTTCTTTTAATAACTCTTAAATTAAACTGATCCATGATATCCCTCTTTACTTTTCGTACTATATATTGCAAAGTACTTTTTTTAATTACTACATATTGTGTTCGCTTGCTTATTCTACATCATTTTTTTTTTTAATAAAAGACTTGACTTTTTCGTTTTAACGAAAATCCCAGTATTTTTGGCAATACATTTTAAAGATTCTATTCTCTTTATTCTTTTTATTTCTATGAAATAACCTCTTAAAATCAACGAAAGAGTTGGATTTATAAAAATCCAACTCCAACATTTTCTTTTAAAATTTATTTCTTTTTACGTCTCTTTCCTAATAAAACAGCCAAAGTTCCAGATGAACCTACAAGCATAGATCCTAATCCCCCAATAGCTGATAAATCTCCTGTTTTTGGTACAGAGGATACTTCTTTTTCCTTCACTGTAACAGTGATTGTCTTTTCAGCAATCGCCCCATTGCTATCAGCCACTTTATAAGTCACATGATATATTCCAACTTTAGAAGTATTAACATCATTTGCTATAACATTTTCTTTTGTTAATTTAATTGCACCATCTTCCTTATCTTGTGCCGTTACCTTTGCTAATGGATCAAAAGAATCTCCAACTGTTAATACCAAATTATTTGCATTAATAACAGGAACTTCATTATTTGCTTTCTCCCATTTTGCATATAGAGTAATGTCATTTAGTACCGCAGAAGAAAAATCATACTGATTTTTATAATCTTTTTCTGTATACCAACCTTTAAAAACAAACCCTTCTTTCACTGGATCCTGTGGTTTTTTTACCATCTTTCCATTCTCAACTATTTCATCTTCTACAAGACTTCCACCCATACTATTGAATTTTACTGTACAGTCATTTACAGCTACAATATCTGTATGGAATGTCCAACGCGTAGGTTTCCCTGAATTATCCCTTCCTGCTTGTAATACTGTTGTTTTTTCTCCAGCTGGAATTGTTAATATATTTGTTTTTTCATTAAATGATGGATGCTTTTCTTTTGCTAATACCGAAATCAACTTTGATGAAATAATCTTACTTAAATCAACACTCTTACTTCCATCAGGATTTATTGTATAAAGATTATCAAGATCAATTACAATATTTCCTGTATGTTCCTTAACCACATCACATCCAATATATTGAGTCATTCCTGCTGATAGATATACCGTTTCTTGATTATCAGAATGCCAACCTATCTTTAAATTATTACATCCTCTAAAATCAAGAGTTTTTAATTTTGGATTTGCGTAATAACTTATTTTGCTTATTGTTTTATGATTAGAAATATCAATACTTGTCAACTTTAAATTACTTTCAATAGAAGCAAATTTCAATTTACCTAATCCTGTAAGCTTCAAAGAAGATAGAGATGTCTTTTTAATTGTTAAATCAGTTACTTCCGTAAAATACTCAATTCCCTTTATATTTTTGACTCCTGCATCTGTTATTCTCAAAGTATTCAATGACTTTATTTCTTCATTTGATAATACACCATCTTGATTTTTATCAACTTTCTTAGAGATTTCTCCACGAAAACTTTCATCTGGAAAATGAGCTTCATCAAGTGCTATTCCTTCTACTTTGACATTCTCTTTTTCCGGTTTTACCACTTCAGAATCAACCTTATTTTCCGTTTTTTCTTGTTCGGCTTCTAGATTTTTCAAAGCAGATTGTGTTTCTTCTCCCTTTTCATCTTTTAACTTCTGTTGTTCCGCCACATTATTATCGGTTACAACTGTCTGCTCTTTTTCTACATTCTCCTGTGCCATTACAGAAAATTGAGTCCCTGATGCAACCGTTGCAGTTCCAATCATTACTGCTAATCCCATGGCTAACACTTTTTTTGCCTTCATACTTCTTCACTCCTTATATTTATTACAAGAGATTTCCTCTTGTCTATACCAAGAATACTTTTATCTAGTAAGATTTTCAATACTTTTATGTATTTAATATGCATTTTTAATGGAATTTATTGCATATTTATTAATCTTTGTATTCTCTTGTTATTATATCATACATATCATTCACTTTTTCCCAAAAATGTGATCATTTTAATCTTGTTTTTGGGAAATTTTCATTTTTATGAATCCTTGTTTCATCTTTTTCCCATTTGAAATCAATATACAAATTTATAATTCCAATACATTTTCCCAAAATATTGATTTCATTTACACTTTAATTTATAATATATATTTCATACAGAATATATATAATTTTTTATGAAAGGTAAATAAATTATGCTCGATTCTTTTTTAGAAACTAACATACAGCACAAACTAAAAATTATAAATACTATGTATTTACAAAATACCATTTCTAACAATGAACTCTGCTCAACCCTTAATTTGAGTCTTTCAAGAGTTGATATCATTATTGATGAACTCAATAATGATTTTGAAAATATATTCAAAATCAGCAAAGGAAAAAATTACTATTCCCTTGCATTGGATACCCATTGCAATTTAAAATCTTTAATTCATCTAATCTATAAATCTTCTAGTATGTTACACTGTTTAAAGTTTTTAATTACCAATGATAAAAATATTCCTTTCTCCAAATTTATAGATGAGAATTTTTTAACTAAATCAAGTGCATATCGTATTCGACAAAAATGTGATCTATATCTCCATAGTATAGGATTGAGTACAAAAGGAACTCACATTATGGGAGAAGAGTATAGAATACGCTTTTTGATTGCCCTTTTATACTGTAAATATGGATTTAATTGTTGTGAAATAGACGAAACTTCTCTTTCTCTCGCTGATAATTATATTACATCTACAAATCAAGCTATTGATATAGATTTTCTTAGACAAACATATTCTGTATATGATTACTTTAAAATTCTGCTCATTCTTGCGTGGAAAAGAAAATCTTATTCTGTTAACATTCCAAGTAACAAAACATTTTCCGAATTAAAAAATTTTTTTATTTATGAAAAAATTAAACTTTCTTTAAAATCAGAAATCGAACCTAAACTTCATATTGCATTTTCAGAAAATGATTTTGAATATATCTATTTAGCTTACTGTACTACTAGTAATTGTGTGTTTAATGATATTTGGTCCTATGATAATTTTTTTCAAATGCGAAACATTATTTTTTCCGACACTGCATTTTATGATTTAGTAAAAACATTTCATGAAAAATTTGGTGAAATAATAACACAATCTCCGGCATTATTGTCAACTTTAATCGCTTTTTATAAAACCTTTTTATTTGAACTTCATTGCATTATTCCAGACAATGATTTTTATGATGATAGAAAAAAAGATCAAATAGATCTTACATTATTTAATTTATTGAAACCTCTTTTGGACACATGGAAATCCAAAAACCAAATCAAATATGACATCAACAAAAAACATTTATTTTGTTTATCTCTCAAGGTAAAATCAATCCTTCAGCAGTTTATGAAGCCTATTTCCATTTTTATTGTATCCGGGTTGGTTGTCGATCTTGAAAATATACGATTATATCTTGAACGGAATTTTTCAAACAAAAGAATTACCATCCTACCTCTTCTATTTAGCATCGAACATAAAGATTTTTTAAAGGATAGAAAAAACTGTATCATTATTGTACAAAAACACTTTGAAACGGTAATAAACTCTTTAGATTTAGACAAAAGCAATACAATCATTCCTATTACAATCGAAATGAACGATAATGATATTAAACATATTCAACAAACTATTGCAAAACACGAAGAGAGTATATTTTACGATTTTATATATGCAAACAAAGACTTTTCTAATATAAACTATGTTGCATCCCCTGAAAATGAGGTTGAATATAGAACCATCCAAAAACTATTGATGCGATAGTTATACTCTTTTACAAACGTTGACACTGTTAAAAATACTATCTATAATATTAGTAAAATACATTTTAAAATTATAATTTATTATTATTTTAATAATGAGGAGGGCATTATGACAAACACAAATTATAGTACTGTGCCAATTTTCGAAAATGGATTAGCACAACCTGTTTTTCCTTTTACCGATGGAAAAACCAAAGAAATTTATGATCCATCTACATCTTCAATTATAAGATATTGTGTCTATGTTGAATCTGATTACGATATGGACGGAGATGGAAAACGAGACCTTATAAAAGTTCTTGTTCAAGTTCCTCGTAGCGCTGTAGAAGGTAACTACAAAGCAGCTTCTTTATTCGAAGCTCGCCCATACTGCGCTGGTGTACAAGCAGATGGCTATGAACACATGAAAGAAGTCGAAGATACACAATATCGTAAATTTGATTTCGATGACCTTGCTAAAGTAGTCCCTGCTCGTATTCCTACGGACTATATCAGCTCTATGGATCTTTCTCTAAAATCGAATCCTGCTGACTGGTATTATCCTGATAAAGGTAATAACGACAGTATGGTATATGAAAACCTTGATAATTTTAACTACTATCTTGTACGTGGTTTTGCAGTAATTGTGAGTGCAGGTTTTGGAGCATTAGGCTCAGATGGCTTTAATTATGTGGGTTCTGACTATGAAAGAGATGCTTTTAAATTTGTTGTTGAATGGTTACACGGAGATCGTATTGCTTATGCAGACCGTGAAGGTACAACTGCAACTAAAGCAGATTGGTCAAACGGTAATGTTGCCATGACAGGTAGATCTTATGCTGGAACCATGCCATTTGCAGTGGCAACAACAGGTGTAGAAGGACTTAAAACGATTGTTCCTGTTGCAGGAATTTCTGATTGGTATAGCCAACAAAATCAACAAGGTGCACAACGATATTGGCCTAAAGAAATGCTGAATAGTTTTCTTGCATATTTTTGTTCTAGCCGTTATAATGATACAACTTTAACAGAAAAAGAACTTGATGATATTGCAGCATTTCATCATGAATTAAGTCTCCAACAACTTAAATGTGGCTTTGATTATGATAAAGACTTTTGGGGAACTGGAAACTATAGACTTAACGCAGACAAAATCAAATGTAGTGCATTAATTGTACAAGGTTTAAATGACGAAAATGTTTCTACAAAACAATTTGAAATGATGCATAAAGCTTTTGAAAAATCTGGTCAAACTGTAAAAGCTCTTATCCATCAAGGACCGCATATCACCCCTACTATGCCAAACAAAAATTATGGGATTCTTATAGACGGAAAATTTTATGATGATATTGTAAACGAATGGATTTCCCATTATCTATACGATATAGAGAATAACGCCGAAAATATGCCTGCAGTCTTGGCACAAGATAATGTAAATCAGAAAAATTGGGAAACAGAAGAGTCTTGGACAACAAAATATAACATGAAGTTAGAAAGCGCAGAGTCGGGTGTAACTATCATTGATACTCACTGGGAAAATGCAAATATTAGTGCAGAAAATTTTGATGATGTTGTAGCACAGAAATCCACTAATATGAACAAGCGCTATCTCACTGCTCCGTTTAAAGAAGCTATGACTATACAAGGTACTGTTTGTGTTAATTTAAAAGCAGCTTTAAAAGATGGTGATTCAGCGAATGATTTTAATCCTGAAAATAGAAATGATGCAGATACTCTCACAATGAAACTCGGTTCTTCTGCAATCTCCGGAAAAATGGATGATGTCGAAATTACAGTTCTTCTTTGTGATGTTTGTGACGAAAAATTTGATAGTATTCAAACAGTAGATCCTGAAAGAAATATTGTGCCAGTAGTTACAGTAAAGGAACAAGGAATTATAAATGGTGGAGATCTTCCTGCATTTGATGAAGTGGAATTTTCTACTGTACACAAAAATTATCGAGTTATTACACGTGCTTTTGCAGATCTTTGTAATCCTGAAGCAGGATATGAACCCGAAACAGCAACAAATAGTATTCAGTTGAAAAAGGGAGACTATCACGATTACCATATATATCTAAATGCAACAAGATACACTATAGAACCAGGACATCGTCTTGCTATAGTTATTGCCACAGAAGACCCTGTAAATTGTTTAATTCACAAAACATATTCTATCGAGATTGAAAACGCTTCTATATGTGCTGAAGTCCCAGTAACCAAAGCTTTCGAAAATTGTACATTAAACGCAAAATAAAAGCAAACACGAAAGACAGTGTCTCTTACTAGAAACACTGTCTTTTATTTTAATTCTTATTGAATTATATAGTTCTATAAATTTTTTAGCATTTCAGATAACTCATTCATATAATTAGGAATATCAAATCCTTGAGGACAATGTTTTGTACAGACTTTGCATCCTATACAACCTGATGGTCCTTTCGCTTGAGGTAAATTTTTCAAATAGCGAACTCTCCATGCACCACCAACCTTTGCTTCATTGTAGCACTTTAATAATTTAGGAATATCTAGTCCTTTAGGACAATTTGGCGTACAATAATTACATGCTGTACATGGTATCGTAATTGCTGCATGTTGAATTTCTGCAGCCTTCTCAATTTTTCCCTTCTCTTCTTCCGTCAAAGGAATTGCTTCTGAAAATGTCTTTACATTATCATCCACTTGATTCTGATCTGACATTCCACTTAACACAACCTGTACACAATCCAAATCCATCACCCAGCGCATCGCCCACGAAGCAATTGATTTTTTCCCATTCAATTTTTGCAATTCTTTTACTGCATCTTCTGTTAAATTTGCTAATAATCCACCATGTACTGGTTCCATGACCATAACTGGAATACTAGCTTCAGCAAGCATTTCATATAACTCTTTCGCATCTTCAAAATACCAATCATAATAATTCAATTGAATTTGTACAAAATCCCACGAATACAACGGTAATAATTTTTTCATTACTTTTGGAGAACCATGAAAAGAAAAGCCTAAATATTTGATTTTTCCTTCCTTTTTCATCTGATCAAAATATTCAATACACCCATTTCCAACCATCTCATCTGCAAATGCATCCTGTATACTGTGAAGTAAATAAAAGTCTATTGTATCCACATTTAAACGTAACAATTGTTCTTTAAATTGTTTTCGGTAATCAGGTTCTGCTTGAAAATTATATTTATCAGTTATGTAATAACTTTCACGTGGGTATTTGGCTAATGCTTTTCCTAGAAATTCTTCAGATTTTCCACCGTGGTAAATGTATGCAGTATCGTAATAATTAATTCCTTTTTTCATACAATCGTCAATTAATTTTGTCGCTTTTTCATAATCAATTTTCGTATTATCTTTATCCAAAATAGGTAATCGCATGGTTCCCATTCCCAATCTAGATAATTGAATTCCATCTTTAAACTCTTTATAAATCATTGTATTCTCTCCTTCAATTCGTACTTTATAAAATGCATTTTCACTTATATTTCATTATACAAATCTCTTTTGCAAACTGCAACTTTATTCACTCATTTCTTCCTGTATCGCTTCCACAATTCGTTTACTATCAACCTTAGCTACTTTTTCTCCACTGTAATCCATCACTATAAATAAAGCAAATAACAAAACAGCAATAATTATTCGCAAAAATAATCCACTACTTTTTTCTTCCTTCTCTTCATACAAATCTGAATAAATAGATCCATATCGTGGATGAATTGCGGGAACCATTTTTGAATCCCCATATTTTTTTCTTGTTTCCTCCAAAAGTTGCCGTCTCCTTCTTTCAACTTCATTCATTTTTTCATCTCCATTCTCGCATTTTTCTAAAACCACAACAAAAAGGACATATACTCCTAATAAAGTATATGTCCTCTTTCGTTTTTTAGAATTTATCGTTTTGCCATTTCTTCTGTCAACTCTTCCCAAGTTACATTTCTTTCTACCATAAGCACCATAGCATGATATAGGAAATCTACAAATTCACTTTTTAATTCATCTTGATTTGGGTTTTTAGCAGCAATTACAATTTCCGTTGCTTCTTCACCTATTTTTTTTAAAATTTTATCAAGTCCTTTGTCAAATAAATATGTAGTATATGAATCTTCTTTAGGATTCTGTTTTCTATCCAAAATGGTTTGATATACATATTCAAATATTTGCATAGGATCTTTTTTGCTTTCATCACTTCCAATTAAAGATTGTGTGAAATATGTTTCTGTTTTTTCTCGAAAATCAATTTTGGCAAGTAAGGTATCTCTAGTTTCGTTAACCGTCATAGATTTTACATATTGATTTTGCTTACTTTCTATACAATCTAAATCCGGACTATAATAAGTCATTTTCCCCGTTTTAACAGTTGTTTCAAAAGCTTCTCGATTCATTTTTCGTACAGACAAAATTTCTCCTGTTTTATAATCTTGTGTAATAACAGAAATGCTCCCATTTGTATGAATATGAAATTCCGAAAAATCCATAAGACTTTCAAAAGAAGTTATTTTAATATCCCTTTCCGCACACTTATCTTTAAAATCAGATAATTGCATTTTTACATTGCTTACAAATCGACCTGAAAGTCCTTTTACCCCTGGACATCTAAGTATATTAAATAACTCTTCTTCCGATTCTGTATCGGTCACAATAATGCATGGAATATTTGTTATATTCATCACCGAATTCAAATCTAACCGATGCATAAAAATCAATTCACTACTATATTCTTCAATCAATTGCTGTTGCTTAAATAATGCATCAAAATCATTTAAAGAAACTGCGATCTTTTCTTTTCCAAATCGATTTGATGCTTCTTGCGCTAATGAAAACATATCTGATTTTGAAAAATTTAACATGACACGTTTTACACCTGTATATAATAGCCTTTTTACATCTTCCAATCGTTTTATATTTCCTCCAGCAATCATTGGTATAGGAATCACTCTATTTATCTTCTGTATTAATTCTATGGATTCCGTATGCTCTTCATCGCTATCAGATAAATCAAACACAAGCAATTCATCAGCACCTTGTTCGCTATAATATTGTGCTAATTCAACTACATTTTCAGAAACAACATCTTTATCTTGAAACCATTTTACCGCTTTTCCATTATATATAAATATACATGGAATTAGTCTTTTATAACTCATATTTTTCTCCTATCTAATCAGAGATTTCCCTCATATCCAAATCTTTTTGTATAGCATTTAAATATGGAACAAAACAACCATTAGAAAGAGGCAAAAAAAACTCTCTATCTAATTCATCAAATCGAAAACTTTTTCTCCCTCCATTTAAGGATCGCTGCCAGTATTGTAACAACTCTTTTAAACGCATATAATACAAAATATTTTTTTCACTATAATAAATCAGTAAAAAAGCAATTCCACCCTGCTTCTCAAAATTTTTCATAAATGTAACTTGATGATCATGTATATTTTGTAAAGGAAATGTGTCTGAACCACATTCTTTTGCATCAAAGCAAATGGGGATTCCCTGCACTGCTCCAATATAATCTACCGTACTTTGTTGTTCAAAATATGCCAAAGTAATATGCCGATGTTCTTTATCTATTCTTACCGGAGTAATTGGCGTTGGAATTTTTTGTATTAACGCTAGCCCTTTTTCCAAATATCTTTCATTCGTTCTATTAATAAAGTCTTCTAAGGTAGAACCTCGAAGCCCTCTCGAATTCCAAGTTCCCATTTATCTATTCTCACCTTCTACTATTTTTTTAAATTGCTCAGGCAAAGGTGCAATAAATACTTTTTGAGAAAGTTGCAAAAACTCTTTCTCCATTTTTGGCATTTCTATCCTGTAGGCATGTAATAGTTGGTGTGATAACTGATATTCTTTTTTATATTTATTATTGATTTCTCTATCACCATATTTATAATCACCTATAATTGCGTGACCTTGTGATGCTAAATGAGCGCGAATTTGATGGGTTTTTCCTGTAATCAAATGTACCTCTAGTAAAGTTCCTTCCTTCAACTGCTGGATAGGAGTATATTCCGTTTCAATTTCTTGACTATTTGGAAAATACGTATCACTTACTATTACCTGATTTTTCTTTTCGTTTTTACTAAGATAACCTTTTACATACTGTTTATCTACTACTTTTCCGGAAACAATACAACGATAATACTTTTTTAAACTTCTATTTTTAAATAGTTGTCCCATTACTTGAAGACCTCTTAAACTCTTTCCACATACAACAAGTCCACTTGTATTTCTATCTAACCGATTGCATATGGATGGTTTAAAACTTTTTAAATTTTCCTTTGTTAACTGTCCCGTTTCCACTAAATAAGACATCAAATATTCAACCAAAGAAATATCTTTTGCCTCTGCTTTTTGCGACAACATGCCTACTGGTTTATTAACAAGTAAAATATTTTCATCTTCATAAAGAATATCTAAATTTGTATTTACCTTATACATTTTAATTTCTTTAGAAAACTTTTCTATCGTCTCATCTGATAAAAATAATTTCACACAATCGCCTGTCAAAAGTTTTTCATTTCCAGTTGCCTTTTTTCCATTTAAAACAATATTTTTTTTACGAAGCATTTTATATAAAAAACTTTTTGGCGCTTCATTCAAATATTTTGCTAAGAGTTTGTCCAAACGTTGCCCTGCTTCATTTGCTGAAATTTGAATTTCTTGCATCTTTTTTCCTTTCTTTTACATTGATAAACTCAATATAGTTCTTTTTATTCCTTCTTCATGTTCCAATGAACTTTCTTTTTCTACTTCTGCCATGTTTTGCATACCTTCTACTCTCGTCAAATATGTTTTATAATCTGCAAAAATTTTCACAGATACTTTATCATATTTATTATTTCCAAGCATTTTTTTTATATAGGATGCTGTACTATTTACATCCACTTTATTATCGCTTGTATACCCACATACAACATTTTCAAAAATAACTATACTATCTATCGGCATGATTTTTTCATAACTAGTTAAAATCATATCATAAGCTTTTACAAGTTTAGATGCTTTTTTTTCAATTTCTTCTACCTTTTCTTTTTGCATACTCTGATGAGGGAAAAGCATAATTACTCCTACTAATGCTTTTGCTGCTGGAAGGCAACCAAGAACTGCTGCCACCGTCAATAAATTCAATCTTGTTTTTGTTGTTAAATATCCTGTGAAAAATACAATAATAACCATACCAAATTCGATACATGTTTTTGTAATTTCCCATTTTTTCTTTGATTGTATATAACCGGCATTCCCTTTTGCTATTTTCATTTTGTTTCGCCTGCCTCTTAAAATTGTTTCATTATCTTCACTACAAATCGATGTGGAAGAATTTTTGTTAAAATTCTTGCCGCTTTCATTGCCTTACCGTAAACAGAAATTTCCTTTTTATTTTTTGCATCTACAAGCGCCTGTTTAACTACTTTTTCAGGTTTTGCCATAGTCATCTTCTTTAATATATTTGCACTCATCCCTGCAATATCAAAAAATTCTGTCTTGGCAGGTCCCGGGCAAACAGCAGTAACATAAACACCTCGTTCCTCTAATTCTGCACCCAAAGCTCTACTAAAACTCAATACATAAGACTTTGTTGCTGCATATACAGCAAACGATGGTTGCGGACAAAAAGAGGCTGCTGAAGCAATATTTACGATACGACTTCCTTTTTCCAAATATGGAAGACAAGTAATTGTCATTTTTGTCAAGGATTTGCAATTTGTATCAATCATTTCTAATTGTACTTTTTCATCAATTTCTTCTACCGTTCCTGTTTTTCCAAAACCAGCAGCATTTACAAGCATTCGAACATTCGGTTTGTCTTCAGCAAGTGCATTTGAAAGGTCGTTATAAATTTCTTCTCCAAGTAAATCCCCACCAAAAACACGTATTTTTGTCATAATTCTTGTTTCTAACTCGTGTAATCTGTCAACTCTACGAGCAATCACCCATATTTCATCTAGGTCTTTATATAAGCTATCAATTTGTCGTACAAATTCTCGTCCAAATCCAGAAGAAGCTCCTGTAATAATTGCTATTTTCACCTTTCATCACCTCTACTATTTATTTTTCTTTTTATGAACATTTCGTATTGCCTTTTTCTTCTTTGGCTTTTTATTTTGTGTTTGTTGTGGTCTTTCCCACTGTTGGTGTTTATTTTGTTTCGGTCTAATAAGACATTTTTTATCATAACCAACTAAATCCATTCTATCGGCTATTTTCAATGCCTCTAACACCAAATCATAATTCTTAGGATTTCGATATTGAATCAATGCTCTTTGCATTGCTTTTTCATGCGGATTGATCGGTACATACACCTTTTCCATTGTGCGAGGATCTACCCCTGTATAGTACATACATGTAGAAATTGTGGATGGTGTCGGATAGAAATCTTGTACTTGTTCTGGCATATATCCCAAATCTCTCAAATATTCTGCAAGTTCTACTGCTTCTTTCATCGTCGAGCCTGGATGTGATGACATTAAATATGGGACAAGGAATTGTTTTTTTCCTAATTTTTCATTTATCTGTTTGTATTTTTTTGTAAAACTTTGATAAACACTATTTTCAGGTTTACCCATCTTTTGCAAAACGGCATCAGAAATATGTTCGGGTGCAACTTTTAATTGTCCGCTAATGTGATTTTCGCAAAGTTCTCTAAAAAATGTATCGTCTTTATCCGCTATTAAATAGTCAAAACGAATACCCGAACGAATAAATACTTTTTTTACATTTGGCAATTCTCTTAATTTACGAAGAAGACATAAATAATCTTTATGGTCTACCTTCATATTTTTACATGGTCTTGGAAATAAACATTGTTTATTTTTACACGCCCCATGAGTTAATTGCTTTTCACAAGCAGGAGCTCTAAAATTGGCAGTTGGACCTCCGACATCATGTATATACCCTTTAAAATCTTTATCCCAAATAAATTTCTTCGCTTCAGAAATAAGCGATTCGTGGCTTCTTGTCTGAATGATTCTTCCTTGGTGAAACGTCAATGCGCAAAAACTGCAGGCACCAAAGCAACCTCTGTTACTAATCAAACTATATTTTACCTCTTCAATAGCAGGAACACCGCCCAGTTCCTCATAAGAAGGATGATATGTTCTCATATATGGATAACTATACACTCTATCCATTTCCGGTTGGCTTAGCGGCTTTGATGGTGGATTTTGCACAATATATAAATGTTCTCCATATGGCTCAACAAGACGTTTTGCTGTAAATGGATCCGTATTACAATATTGAACGTAAAAACTTCTAGCATAATTTAATTTATCCTGTTGTAAATCATCATACGACTGCAATGTAATCGCATCATAGACACAATCCAAACTTTTTACTTTACATACTGTTCCATCAATATAAGTAATATCTGAAACTGCTATACCACTATCCAACGCTTCAGCAATTTCCACGATAGAGCGTTCCCCCATTCCATAAGAAAGGATATCTGCTCCCGAATCAAGTAAAATAGATCGTTTTAATTTATTACTCCAATAATCATAATGTGCAAGCCTTCTAAGACTCGCCTCAATTCCCCCAAGAATAATCGGTATTTTCTTATACACTTGGCGAATTAAGTTACTATATACAACAGTTGCATAATCCGGTCGTTTTCCCATAACTCCACCCGGGGTAAACGCATCTGTTTTTCTCCTTTTTTTAGACACAGTATAATGGTTTACCATGGAATCCATGTTCCCACTAGAAACTAAAAAAGCAAGTCTCGGTTCACCAAAAACCATAATACTTTCTTTATTCTTCCAATCTGGTTGGGCAATAATACCCACCTTATACCCGTGTGCTTCTAAAACACGCGTAATGATTGCATGCCCAAAGGAAGGGTGGTCTACATAAGCATCTCCTGATACATAAACAAAATCTACTTGTTCCCACCCTCTTTGTTGCATATCTTCTTTTGAAATTGGTAAAAATTCTTGTTGCATTTATAATACCTCATAGGTTTTCTTTCGGATATCATTATAATTTTGTATATAATAATCCGCTAATTCCCTCTTCTTTTTTTCTTGTTCTTTTGAAAATTCATCTTCCACTGCACAAACTTTCATTCCAGCATTTTTCCCTGCTAAAATTCCCATTGGGACATCTTCAAACACAAGACAATGTTCTGGTGAAACTTGCAAACTCTCCGCTGCTTTTAAATAGACATCTGGCGCTGGTTTTCCTGCACATACATCACATGATGTCCAAACTGTTCCAAAAAAAGTCTCAATTTGATTCGCTTTTAGAAATTCTTCCACTAACTGTCTCCCATTACTTGTAGCGATTCCCATAAGAATTCCTTGCTCTTTTAACATTTTCAGGAAATCTAATGCACCTTCTTTCAATTTGACTTCTTTTGTATATTTATCATATGCTCTATTTGTCCAATCTTGCTTTAATTCTTCTAAAGTAAAAGGTAATTTAGGAAAAACATCCAAAAAATATTGTGCTGTTTCAGTAAAACTTTTTCCTTCCATTTCTCTATAAAAATGTGGTGGAACTTCCAACTGATACTCTTTAATATATTCCATATCAATTGTTGTCCAAACCCACATAGAATCTGCAAGAGAACCATCTAAATCAAACAGAACCGCTTTCATATTTTCTAACATAACTGTTCAACCTCTTTCTTTGTCAATTTCCTGTATTCCCCCTTTTGCAGACTTTCATCTAGCACAAGGCTTCCCATAGAAATCCGTTTCAAATAAACGACTTCCATCCCTACAGTTCTAAACATTCTTTTCACTTGATGAAATTTTCCTTCCTGTATAATTAATTCTATCTCTGAAACTTCTCCTGATTTTAAAATTTTCAATACAGATGGTTTGGCATATTCATTATTTCCAATTGAAAGACCTTTTGAAAACAGTTGTATTTCCTGTTCTGTTACTCTCCCCTTTATTTTTGCATAATAAGTCTTATTAACATGCTTTTTAGGTGCAAGCAAACGATGAGCCATTTCTCCATCATTTGTAATCAAAAGAAGTCCTTCCGTATCTTTGTCAAGTCTTCCTACTGGAAATAAATCTTTACGTTTTTTGTCGGTAATTAAATCCAGCACTGTTTTTTCTTTTTTGTCTACTGTAGCAGAAACAACTCCAGCCGGCTTATAAAGCATATAATATTCAAACTTTTCATACCCAATCAACTGATTATCCATACTAACCTGGCTCGATTGTTCATCTATCTTTTCTTCTGGTTTAACTACTTTTTCCCCATCTACAGTAATTCGACCTTGTCGGATATATTTCTTTACTTCCGAACGTGTTCCAATACCCATTTCACACAAATATTTATCTAATCTTATCATGCCGATTGCCATCTCCATCCAGGCAAATATTTATTTTTTAGTGTTCCATTAGAAAGTTTCCCCCACCCCAAAGGATAATCTTCTATACAAATCAAATGCCATCCTTTTTGTTTAGAAGAAACTAAATCATCAACTTCCAACGTCTCCCCTTTTAAATATTTTATCACTCTTTCATCATCTACAGCTAAAGAAATCGTATGTGCATATTCATCCTTTTTCAGACACATGGCAAAGGCTTGTGTAGGCTCAAAACGGTTCTTTTTCACATCCCCTAAATATAATCCTGTTCTTAAAAACCGTATTCCTTTCACATCCGGCAGACCTTCTGGCATATAATACACCTTTTCTCCATGAATTTCTAATCTACTCCAATCCATTTCCCATGTCACTTCTCGGAAAAATGTTTCCAATTCTAACGGAACCTTTTTTGCTTTTTTCTGAACTTTAGTTGTAGTATATTCTTTTCTTTTTTCTCCTTTTTGTAACAAAGCAAGATAATGTCCTTCTCCATGCATTTTATGGGGCCAGATACGGACTGTTTTTTTGAAATCTAACGATTTGCTTTCTGTCACTTCTGGTATCCCTTCTGCAAATCCTTCGTATGGAATAATCTCTTTTAGGAAAAATTCAGGATATTCTTTTAATAAATATTCTATCGTTCCTTCATTTTCTTCTGCATCAAAAGTACATGTAGAATACAAAATCATTCCTCCAGGTTTCAACATTCTTGCAGCCTGTGTCACAATACTTCTCTGAATTTTTGCAAAAAAAGAAGGACCATGTTCTTCCCATGCTTTCACCATTTTTTTATCTTTTCTAAACATTCCTTCCCCAGAGCATGGAGCATCAATCAAAATTTTATCAAAATATTCCGGAAAATATTCCTCCAACTTTCCGGGTTCTTCACTTAATACAAGCACATTTCCAACACCAAAAACTTCAATATTTTTCAGTAGGCCTTTTGCCCTTGAACTACTTATATCATTAGCAACTAACACACCTTTTGCATTTAGTTTTGCTCCTAGTTCAGTAGCTTTTCCTCCTGGAGCTGCACATACATCCAACACTCTGTCTCCTGGTTCTATCGGAAGTCTATTGGCTGGTGTCATAGCACTTGGTTCTTGCAAATAATACAATCCCGCAAAATAATAAGGATGTTTTGCAGGTTGCACTTGATCTCCATCATAATAAAACCCATTCTCAATCCAAGGAATCTGTTGGATTTCAAACGGACAAATTTTCTTAAACTTCTCCACACTAATTTTTTTTGTATTCACACGCAAACCATAAAATCTTGGTTCTTCGTAGCATTTTATATAATCAGAGAATTCTTCTCCTATCAACAATTTTATCTTTTCTTCAAATTTAGTTGGTAAATTCATGTTTGCCTCCTTCATCTCAACATTTAGTATACCATAATTTTATTTGCTTTGACTAGGAGAAAGCATATTTTAATTTATGATTTTCTAAATATTTCAAAATCCAATATGGATTTATACTTATCTCTTTTCCTTTATAATAAAAGTAAATGCCCAAATGAAGATGTACCGGAAATTTCCCTCTAGTTCCTTCTTTTCCATACCCGGTATTCCCCATATACCCAATCACTTGACCTGCTTTGATTGTTTGTCCTATTTCGATATCACTATAAGAATCTAAATGCGCATAATAAAAATACCCACCTGATTTCCCTCTTATTCCAATGCGATATCCCCCTTTTTCAAGCCATCCTTTCTCCGTAACCACACCGTCTGCCATACTTACAATCGGATATACTCCCACAACATTTTCTTTTGCCATAATATCCGTTCCTTCATGTCCCCTTTCTCCTCCATATGTCCTCTTTTCTTGCCAAGTATCTATATACGAAACAGTTAATTTTTTATTTTCAGAAGATAATGGAACTGGAAAATATTTCAAGTCATTCCAAATTGCTTTACATACTTTGTTATATTGTATCCATTCTTTATTTTCAGCCCACTTTCTATACACTTTCTGATAAGTACTTTTTTTGTCCTCCTCCAAAAACCTTTTATTAGAAAAATCACTTTCTAACAAATATAAACCAACTATCTTCCCTTTGTTCTCTTCTTTTTCGAGAAGACTTAGTATGTTTTCCTCCAATTGCTGTTTTCTAAATTGTTTTGAAACAATTGTTTTTTCATTTAATCTTTTCAACTGACTTTCATTAAGTAATTTGTATTTTCCTACAATAATAAAAAAAGAAAATAGTAATACAAGAAGAAGTAACTTTCCACCTTTTTTTCCCTTCATGGAAATCTCCTTTTTGTATTACTATATGTTCCTATATAATCTCTATATGAAATTTTTATCTTTTATTTACAATTTTTCAAAATAGCTTTAAGCAATTCCCATGTACGTTGTGTAGAAGCAACATTCAACTTTTCATTTGGAGAATGAATGCTTAACATTTCTGGACCAAGTGAAACGCAATCTAAATCCTCCAATTTTCCTGCAAATAACCCGCATTCTAACCCTGCATGAATCGTTGTTACTTTCGGTTCTGTCCCAAATAATTCTTTATATGTATTCACTACAATCGGGCGAATTTTAGAATCTATTTTGTAAGCCCAAGCCGGATATTCTCCTTCAATAGCAATCGTTCCACCTAAGAATTCTGCCCACATTGCAAGAGTTTTTTTCATATTTTCTTTCTTACTTTTGACAGCACTTCTTACGCGATACACTGCTGTAATCTGTTCCTCTTCCGTCTTGACAATTCCCAAATTCAATGATGTTTCCACAAGTCCTTTAATATTTCTGCTGAAACATTGCACTCCATCTGGAGTTGCTGTCACGAGAAAAATAACCTTTTTCTTACTTTCTGTTGTCATCGCACAAACTTTTTGGTCTATTTCCTCAGAAACTATAACTGATAAATCAGGTTCATCCTGTCCGAATTCGTCCTTTAATACATGTGTACATTGCTGTAAAATTTCTTTTGCTTTCTCTACATCTGATGAATCGAGAACAATCTTACTTTCCCCAAAAGATGTAATTACATTTGGTTTTGAACCTCCATCTATTTTAACAAGGGAAAATGCCACTTTCTCCGCCGCTAATGTCATTAACAATCTACCCATTAATTTATTCGCATTACCATGTTGCTCATGGATTTCTAACCCCGAATGTCCACCTCTTAATCCATCAACTGAAATCGTCAATACAGTTCCTTCCTTTTCTTCTCTTTCAATAGGAATACGAACCACATTTTCACAACCACCTTCACAACCTGCTACAATTGTTCCTTCCACATCGGAATCAAGATTCAACAACATACGTCCCTTTAACACAGATAAATCAATCGCATTAGCTCCCCCCATTCCTTCTTCTTCATCCACAGTAAATACTGCTTCTATAGGAGGATGTTCCAATTCATTGCTAGCAAGTATCGCCATCGCATAAGCGATTGCAATACCATCATCTCCACCAAGTGTGGTTCCTCTCGCCTGTACAAACCCATCTTCTTCATAAACATCTAGGGGATCTTTCATAAAATCATGTGTAGATCCTTGAATTTTTTCGCAAACCATATCCAGATGTCCTTGGATAATAACGGGTTCTGATTCTTCATACCCTTTCGTGCCAGCTTTCTTTATAATGACATTATTTGCCTGATCTTGTATATATTCAAGCCCCAATTCTTTTGCAAAATTCACACAATAATCGCTGACTGCTTTAGTGTTATACGTTCCTCGTGGAATCCTAGTTAATTCCTCAAAATAATGAAATACTTCTTTTGGTTCTAAATTTTCTAATGCCATTTTTCTTCCCTTCCTTGCTAAATATTTCTATTATTATTTTTGCATATTGCACATATAAAATCAAGTATTATCATATATTTTTTCTATATTGTACAATTTTAGGAGATTTATATGAAACACAAAATTCTTCCTTTTATTCTCATTAGCATATTTCTTTTTATGTTAATAAAACCAAATGAAACTTTTGTAGGAGCAAGCGAAGGTCTTTTACTTTGGTATCAAATCATTTTACCTACTCTTTTCCCTTTTATGATTATCACAAACCTGCTTATTCGAACAAACACCATGGTTTCTTTCACAAAATGGTTATCACCTATTTTATGCCCTCTTTTTTCCGCAAGTTCAAACGGAACCTTTTCAATTTTAACTGGTTTTTTATGTGGATATCCCATGGGTGCAAAAGTTACTGCTGATTTAGTAAAAAACGGAAAAATTTCAAAAAACGAAGCAGCATACCTACTCTCTTTCTGTAATAATACAAGCCCCATGTTTATTATGAACTATGTTATCTTAAAAACTCTAAAATGTGACGAACTTCTTTTCCCTTCTCTTATTATTTTATTTATCTCTCCTATCTTATGCAGTTTTCTTTTTCGCATTTATTATTTGCGGAAGAAACCATTTTTCTCACAAGCTGTTTCTTCCTTCTCCCATCCTTACTTTCATTTTCAATTATTAGATCAAACCATTATGAATAGTTTTGAGGCGCTTACAAAGGTAGGTGGTTATATTGTTCTTTTTTCTGTATTAACTACTCTTCTCAAAGAAATTCCATGTACATCATCCGTATGGACAATATGTTTTTTACCATCATTAGAAATTACTACTGGCATTCAAATGATTCTCAAAACGAACCTACCATTTTCTTTTTCTTATATTTGTATAATGACTCTTATCTCTTTTGGTGGTTTTTGTTCCATAGCTCAAACAAAATGTATGCTTGAGGGTACAGGTCTTTCTATTTATTCATACACAATAGAAAAACTGATTACCGCCATGGTAACCAGTCTTCTTACATTGTTATATATTCATTTTTTAATATAATGCTATTCTTCACTTCCAAATTCAGATTCTATTCCTCTATCTGACTTTTCAGGCACTTCTAATTCTTTACGATTTGTACGGACAACTTCATAGCACTCACGCAAAGAATTAATAAGACTTTCATATTTTGTTGTATATGTATCCAACGAATGCGCAATGATTCCTTCCGCATTTGCCAAAACATCATTTGCATACTGCATTGCACCAATACGAATATCATTTGCATCATTCGTAGCGTTATCAAGAATTTCCTGTGCTTGTTCTGTTGCTGTCATAACAATTTCATTTGCCTGTGCATATGCTTGTTGCATAATTTCATGTTCACTCACCAATTCATTCGTCTGAATTTGTGCTTCTTCAATCATGCTTTGTGCTTTTGCCTGTGCATCTGCTAAAATCGCATCTTTATTTTCTATAATTTTTTGATAACGCTTAATTTCATCTGGTGTCTTCATTCGAAGTTCTCGTAACAATTCATCAATCTGTTCTTTGTTTACAATAATTTTCGAAGTAGATAATGCTTGAAATTTACAACTATCAATATACTCTTCAATTTCTTCAATAATTTGTTCAATACGACTACTCATAATTTATACTCTCCTTTTACTTCATCTTTTCTTCTATTGCTTTTACAACCACTTTAGGGACAAATTGGGTAATATCTCCTCCAAAAGCAGAAACTTCCTTTACTGTCGTGGAACTCAAGAAAGAATATTCTATACTTGTCGTCAAAAAAAGTGTTTCCACATCTGGTTCTAATTTATGATTTGTTTGTGTCATTTGTAATTCATATTCAAAATCAGTGATAGCACGTAGCCCTCTAATAACCACTTTTGCATCCATCGCTTTTGCAAAATCAACTAAAAGCCCTTCAAACTCTACTACTTTAATATTTTCAAATTCTTTCGTTGCTTCTTTCAACATTTTAACACGTTCTTCTACAGAAAACAACGGAGTTTTTGCGTTATTCTTTAACACTCCTACAATTAACTCATCTACAATTTTGGAGGAACGTTTAATTATATCCATATGTCCCAAAGTGACTGGATCAAAGCTTCCAGGATAAATTGCTCTTAGCACACTTCTTCGCCTCGCTCTCTTTCAATAAACAGGTGTTTATTTGTCTTATATTCTTTTATTTTGCTAACATAAAAACCAAATTGTTCCAAATAGGTAAATTCTGTTTCTTTCGCTGCCTCTACAATAATGACTGTACCCTCATTTACCAAATCCGATTCTGCTAAATATTCTAAAACCTGTTTCTCCAAGCCTTTCGCATATGGTGGATCCATAAAAATATAGTCAAACTGAGTTGTCCCTTCCATTTTTCTCAAGGCGGTTATTGCATCTGTCTGCATTGTAACTGCATTCTTATCTAGCTTTGTAAACTTTAAATTTGCTTTTATGTATTGCATGGCTTTTGGATTATTTTCAACAAAAGTAACTTCTTTAGCTCCCCTACTCAATGCTTCAATTCCTATGCCACCACTACCACTAAACAAATCCAAAAACATACAGTCACACAAATATGGAGAAATCATATTAAACAATGTCTCCTTAATCCTGTCTGTTGTCGGTCTAGTTTCCAAGCCTTCTAATGTTTTTAACTGTAATCTTTTTGCACTTCCACCTATAACTCTCATATATTTTCCCTTTCTTTAAGAGATAATAATCTTTTCCTCGTTTATTATAATTAGTTAATGGTCAAATGTCAAATATTGACTTAAAACCTATGTTATACACTTTTTGATTTATTTTATTTCTTCAATTTTTTGCCAGTTTTTATCTTTTAAATGATAAAAATAAGGTTCTCCTTCCTTGTAAATCCAATATCCATTCTCCGTTTTGTCTTTCACGCTAACTTTATCTAAATCTTGATACTCATCAAACAAATATTTTTTTTCCTCAAAATCATACCAATTACCGTATATCTTTTTTTTGTCACCATTCTTCACATTTTTACGAAATTCAACATGATCTTCCCTTGCCCAAACTTCATCTATATCATCTTTCCATTTCAACACAACCTTTTTTTCCTGTGTTTTTATATTATAATTCTCCAACTGTTTTTTTCCTTCGGACTGCAAATAGAGTATATCATTTTTAATAATTTGCATATCACATACTTTCGCTGTATAGACTTTATCTAAATTGCCAGTTTTAAAATCATATCTCAAATAATCACATTCTAGATTATGTCCTGATTCTTCCCAAGGTACTTGGGCCAAATATATAGCATTTCCACTGCCTCCGCATGGAACTGTATATTTCCCCTCATTCTCTGCTCCATTTAGCAAAATAGTTTCCTTTTTTGTTTTTAAATCATACAATACAATCGATGGTTCTGCTGTAGTTAAACCACTTCCATCTTCTAGTTCCTTTTGCGTCTGAACCGATAATATAACTTTTCCTTTATATAATCCAGCTTGATTTGGAAAAACTTGAGCATTTTCAAATGTATGTAGTTTTTTCTTTCCACTACCATCTTCTTTCATAGAATATAATTCCAATTTCAAATCTTCCTCTTCTTTTTGCACTATAAAATATACCATTCCATCCGAATACGCCATGCATCCCACAGTTCCTTTTTCAACTGCTGGGCACTTTTCAGAATCATGTTTACAGTTAACCTTTTGACAAAGCACCGTCTTTTTCCCTGTGTTTTTGTCTACAAAAAAGATAGGTGTATATTCTCCTTCCCATTTGACTCCATATATACCATTATTAGATTCGGTTAGATTTGCCATAACTAAATATTCTTGTTCATCTTGAAATCTGTCTTTCTCTGTTTTTTCTTTTGTACCTTCATCCTTTCCACATGCTGTCAGCGTTAAACATACAAGTAGAAAAAAGACTACTATAAGTTTTCTCTTTTTCATCATCTATTCTCCTTTCTTCTTATTAGATATGTAACTATTCCCAAAATACCACAACCTGCTATTACTATTTTAAACTGTGCAGTAAACACAAAAATCAAATTATAGCCCCAACTAAGTACTGCTACAGGCACATGCGAAGATAATATTACAGGCACTACCGTCAACCCCAAAATAATTCCAGTTAACATGTGCTGATTTCTCACCTTTTTCGCACAAGCTGATAAAAACATAACAATAATACTTACTACAATGCATTGAATTATAAACCCTATCAAAAAGGCAACTCCTATAGAAGTTTTTCCATGATTCTCCCAATATTGTGGTAGACATCCTACCGGAGCAAACCATTCCAAATCATACATATAGTTTTCCTTTGCAACCACCATTCCTTCACTGCAAAGTATAAAAGGAATACTGTACAAAAGAACTATTCCAATTTTTAATCTCCATATTTTTTTACCACCAGTCCAAGACGTGTCCTGCAGTACTTCCATTCCTGTTTCTTTTTCTTTCTGATATATAACTGGAATCAAAAAGGCAAAGGAAACACATAACAAAATGATCATCATTCGTGATACTACTGTGTTTTCAAATAACAGATCATATTGTCTATCTTTCAATATTAATTGAATCTTTTCATCTTCTAGTAAATTTTCAATTCGCTCTACATATTTATGAAATCCTCCTACACATTCAAGTTGCTGTGTAAGGTTATCCATTTTGATAGGATCCTCAGTTTGATTCAATTCATTTTCTAAATTTTTCAAACGTATTTTCTCTGCAGCAATTTTGTTTTCCGTTTCTGTTGTAATTCTGTTTCCAAATTCATCTATATATTTCTGATAATAAACTTCATCTGTTCCTATATAAGTTTTATATTGATAAATTGTTATTGCCTGTATACCCATACATGCAACAAACAAAAAGATGCCCCCCTGATAAATCCACATTTTTTTCATCTCATAATAAAACAATCCATGTGGATTCTTTTTTCTTTTTTCTTTACGAAAATATGTCTTTTTTCTTTCTTTTGGACAATGTTTTCCGCTTACTAGCAATAAAAAAATAGAGAGAATAATACATATTGGTATCCATAAACTCTGCTCAATAAAGATATTCCCAATTTTAAGAATTTCATAATTTTTCAATATAGATTCGCCTGTAAAAGATCCCCAAATATTCCATATCCTAAAAAACGATTCAATTCCTTCCCCATTCATTGTATTTTGACTAAATACACTCCACCCCATAATAATCGTCAATCCTAATGTTGTCTTTAATTCCGATGTAGACCATCTAGCTAAAAATATGGCAATTGCTACAAGAAGAAATGCTGCAAGTCCTTGTAATCCTATATAAGCAATAACATATGTACCTATATTCCAAGCATATGGAACAGAATAAAATCCTGGCACACTTTGTATTGCTGCATCTATAGAAATAAAACCATATTCTCTACCTGCCAACCCAATGTGAATTAAAAATGTTCCTAATAAATAAAGTAATAATGCTCCATATACCGTACAACTTTTCGCAATAAACAATGACTTATCCCCCCGAAACATTGTACGCGCAAAGTCTGCTTTTCCATTTCGTTGTTCCTGTATAAACACAACACTTACAAGGTAAATCAGCAAAACAATAGCCAAAATATAATGCACATAGAAATCTACAACTTTCAAAAAACCTTGATATGGTTGACGCTTCATTGGTGCTTTAATTTTAAGATTCTCATATTTTTTTGCTATACGTTCCATATATTGATTCTGTTCTTTATTTTTTGAAAAAACAGAAATACTTTGATTTTGTTTATATCTAGTCTGAATAGATTTTCGATATGCTTCATATCCATTTATAGTTGATATCTCATCTTCTAAATATGAAATTGCTTTATATTGTTCATAACCACTTCTTTCTTTTTCTTTCCGCAAGTAATGTATAGCTTCTTCTTCTGTCATATTATCCATAGCTTTATGGAATTCTAGATAAGGCTGATGTTCTTCTTTATCACGATTTAATTCTCCTTGAAACACTATCCCCGAAAGAACTAAAAACAAAAATACAATTTTCAAAACCGACGCATTTTTCCATAGTTTTTCCCATTCATATAAAATTAACTTCACCATCTTGTTTTCCCTTTACTCTTCTTTGGCACTAAAGTAATATAAATATACATCTTCCAAATCAGGATACACATCAACCGCTTGTTCTGGTCGTTCTTCTCCTGGTTTTAATAAAATTTTAGCGTAAATTTTTCCTTCTCTTCGATACATACTACTAATTCGATATTTTTTCTCCAATATCTCCAATTCTTCCTTTGCTTCCAACTCGCAAACTTTTCCACATAAACTTTCTGTAAGTTCCAACGCACTACTTTCTGCCAAAAGTTTTCCTTTATTTAAAAGCAACATTTTATCAGCAATCAGTTCCACATCACTTACCACATGAGTGGCTATTAAAATGATTTTATCTTTTGCACACTCTGCAATTAGATTTCTCATTTCAATTCTCTTTTTCGGATCAAGTCCCGCTGTAGGTTCATCTAAAATCAATACCTTGGGATCATCTAGTAATGCTTGAGCAAACATAAGTCTTTGTTGCATTCCTCCTGATAAAGTCCGAATCTTCTGTGTTCTCACATCCCAAAGGCGTACCTTTTTTAACAGACTCAAAGAAGATTCTTGTACTTTCTTCTTATCCATTCCTTTCAAGGCACCAACATAATGTAAGTATTCTTCTACTCCAAATTCAGAATACAAACAATGTTGCTGCGGCATATATCCTAACAATTTCAAAAAATTTTTTCTGTCTGTTCGAATATCTTTCCCATCAAACAATATAGTTCCTGTTGTAGGTTCTATAAGCATACAAATCAACTTCATAAAGGTGCTCTTGCCAGCTCCATTCGGTCCTAAAAGTCCATATATTCCTGGGGAAAGTTGTAAATTCAATTGTTTTAACGCTTCTTTTTCTCCATAACATTTTCCAAGATTTTTTATTTCTAGTTGCATTTTATTACTCCTTCCAATCTTCCAACTGTTTTTGTAAATGCAAAACAACTTGTTCTACTCCCTTTTCTTTCAATTTCTGTTCCTGTTCCTGTATAAATTCTTCAAAATTAGGTATCTCTTCAAATTCTGTCTTGCTTTCTATATCATTATAAATCCGCATAATTTCTGCTAACTTTTTAGAAAGATTTTTATCTAACACAGGAGTAAAATTGCTATATGGATAAACTCTAGTTTGTTTCAGTAATTTTTCTGTTATCTTTCTTTTTTCTTTCACTTCTAACTCATTTGGGTATGCAATCCTATTATTCCCAATACTCTTAAAACTTCCCATAGATGATAACGTTATTTGTCTATCTTGATAAATAGCATGCTCATTTTCTAAGCGATAATCTTTATCTGGAACTCCATAAATCATAATATTAGACAATTGTTCATCGTACATGGATGCTGTTAACACATGAACTGCTAATTCTTTTGCATCACTATTTTTCAAAACTCCATTTCCAAATGACGATTTCAGTCTCTTGTCTCCTAATGTTATCTCCAGCCATTTCTTTTCTCGCTCTTGTGTCAGTTCTTGTATTGTTGGTATATCTGTTATACAAAATATTGGATTTCCATTTTTATATTGACGTTCTATATGGGCATCTAAATTTTTCGTGTAAATCATGTGATTGATTTTCAACATCTGTTTCATTTCTGGTGTATCTAATAAATTAACTATCTTCTTTTCTTTTATGTCAACTGCCAAATTACAATCTCTAGAATTTCCTATAACTGGAATATATCTATTTTGAAAGTATCCACTATATTGTAAATCAGAAGCTGAAGTCAAATAATATTTATCATCCAAAAGGCGTTCTTTTTCAAAATACGGTTCAAAAAATGCAATAATTTCCTCTGGAGTCATATTTTTTATCTTTTCTTCCTCTAAATTTATATGATATTTTTCTAAAAACGGTTTATAAAACATACATGTTAATTGCGACACAGTTACATTTCCTCTAGGTATTTGATATGTTTTTTTGTTAATTGCATTTACCTTCCAAATAGATTCTGGAATAACCTTAAGAACTTTTTGATTTTCTTCTTTCTTTAAATACTCATTAAGATTCAAAAATTTATCATACTCCAATGGTGAAAAATTAACGATGTCTGCATCACTATCTTTACTTATCAAATTTTCTATCATCTTTGTCTGAAACAAAAATTCTTTTTTGCTCAAATCCCTACTATCAAAATCTTCTTCCTTTGCTTCATATCTATTAGGCATATATTTAAAAACTACCTTTGCAGATATATTTAGTTCTTCTAAACGTTCATTAAATAATTGAAATCGTTCTGACTTTATTTCCTGATACGCTTTTGCTTCTTTCACGCCATAGGACTCAGGATCAGAAATATACCACACAATTTCTTTCTTTTTTGAGGAACACCCACTCAAAAATATCCCAAACAAAATCAACATTATTGTTGCTAAAAAATAATTTTTATTAATTTTTTTCTTTTTCATAGTTCCTCCATTCTATAAGAAAGAGTGCCAGTGAAATCTAGATTTCACTGGCACTCTTTCTTTGATTTCTAGTAATTCTTTAAACTGACTTATATAACCATCGTCTAAATAATATGAGATACATATTTTCACCACTGATATAGATATCAAAATATACACATATATTTGTATAATTACAATATCATAGCGTTTTAATTTTGTCAATCTTTCGCTCTCAAAACACAATCATTTTGCACTATTTTTTCTAATCGTACAGATAAAATATCATGCAAAATCAACAAATATTTTCTATCACTTTATTATATTTATTAAGCTCCAAATAAAATTCAAGCAGAGTTTATACATTTATTTTTAATATTTATAATACATTTTCTTTATATAAAAACAATACGAAATAAATGCTGGAATACCAATCCACAACATAACGGCAATTAGTGTCACTATTTTAAAATTTTCTATTGTCAACGAGCAACCAACATATAAACAAGCTATTGGAAGAGATATAATTCCTATTATTTTATGTGCCACATTCCATGTATCTTCATCTCGGATCGTCCATGGTAATCTTAATCCTGTATGCCTTGTAAACGGAAGCTTAGGGGAAATTATTCCAACAAAAATGATTATGGAAGTAATCAATACTATAGCAAATATTTTTTCTTGATATTCTAAAAACATGTCATCACTTAACAAAATAAACATCGACCCAAAAATCGAAACTATCACTATCGTCAAATTAAAAATTGTTGTTAACCGTAATATTTTTAGTTTCATATTTGTTGTCGTTTCCCTTGTCAATAATGTTAAGTTTCTATACAAAATAATAACTGCTATTATAATACAAAATCCAGATAGTAAAATAGATATCTCAGGTCTTTTTATACTTAAATTAATGAACATTGCTAAAAATGATAAAAATATTATTATTCCCCTTTTTTCTCCTGCTCTTTTTCGAAGAATTTGTTCATGTTGCATTTCTACAATTTGCTCATTTAATCGTGCAAGTTCGTCTGTCAATCTATGTACATTTTCGTCTTCAAATTCAACTCCCAAAAGCGAACTAATTGGCACATCCAATAACGAGGCCATTCGCACCAACACTTCTGCATCTGGAACAGATAAAGATTTTTCCCATTTCGACACTGTTTGACGTACCACATGAAGTTTAACAGCCAATTCTTCCTGACTCATTCCTTTTTTCTTTCGATATTTTTTAATATTTTCACTAATCATATCTTCACCTTCTTATTTTCAATTTTTTGTATCGATACCATCTTCACTGTATATTATGTACAATAAATATACAAGCAACAAAAACTAACATTGCTTAAAATTGATTTATCATAAACATTATCTTTTAATATATCAAAACATATAAAAATCTGCTGGCTTTTTATCACCAGCAGATTCTTCATTAACGAAACATTTGACTTTTATTTACCGGCCATCTGTTTTTCTTGTTCTTCAATCATTTTTTTTAACATAGTATCCGAACGACACATATTAGACTTATTTTTAAGCGCTTGCTTCTTTTGATGAGCAGAACGCTTTTCATAAAATTTGGTGATATCATATCCAATGTTCATCTTGAATATTAGTTCCATTTTTGTATCATCTACTTTTTTAGCATATATTTTATCAAAAAGTAAATCAATTGTTTGCTTGTCAATCTCATCGGCTGCTACTTCTCCAAATACTAAAACCTTTTTTCGAATTTTATTTGCAATGTCATGGAATTCATCTTTTACCGTCTGGTTTTCAAATTCAGATAATCGTTGTTTTAGTACATCTTCTTCCTTTTTAAATTCAACATCTTTTTCATAAAAATCATCATCAGATAATCTTCCGTTTAAATTATGATCTAATATTTTATTCCTTTTTCGTTTAATCTGTTCTAATGCTTTCTTTAGTTTTATAATTTCTTTTTCATAATCAGTATTATTCAGTATTCCTTTTAAAAGAGAAATATAATCTTCCACAACAGAATAAACATTTCCAATTTTTTCATTAATAATTTCTCGTGTAAGTTCAATCAATTCTGATTCCTTAATATTAAACGAGTCACACGATGAAGCTCCCTTTGTTTTTCGTACGGAGCATTCCCACGAAAGATCATAGCGATTGCTCTTTTTCCCTCTTGATCGCAACCAATAAGTTGCCCCATCATTAGCACAGATTATTTTACCTGTAAAAAGATTTTCGTATTTAAATGAAGTTTTTTGAGAGCCAAAAAGTTTTTCTTTACGTTTATTCAGTACTTTATTGGCTGCATTCCATATTTCTTCGCTTACAATGGCAGGAACGGTAGTTCCTTCTGTATCTTTATAAGTAACCCATTCTTCTTCTGGAATAAAGCGTTGTTTTTTAGTAAACATATCTTCTATAACAACTTTTCCTCCACAAAAATATCCTTTATATTTGGCATTCCGAATAATATTTTGAATCGTTTTTGAAGAGATTGGTCCACCATAACGGTTTTTATATCCCATATCAAACAATTCCTTCGACAGTCGATTTGTGCTTGAATTACCTGTAGCATATTGCTCAAAAATATAACGGACCGCATCTGCAGTTGTTTCATCAATCGTTAGAGTACAGTTTCGCTTTTTGTACCCATACATATTATCTGTTCCTAATACATGACCGCGCTTTATGGAGATTCTATGTCCAGTCTTTACTCGTGACGAAATTCTTCTAGATTCATCTTGAGCTTGTCCTGCCATGATTGTAAGAAGAAATTCAGAGTCTTCAGACAAAGTGACAATATTGTTATTGATAAACCATATTCCAACTCCATAATTTAATAATTCACGGGAATAGCGAATACTATCTAATGTATTACGAGCAAAACGAGGGACTTCTTTTGTAATGATAAAATCAAATTTTCCACGCTTTGCATCCTCAATCATTGTATTAAATCCTTCTCGTTTCTCAACAGATAACCCGGACACAGCATCATCGACATACCTTCCAGCATATATCCAGTTTGGATTACTTTTAATAATCTCTTCACTATAAAGATTTTGATTTACAATGGATGATTTTTGTTCCTCTTTATCAGTACTTACTCTGTCGTAATGAACAACTCTCATCTTTAAATCTTGTATTCTCTTTACCCTTAAATCTTGCCTTGCTTTATAAACATCCATTTTTATTTCTCCTCGTATTTTATAAAGCTATATGCGTCACCTCATTATAGCCACATTTTGATTTGTTTTTCAACATTTTCATATAGGAAATGTATGGAAACTTACTATACAATTTTAGCCATTTCTATATAAGATTCCACTTTTGAAATTTTATGATTGATTTCCATTTGCATTTTTTCATACGTTTTATCATTAATAATTTTTTCGTTGTGTAATTTTTGATTTAATAATTTCATTAATAATATTTTGTTATAATATTCCATGACAAATCCTCCATCTTGAGTATTAACGCAATGTTGCATTTCATTCATCTTTGCATATCAATATGGAAAATTTTCAAAAATGTAACTCTATCCTTGAATAGAATTACAGAACTTAAATTGTATGTTTTAAATACAATGGCTGTTGAACTAGCAAGTCAGGTCTGACTAGACGTTATAAAATAGAATTGCTTTATAAAGAAAGACCTCCCAGTGTCAGTTATCACTCTAACCACTAGGAGGTGCGTATATAATACATCGTCCTTTTGTATAGATTTAATTTCTTATTATTTTACTATACGATAATATTCTTTTGTTGTTATCATAAATACAATTGTATAAAAAATCCCAAACATAACGACTGTCACCACAGTTGTTCCCGCTATTAATTTTACATTCTTTAACGCAAATGCAGAAAGTAATTTTGTAATAATCTTAAATGCCACTAATACATGGAGTACTGCGAAAACAAGTGGAAGATAAAACACACTCATTACCTGGCTTTTTATTGACGATTTTACTTCTTGTTTGCTCATGCCAACTTTCTGCATAATAGAAAATCTAGCTTTGTCACTATAACCCTCTGAGATTTGTTTATAGTAAATAATTAACACTGTAGCCATAAGAAATAATCCGCCAAAGAATAAGCCTAAGAATAGAAACATACCATATAAAGAAAAAAATTCTTCCCTTTCGGTTTCTCTAAATTCCCCTCGAATATTATTCGCATTCATAGGAAATATTGCTTTCAACTCTTCCGAAGCTTTGATTATATTGTCTTTATTCCCCTCAAAATCAAGACTTTTATAATAAGATTCCTTCGCTCCACTTTTATCCTCTCCAAGCAAATCTATAATTGCTTTTTGATTTGGCAAAACAAAATAATATTCATCAATCATCATTTGCACTTCTTGATCTATATTTTTCATTTCAATTGTTTTTACACGAAATCTTTTATTATTAATTATTAATTCATTCCCCAAAAGTTTCTTTCCCTTTGTCGCATAACAAATCACTTCATTTTCTCCAAGAATTTCATTTCTTTTTTCCACTTGATTAAAATTTTCTAATGTCATAAATTGAATTTCACAATAGGTTGAAACATCTAATGTCCCTGGTCCTATATTATCTACATTAGTTTCAAATACATTTTTCTCTTTCGATGCATCTATCTCTGTATGAAAATAAGATATTTCCCCTTTTTCTTTCAAATTATATTTTTGTAACACCCTATCAATTTCTTTATCAATGTTTTTAACCATTGTTTCTTTATCTATATTTTCAGTTAGCTCCCCCATAATAATACACTGTTTTGGAAATCTCATACGCAATATATCTTCCAAACCTGTATATAATGCTAAAGTTGACGATAACATAATCAATACCATAGTACTTAAAATACAAATATTTCCAAGTCCTACTGCATTTTCTTTCATACGATAGAGCATTCCTGAGATCGAAGTAAAATGTTTTGTTTTATAGTAATATGTTTTGTTTTTTCGTAATATTTTCAAAAAAGCAATACTTCCAGATGTAAATAAAGCATACGTTCCGATAATAACAAGAATAACTGCAATAAAGAAAACCCCTAGTGCATTCATCACACTTTCTGTAGTTAATGCTAAATAATATCCTACTCCTAATGAAACAACACCTATAATTGCCATAATTTTTTTAGTTTTGGGTTCTCTATCCCCTTGGTTACTTCCATGCAGTAATTCAATCGGATTTGACAATTTTACTTGAAAAAGATTAAATATTAAACATGCAAGAAAAATAATACAAAATAGAATAATAGTAATGAAAATAGCTCTAGGTTCGATAGAAAATTTCATATGTGTATCAAAATGAAGAATTTTAAGCATAATTAAAAAAGCGAATTTCCCAAAGCAAATTCCTCCTATAATTCCACCCAAAAGACTTATACACGTAATAATACACATTTCAACCATAAGCATTTTAGCAATATTCGTTTTTCCAAGTCCTAATATATTATAAACTCCTATTTCCTTTTTTCTCTGCTTCATTAGAAAACTATTTGTATAAAAAAGAAAAATAACTGAAAAAATCCCTACTATTGTCACTCCCATAGAAAGCATTTCGCGAAAAACTTGTTCTCCAGGAGCCCCCACAATTCCTTTGTTTTTCGTTAGTCCGTAAATAATATAAAACATCATCACTGTAATTATGCAAGTAATGATATAAGGAACATACATTCTTCTACTATTTTTTATATTTGTTATCGCTAATTTGCTATAAACAGCACTATTCACCCATTTCACCCCCAGTAGTTAAAGCTGTTAATGTATCGGAAATTTTTTGATACATTTCTTCATTGGATAAATTTCCTCTATATAGTTGATAGAAAACCTCCCCATCTTTAATAAATAAAACACGCCTTGCATTGCTTGCTGCTTTTATACTATGTGTTACCATTAAAATTGTCTGTCCGTCCTGATTAATTTCAGAAAAAAGTTTTAGCAATTCATCTGACGCCTTAGAATCTAATGCTCCTGTAGGCTCATCTGCAAGAATCAATTGTGGTTTTGTAATTAATGCTCTAGCAACTGCAACTCTTTGCTTCTGTCCTCCGGAAACTTCATAGGGATATTTATTTAAAATTCTTTCTATCCCCAGCTTTTTTGCAATTGGAGAAAGACGTTCTTCCATTTCATCATATTTCTTCCCTGCCAACACAAGTGGCAAAAATATGTTGTCTTTCAAACAAAAAGTATCTAACAAATTAAACTCTTGAAAAACAAATCCTAAATTCTGTCTTCTAAATGCCGCCATTTCTCTCTCTCGAATTGTGGATAAATCTCTTCCTTTTAACAATACTTTTCCACTTGTAGCTTTATCTAAAGCAGCTAAAATATTCAATAAAGTTGTCTTTCCTGAACCAGACTCTCCCATAATTGCAACATATTCTCCCGGCTCAACAGAAAAACTAACATCAGAAAGTGCTTTTACTGTATTTCCTCCAAATCTGGTTGTATATACTTTTTTAACATTTTTCACTTCTAAAATTGACATTTTATGTCCCCCTTTCAATCTTTCCTCTTTATTATAAAAAAGGGAGAATTGCATTGCCATAGATTTGGCTTACAATTCCCCCTTCAAACTTACAAAATTGTCATAAATAAATTTTATTCTCTGTTAAAATCAATTATTACTTTTGTCCCTTTTCCCACCTGTGACTCTAACAACAATCTATGTCCTAGTTTATTCAATACTTCTTTTGTTAAATATAATCCCAGTCCTGTAGATTTATGATTACTTCTTCCATTATATCCAGTAAACCCTTTTTCAACTACCCTCGGCAAGTCTTCAGCACTGATCCCTATTCCTGTATCTTCTATTACAAGTAAATTTTCATTTGTTTTATCTATATAAATCGAAACACTTCCTGCCTTTGTATATTTCAACGCATTCGAAATAATTTGTTCCACTGCAAACAAAAGCCACTTTTCATCAGTCAAAACAATTACTTCCATTGATTCAAAGTTCAATTTAATTTTTTGTAAAATAAATAATTTAGAATATTTTTTAATTGCAGTTTTTATGACCTCAGAGAGCGAATAGTAGTTCAACACCATATCTTGAGACATTTGCTTTTCTCGCAAATAATGCAGTACCATTTCCACATACTGCTCTATTTTAAATAATTCTATAGATAGTATTTTACAATCAACCTCGCCTGATTGTAATAATAGATGCATTGCAGAAATCGGTGTCTTAATCTGATGAGCCCATAACATATAGTATTCTTCAGCTTCTTTTGCTGAAATATCCATAGAAGAGACTAAGTTTTTTCGACTTATATATAATTCTGAAACCATCTCTTGATAGGTATTCTCTAAAAGCCCCTTTGCTTCAGGAAATTCACCTAGTTCATATTCCAATTGTCTTTTTAAATATGCCAATTTTTTATATTTCTCTATATATTTGATCAAATCAATCACAGCAATTACAGCAACGCTTATTCCACAAATAAATAAAGCATAATTTATATCTGCTGAATTTAATCCATACAAAAATGCAAAAATTTTTATCTGCATTGCGCAAAATAAAAAAATCAATACATTCTTTCTTTTCTCCTTTATATACGACAGCACCAACTTCATCATGGAATCATATATCCTATTCCTTTCTTGGTAACAATGAATCCTTTAATTCCAATTGTTTCCATCTTTTTTCGAAGCCTTGTTACATTAACAGTCAACGTATTATCATCTATAAATTCTTCGTTTTCCCATAAATGCACCATCATTTCTTCCCTAGAAACTATTTCTCCTACCTTTTCTAAGAGAATTTGTAAAATCTTATAGTCATTCTTAGTTAATTCTAACCTCTTTTCTTCATAGGATACACTCGCATCATTCAAATTCAAAACTACCCCTTTATGTTCTATTACATTTACACTTCCTTGAAACGTATATGTTCTTCTTAAAAGAGCTTGAATTTTAGCCGTAATTACATTTAAATCAAATGGTTTTTCAATAAAGTCGTCCGCACCCATATTAATCGCCATAACAATATTCATATTATCCGAAGCAGAAGAAATAAAAATCATCGGTACCTTTGATACTTTTCTAATCTCACCACACCAATGAAAGCCATTAAAAAATGGCAATGAAATATCCATCAATACTAAATGAGGGGAAAAATCCCAAAATTCTTGATACACTTTTTCAAAATCAGTAATACATTTAATCTTATAACCCCATTTTTCTAAATGGTTCTCTAAAATTTTAGCAATCATCATATCATCCTCTACAATGAGTAATTTATACATTTTCTTCCCTCTTTTCTGCCGAATATTATATATAAAGTATAGTATAAAATAAAACTTATTTTTACACAATGTAAAATGGCTATTAATTAATCTATCTAATCAATAGCCATTTTACTTAAACACTTCAATCATTCTGTTTTACCTTTTTGGTGGTCTGTACCTTCCTTTCATAATTTTCCCTTATTAACTCTCTAATTTGATTATTACATTTTTAAAATTGACATTTCAATATTGTATATCATCATTAGATGTCTAATAAGAATATAACCTTTCCGTAGATTATATTTTTCATAAATAAAATAAATATTAGATTATCAGTTGAGTGATATCTGCTATTTGTTTTATTTATTTTGTATACTGTTATTATATCATCAAAAATTAAATTGTCAATACTTTTCTTTTATTTGTTTTTATTTTTTTCTTTATTTTATTTTAAAATGTAAATTCACATTTATTTTATTCAAACATATATATATTGTAAAAAATATCACGAGGTATTTATGTGTTCTTCTCATGTAATGCAAAACGATACTATCGATAAAGGTACCCTTCAACTAAATATTACCTCTGCTATTACTTCCTATCCAATTTCAGATGCAACAATCAGTATTTATTATACCGGTGTTCCAAATAACCAGTTGGAACAATTAACTACAGATTCCTCTGGCCAAACCGAGACAATCGAATTAGACACTCCCCCTTTAGAATATAGCTTAAATCCTTCTATAGAATTACAACCTTATTCTGAATACACTTTTCAAATTAGCGCTCCTGGATATGAAACAATGAATATCGCTGGAGCAGAACTACTTCCATCAGTAAAGGCCATACAAAATGTTGCTTTAAAACCATTGGATACAAGTACACCAAAGCAAGATATTTATGTGATTTCAGGGCATACACTTTACGAAGAATACCCACCTAAAATTTCTGAAGATGAAATTAAACCTATAGATGAAACAGGAGAAATTGTACTTAGTCGTGTTGTAATTCCTGAATTTATCGTTGTACATGACGGCTCTCCAAGAGATAGTACTGCTAAAAATTACTATGTCCGCTATCGAGATTATATTAAAAATGTCGCTTCTAGCGAAATATATGCTACATGGCCTATTTCTACTATCCAAGCAAATATACTTGCTATTATGTCTTTTACATTAAATCGTGTCTACACAGAGTGGTATCGGAATAAAGGGTATGATTTTACAATCACTTCTTCCACAGCCTTTGATCATAAATGGATTCCAAATCGAAACATCTATGATACTATTTCTGGTGTTGTTGACGATATTTTTGCAAATTACCTTTCGCGTCCGAATGTTCGCCAACCAATTCTTACACAATATTGCGATGGTCGTCAAGTTACTTGTCCAAATTGGTTGACTCAATGGGGATCTTTATCACTTGGCGAACAAGGGTATTCCCCTATAGAAATTCTACGATATTATTATGGTGACAATATTTATATAAATACAGCTCAGGAAATATCCGGTATTCCGTCTTCATGGCCAGGTTATGATTTAGAAAACGGTACTTCTGGTGATAAAGTTCGACAACTACAAGAACAGTTAAATGTGATTTCCGATGCTTATCCTGCACTTCCTAAAATAAATGTAGACGGTATCTACGGTCCAGAAACTACAAATGCCGTCAAAAAATTTCAATCTATTTTTGGCTTATCCAGTACAGGAATTACCGACTATCCTACATGGTATAAAATCTCCCAAATATATGTCGGTGTATCTCGTATAGCTGAATTAACATAAAAAAATGCAGGGATATGACCTCTTATCATATCTCTGCATTTTTATCATTTATAGCAACCTCTTAATATCATTAAATAAAACAAAAATCATCAAACCAAAAAGAAGCATTAGACCAGCAAAATGTACCATACCTTCCTTTTCTGGTGGAACACGTTTGCCTCTTATCGCCTCTGCAAATAAAAAGACTAATCTTCCACCATCTAATGCTGGCAAAGGAAGTAAATTCATCACTCCTAAATTCGCCGAAAGTAAAATTGATAAGTTAATTAAAGAAAAAATCACAGAAGAAGCTCCATAGGCTTTATTCGCCTCATAAGCATCTCCAACCACATCTACAATACCTACCGGACCAGATAATTGATCCATTCCTATTTTCCCTGTAAATAACATCTTCAAACTTTGTAATGTCGTTTCAATCCAATATTTAACCTCGTATACACCGTATTGTAATGCTGTAAAGGCATTTGCCTTTTTATATTTTCCTTGTGTAACTCCAATTAAATATTGTCCTTGCTCATTCTTTTTTGGAGTTAATGTAGTCTCATACGTCTTTCCATTACGCCTATATTCAAGAGTCGTTTTTTCTCCTTGATGAAATTGATTGTACACAGAAAGTTCTCTAAATAAATGAATATTTTTTCCATTAATTTCTGTTATCACATCACCTTTTTGCAATCCAGCTTCCTGTGCTGCTGAATTCGGAATAACACTCCCTATCTCTGCCTTATCATAACCTACCCAACCAACAATAATTACAGATAAAATAAATGCTAAAATAAAATTAAAAATTGGACCAGCTGCAATCACTGAAATCCTTGCCCAAACAGATTTATTATTAAAACTTCTCTCATCTGTATTTTCAACATCATCTTCTCCCATCATACATGCACCACCTATTGGTAGTAGTTTGATAGAATATTTTGTTTCTTTTCCTTTTTTACTGACAATGGTAGGCCCCATTCCTATACAAAATTCTTCAACATAAACTCCATTTTTTCTCGCCAAGAGAAAATGGCCAAGTTCATGGAAAAATACAATAAAACTAAATAATAATAGTGCGAGAATTATTCCCATACCTTTACCACCTGCTTTCTATCTGCTTATATACTTCTTGTTCTGTTTCTAATATTTCTTCAACAGATGGATTCATAATATTTTTATGATTCCTCATACATTTTTCAATAATTTCTGGTATTTCTAAATAACGGATTTCCCTATTCAAGAATTTGCAAACAGCTAATTCATTCGCAGCATTAAATACTGTAGGTAATGAACCACCCACATTTCCAGCTTCATATGCAAGGCGGAGTCCGTAAAATGTTTCCATATCGGGTTCTTCAAATGTAATTTGTGACAACTGTTTGAAATCCAATCTTTCTCCTGGCAAATATCTTCTTTCTGGATAATATAACGCATACTGAATTGGCAATTTCATATCTGGCGTTCCCAGTTCTGCAATAATAGCTCCATCTACATATTCTACCATAGAATGAATAATACTTTGTGGCTGAACAACTACTTCTATCTGTTCCATTTCAACATCAAATAGCCATTTTGCTTCGATCACTTCCAATCCTTTATTTACTAAAGTAGAAGAATCAATAGTAATCTTTCTACCCATTTCCCAATTTGGATGTTTAAGTGCATCTTCCACCTGAATATTTTCCAAATCTTCTCTTTTTCTTCCTCTAAATGGTCCTCCTGAAGCAGTTAGGAGAATTTTATGAATAGATTTTCCGTCATTCCCTTGAAGTGATTGAAAAATAGCACTATGTTCACTATCTACAGGAAGAATAGATACTCCGTGTTTTTTTGCCAATGGCATAATAATATGTCCAGCTGTTACAAGTGTTTCTTTATTTGCTAATGCAATATCTTTGCCAGCCTCAATTGCTGCTATTGTTGGACGTATCCCAATCATACCTACAATCGCTGTCACCAAAATCTCTGTTTCTGGTAAAACCGCTATCTCAATCAATCCATCCATCCCTGATACAACTTTTACCGATAAATCTGAAATTTTCACACGCAGTTCTTTCGCTTTTTCTTCAGACCAAACCGCTACAATTTTTGGAGAAAATTCTCGAATTTGCTTTTCTAATAAATCAATATTATTCCCAGCTGCCATCCCTACTACTTCAATATCTTTATTTTCTCTGACAACTTCTAATGTTTGTGTTCCTATCGAACCCGTTGAACCTAAAATTGCTATTTTTTTCATTTTATTTCCTCATTTATTTCATTAAAATAACCGATAAGTAATAAATAATTGGTGCTGTAAAAATCACACTGTCAAATCGATCCAAAATACCACCATGACCTGGGATTAATTTCCCGTAATCCTTAATATCATAATTTCTCTTAATTGCAGAAGCTGCTAAATCCCCTACTTGAGAAATGATAGATCCAACTCCACAAATAATGGCATAATGAAGAATATTAGCGTCTGCTCCTGTTGCAAATTTATTAATTGCTAATGCATATACTGCCCCTAACAATGCAGCTCCAAGAATTCCACCTATACCTCCTTCTATTGATTTCTTCGGACTTAACTTTGGTGCCATCTTATGCTTACCAATTAGCATTCCCACACAATATGCACAAGTATCACTTCCCCACGAACAAAGGAAAATCAACCAAACAAGAAAAACTCCCTGTGAAAGCATTCGTGTCTGATACACATAAGAAAGCATCATTGCTACATAAAAAAGTCCGAAAAATATAAACATAACCTGTTGTGCCACATATTTTGGAAAAGAAAACACATATACAGCCATTAGTAGAACAAGAAAAGCTATCACAAGAGGCACTATTTGTTCTTTACTTCCAAATCGTATGCAAATATAATACATAATTCCAGCCAAATATCCCACAAGTCCAAGAAAACTTTTATGTGCATTTACCACTTTATATAGTTCGCTCATACCAATCAAACTAATGAGAAGTAGAACACCAAACAATAAATCTTGCCCCGTTATAACTATAACTAACGCAAGTATTACAAGGACAATTCCACTTAACAATCTTGTTTTAAACATTATTTTTCCTCCTTTGTTCCACCGAAACGTCTATCTCTATTATTATAATGCAAGATGGCCTTTTCTAATTCCTTTTTCGTAAAATCAGGCCATAAAACATCTGTAAAATAAAATTCTGTATATGCTAATTGCCACAATAAATAATTTGATAAACGTAATTCTCCACTTGTGCGTATAAGCAAATCCGGATCTGGAATATCATGTGTGTCTAAATAAGTCTCGAACACTTTTTCTGAAATATCTTCTACTTCTAATTTTCCTGTCTTACAGTCTGTCACCATCTTCTTCATAGCACGAACCATTTCGTCTCTACTTCCATAGTTTAACGCAATTTGAAAATTCAATCCATCATTATTAACAGTCGCTTTTTCCAATTCATCAATACGCATTCGAATATCTTCATCCACCCCCGTTTTATCACCTAAAACGCGGATTTTCATATGATTCTTCTCTGCCGTCTTTAAACAAGTTTTCATATAGTTACGCAATAATTTCATCAAAGCATCTACTTCTTCTTTTGGTCTACTCCAATTCTCAGTAGAAAATGCATATACTGTCAAATATTTAACTCCTAATTTATATGCTTCCTCACATATTCTCTCAACGTTCTTGCTTCCTTGCACATGTCCATAATTTCTTGGCATTCCTTTTGCTTTCGCCCAACGTCCATTTCCATCTAAAATGATTGCAATATGTTTTGGTACGTTCATATTCTTTCCTCCAATAGTTCCATTCATACAAAGAGGGGCACAATATGCACCCCTCTTATTCTTCCTAAAAAATGAATTCCTTTTTATACAGTCATAATTTCTTTCGATTTTTCTTCGATTGTTTTATCGATATCTTTAACATATCTATCTGTTAATTTCTGTAATTCATCTTCTAAGTCTTTAATTTCATCTTCCGAAACTTCTGTTCCCTTTAACTTTTTAAATGTATCATTCCCATCACGACGAATATTACGAACAGCAACTTTAGCTTGTTCTCCCTTTTTCTTTACATCTTTTACAAGTTCTTTTCTTCTTTCTTCTGTAAGTTCAGGGAAAACAAGACGAATTGTACTTCCATCATTCGTTGGATTAATCCCTATATCAGACATAAGTATCGCTTTTTCAATCTCCTTAACCATAGATTTTTCCCATGGCTGAATCTGAATCATACGTGCTTCAGGTACAGAAATATTTGCTGCTTGTTGAATCGGTGTTGGCACTCCATAATAATCAACTGTTAATTTATCTAGTACATGTGGATTCGCACGACCTGCACGAATTGTAGCCAACTCATTCACTAAACTATTATAAGATTTTGTCATCTTTTCATCAAATATTTTTATTCTCTCATTCATATAATCTGTCCTCTACTTTCTTCTTACTATCTACTATACAGTCACTTTCGTTCCTTTAAAAGTTCCTGTCATCGACTCTACAATACTATTTTCTTCATTTAAACCAAACACAAGCATTGGCATCTTATTTTCCATACATAGGATAGATGCTGTTAAATCTACTGCTGCTAAACGTTTATCAATTGTTTCCTGAATAGAAATCTCATCATATTTCTTTGCATCTGGATTTAATTTTGGATCACTATCATAAATACCATCAATTGCTTTTGCTAAAAGCATTGCATCTGCCTCAATTTCAATCGCACGAAGAACAGCACCTGTATCTGTTGAAAAATATGGATGCCCTGTTCCACCTGCAAAAAAGATAACTTTTCCATTGTTTAACGCTTCCACTGCAGCATCTTTAGAAAATAAACTTGTAAATGCTCCACATACAAACGGTGTAAATACTTCTGTTTGCATTCCAACGTGTCTAAAAATATCCGACACATAAATACAATTCATTACAGTTGCAAGCATACCAATCTGATCCGCTTTTGTTCTGTCGATTGTTTCACTTGTTCTTCCTCTCCAAAAATTTCCTCCACCTGTCACAATGGCCACTTGTACTCCTGAATCAACTAATTGTTTTACTTGGTTAGCAACACCGATACAAGTTGCTTCGTCAAATCCTGTTTTTTTATCTCCTGCTAGTGCTTCACCACTTAGCTTTAACAACACTCTTTTCATCTGTTTCTCCTCGCCTTTGTTTTTTCTTTCAATAAGTTTATTATAGCATAAGTTTTTTCCTTTCTACAAGTACAAAAATGAAACAAAAGGTGCCACCCATACTTGAATGACACCTTTTAATTATGCTTGCTCAATATGGAAATTTCCATTTCCATCTGAAATAACTACTGATTTATAGAACTCTTTTGCCACTTCAATCAAATAATATGTGTCTTTTATTCCACAAGTTTCATATGGGGAATGCATTGCAAGTTGTGCTATTCCAATATCTACTGTATTTACAGCAACTTGTGTATTAGAAATATTACCAAGAGTAGAGCCTCCTAGCATATCTGATCTATTCACAAAATTCTGATATGGCACTTCTGCTTTGTCACAAATTGTTTTAAAAACTGCAGCAGAAACCGCATCTGTTGTATATTTTTGATTAGCACTATATTTAATAACAATCCCGTTGTTTAAATATGGACGATTTGTTAAATCAGTCTTATCACTATGATTAGGATGTACACCATGAGCATTATCAGCCGAAATCATAAAGCTATTTGCCAACGCTCTCAAATACTCATCTTCCGTTTTGCCTAATCCGCGATTAATGCGTCCTAAAGTATCTTTTAAAAATGTTGATGCTGCACCTTGTTTTGTTCCGCTTCCGACTTCTTCATTATCTAAAACACAATGAACACTTACAGCTTTTTGATTTTTTGCTTGCAAAAATCCTTTTAATGATGCAAATGCGCACTGTGTATCATCTAATTTTGGCGAGGAAATAAATTCTTCATTCGCACCCCAAATACTTCCTTTCATACGATTATATAAATATAAGTCACTTCCTAAAATATCTTCTTTTTCTACTTCTGCATATTCTGCGATAACCGACATAAAACTATTTTCTTCTGTTATATTACTATAAAGAGGCAGCATATCTGTTTGTGCATTATATTTATATCCATCATTCACTTCTCTGTTCATATGAATTGCAAGATTAGGAATCATCACTAAATCCCTATCCACATTAACAAGTTTTGTTTTAATTTCGTTTTCTCCACGTACAAGAATTCTTCCAGCTACAGATAACGGACGATCAAACCATGGTGCACAAAGCATACCACCATACTTTTCCACATTTAGTTTTGTGTATTGATTTTCTACAGAAATTTCTGGATTTTCTTTAATCTTAAAAGTAGGAAAATCACTATGACTAGCCATTATTTGAAAACCAACATAATTTTCTTTTGGAATCTGAAAAGCAATTAATGATGATTCGTTCCTTGATACGTAATATTTCCCTCCACATTTTAAATTCCACTCTTGAGATTCATATAATTCTTCAAAACCATTTTCATTTAATTCCTCTTTCATATTTTGAATCAAATGAAAACAACTGTAACTTCTTTCAATAAATGATAATAATTCTTTCGCTGTTTCTTTATACATCTTTTCGCACTCCTATTCCTTCTCCCATTTTAACTAATGTTTCATACGCACATTCTGTATTCTTCAAAATGTCCTCATCAACTTGTACTTTGTCTTTTTGCGTTAACAATATAATTGTTGAACCTCCAAAAGCAAAATTTCCTTTTTCTTCCCCTCTTTTTACTTGCGCTTCTTCATGATGGTTCTCAATTTTCCCAACTAACAGTGCTCCAACTTCCATCATTAAAATAGTGCCAAATTTCTTTGTCTTTAACAAAGAATATTCTCTTGTGTTCTCTTTATAAATTGGGTACACATCATTTGCCACTGGATTCACTGTGTGAAAAACACCATTTATTCTAATATTCTTTGATTTTTTTCCTTCAGCCACATAGCAATAGCGATGATAATCTTCCACCGACAGTCGAAAAATCCAAGCGTAGCCTTCTTCATATTTTTTTGCCAATGTCGCATTTTTCAAAAGTTCTTCTACGGTATATGAAGTATGTTTAATACAAAAGCGACTTTGATTACTTATTGGATAAACCGTAAGTTTCGCATCACATGGGCTAATAAATGTATTTTCATCCATATTTATTTTTCTTGCTTCTGCTTTAAATTTCCTTTTAAAAAACTCATTATATGATTCAAATTTATTTTTTTCACATAATGATAAATCAATATGATTTAATTTTACAAAAGGAGCAATCAATACTCTTGATAAAGAACTATCTAAAATTTTCCCGCCAACTTCTGACACAAGCGGAACTGTCAAGCATTTCACCAGTACTCTACCAATTGTACTCCCATATAACCCTTTTAATAATTTATCTTGAAAGTCATTCTTTCCTTTTATTTTTCCATCTCTATCTCTATATTTCATTTGATTCCCCACTAAATAATATGTGTAACCTTCAATACTGCCAATGCTACAATAGCAACAATAATAGCTAAAACTTTATTACCAGGTTTTTTTAATTGGAAACGCAAAATAAGTAAAAATCCCACAACAAATACAATGATATGTAAGATGAGCACAAAATATCCTGCCATACAAGGTTTCAACAAATAAATAATTGGCAAAATAATCGCCATTGTTGTTATTGGCAATCCTTCATAATATTTCCTAGCTTCGGAAGTTTCTTGTTGTCTCTTTTCTTCCATAACATTAAAATATCCTAAACGAATAACCGATGCCGTACCATAAAATGCTAAAATCGCAATTCCAAATATATCTTTTAGTCCTAGGCAATAGCATAATATAACCGGAAAAGCCCCGAAACATACCACATCACAAAGTGAATCTATTTGTATTCCAAATTTTTTTTCATCATCAGTTCTATTTTTCATTGCTCTTGCAATTTTTCCATCAAACATATCGCATAATCCCGAAAATGCTAAACAAAATATTGCCAATTTATAATGTCCATTTACCGTAAATATCATTCCCATAATGGATGAGATAAGTCCGATATATGTTAAAATTACTGAATAGTTATAAAATCCTATCATCATTCTTCCCTCTTTACTCTATCATTTCTTTTCTTTTTCCTAATGTAAATTGTGCAACAACCGTCATAATTGCACTAATAAATAATTGTGCGTAATAGCCTAATCCCCTGCTCAAAATCATTCCAGGCAATAAAAATGCTGGACTAAATATTGGAACAAAAATAATCAAAAATAATTTTTCACTGATTCCCATCCCACCCGGAAGTGGAAGCATATCTACTGCTATCGAAATAACTGCTTGCAACAAAACAATCTCAACAATTCCTTTTCCTGAAAGTCCAAATGCACAGTAGACAAAGTATGTTGTTAAAAACAATGCGATACGTTGTAAAAATGTAATTAAAAGTACATTCAACATTACTTGCACATGACTTTTTAAATATTTAGCAGTGTCATTATACAAATTCATAGAATTTTCTAATTGTATCATACGTTCTTCTTTATGCTTTAAAATATGTAATTTTTCAAGCAATCGAAGCCCCTTTTTCATAATCGCTTTCGCAAGGACAGGATGAAACACAAGAATAAGCATAAAAGTCACGCACATCACATTTAAACTTACTCCCAAGTAAAATACTGGAAGTATTCCAGTTAAATATTCCTTAACAAACCCTCTTCCTAGCAAAAGAAGAAACACACCAATAAGTACAAGTACCATTTTATATGTAATAGTTACAATCATCAATACCAATGTAGATACCGGTATTGGAATTCTTTCTTTTTTCATGTAATAGATTTGCATTGGCTGTCCTCCACTCGCAGATGGCGTAATACAACTAAAAAAGAAACCTACCGATGAAAAAAGAAAACATTTCCACTTTTTCAATTGAATAGATAATGAATGCATCAAATAATAAATGATAATCGATTCTCCCCAAATGAACAGGATAACACATATTATGCCAAAAAGAATAAACTCAAACCGCGCATTCCTAATCACTCGAATCACTTGTGTAATATCTTCTCCCTTAAACACACCATAAATGGTCAAACCGAATACGAGAAATAGAAATATAAGATTAAATACATTCTTCTTTACATTTTTCATTCCCCTTTTCCTCCCATTTTAAAAATTTTATTGCTCATTCCTTTCCAAAAATGCATATATTTCACATAAAATCTTGTATGCTTTGTAAACCATAATGTTATTTCAGCAATAACAATACCAGCAAGCACATCAATAATTACATGTTGCTTTGTTGTTAACGTAGAAACGAACACCAAAATTGCTATAATACACGAAGTCCATCGATACCATTTTGAAATTTTCTTTTCTCCTCGTATTCCAATATAACAAAACCAACTTACTAAACAATGAATCGATGGAAACAAATTATCCGCTGCATCTACTTGATACAAAAATCTCATTCCTACATTCCATATTCCTTCCCCTGAAATATCAGGACGAATATTCGTTGTCGGAAAAAGAATAAAAAACAAGAAACAAATAATTCTTGAAATCATATCCGCCAAAAAAAACTGATATGCTTTTTCTTCATCTTGTTTTGCAATAATAAGATAATTAAGTATCCAAAAAATATAACACCCAAAATAAATCAGTAAACTTTCTGGAATAAGTGGTATCTTTTCATCTAAATGGCTTGTCAATATATAATGATGCCAATCGCCTGCAATCATTCTTGATCCGCTATACACTATACTATTAAACGTAAAAGCAAAAATAAGTATCAAAAACCTATCCACAGGTAGTATTTTTTCAATACATCTTTGTATTCTTTTTCTCATATATCTCCTCACATTCGCCTAACATCTATCTATTATAGCAAATTTTCCACTTAGGATAAAGAAAATAAGTCAATCTTAAGAAACCTTTAAACTTTATTTGCAAGATAATGCGAAACAAAATATGCCGAAACTGGAACAATAAGCAAACAAGTAATGGCCCCAAACAACATAACAGAAAGTTCTTGAAATAGAAATTTAGAATTTACAATTAATTCTAAAGGGAACTTTTCTCTTTTTAAATAAGCAAATAACAAAAGAGATTCTCCTAAATACGCGAATAATAATGTATTTACTGTTGTTCCAATAATTTCTTTTCCAACTTGTATACCAGAACGAAAAAGTTCCTTTTGTGTTAAATTCTTTTTATGGAATGCCACCTCATGTACTGCTGAAGTTACAGAAAGAGCTGTATCAATTGCCGCTCCTAATGCACTTAGTATTGTAACAGAAACTGCTATTTGCATCATACTGATTTCTATATTTACATTGTAATAATACATAACATCTTCTTGTATAGACTGGATTTCATTTAAACCAGCTCCACTATCTTTCCATAAGACAAAATAAATACAAATCGTAATCAAAAACATTACAATAATCACAGACACAAAGGCAGCTTTTGTCTTTACATTCTTTCCATTTTGTCCAAAAAGAGAAATGCAACTAATTGCGATTGTCGCTAAAAACAAAATAAGAAATGGGGAATATCCTCTTGCTAACAAAATAATAGCAAACATCAACGCAACAACATTTCCAGCAAGAGCCATTATAGAAGTTGCGCCTCTCTCTCCACCTACAATAAGTATGAGAACGAACAGTATTATTGCCAAAATTCCTATCATGATATCGCCCCCCTTCTTTTTTTCATTTTCAGCAGAGAAGCCGATACAAAAATAGAAATTGGAATAGCAATAACAATCCCTATACTTTCTATAAGAAACCTACAAATTTCAAATGGAATATTTAGTTTAACTATAGTAAGAAAGGAAATCTCATTGTTCATTCTAATAAGAAATGTAGGAATTAGTCCACAACCAAAGGTAAATAATAAAACACTAATCATCGTCCCCATAATATCATAACCGACCTCTCTTCCAGAGTGAAATAGTTCTTTCCATCGAATCGAAGGTCTTTTTCTTACTAATTCTCCCAATGTAGCCGAAATGGTCGCTGTTACATCCATAATCGCACCTAATCCCGCAAGCATCACTTCCGCTTCAAATAATTCTGAAGGATTATCTAAACTTCCTAAATATTCCATTGATGCATAATCTGTTTCTCCTAAATTATTCATGACAAGATGAAAAATCCCCATAATCACTGCCAAGACACAAAGCGTAGAAAGTATTGATGCCACAGTTCTTTTATTTACTCCGTTTAATAAAAGGAGTGTTCCTATCGAAAAGGCAATTACCATAATATTGCATATTTTCAATATATCTTTTCCATTTAGAAAAAATGCAAACCCAATCATATAAATACTAATATTTACAACTACCGTAAAAATTGTTCGAAGCCCTTGCTTTTTTGTTATAACAAGCAACAATAAAATCATTAGCCCAAGTAGGGCTGCAACTCCTGTATCTCTTTTTAATCCTTTTATATTTCCTGATAGTGCATTTGATTTTTCTCTTATTTCCACAAATACTCTGTCATATTTTTTGTATTTTTGAGAGGTCACTTCTGATTCAGCATATTCATTTTTCAATTGTATTCTTTCTTTTTTATATTCACCATTCAAGACAATTCCTTTTAAAAACTGTCTGTAATGTATTTCTTCTCCCCCTCTTGTTCCCTCTTCTTTTTCTTTTTCCTCCGTTCGAATTTCTGTAATTTTTACTATAGGAGTCTTATACAATCTTGCATCAAAAAAAACGAATAAAATAACTATAACATAAATCAAACACATTATAGATATTACCTTTTTTTCTTTTATTTTTTTTAAAATGATGTTTATATATTTTTTCACTAGAGCACCCCTGTCTATTTGTCTAAAAGTTAAACAAATTTAGTCCTGTATCTCCATCAAATTTTCTATCCACTTGTCCATCAATAATCTGTATAACCATCTCACAAGTAGCACTGACAATCGCTCTATTTAAATGTCCACCAAAAACTTCTCCTCTTTCATTCCCAGCACTTAGATGAAGGTGTGTATAGAACTCACTATTCATTGTGTTAATTGTTCCTATAAGGGAAACGATTTCAAAATCTCCTTGAAAACGATTCGATTTATATTCTTTTTCTTTCGTCTGTAAAGCACCAACTGTAAAATCTTTAATTGCTCCCAATGCCTGTACACTTGCCAATTGTATATTTTCTTCTAAAGCTAATATTTTTACCTGTTCTAATATTTCTTCGTTCTTATCAATTCTTGCGATAATCGTATTTTTTATCCTTCTATATTCCATATTCTTAGCCTCCTAAAACAAATGCCTTTTCATTTTACCACAACAACTAAAAAAAGTCACTTATTCTCCGCTTTCTTTACAAAAAAAGAAGCGGAATACCGCTTCTTTAAATATGAACTTGAGTCTGTTTCGCCCGCTATTGTGTTATACAAAAAAATCACCTTTCCGTGTACAATAAAGTTGTTCAGGCTATATTGTAGAAAGGAAAGGTAATTTATGTCGAAGAAAGAATATTCACTTGCACATACAAAATGGATGTGCAAATATCATATCGTCTTCACACCAAAGTATAGACGAAAAGTAATTTATAATCAATATAAAGTGGACATCAGAGATATTATAAAACAATTATGTAGTTATAAAGATGTTGAAATAATTGAAGACCATCTGATGCCAAATCATATTCATATGTTAGTAAGTATTCCGCCGAAGATAAGCGTATCTTCATTTATGGGATATCTAAAAGGTAAGAGTGCACTTATGATTCGAGCGCCCCTCACTAGAACTAGAACCTATTATTTTTGTTCTTTTCTTTCTAGTTTTTAGGTTTTTATTAAGATTTTCCAAACACTTATACTTCTTCTACATATAAATATTTCCCTTTGACCTCTGATATAACTATCTCTGTTCCTTCCTGCAACTCCTTCTTAGAACACACTTTGACACTTCTCCCGTTGATGGATGCTATTCCATAATTATGTAGGTCTGTGAGGAGTACGCCTTTCTTCATCAAATAATTTTCTTGTAATTTTCTACGCTTTTTTCGTCCCAGTTCTCTTGCCGCAAACATACAGATTGCAACTACAACTGAGATAATCAGCCAACTTATAAACCACTTCGCCATAATAGCAAGCACAACAGTGGCTGTAGTAAAGCTATTGACTACTCCAAGAGTCTGTGTCTTTCCTGTCACAAATTCATCATTGTCTCTGCTTTCCGAATAAGCAACAAAAATAGGTTCTAACATAACTAGACACCATATCCATACAAAAGGTGCTTCAAACCGTTTTGAAAATAAATCTCGGAAAAAATATGCCAAAATTCCAGAACAAATCACCATACCAATGAGGATATAGATATCCTTTTTTCTTTCTTTCCACAACTTTTGATCTTTCATAACATTTCCTCCATTCAAACTATTTTTTAAGAGCCTTTCTTGTTTTAATTGATCGCTTAATTATCTTTCTTTCGCTAAGACTAACAAATGTGTACTTTTTAATGATTTATTAAACTTTTTATAATATCATTATATAATCTTAATGGGTATAAAGCAATGTATTTTTCCGTTTCTAAATTATAATATTATAACAATAAAATAAAAATTTTATTTATTACATAGAAAAATTAACGAGAACAATAAGGACAATGTAGTTTCTTTTGTAGAACATAGAAATGTGCCATATGAAAACAAAACAGAATATAGTATGGTGGCAGAAGAATTATTATAGAAAATCAGCTTAAAGAAACTGATCATGATCATTTAGGAAAGTTGATTACATATACATCTGGTAAAGATGCTGACTTGGTCATATGGCTGGTAAGAAAAGCTAGACAGGAACACAGGGCAGCAATTGAGTGGCTTAATAATCACACAGACGAGGGTGTATGATTTATCCTTTGCGAGATCAAATAAATTCGTAAAGAATATATGAGAGAAAGTGAAGCATAGTGAGTATTGGTGAAGCTGTGGAGAAATTTGGGGATTGAATGTTTATGATAGTTTGTAGAGCATCTGACAAAAAAGGAAAGGTAATTTATGTCGAAGAAAGAATATTCACTCGCACATACAAAATGGATGTGCAAATATCATATCATCTTCACACCAAAATATAGACGAAAAGTAATTTACAATCAATATAAAGTGAACATCAGAGATATTATAAAACAATTATGTAGTTATAATAAAGGTGTTGAAATAATTGAAGACCATCTAATGCCAAATCATATTCATATGTTAGTAAGTATTCCGCTGAAGATAACGGAGGGATATTATGTTAGTACAGTCGGATTAAATGAGGCAACAATAAAAAATATATTCAAAAAACAGGAAAAGCATGATATTGCAATGGATAAATTAAGTGCAAAAAAATATGAAGACCCTTTTTAGGGGGAATGCCCAGTAGTAACACTACCCCTTAAGGAGTAGCAACGAGCCAAGAGCAATATAGCTTGAACGGAGGTGTGGGAAGGCTGTGTAAACAGAATCCCCATAGCCGAAAGAAAAAGCCAGCGCCTTGCGACGCTGACCTAGTAACAAGGGCTTATAGCCCTAGAACAAACCACCCGTTGGACGGGTGGTCATGATTTGTTGTGTTGTGTGTCTATATGTTTTCCAATAATTTGGTTTAGATTATTTTCTTAATCCTAATCTTTCAATTAAAGAACGATATCTTTCAATATCTGTTTTCTTTAAATAAGCAAGTAATCCTCTTCTCTGACCTACCATTTTAAGAAGTCCTCTTCTTGAGTGGTGATCTTTTGGATTCACTTTGAAGTGTTCTGTTAATTCGTTAATTCTTGCTGTTAAAATAGCTACCTGAACTTCTGGTGAACCTGTATCTCCTTCTGTTCTGCCATATTCAGCGATGATTGCTTGTTTTTTGTCTTTTGCTATCATTGACTTAATTCCTCCTATTTTTCTAATTTAACGCCTAATATTAAGTAAAGGTTGGAGTTTCCATTTACTGAACATCGGCTTATTTCATACTTGATTAGTATAACATATTTATTTCTATATGTAAACTATTTTTTTAAGATTACTTCTGCTTCTTGAATATCTAAACACATCTGCTCTTTTAATTCCGCTACTGAAGGAAAGACCTTTTCTCTACGGATAAATTTATATAATTCAACTTGAATTTCTTTTCCATATGCATTTCCAGTATAATCAAACAAAAATGTTTCTACCAAGTTCACGCCTTTATCCGAAACTGTCGGTTTACATCCAACATTGCTTATCCCTTTATATTTTTTTCCTTCTAAAATCACGCTACTTGCATATACCCCATTTGGAACAAGAAGTTTTTCTTTAACAGGAATGATATTCATTGTCGGAAAACCTATCTTTCTTCCTAATTGTTCCCCAAATTCAACTATCCCGTCTATTGTGTACGGATACCCTAAAAGTTCTTGAACCCTTTCCATATGTCCTTTTCGAACCTCTTCTTTAATAAAAGTACTACTTATTTCTCGTCCTGCATACTTTTCTTTTTCTATTACAATAAGCTTATATCCATACTTCTGTTGATATTTTTCTAATAAATTAATATCGCCCTTCTTTTGATATCCAAAGCGAAAATCCGTACCTACAACTACATACTTTGCATGAAATTTTCTTATTAATATTTCCTCGATAAACGTTTCTGCTTCCATTGTATAAATTTGTTCCACAAAGGGACATTCAACCAAATAATCTACTCTATTTTCCAAATGCAAACATTTTTCTTTTTTCGTCATTAGTATATGTTTTTGCTTCCCCATCTCCTCAAAAAAAGGAAGCATATCAAATGAAAAAACAACGCTTTTTATTTGTTCATCTGCATATTTCTCCACTTGTTCAATCAACTTCTGATGCCCTTTATGCAAACCATCAAATTTTCCTAATGTAATCGCAGTAGGATTTGTACAAGTATAATTTTCTATCCCTCTTATATACTGCATATCTATTCACCTTTATCAAAAAACATTTTAACAAGTTTAAACATTTCTTTTTCTTCATTATAAACAAAAATTGCGATAAATTTATCTTGATCATCATACACTCTTACGAGTTCCCCTTCTGACAATTCCTCGATTGTTTCCACCTGTCTTCTAAAAAACGGATTGCCATTATACACAAGCGAAGCAGCTTTCCCTTGAACGACTATTTTCTTGTACTGCAAAAACATCTTATCTATCGGAACAAGAATTTCTTTTAACCTATTTTCATCTTGAAACTGTGCAATCTGTCCTAAAGAAAAACTATCCTCTATACGAAAAGAACTAACTCTTGTTCGAATCAAATTTTCCATGCAACCTCCACATTGCAGTTTCTGCCCTATATCATGGCACAATGTTCTTATATAAGTCCCTTTAGAACAAGTAACTTCCATTTTTACTCTTGGCAAATCTATTTCCTTTATATGTATTTTATAGATCTGTACTTGTCTTGCTTTTCTTTCTATTTCTATTCCTTGTCTCGCAAGCTCATACAATTTTTTTCCATTCACTTTTAGTGCTGAATACATCGGTGGAATTTGCTCATATACTCCAACAAATTTCTCAATAACTTCTCTTACTTGTTCTTCCATTAAATAGTCTGTATTTTTTCTTTCAAGTACACTTCCGCTTATGTCTTGAGTATCCGTTACTTGTCCCAACAATAATACTGTTTCATATGTTTTATTTTTGTCTGTTAACATATCGCAAAGTTTTGTCGCTTTCCCTAGGCATACTGGAAGAACACCCGTTGCGTCTGGATCAAGTGTTCCTGTATGACCTATTTTTTTCTGTCCCACAATTCCTCTTAACTTTGCAACAACATCATGAGACGTATAGCCTTTTTCTTTATATACATTTAAAACACCATGTATCATATTTATGCTCCTATTTTTTCTGCAATTGTAATTCTATCTGCTTTGCAATATTGTTAATTACATCATGGGCTGTTCCTCTTAAAGTAAGACCTGCTGCCTTTCTATGTCCTCCGCCACCAAAATATCCTGCCACTTTGCTTACATCAACAGTATCGTCCGACCGAAGGCTGATTTTAAATTCATGTGGTTGCAACTCATACAAGAATACAGCAACATTTACTCCACTTGTCAATCTTAGCTGGCTTACAATTCCTTCTAAGTCTTTTGAAGTAGCACCATAAAAATCCATGATTTTTTTATCAATCACTGACACAATACACTTTCTCTCCATAAATAAAACACTTTCAAGAAGAGCTCTTCCTAAAATTTGATTCTGCACATATGTTTTTTCATAATATGTGTCATGAATAATTTTTGAATAATCAATTCCTTTTGCCATTAATTTTGACGCTACTATCATTGTCTCTGGAGATGTGCACGAATACTGAAATACACCTGTATCATGCACAATTCCTAAATATAAACACTCCGCAATTTGCTTTGTAATTTTTTCTTCTTCCATAAGTTCAAATACTAATTCGCAAGTAGAACTAGCGTCCGGCTTAATATAATTATTTTTTCCAAAAGAAGAATTACTCACATGATGATCTACACAAAATGTTTCTCTTGCATTTTTAAATAATGGAGCCGAAAATCCCAAACGTCCTTCATCACCACAATCAAGTGAAATAAATAAATCATATGTTGTATCTTTAATTTCATGAGAAATTTTTTGAGTCGCCTCAATAAATCGAAAACTGTTTGGTATTTCTTCTAAGTAAACATCTACCCGTATTTCCGGATACCATGTACATATATATTGATACATTGCCATACAAGACCCAACACAATCTCCATCGGGTCTCATATGTCCTCCTATTGCCACAGACTTTGCTTTTGCTAAAGTTTTCTGCAACACTCTATTCACCTTCTTCTTTTATATCTTTTGTCACATCATCAATTTTTTTCGACATCGCTACACCATAAGCGATCGATTGATCTAATACAAATTTAATTTCAGGTGTATTTCTCATATTCAAATTATGGGCCAATTCCCTTCTAATATATCCTTCAGCACTTTGTAATCCTTTTAATGTATCTTCCTGTGCTTTTTCATCACCAAATACACTAATATATGCTTTGCATGTTTTTAAATCGGGAGCAACTTCTACTGCAACAACTGAAGTCATTGGTGCAACTCGAGGATCTTTTATTCCTCCTCTTACAATATTGCTTAATTCTCTTTGCACTTCCATATTGACTCTTGTATTTTTAATACTATTTTTTCTCAATTTTACTCCTCCAATCTTCAAGAATTATCTTGGAATTTCAACCATTTTGTACGCTTCTACTTGATCGCCTTCTTTTACATCATTAAATTTCTCAAATACAAATCCACATTCATATCCTGCTTTTACTTCTTTTACATCATCTTTGAATCTCTTTAAAGATGCTAAAGCACCATCAAAAATAACTACGCCATCACGAACAACCCTAGCTGAACAATTTCTTTCAAATATACCATCAAGTACATAGGAACCTGCAATTGTACCCACACCTGAAGCCTTAAATGTCTGACGAACTTCTGCATGGCCAAGTACTTTTTCTTCGAATACAGGATCTAACATACCTTTCATTGCCGCTTCTACATCTTCAATAGCATTGTAGATTACACGATACAATCTTAAGTCTACTCCTTCTCGTTCCGCAATTTCTTTTGCAGTTGCATCAGGTCGAACATTAAATCCTATGATAATCGCATTGGATGCCGATGCTAAAGTAACATCTGATTCATTAATCGCACCTACACCACCATGAATGATTTTAATGACAACTTCATCGTTTGAAAGTTTTACAAGACTTTGTTTTACAGCCTCTACAGATCCTTGTACATCTGCTTTAACGATAATTCCAAGTTCTTTTAAATTGCCCGCCTGAATCTGTGTAAACAAATCATCTAATGACATTTTTGATTTTGTTTCCTCAAGCATTTTTACTCTTCCTTGAGAAATAAATGTTTCTGCAAAGTTACGTGCTTCTTTATCATTTGCACATCCAACAAATACTTCTCCGGCATTTGGAACATCATTTAACCCTAAAATTTCTACTGGTGTAGATGGACCTGCTTCTTTTACACGTCTTCCTTTATCATCAATCATTGCTCTGACACGACCATGTGCTGAACCTGCTGCAATCGCATCCCCAACATGTAATGTACCTTTCTGTACAAGAACAGTAGCAACAGAACCTTTTCCTTTATCTAATTCAGCCTCAATAACAAGACCTCTTGCTTGTCTATTCGGATTTGCTTTTAACTCTAACACTTCTGCTGTTAAAAGAATCATTTCCATTAAATCTTCAAGACCTTCTCCTGTTTTAGCAGATACTGGAACAAAAATTGTACTTCCACCCCAATCTTCTGCGATCAATTCATATTCTGTTAATTCCTGCTTAACTCTTTCAATATTAGCGCTTGGTTTATCAATTTTATTTACAGCTACAATAATTTCAATTCCAGCAGCTTTCGCATGACTAATCGCTTCAACTGTTTGTGGCATCACACCGTCATCTGCCGCTACAACTAATATTGCGATATCTGTTGATTGAGCACCTCTAAGACGCATTGCTGTAAACGCTTCATGTCCAGGAGTATCTAAGAATGTAATTCTTTCCCCATTTACATTTGCAACATATGCACCAATATGCTGTGTAATTCCACCAGCTTCTCGATCAATTACATTTGTATTACGGATCGCATCAAGAAGAGAAGTCTTTCCATGGTCAACGTGTCCCATAACACATACAACTGGAGGACGTTTTTCCATTTTTGTTTCATCTTCTTCATCTTCTTTTAATAATTCCTCAATAACATCTACGACTTCTTCTTTTTCACAAAGGACTTCAAATTCCATTGCAATTTCTTCTGCCGTTTCAAAATCCACTTCCTGATTTACTGTTACAATTTTCCCTTGCATAAATAATTTCTTAACAATTGCAGAAGGCTGAATTTTCATTTTATCAGCCAATTCTTTAATCGTAAGTACTTCTGGGATTGTAATCATTGTAATTTTTTCTTCCACTTTTTCTTCTACTTTTGGCTGTGGTTTCTGTGGTTGTGGTGCTGGTTTTCCTTTTTTTGTCTGTTTTACTTTTCTTTCTTCCCTGTCATCTTGACGATAATCTTTCTTCTTATAGGCATCTTTATCTTTTGCTTTCTGACGCTGTGGTTTTTGTTCTGGAAGTACAGGTGCTGGAATAGATGGTGTACGTTTATCATTTCTTCTGTTATCATCGCGTCTATCATCTCTTCGATCGTCTCTTCGCTGCGAATTATTAAAGTTTGAGCGCCCATTTTGATTATTATTTTGTCTTCCGCTTTGATTATTATTTCTTCTTCCGTCTTGATTATTGTTTTTTCGTTCACCATTTTGGTTATTATTTTGGTATCTTCCACCTTGATTATTATTCTGTCTTTTTCCTTGGTTATTATTTTGTCTTGTATTATTTTGACCGTTATTCATTTGCTTTGTATTACCTTGATTATTATTATTTTGATTTTGTTTATGATTGTTCTGTTTTTGTCTACTGTTCTGTTTACCATTCTGAGGTCTAAACACTTGCACAATATTCTTTTTCTTTTGCGCATCTTCTCCATCAGATTTTGCGACATTATCTGTCATTGCGCCTTTTACCATCTGAACCTGTTCATCTGATAAAGAACTCATATGATTTTTAACCTCAATATCTTTTGACTTTAAAAAGTCAAGTAATTCTTTATTTGATTTATTTAACTCTTTTGCTAATTCATATACTCTTGATTTAGACATGTTTTCGCTACCTCCTCTATGCAATTATATTCTTTTCAGCTTCCAAATACTTCATGATTTCCTTTGCAAAACCACTGTCTAACACTGCCAGTGATGCGCGAAATTCTTTTCCCATTGCATGCCCTAAGGTATCCTTATTCCCGTAAAAACAAATTGGGACTTCATAAAAATCACACATATTTTCAAATTTCTTCTTTGTATTGTCAGACGCATCATTTGCAACAATGACCAGGCATGCTTTTCCTGACTTCGTCTCCTTTTCAGTCGCAAATTCCCCGCTTACTGTTCTTCCCGCTCTTGTGGCTAAACCGATAATAGATAATACTTTACTTTGTTTCAAGTGTTTCCATCTCCTTTTCCAAAATCGCGTAAACTTCCTTTGGAATAGCCTGTTTAAAAGAACGTTCCAAACCTTTATTCTTAACTGCTTTTTCCAAACATTCTTTTGATTGGCATAAATAAGCCCCTCTACCGTTCTTCTTTCCAGTTACATCTAATAAAAATTCATTTTCTGAAGTTTTCAAAACACGAATCATTTCTTTTTTGCTCTTCATCTCTCCGCACCCTACACACTTTCGCATAGGTATTTTCTTTACACCACTCAAATACTCACTTCCTATTTTACTCTTCTACAATTTCTTCTGCTTCTTCTACTACTTGTGTATTCATATAATCTTTCGGAAGTTCTCCCGATTCGATTGCCTGTGTTTCATTTTTAATATCAATCTTATATCCTGTTAAGCGTGCTGCAAGACGTGCATTCTGTCCTTCTTTTCCAATTGCTAATGACAACTGATAATCCGGAACAATTACACTTGCTGTTTTTTCATCTGGATCTGCCATAACAGAAATAACTTTTGCTGGACTAAGGGCATTTTCAATTAAAATTGCAGGATTTTCACTCCAGTTAATAATATCAATTTTTTCTCCTCGCAATTCGTTTACAATGGCATTTACTCTTGCTCCATTCATACCAACACATGCTCCAACTGGATCCACGTCAGGATCATTTGACCACACAGCAATTTTAGAACGAGATCCTGCTTCTCTTGCAATGCTCTTAATTTCAACTGTTCCATCCTTTACTTCGGCAACTTCTGATTCAAATAAACGTTTTACTAGTTCAGGATGTGTACGTGAAACTAAAATCTTAGGTCCTTTAGTTGTATTTTTCACTTCAACAACATATAATTTAATTCTTTCTGTTGGTTTAAACACTTCACCCTTTACTTGTTCATTTTCTGTAAGCATTGCATCTGCTTTTCCTAAATTGATACTTACATTTTTGCCCACATAACGCTGTACAATACCTGTCACAATATCTTTTTCTTTTTCAAAATACTGATCATAAACTACTTTTCTTTCTTCTTCACGAATCTTTTGTAAAATTAGATTTTTTGCATTTTGTGTCGCAATACGCCCAAATTCTTTTGATTCTACTGGAATCTGTACAACATCCCCTAATTCAAATTTACTGTCAATCATTTTTGCATTTGCAAGACTAATTTCCATTACATCATCTTCAACTTCTTCTACAACTGTTTTTTCTGCAAATACAGAGTAATCACAAGTTTCACGATTCATAATTACTTTAATATTATCTGCTTTCCCAAAATGATTTTTGCAAGCATTAATCAATGAGTTCTCAATTGCATCCAATAATGTTTCTTTACTAATATCTTTCTCCTGTTCAAGAATAGTTAATGCTTCTAATAATTCTGTATTCATTTCTATTTCCTCCCTATTTTAAAAATCAAATGCCAACCGAATTAAGGCAATATCATTTTTTTCAAATATCCTTTCCGAACCATCTTCCATTTCAATTGTTACCGTATCCTTATCATACCCTTTTAAAATTCCAACAAATTCTTTTTGGCGTTCAATAGCACGATACGTTCTTATCTCAACTTCTTCTCCCATGCTTCTTACAAAATCTTTTTCCTTTTTCAAAGGTCTTCCAAGTCCAGGGGAACTCACTTCAAAAATATACGTATCCTCAATATAATCTTTCTCATCAAGAATATCTGAAAAAGCTCTACTTACCACTTCACAATCATCCACCGCAATTCCTCCCGGCTTATCAATATATGCTCTAAGATACCACGTACCTCCCTCTTTCACATATTCTACATCTACTAATTCAAATCCATGTTCTTCTACTATTGGCAACAAAAGTTCTTCTGTTTTTTGTTCGTATACCTCTTTTTTTGACACACTAACCTTCCTTTCTTCTAAAATAACTCTGCCATTATACACACTGCAACAAAGAAGAGTGAACTTTGCGTCCACTCTTCTGTCAATTTCTTATGTAACTATGTTATAGTATAACACTGCTTTCTTATAAAAGCAAGAGGGGATTTCATACTATCCTCTCGCCTTTGTTCCCATTCCATCTCGTTTTGCAAGTTTTAGTCTATTCAATGTAACTTCTTTTTCTTTATAAGGAACTTTTGCCTCTGTTCCTTCTTCAAAAAGATACACCTTTTCCAAAACATCTTTCTTCTGTAGTTTAATTCCTCGAACTCCAATAGCTCCTTTTTTCTTCTCAGCAACTTCTTCTGCCAAGAAACGAAGGAAGTAACCATCTTCTGTCTGCAAGACAATATTTTGATTTTTATTTATAGGTTGTATAGATATCAATTCATCCTCTTCTTGTAACTTTGTTGCAGTAATTGTTCGTTTTGCAACAACAAATTCCGATCCATCTACTTGTTTTATCATTCCATATTTTGTTGCAAATAACATTTTCGCCGTATGTAACTGTTCTTCGTCACAAAGATAAACAATATTTTCTTCTGTGCTATCATAATTACTCAAGTTATCCACCGGCGTCCCTTTATCTCTAAATTTTCCAAAAGGAATATCCAGCACTTTCACTTGATGCATCTTGCCTATATTGGTGAACAAGCAGATCTTACTTGTATTTTTACAAAATATAATATGCTTATTTTCCCCATTTGCAGACTCTTTATTCCTTTCATAAGTCGCCGTATCTATCGTTCTTATATAACCAAAACGATCCATCAAAATAACTACGTCCTGTTCTTCAATCTTCTTTTCTTCATAAATTGCTTCCTCTGCATTTTCAACCACTGTTCGACGTTTTTTTCCATACATCTTCTTATAATAATCTAATTCTTCAATGATCACTTCTGCCATAGACTCATAATTATTTAAGATATCTTCATAACGCAAGATATTTTCCATCGTTTCCTTATATGTTTTCTTCAACGCTTCTATTTCAAGTCCAATAAGTTTATACAACCGCATTTCCAAAATAGCTGTAGCTTGACGCTCTGTAAATCTTAACATAGCCGCCATATCTTTAGAATCTTCTGACTTAAATGTAATGTTATCTGTAATCCCACTCATCAAACAAGCTTTAACATCTTTAATTGACTTGCTTCCTCTTAAAATTTCTATAATCAAATCAATAACATCACACGCTTTAATCAAACCTTCTTGAATTTCCTTTTTTTCCAACTCTTTTCCAAGAAGATTCTTATACTTTCTTGTAGCAAGTTCAAATTGAAAGTCAACATGATGTTCAATAATTTTTTTCAATCCCATCGTTTCTGGTTTCCCGTCAGAAACAGCAAGCATATTTACACCAAAAGTATCTTCTAACCGCGTTTTCTTATACAGCATATTTTTCAGATTTTCTACATCTGTATCCTTTTTTAATTCTAAAACAATTCGAATTCCTTCCTTCGAGGATTGATTAGAAATATCTACTATATCGCTTGTCTTTTTCGTTTCCACGAGAGCCGCCACATCATTTAAAAACTTTCCAATTCCGGTACCAATCATTGTATACGGAATTTCTGAAATAACAAGTTTCTTTTTCCCTCCTCGTCCTTCCTCAACTTCTACTTTTCCTCGTAGTTTGATTTTCCCTGTACCCGTTTCATATATCGAAAGCAAATCATCTTTATTAACAACAATAGCTCCTGTTGGAAAATCTGGTCCTTTGACATACTTCATTAATTGTTTTGTAGTAATCTCGTTATTTTTCATATATGCCTTCACAGCATCGATAACTTCTCCTAAATTATGCGTAGGAATACTTGTTGCCATACCAACTGCAATTCCTTCTGCACCATTTATCAAAAGATTGGGTACACGAACAGGCAACACTTCTGGTTCTTTCTCAGTTTCATCAAAATTCGGCACAAAGTCCACAATGTCTTTATCCAAATCCGAAAGGTACACTTCTTGCGTGATGCGTGCCAATCGTGCTTCTGTATAACGCATCGCCGCCGCACCATCACCTTCGATTGATCCAAAATTTCCATGTCCATCTACAAGAGGCATCCCTTTTTTAAAATCCTGCGCCATAACAACTAGCGATTCATAAATGGAACTATCTCCGTGAGGATGATATTTTCCCATTGTATCTCCTACAATACGGGCAGATTTACGATATGGTTTATCATATTTTATTCCTAATTCATACATATCATACAACGTTCTTCTTTGTACCGGTTTCAAACCATCTCTTACATCCGGAAGAGCTCTAGCAACAATAACACTCATTGCATAATCAATATATGATTTTTTCATTACTTCCGAGTATTCGGTCCTTATCAATTGTGATTCCTGCATATTTACCTCCATTATATATCTAATTCAGCTTCCCTTGCATTTTCATAAATAAACGCCCGTCTTGGCGGAACTTCTGTTCCCATAAGCATTTCTGTTACGCTAGATGCCATTCTTGCGTCCTCTATTTCAATGAGTTTTAGCATTCTTGTTTCTGGATTTAATGTTGTATCCCATAATTGTTCCGCATCCATTTCTCCCAAACCCTTATATCTTTGTAAGGTGTATGTACCTTTATGATTTTTTCTGTATTTCTCTAAAGCTTGATCGTCATAAAGATATTCTTCCTCGCCTTTTTTTGTCGTCGCTTTATAAAGTGGGGGCATAGCAATATACACATGACCTTCAAAAATGAGTTCTGGCATAAACCGATAAAATAGCGTCAATAATAGTGTAGAAATATGCGCTCCATCTACATCAGCATCCGCCATAATAATAATTTTGTTATATCGCAATTTTGAAATGTCGAAATCATTTCCATATCCTTCAGAAAACCCACATCCAAAAGCATTAATCATTGTTTTAATTTCTGCATTTGCCAGCACTTTATCTATACTTGCTTTTTCAACATTCAAAATTTTTCCACGAATTGGCAAAATTGCTTGAAACTGACGATTCCTTGCCGTCTTTGCCGAACCACCGGCAGAATCCCCTTCCACAATAAAAATTTCACACTTACTGGCATCTCTGCTTTCACAATTCGCTAATTTACCATTGCTATCAAAAGAATACTTTTGCTTTGTCAATAGATTCGTTTTTGCTTTCTCTTCTGTTTTTCTAATCTTTGCTGCTTTCTCCGCACATGAAAGTACTTTTTTCAATGTATCTAAGTTCTTATCGAAGAATCTAGTAATTTCATCATTCGTTACTTTACTTGCCGATTTTCCGGCATCTTGATTATCTAATTTTGTCTTTGTCTGTCCTTCAAACCTTGGGTCTGGATGTTTTATCGATACAATCGCCGTCATTCCATTTCGTATATCCGCTCCAGTAAAATTAGGATCTTTTTCTTTTAGCAAACCTATTTCTCTTGCATACTGATTCATCACCATCGTAAAAGTGGACTTAAATCCTGTCAAATGCGTTCCACCTTCTGCATTATAAATATTATTGCAAAATCCAAGTACATTTTCATGAAATTCATTTACATACTGAAAAGCCACTTCAACTTCTATTCCATCCGCTTCTCCTTTGAAATACACCGGCTCATGTACTGTTTCTTTCTTTTTATTCAAATCTGCTATAAATCCAAGAATCCCATCAGGTTCATGATATTCGACACGCTCTATCTCCGCTGCACGCTTATCTTCAAAAACAATCGTCAATGTTGGATTTAAATATGCTGTTTCATGTAATCTACTTTTAATTTCTTCCGCTTTAAATCTCGTTTTTTCAAAAATTGTATCATCAGGAAGAAAATTTACAGTTGTCCCTGTTTTTCTTGTTTTTGCAATAATCGGAAGAAGTCCATCTTCTAACTCAATTGTTGGAATTCCACGTTCGTAATGATCATGATGAACTGCCCCTTCCCTACTTATCTTTACATCCATATAGGTCGAAAGTGCGTTTACGACAGAAGATCCAACCCCATGTAAACCACCACTTGTTTTATAAGCAGAATCATCAAATTTTCCACCTGCATGAAGTGTCGTATACACAATACGTGCAGCAGATACACCCTTTTGATGCAGTCCAACTGGAACTCCTCTTCCATTATCACTAACGGTTGCTGATCCATCTTTTTCCAAAGTCACTTCTATACGATTACAAAATCCAGCCAAATGCTCATCAACCGCATTATCCACAATTTCATATACCAAATGATTCAATCCTTTTGTAGATACACTTCCAATATACATTCCTGGTCTTACACGAACAGCTTCTAGCCCTTCTAGTATTGATATGCTATCTGCATCATATGTATTTTTCTTTGCCATTTATACGCATTCCTTTCCTATCTACCTTTTGCCCTTAAGAGCAAAATTCGCCAAATTATCATTAGTGTATCACAAAAAACTTTACCCTACAACCGCATTTAAAATTTCCGCAAGATAATTCATCGAATTCATAATCTCTGCCACTGTGTTCGTTTGTGCACCACCTTCGATCAAGAGTGTTTTAGGCTTCATATGCATATTATATCGATATCCTTTTAAATAAATATTTCTTGTCAATCCAGGATACCTTTTCTCCGCTTCTATCTTCATCTGCAATGACAATGCAAGATTGTCTTGTATATAAGGATTTTGTAAAACAGTTAATTTCCCATTTGTTCTTGTCCTACTCATTCCATTAAAAAACATTAGTTTTGCAGCAGGCTTTCCATTCACTTCTGTTACTAATCTAGTATTTTCTCCCACCCCATCTCGATGCAGGTCAATCACCATCTCAATACTTGGATTATCATTTAGAATTTTTTGAATATTTCCCTTTGCTCTTTCGTACGCTCGTGTTCTATCTATTTTTCCATCTTTCATATCATAAATTCCTTCATGATGCAATGTTTCAATTCCATATTTTTCATTTAATAATTTTGCCAAGTATCTTCCTACACCTACAACAGTGGTATTTGCATCTCCTGGTATAGAATCCGCAAACGCTTCCTGTGAATGTGTATGATAGAGTAAAATTTTAGGTCCTTTTTTATTTTTATTCAATTTTAAATTCTTACTTAGTAATTGTTCCGCTTGCAAATCTTCTGCATTTACAAAAGTGGAACTATCTACTGTATAAAAATGACTTCGCAAATATTCAAAATCCTTCAGCTTATCTACAGATAAGTCCATCTTACTTTTATTTATAGGTTGTGCTTCTTTTTTTACTTGTTCTTGTATATGTTCATCTTCTTTTTTTACTAATTTCCCATTTTCATCCACTTCATTCTCATCTTCAGCCTGTTTTGCCAAAATCATTTCATACGTCATTTCATCTTCCACTTCAGCCTCACAAGTCGCTTTCCCATTTATGTAGCTGCCAAGAGGCAGCATCTCCATCGCCCGATTGGTAACCCATTCTTGCAAATTCTTTTTTTCTTTATTTACATAAGCCAAATTACTCATAAATGTATTTTCAGCCTCTCTTTGCAAAACAGTATTCATCTCTTCTTTTAAATCATCTGCAATTCTAATACCTCCATTATATAAAACATATCCTCCCATACACAGTATTACACCTTGTAGAAACACTTTTATTACATTTTTTCTAACCCTCAAATTTTCTCCCACCTTTCAAACAATATTCAATCAAATATTTACCAATATATGAAAAACATTTCATTTTTATTACGCCTGTCCAGTGGAAAACAAAATATTAAGTGCCTCCGAAATAGTATAACTAATTCTTTTCATCGTTTCATCTATATCTTTTGGTGTAACAAACATACCATTTAAATGTGGCGAAATTAATTCTCTAATCAATTCGTATTTTTCTGCCGCATTATATCCTTGCAACACTACACCCACACCTTTTAACATTTCAGAACTTTCAAGTGCTACCAAAAAATTTTCCATTGTATCATTCACGATAGTCGCAGCATCTACAACTGTAGGAACACCTATAGCAATAACTGGAATTCCTACTGTTTCTTTTGTAATACCACCTCTATTATTCCCAACACCGGCGCCAGGATGTATTCCTGTATCTGCTATTTGTATTGTACGATTCAAACGTTTTGTACTTCTAGCCGCTAGTGCGTCTATCGCAATAAGAAAATCTGGTTTTGTTTCCTTTACAATCCCATTTACAATTTCCATTGTCTCCATCCCCGTTTTTCCCATTACACCTGGCACAATGGCGCTCACCATATGAATATTCTTTTCACCCATTGCATATTTCCCATATTCTTTAATGATATGACGCGTAACTATGAGATTATCCGCAACATAGGGACCTAACGCATCCGGCGTTACTTCTCTATTCCCAAGGCCAATCACAAGTACATTATATTCTTTCTTTTTTTCTTTTATTAATTCTTCTATTAATTGCGCTAATTTTTCAGAAATTTCTCTATGATAATCCTCATCAGGCACTATAAGATTTGGTACTTCTAATGTAATATAGGTCCCAACAGGTTTTCCCATGGTTTTTGCTCCATTTTCTGTCTCAACCATTACCCTGGTTACTTTTATCTCTCGTTCTTTGTCATATTCTTCTTCCAAAACAACTCCTTGTACTTCTATATTATCTGCCTCAAATCTTTCTTTTTCTTCTAACGCTAAATCTGTTCTTATTGCATATTTTTCAACCATTACATACCTCTTTCATTATATTTTTTCCTTTTATTCATATGTTTTACACTTTTTTCAGAAATATGTATTGACAAGCACAGTTAATTAGCCTACAATAAATGAGTATGTTTCATTAGAACGTTCCGTGTCCGGCTCTAATGAAAGAATAATTGAAAATTCACATAATTTGGAGGTGTTCAGATTGGCTAATATTAAATCTGCTAAAAAAAGAATCTTAGTAAACGAGACAAGAGCTGCTAGAAATAAAGCAATTAAATCTAAAGTGAAAACTTGTATTAAAAAAGTTGAAGCTGCTGTTGCTGCTAACGATAAAGCAGCTGCTACAGAAGCATTAAAAGTTGCTATCGTTGAAATTAACAAAGCAGGAAGCAAAGGTGTTTATCACAAAAATACTACTGCAAGAAAAGTTTCTCGTTTAACAAAAGCAGTTAACGGGATTATGTAATCAGTTAGTTGAATAAATATAAGGGATTGTACCAATTGGACAATCCCTTTTTTATATCTATTTTATTAATCTTCTATAAATCATCTATTAATGCACTACTTTTCGCATATGCTGTACTTCTTGCCTCAAAAAAGTCTGTTTTAATTGCATTTGCATTTGAATACTGGCTAACCCATTTCATGCTAGTTGGTTCTTCTTCATGCCCTTCATATATTGGTTCAAAACCAAGATTACTACACCTTAAATTCCCTAGATATTGTATGTAATCTGTAATCATTTTTTTACTCAACCCTTGTACATCATCTCCAATTACATAATGCCCCCACTTTATTTCTTGTTCACATCCTTCTCTAATCATCTTACGATAACGTTCTATATCTTCTTTACGAAATAAATCTGGTTCTTCTTGTTTTAATTCTAATAAAATATTTCTAAATAACCATAAATGTGTATTCTCATCTCTATTAATATAACGAATTTCCTGAACAGACCCTGGCATCAAGTTGTTTCTTCCTAAATTATAAAAAAACATAAATCCACTGTAAAAATAAATTCCTTCCAAAATGTAATTAGCCACGATAGTATTTACAAGTATTTCTTTACTTTTTTCTTCTTGAAATCTATTATAAAGATTACCAATAAACTCATTTCTTTTCAAAAGATGCTCATCCTCTTTCCACTGGTAAAGAACTTCATTTCTTTCCTGTGGTTCACAAATTGTATCTAGCATATAGCTATAACTTTGACTATGCACCGCTTCTTGAAACAACTGAATAGAGAGACAAAGATTAATCTCATTAGCTGTAATATATTCTCCTATGTTAGGAAGATTTGCAGTCTGAATACTATCTAAAAAAATCAAAAACGATAATATCTTATTATATGCTCTTTTTTCTGGACAGGGTAATTTAACATAATCTTTTACATCTACTCCTAAATTTATTTCTTCGGGAATCCAAAAATTATTCATTGCCTGTCTATACCAATCACTTACCCAAGGGTACTTCATATTGTTAAAATCATTTAAATTCGTTGTGTTCCCGCCTATCATTTTTCTTTTCCGTACATCTATATCTCCTCGAGGGTTAAATAACGGTCTTTTTCTTAAACTTTCCATCTTTTACTCCTTTCAACTACGACGAACAAGATTCACACTCTTCTATTTCCAAACTTTTGGATCTAATATAATAAATTGTTTTTACCCCTTTTTCCCATGCAAGAATATATAAATCTAACACTTTTCTAAATGTGTATTCATTAGTAATATAAAGATTCATGCTCTGAGCCTGATCAATATGACGCTGACGTACCCCGCACGCTCTAATAGACCAGCTTTGATCAATATAATGAGCATTTTTGTATAACCAATATGTTTCCAATGAAAGTTCTGGGGCCACACGAGGCATTAATCCATTTTTCTTTTCTTCTAAAAAATACCGATTCATAATCGGATCTAATCCTGCTGTTGTTCCAGAAATAATACTTGTACTACTAGTTGGTGCTGCTGCAAGCAAATATGCATTACGAAGCCCTTGCACTTCTACTTTTTGACGCAACTGACTCCATTTTTCATCTGTTAATCCCCGTTTTTCAAAATATTCTCCTGTCTGCCAATCACTTTTCTCAAAATAGTGATAACTTCCCTTCTCTTTCGCTAGATTGCTACTAGCCTCAATCGCTGCATAATGAATACGTGAAAATATTTTTTCTACAAATTCTAAATGTTTTTCACTCTCCCATGCAATTCCATGCTTAGCAAGCATATGATGATATCCACTCACTCCAAGTCCAATCGGTCTATATTTCTCATTATTAATTTTAGCATATGGCACAGGGAAAAAATTCAAATCAATTACATTATCCAACGCCCTCACTACATAACTAGTGATTTCAGAAACTTCTTGTTCATCTTCTACATCTAATTTCCCTAATGATAAACTAGCCAAATTACACACAACAAATTCACCTGGTTTTGTGACTGTAACTATAACTGTTTCACCATCCACTGTTTCTATTCGCTCTTCCACTTCTTCAATTTCACTCATATTCTGTGCAATTTCTGTACAAAGATTGCTACAATAAATTATTCCTCTATGTCCATTTGGATTAGCTCTATTCACATGATCTCTATTAAAGGTAAACGGAGTCCCTGTTTCCACAGCACTTTTAATAATCAATCTAATAATATCTTTAATCGGAATAATACGTTTTTCTATTCTTTCATCCGCTACACATTCTAAATATTTTTCTTTCCACTCATCTCCAAAAGAATCCTCCAAAGCATATCCTTTTACCGAAAAAATTTCATGTGGACACATCAGATACCAATCTCCTTCTAGATTATCTCTTGCTTCTTCCCAAAAATAATCCGGATAACAAACTGCTGGAAATACATCATGTGCCTTCATTCTATCATCACCATTATTTGTCCTTAATTTCAAAAATTCTGGTAAATCTTTGTGCCACACGTCCAAATAAACTGCTACAGCTCCTTGCCGAACTCCAAGTTGATCTACTGCAACTGCTGTATCATTTGCAAGACGAATCCATCTTATTACCCCTCCAGCAGCTCCTTGAAATCCACGAATAGAGCTTCCACTTGCACGTACTTTTCCAAAATACATGCCCATTCCACCACCAAATTTACTTACTTTTGCAAAATTCTCAATACTTCGATAAATACCATTTAAACTATCTGGAACTGTATCAATAAAACAAGACGAAAGTTGGTGATATGGCTTTCTTGCATTTGAAAGAGTAGGAGTTGCCATGGTTACTTTCAGTGTGCTTAACATATCATAAAATCTTTCTACCCAAAGTGTCCTATTCTTTTCTTCTTTCATAGCAAGATGCATCGCAATTCCCAAAAACATTTCCTGTGGAGTTTCAAAAGCTACACCTTTTCCATTCCGTATAATATATCGACTCAACAAAAGTTCTAATCCAGAATAATTAAACAATTTGTTTCTATCTAAATCTAAATACTTTTCGAAGTCATCTATTTCTTCCTTTGTATACGTCTCCAAAATATATTTTCCATAAAGCCCTTCTTTAGTCAAAAAAACTATCTTTTCATAAAAAGACTTTATTTCATATTCTCGCATCGTTTCATTTAATTTACGCATAAAAGAAAGGAACAGTATTCTCGCAGCAATCATTTCCCATTTTGGTGCTTCTTGAGTAGTCAATTCAATCGCCGCTTGAATAAGAAGTGCTAATTTCTCTTCCTCTGAAATTCCAGATTTATAAAATGTAAAAAATTTTTCTTCCAATAGACTTATCGCATATTCATCCTCTGTAAATTCCTTTTCAATACAAGAAAATAATTCCTCTATTTCTACAACCCCAGGAAAAACATTTATTAATTTTCGTTCTTCATTCCGTTTCATTTTTCTACCTCATCACTATTTATTGTGTTTCGAAATTATGTTATCACAATATATAGTTGTTTTCAACCTTGTTTTTCAAACAAAAAAACTCAAAAACTAACATACACGTTATACTGCATGTTCAGATTCTGAGTTTCTCACGTTCTATTTATTTTTCATTTACATTACTTTTTAAATATTTTTCACTTCCAACATATAAAGTTCATGCAGAGCTCGCGTTGCACAAATATACTTTCCTTGTTTTCCTTTTTCTTTATTCCAATCAGAAGAAATCCCAAATACACAATCAAACTCCAAACCTTTCGCCATATAAAATGTCGTAACAATTACATTTTTTTCAAAACGCATACTATCTCTATCTAAATAAGAAACCTGTAGCCCTTTTTCTACGAACGCTTGATAAAATTGCCATGCTTCCTTTTCCGTCAGGGTAATAATTGCTATTGTTTCATATTTTTCCTTCATTTCACTGATCTTATTCCCTACAAAATGAATGGCTTCCTTTTCTGTAACTATTTTTTCTTCAACTTCTTTTCCGTGTCGTTCAAATAATTGCATGTCTGTATTTCCAGAAATAGTATTCGCATACTGCGCAATCTCTACTGTATTTCGATAACTTTTATTCATAACAATTTTTCGCAAGTCTTTACCTAAAATTTTAGATAAAAATCTCATCACATCTCGTTCCGTCGTGTCAATCGTCTGTGCTTTATCCCCCAAAATTGTCATTCTACATGAAAATAAATAAGATAAAATAACATATTGCAAATAAGAATAATCTTGCATCTCATCAATTACTAAATGTTTTATCTGCTTATGTTTTTTTCCACCTTCCAATCGATATTTTAAATATAACATTGGAAAAACATCTTCATATTCCAGTTTTCTTCTCTCGTAAGAAACTTCCGGAAGTTGAGGATATCCCATTTCCTCTAAAAGCCAATTATAAATAATATAGATATCCTTTGTAACATACATTTTCATAAATTTTGTTAAGAGATGTTCTTTTTCTTCTTCCGATAAATCTCTCCCTCTTAAAGTTTCCCATGAATCTACAAAATATTCCATCACTTCATTCATACGAGATAAAATAGGTACATCTTGGAATTTATTGTAAAACAAGTCAATAAGTTCTTGTTCAGAAAATCTCATTCCTTTAAATTCCACCTCTGTAAAATCCATTAATTCATCTTCTAATTGCGCCAAAAATCCTTCCACAAAACCAACAAATTGTGCTGATTGCTTTATTTTATATCTTTCTTCCTGTACTTTATCATTTTCGCACAACTGACGCTCTATCTGATGATATCTATCTTCACAATCCGAAACAATATGTCTCAATTCTTTGTAAGCAAATAAATCAAAGCTCATTTCTTGGATATTTTCCTCATTTAATTCAGGTAAAATATGTGATATATAATCAGCAAAAACACCGTTTGGCGATAAAATCAACACATTCGTTGAACGTATTTTTTTTCTATCATGATAAAGCAAATACGCTATTCTGTGCAATGCTACTGAGGTTTTTCCACTTCCAGCCACCCCTTGAATCACAAGTATTTTATCCTTTGTGTTTCGAATAATTTCATTTTGCTCCTTTTGAATAGTTCTTACAATATTTTTTAACTGTACATCACCATTGCTTCCTAATTCCTGTTTTAAAATGTCATCATCAATTTTCATATCACTTTCAAAACCATACACCATTTTTCCAGATTTAATCTTATACTGCCATTTTGCAAGAATTTCTCCTTCCAATACACCAGCTGGTGCTTGATAAGAAGCATTCCCTTTATCATAATCATAAAAAAGACTACTTACAGGAGCTCTCCAATCATAAATTAACGGAGTTGCCCCAGCACTTTCTGCAAAATTTCCAATACCAATGTAAAAAATTTCTACATCTTCCTCATCCTCATATTGAAAATCAACCCTTGCAAAAAATGGAGATTCTTTCATTTTTTCAAACCTGGATTTTAACTGTAATTTTTCTTGATTGGCATCTACTTGGCGAAAAAGTGCTTGTTGGTTATCGTAATTTTCATAACCATATTCGTCCATTTCTGTATAATTTTCCCAATAATAGGTATGCATATCTTCAATTTCTTTCTGCCCTTTTTCAATCCCATCTTCCAATTTTCTAATACGTACATCTAATTTTTCTGTAATTTCCTTTAAAAAAATTGCTCCATCTATCTTTTCCAATTATTTTTTCTGCTCCTTTATTTGTTCTGCCAAATCATTTAGATAAACCCAACGCTCCATTTTTTCTTCCAACATAATCTCTTTTTCCTCTTTCTCCTTTGTAAGTTCAGAAAGTTTAAGCGAGTTTGTTGCGTTTTTCATTATATCATTATCTATCTGTTCCAATTTCTTTTCTAATTTTGCGATATCTTCATCTATTGTTTCGTATTCTCGTTGCTCTTTATACGAAAATTTCAACTTTTTCTCTCTATTTTGTTTCCAATCATTTTTAGCTGATACTTTTTTCTCTTTCACCTCAACAGATTCTTTTATTCTTCTTTGTTTGGCTTCTATATAATCCGTATATCCCCCTTCATACTGCTGCAAATGCCCATCTCCATCAAACTCGAAAATACGATCAACCACATTATCAAGAAAATATCTGTCATGGGAAACTGTAATCACAATTCCTTGAAATGAATTCAAATAATCTTCTAAAATTGTCATTGTTGGAATATCAATATCATTATTTGCCTCATCAAAAATAAGTACATTCGGTGCTCCTTGCAAAATACTGAGAAGATATAGTCGTTTTTTCTCTCCACCAGATAATTTTTCTATCGGAGCATACTGCATATCTGCCGTAAACAAAAAACGTTCTAACATTTGTGATGCTGTAATTTTCCCCTCTCTTGTAGGTATATATTCTGCAATATCTTTTAAATAATCAATTACTTTTTGTTTTGTGTCCATATCAGGTACTTCTTGTGCAAAATATCCTATTTTGATTGTTTCTCCAATTTCAACCTCTCCTTTATCCGCTTTCACTATACCTGCAATAATTTTGAGAAGCGTGGATTTTCCACAACCATTTGGACCAACAATACCAATATTCTGATTTTTCAAGGCAATATAACTAAAATCATCAATCAGTTTTTTATCTCCATAACTTTTCGTTATATGATGTAACTCTATTGTTTTTTTACCCATTCTTGTCTCTACCGAATCAATTTGAGCTACCTTTTCTTGTACAGGTGCTTTTTGTTCTTTCAACGTTTCCAATCGCTCTAACCTAGCCTTCTGCTTCGTTGTTCTTGCTCTGCACCCTCTTTTTGCCCATTCCATCTCCATACGAAGTACGCTCTGTCTTTTTCTCTCTGAGGCATTTTCCATTTCTTCCCTCTGTGCTTTTAATTCTAAAAACTGAGAATAATTTGCTTCATAACCATATAGCTTTCCTCTGCTAATTTCTAAAATTTTATTTGTCACTTTATCCAAAAAATATCTATCATGTGTCACCATAATGACAACACCTTTATATTTTTGCAAATATTCTTCCAACCATTCGATCATCTCACTATCTAAGTGGTTTGTAGGCTCATCAAGAAGGAGTATCTCAAATGAAGAAGTTAATGTCTTTGCTAAAGCGATCTTTTTCTTCTGTCCTCCTGAAAGATGTTCGATCTTTTGTTCAAAGTCAGTAATTCCAAGTTTCGTCAACGCACTTTTCACTTCACTTTTTGCTGTCCAATCATTTTCTCCAATTCCTTCATTTACATATGAGAGTATTGTTGCGTCTTTCGGAAATACTGGAGATTGTGGTAAATATGCAATACGTATGCCATTTTGTTTTACAATTTGCCCTTCATCGGCCTCCTCTTCACCTGCAATTATTTTTAACAATGTTGTCTTGCCCGTTCCATTAATCCCAATAACACCTATTTTTTCTCCCTCTTGTATGCCATAAGAAACATCATCAAAAATAATTTTTTCTCCAAATATTTTACTAATATGCTCTATATTTAATATATTCATTTATCTTTAACTCCTGTTTTTCTTTGTTTTCTTCTTTATCAATAGGAATTTTCATTATAACACAAGAAAAGACTCTGCACAAACAAACTATTTCCCGCAGAGTCTTTCTTATAATTCATTTATTTTAAATTAATGTCCATACTTCCAGAACGGAATCCTTCCAAATCTATTGTGATATATGAATATCCTAATGTTTTTAATTTCTCAATTATTTTTATTCGATTGCGCAAAAGAATTTCCATATCTTTTTCATCAATTTCAATTCTAGCAAGATCTCCATGCACTCGAATTCTTACATTATAAAATCCAAATGTTCTAAGCCATTCTTCTCCTTCTTCTACAGAACGCATTTTCTCGTAATCTAATTCTGTGCCATATGGAAAACGTGTTGCCATACACGGAGTAGCCGGTCGATTCGCAACAGATATTCCATATTCTTCTGCTAATTTTCTTACTTCTCTTTTCGTAAATCCACACTCCGCTAAAGGACTTAGAATTTCTAATTCTTTTAATGCACGAATGCCTGGACGATAGACATGAAGATCATCTTCGTTTGTTCCTTCCACAATCGTCTGTATACATAATTTCTTTGCTTTTTCTTTTAATTTGCTAAAAAGTAATTTTTTGCAAAGATAACATCTATCCACTGGATTATATTGAATTCCTGCCTCGTGCAATTCGTCTATCCGAATAATCAAATGCTTCGCTCCCGCTTCTTTTGCCACCATTGTGGCAATCTCTACATCTTTCATCGGATGCAACTCTGTCTCTACAGTTATTGCATACACTTTCTTCCCACTTTTTTTAGAGGCATCACAGCAAATTTTCAGCAATAAACTACTATCAACTCCGCCTGAAAAAGCAAGCACAATATTTTCTTTTGTAAGATTGTCTATTCTCTCAAGAAGTTTTTTTCTTTTTTCCTCATAATTATTCATCTACTGGCATTCCTCAATAATCTGACGATAAACTTCTTGCCAGGATTTTCCACTTTCTTTACAAATTTTTGCAATGCTTTCATGTTCGGGATAAATTCTTTCACCTGAAGAAAGTGTACAAATTTTAATTTGCACTTCTCCCATTGATGTATCACGAATTTCTATCCTTCTTGGCAAAACACTTCTTTCCATATACTGAATGCGAATCCCAATACTTGTAGTTTCTTCAAATATAATTTTTTGCAATTGAGAAATTTGGTTTTCTTTACAAATAACATTTAACTGATATCCAGGGCGATTTTTTTTCATAAACACAGGAAAATAATGAACATCTCTTGCACCTGCTTCCATAAGTTTTTCCATTGTATAACCAAGCGCTTCCCCTGTACAATCATCAATATTACTTTCCATTTTTACAATCTCATCTTTTTCTACCGTTTGGCTTTCTTCCTCTTCAATAAGCATGGCACGAAGAATACTTGGTCTTTCATAATTTCTTTTACCTGCACCAATACCTGTCCTTAAAATGCGAAAGTTCTCTGGAAGTTTTGTTTCTGTACGAATTGCCGCTGCAATTGCCGCCCCCGTTGGAGTGACAAACTCTCCTTCTGTTTCTGTAATATGCAATGTTAGATTTTCTGCATTAACGATATTAGCAACAGCAGGAACAGGAATAGGTAATACCCCATGTTGACAGCGAACAGTTCCACACCCCTCATACAGTGTAGGAATAATCACTTCATCAATTCCCAAATTATCTAAACAAATTGCAACAGACACTATGTCTACTATAGAATCAACTGCTCCCACCTCATGAAAATGAACTTCTGTTTTTGACTTTCCATGTGCTTTAGCTTCTGCATTCGCTAAAATATCAAAAATCTTTTCCGCAAGCATTTTTGCTCTTTCTGTCATTTCACTACAACGAATAATTCCCTGAATTTCTATCAGACCACGATGGTCATGGTGATGATCATGACTATGTCCATGATGATGGTCATGATGATGTGTCTTTCCATGCAAATACTGCATATCATGATCGTGATTTTCTTTTTCTAATAATACATTGAAATCACAAGCATCCAACCCAGCTTTAGATACTCTACTAATTTTTGTCTCAAACTGTTCACGGATTGACAAACTATCTAATGCCTTTGTAAGTACCTTTTCATCTGCTCCCAAGTCCAAAAGAGCTGCCACAGTCATATCCCCGCTTATTCCAGCATAACATTCCAAATATAATTTTTGTTTATTCATCTTTATGTACCCCCAATCTATTAATTTGCGATGCAATATAACCAGCACCATACCCATTATCAATATTTACAGTAGCAATACCGTTTGCACAAGAATTGATCATCGTTAATAGTGCTGAAATTCCATTCATACTTGCACCATATCCAACAGATGTAGGCACTGCAATTACTGGTTTATCTACAAGTCCTCCTATAACACTAGCCAATGCTCCTTCCATTCCGGCTACTGCAATAACACAATTCGCACTTTGAATCACATCTACTTTTGAAAGCAATCGGTGAAGTCCACTTACTCCTACATCATATATTCTTTCCACTGTATTTCCGAAAAATTCTGCTGTTTGTGCTGCTTCTTCTGCCACTGGAATGTCTGCTGTTCCTGCTGTACAAACCACAATTTTCCCTATATGTTCTTTTTGTTTTTTTTCAATTTTTAAAATTCTTGATAACGCGTCATACTCCACTTCTGGAATTTCTGCTTGCACCAGCTCTGCCTGTTCTTTTGTAGCTCTAGTTCCAAGTACTTCCCCTTCTTCTTCATAAAGTCTTTCATATATCTTTAAAAGATGTTCATCTGCCTTTCCGCTACAAAACACTACTTCCGCACAACCAGAGCGTAATTTTCTATGTGTATCTAATTTTGCATATCCCAACTCTTCAAAGGGTTGTCTTCGAAAAAGTTCTTCTGCATCTTCTATAGAAATTTCACCTTTTTTTACCTGTTCTAATATTTTCTTTGTGTCCATATTTATTCCCTCCGATTTATCTCGCTTAAATCCACTATCCTTGTACAAACACGTTTCGCCAATTCCATATTGTGCGTTATAATGATCATTCCATAATTCCTTTGCTTTGATATTTCCAATAAAGCATTCCAAATTTGTGCTTGAGAAATCACATCTAACATAGTTGTAATTTCATCACAAATAAGAAATTTACTTTCTGGACTTAATAATCTCACAATACAAAAGCGTTGTAATTCTCCACCGGAAAGTTCCCTTGGCCATCTTGTTAACCATTCCTTTTCAATACCAAAACGCTCCAACATCTTCTCATCAGGATTCCAACATTCATTTAATATCTTTTTCATCTTCCATCTTGGATTTACTGCCAACTCAGGATGTTGATAAATCATTTGTACTGGAGAAAAACCATTTTTCTGCAAAGGTTTCCCATCTAATAAAACTTGTCCGGAAGTCGCACAATTATATCCTGCAAGAATTTTTGCCAGTGTACTCTTTCCACATCCTGAAGAACCTACAATCCCTACTCGTTCACCTGTTTTTACTTCTATATTTACACCTTTTAAAATCCAAGGAGATTTATCCGTATAACGAAAACTTATCTCTTCTGCCTTAAGTTGCATGTACACACCTAACCTTTCCGCCTCTTAAATTTCTTATAGGAATTTCTCCGCAACATTCTTCTGTCATATAAGGACACCGTTCCGCAAACAGACATCCTGTCGGTAAATTATTTGCATAAGGTTGTATCCCTTTAATTGCTTTAAATTCATTTTGTGGTAATGCAGAAATCAACGCTTTACTATATGGATGACGAAGTTTTTCTGTACCAGCAAGAAAATCTTCAACGGGAGCTATTTCAACAATCGTTCCCGCATAAAATACTGCTATTCTATCAGCCACATGAAATGCCAAATCAATATCATGTGTAATTAAAAGTACTCCCGCCCCGTTATCTGCGAATTTTCTAAAATGTTTCAATGTATCCATTGCCATATCAATACTCAATCCCGGTGTTGGCTCATCAGCAATAATCAGTTCTGGATTTTCCATAACTGCAGAAGAAACAAGAACCCTTCTAGCCATTCCTCCCGAAAGTTGAAATGGGTACATGTTTTCTACCTCTTTTTCTAGTTTATATTTTTCAAATAATTCCTTCTGTCTTTCCTTTGTAGAATATACCCCAACAACCTGTTTGCCCACTTTCATTACGGGGTCTAAGTAATCTACTGACTGTGGAATAAAAACAATCTTTCTTCCAAGAAATTCTTTTCTTTTTTTCTCCGTCAACTTCTCTCCATTATAAAAAATTTCACCTTTTATATTCGCATTGTTTGGAAGCAATCCCATAATAGCATGTGCCAAAAGACTTTTCCCCGAACCACTTGAACCTACTACCGCAACAATCTCTCCTTTTTTTACATCTAACGAAAGAGAATGAACAACCTCTAAATCCTGTTTATGAAAAATTCCTTTATACATGCTAAATGACACAACTAAATCATCTACTGTTAAAACCCTTGTTTCTTTCATCGTACTTCTCCTATTCATTCGCACTTCCTGGATTCCAAAGTTTTTTTAAATTTTCTCCTATAACGTCAAATACAATCACTGCAATCAGAAGCATCAAACCTGGAAATAATGCAAGCCACCATTTACCAGTTGCAATATGCTTCATTGCCTCTGATAAAATAACACCTATCGCTGGCATCTCTGCTGGCATTCCAAAACCAAGAAATGTAATAGATGCTTCGTGCATAATTGCATGCGGAAATAATAGTACCAATCCAATTAAATACACGGGCAGAACATGAGGTAAAATATGTTGTACCGCCACCTGTATCTTAGATTTTCCCATTTTATACGCTGCTTGTACATACTGCGCAGACCTTATCTGCATAACTTCTGCTCGAACAATTCTTGTTAATGAAGGCCAATGAGTCAAAGCTACTGCTATTGTCACCCCTTTTACTCCTTTTCCGACCATAAAAGAAATCAACATTAAAAGGACTAAATGTGGAAGTCCCATACATAAATCTACACACCAATTAACAAATTTATCTATCCATCCGCCAAACACAGCAGAGGAAATACCTGCAATTAATGCAATAATAGAACTAACAATAGATGCCAAAACACCAATAATCAAACTATTAGACAGCCCTTTAATAGAACGATAGAACATATCTCTTCCTATAAAATCTGTCCCAAATAAATGTTGCATTCCCGGTGTCATAAATTTATCTGCATAGTTAGAAGCATAACGAGATGGATCCATACATATTCCCCAAAAGAAGATTCCACCTAAATAAATAAGTGCAAAAGTCACTAATAAGACCATCCTAACTCTTCTATTCGCTATTTTCTTTTTATTCATGTGTTTCCCCCTCTCGAATTCTAGGGTCAAAAACTCCATATAAAAAATTCGCAATCAAATTTCCCACAAATACAAACACAGCACTAAACACCGCTATTCCTAAAAGAAGGGGAACATCTGCATTCATCGCAGCAGATGTTATTGCATTTCCTATTCCAGGATAAGCAAACACCGTTTCCGCCAAAGCCATTCCCCCAAATAATTCATTGAAAGAAGCAAACTGCACTGTAATTGCTGGCAATGCAACATTTCGTAAGATGTGACGTTTTACAAGTTGAATATTACTTTCTCCTCTTGCTTTTGCATACAAAATAAAATCGCTATTCATAATTTCAATTACTTTTTGTCTTGTATATAGAACAACTTCACTAATATTTACAATTGTTAATGTAAATACCGGCAAAATTAGATGATATATTCTGTCACTTATTGTGACATCTTCTGCTAATTTTCCTACGGGAACTGCCATTCCAATCGGAAACCATCCAAGTTGCACAGCAAATATTGTTAAAGCTAAAAGACCAACCCAAAATACAGGTGCCGATTTCATAATAAGACAAAATATTTTTACGAATTTATCTAAAATACCGCCTTGATGCATTCCACAACTAACACCTAATATAAATCCAATAACTCCAGATAATCCCCATGCTAGCATCATTAACACAATCGAATACAAAAATCTTGTTTTAATTATTTCTATAACTGGTTTTTTGTATGTAATAGACATTCCAAAATCACCATGTAATGCATGATTTGCCCACTTGATAAATCTCTCCGAAAGTGGTCTATTTAATCCCCATTCTTCTTCTATTTCTTCTTTCGCCGCTTCTGACAATGTTGAATTTGTGCCTACATAAGAAACAAGCGGATCAATAGGAGCTTTTGTAATTAATAAAAAAGCTACAATACTTACTGCCACCAAAAGCAATATCATTCGCACACATTCTTCTATTAACTTCTTTCCATTTTTCATTCATTTTCTCCGGTTCTATTTCATTTTCCAATCTGCCATATTACAGATAATTGGCGTTCCATGCCCATGTGGATGTGGAATCTGCGTATTTTTAGAAATATCTAAATTATCACTAACAAAATAGCAATGCTCTATATTTACAAGAAATAGATTTGTATAATCTGCATCTGCAATTTTTTGCACTTCTTTCCATGACGCAATTGCTGATTCTTGACTATTAGCAGATAAAGCTTCTTGAATTTTTGCATCTACTTTTGGATTATTATATCCCACTACGTTATCATATCCTCCAGTTAAAAATAAATTTGATTGGAAAAGTGATGACAATACAGTTGGAGAATACTGTCCCCACCCCCACAAAACTGCCGATGTATTTTGCAATGTAATAATTTCTTCCCATGTTGCTGTTTTTACTTTTATTTCTATTCCTAACTCTTTTGCATTTTCAGATAATGCTACACAAAGATTATATCTATCTGTTTCTCCTGCTGTCGCATATAAATCAAAACTACATTTTTGTCCGGCTTTTTCACGAATTCCATCTTTTCCAACTTTCCATCCTGCTTCATCCAAAAGTTTCTTTGCTTCAACTACTTGCTTATCTTTATATGTATCTCTACTTGCCCATACAAGATTATCTGTGAAATTTACTGACGAAATTCCTATTCCATCCGATGAATGATCAATGATTTTCTGTCGATCAATCCCTATAGCAAGTGCTTTTCTTACTGCTAAATCTGATGTTACATTATTTCCAACCTTTACTTTTTTTCCATCAGAATTTTTCATTTCAGTTACTCTTCGCACTGGAAGGCTAACATTTCTCACATCCATTGTTTCTAGTCTCTGCAAAGTCATTCCGGAAATTTTCTCCTTAGCATAATTTGTCCCAACCATAACAATATCTAATTCCCCAGCTTTTGCTGCTGCAAATGCGGAATCCATATCCATCTTTACAAGAGTCACTTTTTTAATATCTGGAATTTTACCAAAATAGTTTTCATTTGCTTCTAAAATAATCTGTTGATCTGCATCATACTGTACAACCTTATATGCACCTGTCCCTATTGGTTTTGTATCAAAGGACTTTTTATCATATGCATCTGAAGGTACAATTTGAAGAAGTGCTGTTGTATCCAAAAATGGAGAGTATGCCTCTTTTAATTTAAACTCAACCGTTTCTTTATCGATTGCTTTAACTGTATCAAGACGTGTTAAATCTACATATTCATTATCAGCCTGATTTTTTTTCACTGTTTCATAGGTAAACACAACATCTTCCGCATCAAAATCACTACCATCACTAAATTTTATATCTTTGTTCAAATGAAAAGTATACGTCAAAGCATCTTTACTCACTTCCCAATTCTTTGCCAAATCTCCTACATATTTCGAGTTACTATCTACACGTAATAATGCATTATTAATAAATGGATATCCATGTGGCAACGCTCCTTTAATTGGGTCTAAACTCTCTTCAAATAAAGTTGTTCCTACATACGCTTTGATTCCTTCTTTTTTGCTTGAACTCTTCTTTTCATCCTTTTTATTCCCGCAACCAGAAATCACTACTGACATCATAGCGATTACACATACTATACTTAACATTCTTTTTTTCATATTTTTCCCTCTCTTCTTAAATGAAAAAAAGCATATGAATACTCCTTCTGGATATATTCTTACGCCTTCTGACATTTCTATTTTCGTTTACCAATATGATTTTTTGTATTTCACCTTTTCTATGAAATACTTCTGTATTTCTTGTACGCTTCATGTCGTCTTTCTTGGTCATATACTACTCATATGATATTGCTTTCTAGCAATTTGAATATTCAATTAATTCTTCAATTACCGATGCGATTAAAAAACTCATCGATGTATTTCTAACTCCAACAATAATATTATTACAATGATTCATCGGAATTAATAATTTTTTCGCTCCACTTTGTCCAATAGCTTCTGCCATTTTCGAAGTAATTTCTCCATACATAGAATCAGCAATTGCAATCCCTACTGGTCCTATAATTATGTCTGCTTTTCTGCATCCAACAACAACTGCATTCTCACCTGTTGCCGCATGATTTGCTCCTGCTTTCAACATATTCGTTGTTGCCAAAGAATTTGTTCCTACTGCTGTTATCTCTGCTTCAGGAAATTCTTGTTTAATTGCTGACACAAGTTGTTTTCCCATACCTCCACCTTGTGCATCTACAATTAGTATATTCATTTCTGCTCCTCATTTCTTTTTCGTACTTTCATATAGTATAGCAGAATATTCGGTATACTGGCAATCTTTTCATAAAATATCGGCGGTTATCTAGCCGCCGATATTTTATGATATAGTTATAAAAATCTAGACAAATAACTTTTTCCTACTGTTTTTTGCTTTTTTTACCCGAAAATGAGAATTCTGTTTCCGCTATAATAATAGCAGCAAAAATCATTACGAATCCCATAATTGAACGTGGTGTAAACTTTTCATTAAAGAAAATTGCTCCAAACACAAGTCCAAAAATATTTTCAAAACTCAAAATAATTGAAACACTTGTTGGATTTTCTGTTTTCTGTGCTATTGTTTGCAATAAGAAACAAATTCCCGAACAAACAATACCAAGATATAAAACGCCTCCAACAGCTCCCATATTCCATTGGATTGCTCCTGGATCTTCCATTGTTAATGTAAACACCCAAGCTAAAACAGCACATACAACAAATTGAAGCATTGTAATCAATGCTGGATCTTTATCTTTCCCCCATTTTGCAATAGCTATAATCTGTGATGCCCAAAATACTGAACTAATAATAGAAATGCTATCCCCATAACTTATACTGAAATTTCCTGCAACCGATACCAATATAATACCAATTGCACACATAGCTGCCGCAATAATATGATAAGCTTTTGGCTTTTCTTTTAAAATTAGCCAACCAAGAAATGGTACAAACACGCAATATGCGGAAGAAAGAAAATGACTCTTTCCAGGCATTTCAAGCATAACACCTATAGTCTGTGTAAAGTATGCCATAAACAGACATATACCAATAAAAATACCACTCTTAATATAATCTTTATCAAGTTGCTTTAATTTTTTTATATTCGCTAAGGCCAAAAGTACTCCTGCTACCGTAAAACGACACGCAAGAAGTGCTCCAGCAGGTAGGGTGTCTGTAGAACCTTTGATCACAACCATAGAACTTCCCCATGCAATTGCCACGAATAAAAGAGCCAATTTACCAAATATACTATTTTTCTTCATAAGTTTTCTCCATTCCTTCACTATAAGGAACTATTTTATTACATCAAGTCCTTTTGCAACACGTGTAATAAAGTCCTGAACATTAGTAACCATAGTTGTTGCTGATAAACTTCCTCGATCTAAAAGTTTATTTACAACAAATTCATCTGCATCTACTGTGTAAAGATATACTGGGCGAATCGTTCCATCTTTTAATACACGGAAAGAAGGTGTCATATTACCAACAGCAATTGTATGTAACATTGTTGCAAGACAAATAACTGTTGTTGCTTCTTTAACAATACTTCGCATTGCATTTGCAGCTTCATAAACATTTCCATACACTTCTGGAAGTGGTCCATCATCACGGATAGATCCTGCAAGTACAATTGGAACATTATTATTCACACAACTACAAATAATACCGTCATTCAAGTTATAATCTTTCATAAATTGAGGAATAGATCCACTTCTTCTTACTTTATTCAATACATCTAAGTGATTATAATGTCCGTTTGGCTGAGATTTCTGTGTATAAATATCTTGTCCAAGTGCTGTATGGAGTAATGCCCCCTCTAAATCATGAGTTGCTAAAGCATTTCCTGCTAAAAGACCATGTGCATATCCATTTTCAACAAGTGCTTGCATTGCTGCTCTTGCATTTGCATCAAAAGCAAATGCAGGACCCATTACCCAAACAATTTTACCACCATTTTCTTTTTCATATTTTAATAATTCAAATAACTTATCATAATCCCTTGCATATGATGTTTCACGACTTCTTCCTTGACGAAATACAAACTGGTCATCCAATTTTTCTCCCGCCTCTTCAAATCCATGACAGTGCATATATACTCCTTCTTCGCATCTTTCTGTTCTTCCAAGAAGTACTTTGTCACCTTTTTTAATATTTCTCGCTTCAACAACTGCAAGATGTCCATCATCACAAAGAACTACACATGAATCCATACGGCTTTCTTCTGCAAGTTTCCATTCTCCATCAATTTTAAAATATTCTGGATACATAGATGTACTGTGATAATATTCAGGTACTACTCCATCCTTTTCCGCTTCTTCGTATTTTGCATCTGGTGCATTTACAAACATCTCTTGTGTGAAATCCGGATGATGATACTTAGGCATTTCAAAATTTAACATAATATTTACCTCCTTAATTCTATATACTATTTATACATCTATAAATAATCATGACAATATTTTAACATATATGTAATATATATATCCGACATTTTATTACATTATTTCTGTATTTTACGTTATCTTTTAAATGTTACTTTTCTTCTGAAGTCGCTTGCAGTTCGTCCCTTTATTTGAAGAAAATTTCGAGACAATGTCTTTTCTGTCTTATATCCAACCTCTAATGCGATTGTCAGCATATTTTTATTGCTATTAAGCAATAACTGTGCAGCATGATTAACACGAACAAAATTCAAAAATTCATTAAAACTCATTTCTACTTTATAAAGCAATACTTTATTCAGATCTTTAGGTGACATTTGAAACTGATTGCTAATTTCTTGTAATTGTAAATCCTCGGTATGATTTCTGTAAATATACTCTATAATTTCATAAAATTCCTTTTTGTCTGCGATATGGCATCGCTCACCAACAATCTGATATATATTACGAAATTCATTTATCTTAATTCCCATTCGTGTTTTAAAAACTTTACACATATGTGAATCATCTGTAAACCCTAGAATTTCTGACAATTCTTCTACCGTTAAATTTGTATAAAGTAAATAGTTAATCATTTTTCCTACTCTCATTTCATTTAACAAATCAAAAAAAGATAATCCGGTTGTACTTTTAATATAAGATCGAATTGCAGACTCGCTCATATAAAATTTTTGTGAAAGTATAGAAATTGTAAGTTTTTCATTTAAGTGTGTATACATAAATTGCAAGATTTCGCTTACATCAACCCGTTTTTCTTTCGTTACTTCTCTGTTTCTTCGAATAAAAGAAATCAAAATCTCAGTTAACTTATTCGCAATATATACATTACTAATGATACATTCTCCTTGGTCACTTTTTTCTTCATTCACATGTCTAATTTCATTTTGTATTTGATGAAACACATTTTGTAGTTCCTCATATTTATCTTCTCCAAATGTAATTACCGGCTCATTCTTAAGTTTTTGCACAAAAGCTAATTGTACTTTATCCGGATTAAACAACGTCTTAACTAATTGGTTAACTTGTTCAAAATGATATTGGAGCACATAAAATTGTAATGTTTTTTTTACTTCCACAATTTCCGTAATCTGCCAAGGAAGTATAGACACAAGACTTCCTTTTGTTACAATATATTCTTTATTATTTATTAGAATCTTTCCTATTCCTTCATTTACCAACCACAATCTCGACATTGGATGTATTAAAGGTTCTGTAGCGTCTTCAAAAACTTCTACTTCAAAACTACATATACAGTTATTCATATTATCCGAAGTATACAAACTCTGAATGGGAACAAAATCCATCTCCAAACTCCTCTTCAACAATTTTCATTTATTGCTTTATATAATACGCATATTCTTATCAACTGTCAAATAAGCATCTCTTGTTTTCTTCTACCTTTTTCTTTATACTATACATAAATAAATTTCATATTATAAAGGAGTTTAATCTATGTACAGATTACAAAAACAGTTACAATCGATTCATCGCAAAAGTTATCCAGCCTACAAATCATTAAAAGGAAATTATACATTCAAGAACTATCATTTATCCATTGATCATGTACAAGGAGATCCTTTTGCTTCTCCATCATCCGTTAGTATTCATATTCCACACAAATTAGCACAATTTCCTTCAATATATTTTGATCGTTATGATAAACGAATTGCATTGCAAGATTATCTTTTACGTCTTTTTTCAGAAAAACTTTCCTTATTTAGTTTCAAAGCAAAAGGTTCTGGAAAAAGTGGTCTTTTAGCCACAAGTCAGTGTGGGCAAAAAGTTTTAGAACGAACTGCTTGCGAATTTACCGAAACAGAAATTATTGTTCGACTTGAAATTGGATTTCCTGCTAACGGAAGAACAATAAATGCAACTGAATTAGAAAAAATTCTTTTTCAATTTCTTCCAAAATGTGTAGAATCTGTTTTTTATTATAAAAATCTAAATGCAGATCATGTCGCATCTGTTATTTATCTTGCAGAAGATCAAACTGCTATTCGCAAACAACTAAAAGAAAAACAGTTGGTTTGCTTTATCGCAAACGGTTCTATTCTTCCCAGAGAATCTGGAATTTCTGACAAACCAATGAGAAATGCTATTCCTTTTCAATCCCCTCATTCTATGCTTGTCGAACTTCTACTTCCTCGACAAAGAAAAATACAAGGAATGGGAATAAAAGAAGGAATAACTCTCATTGTAGGAGGAGGTTATCATGGGAAATCTACATTGTTAAATGCGATCGAAGCAGGTGTGTACAATCACATCAAAGGAGACGGGAGAGAATATGTCATCACAAATAACACAGCCATAAAACTTCGTGCAGAAGATGGGCGATGTATAAAAAATACTGATATTTCTCTTTTTATCAATGATCTTCCAAACAAAAAAGATACTCGTTCTTTTTCTACAGAAAACGCAAGTGGAAGTACTTCTCAAGCAGCTAATGTTATTGAAGCCATTGAAACCGAAAGTAAACTTTTCTTAATTGATGAAGATACTTCTGCCACAAACTTTATGGTCCGTGATGAATTAATGCAAAGTATTGTAACTAGAGAAAAAGAACCTATTACACCATTTTTAGAACGTGTAACCGATTTATATAAACAGTCCAAGATTTCCACTATTCTTGTCGCTGGAAGTTCTGGTTCCTACTTTTATGCAGCTGACACGATTTTACAAATGGATTGTTATGTAACAAAAGAAATCACTGAAACAGTAAAGGAAAGATGCAAAAAAACAACTGCACCTTCTCTTTTTGCACCAAATTATAAAATACCCGATTTCCAAAGAACTATTTTTTCCCGAAAACAAAGCCATCATCCGAATGATCGGATCAAATTAAAGTTTCATGGAAAAGACTCTTTCCAAATTGATAGACAAACTGTTGATTTACGATATGTTGAACAACTTATCGATTCCGAACAAACAGCCTGCCTTGCTTATTTATTAAAATATGTAATTTCACATTATGGTGAAAACAATTTAACTCTTCAAGAAATTGTTACTAAACTTACTGCACAAATAAAAGAAAATGGATTATCTTTTGTTTTTGATTCTTCTTATATTTCATTAGGACTTGCCCTTCCTCGACCACAAGAAATTTATGCCTGCTTTAATCGCTATAGAGGATAACATAAGATAAATATATAAGGAGACTTCACATAATGAAGTCTCCTTTACTCAAATTAACACATATGATTCCGTATAATCGCTCTTATACTTTCATTAAGATACGGTTTTAGTTCTTCATAACTAATTGGATCATTCTCTAATATCGTACTATACGAAGTTGAACTAGCTAACTCTATAATAAGAAATAACATCGTTTCCGGTGCTCGCAATTTAACATCTGGCTCGTCTTCTAATAATTTATAAAACAACTTCTTTACTTCTGTATTTTCCTCTTTGCTTTCTATTGCTTGTCTAAAAATACCCCAACTTAAATTTTTAGATACAAACTGCAGTACTGCCTTCTTTTTTTGCATCTCATCTAATACAAAATCTACAATGAAAATAATTTTATCTTCAAACTTTGGAATCTGTGCCTTTTCAAGTTCTCTATTTGCCGAATGAAATAGCCTACTAGCTGTTTTTGCAATCAGTCTATCCCTTATTTCATACTTATCTTTAAAATACAAATAAAAGGTTCCTTTGGCCACTCCTGCATTTTGTACAATATCATGTATAGATGTTTTTGCAATGCCTTTTGTCATAAACAAATCATACGCACTTTCAAATAGGGCTTCCTCTTTCTGTTGTTTGTTTTCTTCAACTTTTCCCATTTCTATCTCCCTCTTTATCCGTTGTTTCTATTCATTATAGTTTCAAAATGACCAATAGTCAACTTTTTGTTGAAAAATTATTGACTTATAGTCATTTTTGCAGTATACTGCATATATTCAAAAAGTGACTAATAGTCATGTTTATTAAAAGGAGGAATTATTCATGGTTAAAGTAGGAAAAAAAATAGTAAAATTCCGAGTTCTCATTTTAATCTTAGGTTTTTTACTTCTAATCCCTTCTGCTTTAGGATACTTTAAGACCAGAGTCAATTACGACATTCTATATTATCTTCCTGATAATATAGATACTATGAAAGGGCAAGACATTTTAATGAACGATTTTGGAAAAGGCGCTTTCGCTCTAGAAGTTGTGGAAGGCATGAGTACAAAAGAAGTTACTGATGTGAAAAAGAAAATAGAAAAAGTGGACGGAGTAGCTGATGTTATTTGGTATGACTCACTTGCAGACTTATCTATTCCTATCAATGCTCTTCCAAATAAAATCAAAGATGTTTTTCAAAAAGATGATGCTACTTTAATGGCTATTTTCTTCAACGATACGACATCTGCAGATGCAACAATGGACGCTATTACACAAATTCGAAAAGTCACAAACAAACAATGTTACTTAAGTAGTATGTCTTCTGTTGTAACTGATATTAAAGCAATATCTGAAAAAGAAACACCTATGTACGTGCTAATTGCAGCAGTTCTTACTTCTATCGTTTTAGCTCTATGTACAAACTGCTGGATTCTTCCGATTTTCTTTATGCTAAGTATCGGAATGGCAATCATGTATAATATGGGAACCAACTATTTCTTAGGAGAAATTTCTTATATTACCAAAGCACTTAGCGCTGTTTTACAACTTGGTGTTACAATGGATTATTCCATTTTCTTGTGGCACAGTTATCAAGAAAATCAAGAACGTTTTCCAAATGATAAAGAACGTGCTATGGCGCATGCCATTTCAAACACATTTTCATCTGTACTTGGTAGTTCTGTAACAACCGTTGCTGGATTTATCGCTCTTTGCTTTATGAGTTTTACTCTCGGTAAAGATTTAGGTATTGTCATGGCAAAAGGTGTTGTTCTTGGTGTAATTGGTTGTGTAACTATTCTTCCATCATTCATTTTGATTTTCGACAAACAAATTGAAAAGACTTCACACCGATCACTTATACCGAAAATGGAAAAAACTTCACATTTTGTTATAAATCACTACAAGACATTTGTCGTTGTCTTTCTTGTTTTATTAATTCCTGCTATTTGGGGATATACAAAAGCCGAAGTTTACTACAACTTAGATGCTACTCTTCCTAAATATTTAGATAGCATTAAATCAAATGAAAAACTATCAAAGACTTTTGATATGAACGCTACTCACATGGTATTAGCAGATGCGGATCTTCCTGCAAAAGAAGCTAAAGAAATGTTAAACGAAATGTCAGATGTAAAAGGTGTAAAATTTGCATTGGGATTAGATAGCTTGCTTGGAGCAGCTGTTCCACGTGACATTGTTCCATCTGAATTAACAGATAAATTGAAACAAGGAGATTGGCAACTTATTTTAATTCAATCTGAGTATAAAGCCGCAACTAATGAAGTCAACAAACAGTGTACTGAATTAAATAAAATCATCAAAAAACATGATCGTTCTGCAATGTTAATTGGAGAAGCTCCATGTACAAAAGATTTAATTACAATTACAGATAAAGACTTTAAAGTAGTAAGTGCCATTTCAATTATTGCTATTTTCATCATTATTGCATTTGTATTCAAATCTGTTTCATTACCAGTTATTCTTGTAGCAGTTATTGAATTTGCTATTTTTATTAACTTAGGAATACCTTACTTTACTGGAACAAAAATGCCATTTATCGCATCTATTGTTATCGGTACAATACAATTAGGGGCAACTGTTGACTATGCTATTTTAATGACAACAAGATATAAAAAAGAACGTTGTAAAGGAAAAGTTAAAAAGGAAGCAATTTATATTGCTCTTTCTTCTTCAATTAGTTCTGTCATTGTTTCTGGACTTGGATTCTTTGCAGCAACATTTGGTGTTGGATTATACTCAGACATAGATATGATTTCTGCACTTTGTTCATTAATGGCACGTGGTGCAATTATAAGTATGATTACCGTAATATTTATTTTACCATCTGCATTAATGGTATTTGATAAATTAATTTGTGCAACTACTAAAGAAATGAATTTGAAAAAAATAGAAGCAAAAAAGAATGCTTCAGCAAATGCTTAATTTTATAGGAGGTAATAAACATGAAAAATAGAGATTATAAAACGCTTGTAGCAATCGCTACTTCTACTGCTTTAGTTTTAGGAAGTTTAGGAATGGTTTCTCCTTCCTATGCAAAAGATAATAAGAAAGCTACTACGATAGAGACTACAACTTCTGAAAAAACATCTAATACAAATAGCACTGAAGTAAAGCCTTTTAAATCTGAAACTGTATATGCAAAAGTTGATGGAAATGGAAATATCTCTTCTATTACTGTATCAGACCAATTAAAAAATCTAGATCACATAAACAAACTAAAAGATAACTCTATTCTAAGTAATATTGAGAATGTAAAAGGAGAAGAAAAATTTTCAAAGACACAAAATTCTCTTATTTGGGACACAAACAAAGAAGATATTTGTTATCAAGGTACAACAACACAATCTCTTCCTGTTGGAATTAAAATCACTTATGTGTTAGATGGAAAGGAAATTAACGCAAAAGAATTAAAAGGAAAATCTGGACATTTAGTTATGCGTTATCAATATATAAATAAAACAGCTTCTAGCACTGAATATGTACCATTTGTAATGGTAACAGGATTGGTTTTTGACACAAATAAAATTTCTAATGTAAAATTAACAAATGCAAAATTAATGTCCGATGGTGATCGTGATGTTATTTTAGGTATGGGACTTCCTTCCTTAAATGAAAAATTAGATGTAAAAGAACTTAACATTCCTGATTACTTTGAAGTAGAGGCAGATGTAAAAGAATATGAATTATCTGAAGGAATGACAATTGCAACTAATGATATCTTTAACGATTTAGAAACAGACAAATTTGATAGTCTTTCAGAATTAAAAAATTCTATGAAAACACTTCAAGATTCAGCTAATAAGTTAGTAAATGGTTCAGGAGAATTAAAAAAAGGACTGGATACTCTCCTTTCGTCTTCTGCCACACTAACAGATGGTATTCATAAATTAGTAAACGGAGGAGATACTTTAAAGAAAGGAACTTCTTCTCTTGTAACTGGTAGTAAAGCATTAGTTAACGGAAGTCAAACTCTTGCAAGTGGCACAACTCAATTACAATCCGGAACAAATTCTTTGAAAGCAGGTGCTTCTCAAGTAAATGAAGGTCTTGCTTCTGCATCTTCAAAAACATCTTCCGTATTAGTTCCAGGTGCTGTGCAGTTAGACAAAGGTGTTTCTTCTATGCAAGAAAAATTAACTCCAGGCATGAAAGAATTAGCACAGGGTGTCCAAAAATTAGATGCAGGATTAAATAGTCCGATCACATCTTCTCAACCAGGTTTAAATGCAAGTATTTCAGCTGTAAATGATGTGATAAACAAAGGTACTGCTGAAACAGGTGGAAAAAGTTTAAATAAAATTGCAAAGGATACTGCTGATGCAGCAGAGGCACTTGCAAAAAGTATGAAACCTTCTTCTGCACCATCTATATCAGGTGAAACAGTTGCAAAAGGTAATGGTGAAACAGATAAAGCAATTGCTTCTTTAACTAGTTTATTGAATCGAGATGATATTCCGGAAGACGCAAAAGCATCTATTCGTGCAAATATTGCCTCTTTAGAAAAAGATAAACAAGCACGTCAAGCTGCTGCTATACAGTTAGATAAACAAATTGGTGTACAACATTCTGCACAAAATAAAGCAATTGCAAATACACAACAACTCCTACAACAAGTTGTAATCGGAGCTAAAACAACTAGCGCAATCACAGATAAGGTAGCTGGTAATATGGCTAAAATCAATGTTGGAAGTGCTCAATTAGCACAAGGTGCGAAAGTGTTAAATATAAAAGTCACAGATTCTAAATCCGGATTAATCGCACAGATCAATGGTGGCGTTTCTTCGCTTAAGAATGGTACTTCACAACTTCGCGAAGGAATTGGTGGAAAAAACGGTTTAGCTAATGGATTAAATCAACTTGCTACTGGTGCTTCTAAAGTAAATACAGGTGCTGCCACATTAAATGAAAAAATGATCCTTGCTAATTCTGGTGCAAAAGAATTGCATAAAGGTACTGTACAACTTTCAGCTGGTGCAAGCCAATTAGATACTGGTGCAAACGCACTTGTCACTGGATTACACACATTAAACCAAGGTTCTAGTGCCTTAATCGATGGCGTAAAGAAACTCGATGCAGGTGCTACTACATTAAACGAAGGTATGATTAAATTCAACAAAGAAGGTATCGAAAAACTTGTCAATGTATTTGACGGTGATATTGATGGTCTTTTAGATAAAGTAAATACAATATTAGACAGTTCTAAAAATTATAAGAATTTCTCAGGTATTTCTGATGAAATGGACGGAGAAGTTAAATTCATTTTTGTAACTGAATAGTAAAAAGGGACGTAGCAAAACTTAAAAATGCTACGTCCCTTTTCACACTTATTTCACATTTTCACCTGCAATATATTTATCAACTATGCATGCATCATTTGCTAAATATATCAAGCGTTCTAGTCTTTCTTTTACATTTAATTTTCTCATCGTTCTAAAGAAAGAATCATCCAATACCACTGCATCAAATTCATATCCCTCTTCAAAACTTCCAACTTTTCCAAAGAATTGTCCCCCTCCTTTTGTTGCTAAGTAGAACGCTTCTTCTAGCTTTAATGGAGTAAGATTTGTATCCAATAATCTCCATCTCAATTTTGATACCTGAAGTGCATCTGCCATTGCTCTGAAAATTGATAAATCAAATCCTCCTGCAACATCGCTTCCTAATCCTATTTTTATTCCTTTATCTAAATATTTTCGTATTGGAGCAACACCTGACGAAAGGTTTGTATTAGATTGTGGACAATGGGCAATAAACACATTTTGTTTTTCCATTAATTCTAATTCTTCTTCTGTGCTATGGACACAGTGTGCCATAATCGCAGGATATTTATTTCCAAACATTCCAAATTGATTGTACGCTTCACCATAAAATTTTGTGTTTGGACAAAGTTCTTGCACCCACTCAATTTCTCCTATATTCTCTGATAAATGAGATTGTACTGGTAAATGATATTTTTCCTGTATACTTTCTAACTTTTTCATCAATTCATCTGAACATGTAGGAATAAATCGTGGTGTTAAAATTGGTTTGATTTTATGGAATCGATTTTTTGCTTCTTCTATCCATTCTATTGTCTTTTCTGCTGACGCACTATCACTTTCTTCACACAATTCTTCTGGACTATTTCTATCCATATTTACTTTTCCAACATAACCTTTAAACCCTCTATCTTCAAGCATTTCCATTAATTTTAATGTGGCTTCATTATGAATAGTTCCAAAAATACATGCTCGTGTTGTAGCACTCTTCATTAAATCATCTACAAAAATTTCATATGCTTGCTCAGCATAATCTAAATTTGCATACTTTGCTTCTTCTTTAAATGTATGTGTATTTAACCAATCAATTAACTCCAAATCCATTGCAAGTCCACGAAATGTATATTGAGGTGCATGAACATGTAAATCTATTAATCCCGGAATAATAAGTTTCTCTCCATAATCATGACATGGTAAACTTTTATATTTTTCTGGTAGTTCTTCGTATACTCCTTTACAAATTCCCTCTTCACAGACAAGATATGCATTTTCTTTCATTGTAAGCTTTGTCTGATTTTTACTAAAACAAATATTTCCTTTTAAAACAAATGTACTCATATATTCCTCCATTTTTCTTTTTAAACAGCAAAAAACTACCGATAGATAGTCTTCTGCCTTTAGCAAGGCTTATAGTAAACTATTACGGTAGTTTGTAGAGACATCCAACCAATTATGGACATATATAAGCATTGTTTTATTCTTCTTTTAGAAACCTTTCGGCTTCTTTTTCCATTTTCATTCTTCGAAAATAAGAACTCATTTCATCTGCCATTCCTGATAAACGATTTAATAATGTAGAAAAGTCTTTTAACATTGCGTCATCTTGGAAATATGGATAAACAATGTCGTGATCCACTTCACTCCAACCTTCTTCAAAAAGTGTTCTTCCCTGAATCTCCACATAATATCCTTTATATTTAATAATATAATGTAGAGAACGGTATATTCCACCTGCTTTGATTTCAATCAAATTTTCATCGTATATACGGCTATCTCCCGAGCGCTTATACACTTTGGGACGCTCTGCGATATAATTATGTGTCGTATCCTCATCAAAGTCATTTAATCGATCTACCACATATTTACTGGGATCGTTTTCAAAAACAGTTGTAATATACTTATGAAAGTGAATCCAATCTTCACGATATAAAAAAAGCACACGAATTCCAATTAAATCTGTATTATATTTATAATAATTATCCCGATTAATGCCAGCGTATTTTTCTTTCGCTTCTCTTCTTTTGCGGATAATTTTCTCAATCAAGTGCCCTGCTGCTTTCGTTCGATAACGATAGGAGTGTATTCCTGCTCTTTCTATATCATACAAATAATCATTGACAAATTCTTTACCAATTTTTCTCAATTTATCTTCAATCTCTTTGTAGTGATCATAAATGGCTTCTAACTCATTCCATTCTATTTCTGCCTCACAAAATTCTTCTTCTGTGATATTGTATTCTTTCAGAAATTCTCTTTTCTTCAGCATATTTTCACCTCTGTATGAGTATAGCATACCTATAAATGATTATTCAACTAAAATAGAAAAAAGACAGAAAATCTCTGCCTTTTTCCTTCTTTGTTTTATTTTCTTTTTCTAAGGATTGCTACAACAGCTGCAAGTCCTGCTGTAATTCCTACCATGTAACCAACTGGTTCTGCTGTATCTCCTGTTTTTACAGGGGCAGATGGTTTTTGTACAGATGGTTTTTGAGTAGAATCTCCTGATGGAGTCTGGTTATTTCCATTTCCATTATTTCCGCTATTTTCGCTATTTCCACCTTCAGATGTTTCAATTAGTTTCAGTTTTCCAATCGACGTATTTAATTCCAAAGTTGCTTCCGCAATTTCTTGTTCTGTTGCTTGTGCATTTGCATAAACTGCTTTTGCTTTGTCTAACGCTTTTGCAAATGCATCTTTTTCAACACCATCTTGATATTTTTTCAAATCAATTCCGTTTGCTCTGTCGATGGCGTTTTTCAATGCCGTCTTATCTATTGTTGGAGCTTGATCTTTATCCTCTAATTTTCCTTGTGCATCTTTTAGTGCTTTTGCTGCTGTATCAATTTCTTGTTGTGTACTTTTTCCTTCTTTTGCTTTCGCTAAAATATCTTTTGCATCTTTTAATGCTTTTACAAATGCATCTTTTGTCGCTCCATCTTTATATTCATCAAGAACAACTTTATTTCCATCTGTAATTGCTTTTTCTAATTCAACTGTAACTAGTTCAGGACTAACAATATCAAACTTATCAATTTGTGGTGCACCTTTTTCTCCACCAGTAATTGTTAACACACCTGCTCCTGCAGTTTTTACTTTAAATAAAATTTCTTTTTGATGTGTTTCTTTTGCACCATCTGTAGCTCCTACCGTTGCTGTTCCTGCTTCAATTTTTCCATCTTTTTCACTCCAAGAGAATCCATTTTCTGCCGAACCGCTTCGATAAGTAACGATCACTGCGTAATCCCCTGCTTTTTCTGCATTGTAGTATAATTTAATTTGATCACCCTTATTTAAAGAATTAACAAATTTTCCATTACTTGCCCAGTCGGCAGCTTTGATTTCCAACTTCCAATCTTCTGGTTCTCCTGTATTGTGTAACTCAAATCTTTCTGCCTCTAATCTCTTCTCTCCTGTTGTTGGGAAGTCAAATCGATTATCTGCTGTGATTTTTTCTTTTTCAAATTCTACTTTAATTGTATGAGCGGCATCTACATCTGTAAATGTATATTTCAACACATTACCTACTGATACATTATCTACCAATACATCTTTTACCATGTATCCTTCTTTTGGTTGCATTGTAAATTCTTTATTTTCACCCTCATTTACTTCCACTTTTCCTGCTGGTGAAATTGCTCCATTTTCTCCTGCTGAAGCAGTGATATCAAATTTACCCATAGCAACTTCTTTTGCTGTTACTTCAAATTTATCAATGTTTGGTGAAGCTTTTTGATCTGCTGTGAAAACAAGTTCACCTGCTCCTGCTTTCGTTACTTTTACATCAAATTCCACTTCTTTATATTGACTATCTTTTCCATCATTGTGAACATCAATCTTTCCTGATTCTACATTTGTTCCTGACCAGTTTAAAGCATTTGGATTATCTGCTCTTCTTCCGCTTTGTATTCTTGCTTTAAATGTATATGTGCCTTCTTTTGCTGCATAGAATGGAAGTTTAATTTTATTTCCTTGTTCAAACCAACCTATTTTTGCTCCATTACTTGCATCTTTATCTTCTTGAATACGAACATATTTATTTTCTGCAGATGTTCCTTTATCCAAAATGAAATGTTCTGCCTCTAAGTTCTTTTTGTTTCCTTTTCTCTTTGGTAATTGATAAGGATCTTGTGCCGTATAAGTTGCTCTCTTTGCAAGACTTCTTACTGCTGCATCCAATTTTCCAACTGCTTCCGCACAATCCTGTGCTGAAGGTTTTGCTTTCTTCAATACTTTTTCAGCAAACTGGATTGCATCCTGCAATGCTTTATAACTTGCTGCTGAATACTCCTCTTCTTTGTAGTTTGCTTTCTTTACATCATTTAATTTCTTTTCTAATGCAGACTTATCAAATTCTTCAGAATCTGAGATTGTGATTCGTGTTGGTGTATTAAATCCTGTAATAACCTGATTTGTTGGATTCACCAATTCTGCTGTAAATGACAAATCTCCTGTTTTAGCTGGAACACGTTTTGTTGTTACATATGCTTCTGCTTCTTCCTGTCCATCCTTCAATGTCAATTCCATATTTCCATCTGCATTGAAGTGATCCTGCCATGCACTACCTGGATTTACCTGGAATGTTACTTTTGTTTCTCCTTTTGTTCCACCGACACGTTTAACTTTGATTGGCACTTTGCTATCTTCGTTTACACGGTAAGAAGGATATTCAATATCTAACATCCCTTTTCCACCATTATTTAATGAAAGTAATGCATCAACTCCTATTGCTTGATTTCCTGTTCCAGTATTTACAATTTTTAAAGTATGCTTTTTATCTTCTAAAGTATCCGATTCAAAAATTCTTTGTCCTAATTTTCTTGTCGTTCCTTTTGTATTAATTGTAGCTACTTTTTTATCATCAATATAAATATCTGCAGGTCCATGATTTGGATCAACAGTTCCTACAAGCCATGCCTTTGTTCCTTGAAATTCAACTGTTGCCTCTTTATTAGGTCCACACCACATTCCTGTACCTTCAACAAACTGTTCTCCTGATTCCTGTGTCCAACCTGTTGCTTTGAAATTTCTATCATCAGTCACTGTTAACCCTGCTGGAATACCATTTCCTAATGCCATATCATCCGTTGCTTTGTATACACCAATTTCACTTAGCATTGGGACTTTGTGTTCTGCTTTCTCATCCGCTGTAACTGTAATGCGAACTTTCTTTCCTTTTACAGCTGCTTTTCTACAAAGACGTTTTGCTCCAATTGTTTTTCCTTCCTCAAATGTTTTCCATTCGCCTTTTTCTGTTTCATATTCTACTTTATATGAGCCGATTCTTTGTCCAAATTCAATAGACTCTTCAATAGAAACAACATCAAATGTTTTAACTCCATTTAAATCAATCGTAAGTGTACCTGTTTTTGCATTATCATCAACAGTCCAATATGTATCATCTTTTCCGTCTAATACATTCTGTGGAGAAAATTTCTTATCATTTCCACGTACACTACTTGCTGCTACTTTCCCATCTTTTGCTAAATTATTTTTAAATGTATCCTTTATCCCTTTTCCAAATTCAGTTACTCGATTTAAAATAGCTGGATCCACTTTTCCCTCTTTGTTTGGTGGAACATTTAATAATAATGGTGCATTATGTCCTACAGAGCGGAAATACATTTCAGATAACGCTTTCATATCTTTTGGAGTCTTTTTCCCTTCTCCCCAGAACCAACCTGATGTAATACGCGCATCTGCTTCCGGCACTGTCCATTGATTTCCATTCGCAAATCCTTTTGTATAACCATTTTGTGTATTACTATCGATTGTATTCTTCTCCTTATTTACATTTGATTTCGACCATGTTTCTGTATCTGCAAAACCATTTTCGTTTCCAATCCAACGAACTGTTGTATATGCCTCTGCCCCAAACAACATACAATCATCTTTATATTTTCCGTCTTTCTTTCCTTCATATTTTTGAATTGTATCAAACCATCTTTTGAAATCATAGTTTTGTACAGCAGAACCTGAGCCTTTAGCTCCATCCATCCAAACTTCTACAAAATGACCATCATTTCCGTATTTCTTATCACCTAAAATTTCTTCTAATTGATTATTATAGTAATCATTATAGTCATCAACATCCAGTTCTTCTACTTCTTTCCACGTTTTATTATTTAAAGGATTCCCCTTATTATCACAGAGGGCCTTTCCATCTTTATCATAATATCCATAACTTTTTGCATTTACATCCCATGGCGAAAGATAAAGTCCCATATCCATATTATATTTTGTACAAGCTGCTGATAATTCTGCTAAAACATCACCTTTATATCCTGCTGTCTCTGAATCATGTTTCGTATACTTACTTGGCCAAATACAAAATCCATCATGATGTTTTGCTGTTACAATTAACTTTTTAAATCCTGCTTCATGGAGTGTTTTGACCAATGTTTCTGCATCAAAATCATTTGTCAACGCAAATTGTTCTGGTTTTTCCTTTCCATTTCCCCATTCACTTCCTGTGTATGTGTTCATACCAAAATGGCAAAATGCAGCTAATTCATCTTTCTGATATTTATACTGATTTTCACTTGGTACGACTTTATCTTTTTCTGGCTCCTTTATTTTGTGGTCTGATAAATCTTCTGCTGTTACACCGTCTGTTGTTTTTGCAGAAACATCAATTGTTGCTATCCCCGAAAAAACACTTGAACTTGCAAGGGTTACTGCTAATAGTAAACCGATTACTTGCTTTCTTTTCATAATTTTTCCTCCATTCATTTCCTTCTATATCTGCTATACAGAAATCGCATTTTGTTATATTTTACCACTCTTGCCGCATTAAAACAAGATGAATTTATTACTTTTGATGTATTTTTTCTTGCTTCTAAAAATCTATATATGTATTTTGTTCAATTTTTATCTGTATTTTGTTGCTATTTACATGGATATAATCAAGAAACTTCTTCTACTTTCATCATAATTTTTGTAATATACTCTTCTTCTTTTGCAATAGCAAATTCATTCATCCCCATTTCATAAGCATACCCCGTTAATTTAAGTCTTTTTTTGTTGGCATAGGAAATCATTTTTCGATATGTTTTGGGCAGTGTATTCCACTCTCCTTTATGATAGCAACAAATATATTTTCCTTTTGGTCTATAAAAAGTATGTTTTGTCAATATATTATGTGATGCAGCTGTATAAATCCCATCATACTTTGAAAAATCATCCGCTAAGATTTTTTCGACCGAAATCATCGCACCGACCCCCATTCGAATTTGTTCTACTCCCCAAACATTCTTTATATAAGAAAAAGCAGTAAAAATAGTATCATCGCAAAAATCATATGGTAAAAAACTTAATTTTTCTTCTTCACACTCTACGATTTCTATTGTTTTTTCTTGTAAATTAGTAGTTATTTCTATTTGCTTTTTCTTCATTTGAATCGCCTTTTTCATATATATAAGTTTTTTGATTTCTCGATCTATTTCAACCTCTTTAGCATCTGCAATAGATAAAAATTTTTCAGGTGTTGGATGATTAATATATTGTTGAATTTCCTCAATACTCATGTGCAATTCTTTTAACATACGAATATATTCAAAATCAAGACTTTGTGATAAATCGTAATACCTATAACCATTTTCTCCTTTTGTAACAGGTGAAAATAGTCCAATCTCATCATAATAGTGCAAAGTTCTTTTATTAACATTGTGTAACTTGGCAAATTGAGCTATTGTCAATTTTATAGAATTGTATTTCATATTCTTTTCCTTTCATCATTGACTTTACAGTTACTGTATAGTTTATTATATAAAATATAAACATGCGTAACAAGGAGAAGTAGACATGGAAATCACATTTCGAAACTATCAAAAAGAAGATTTTAAAACATTAAAAAATCTCATTAGGAAAACATGGTGTTATGACGACTTCTGTAGTCCCAAAACAGCTCAGAAACTATCAAAAGTATTTTTATATAGTTGTCTAACAAATCATACATTTTCTCGTGTAGCTCTTGATCAGGGCGAACCTATTGGAATTATACTCGCAAACAACAAAATAAAACACAAATGCCCGATAGGCATAAAATTTCAATTTATTCGAGCAATGATCTCTCTCTTTTTTTCAAAAGAAGGTCGAAAAGCATCTGAAATTTTTGAACACATAGACGATATGGATAAACAACTTTTAAAAGAATGTGAAAAAGAATATCCAGCAGAACTTACTTTATTTGCTATAGAACCATCTTATCGGGGAAAAGGCATAGGAAAAACATTATTTGAGTCTGCTCTGAATTATATGAAAGAAGAAGAAATCGATACTTTTTATTTGTTTACTGATACTAGTTGTAATTATGGTTTTTACGAACATCAAGGAATGGTTAGAAAAAATGCCAAAGAATTTACATTTAATATAAATGGCAAAAAAGCGAAAATGAATTTTTTTATCTATGAATATCAGAATCAACAATAAAATCTACCAAAAAACAACAAAGGAGTGAGAATCTTAAAAATCTCACTCCTTTAATTGACTACAAACAAATTATTTTCTAAGTCTTCTAAGCAATTCTGCTACTGCTAATCCGAACGCCCCAAGACCGACACTTGTTAATCCTACTACATTTGATGTATCACTTGTTTTTGGAGCTGTACTTACATTCCCATCTGCAACAGAAATATTATCTTTACTTACAGTTGTATTTGGTTTTACCTGTTCTGTGCTATGATTATTTTCAATAGGTTTTGCAGGTGTTAAGTCTGTCCATGGAATCTCTGGCTTCTCAATAGGTTTTGCTGGTGTTAAGTCAGTCCATGGCATACCTGGTTTCTCAATAGGTTTTGCAGGTGTCAAGTCTGTCCATGGCATACCTGGTTTCTCGATTGGTTTTGCTGGTGTTAAGTCAGTCCATGGAACCTCTGGTTTTTCCTTTGTGTTTACAACAAGTTCTCCACCTAAAATACTCTTTGTATTATTAAATGTTAAACCTAAGCCAAATCTTACTCCATCACTATACCCTTGTGCATTTTCTAATAAATCAATAAGTAAGTCTGCTTTAATTGTTACAGTTCCCTTAGCATAATCAATTTTTACTTCACTCGGTTCTATCTCTAAGCCTTCTTCCAACTCAGATGTATCATCATAAGGGTTTGATGCTACCCAAAGGTCAACAATTTTAATCTCACTTGCTTTATCTTTACCACTTCCTAGATTGAAATAAAATGTAATATCATCTTTACCATTAAATACTTTTTGGTTACATTTAACTGACGGTTTTACAGATGCCTCTTCAACTTTTTTCATAGATGCTACATTATTATTTGCAGCTTGTACATTTGGCGAAACAAGCACCATCATCAAACATACCGAAGCACCTATTACTTGTTTCCACATTTTTTTCTTTCTCATTACTCTTTCCTCCATAGTATTATATTCTTTTATAAATATAACTCCATATTGATATGTTTGTCAAGTTGTAACCCATTGTTAATACTAATCTTTATTTCTCATTTTAGGTATACTAAACATAATATAACGAAAGCGAGGACTATCAATGGTAGAAGACAAAGTATTTGAACGTATCGAAGAACTTTCTAAAAAAAAGCATCTTAGTTTATATCGTCTTGCTAAAAATTCGGAAATGCCTTATTCAAGTCTCAATAATATTATGCATAGACGTACCTGCCCTACCGTTGCAACGATAGAAAAATTGTGTAAAGGTTTGAATATTACCCTTCCTGAATTTTTTGATTTTCAATCGTACCCTTTAAACGATACATCACTTTCTCCAGAGGAAGATGAACTTATCAACAAGTATAGAAACTTAAATTCTAGGAAGAAGGAATTGTTTCAAGCATATCTAGATGGATTAATTGACAGATAAAACATAGTTTTTTAATATCCTTATGTTTACTACCAAGCTTTTCTTACATATTACATCGTCAATTCATTTGCTATTTGATTAAGCATTCTTCCCTGTCGCTTTTACTTATTCAATTATTGGTTGTTTCATAAAGATTTATCATCTTTTAGTTTAAAACAAAAAAGTTGAACACGTTATGACAAAATTGTCAAAAACAACGTGTTCAACTTTTTTATTTTTTTCTAATCAATCATCTGACGCATATACAATTTCATATATACATGTTGCTTTTATCTATTCTTTTATTGTATATTCTTTAAACAATACTCTTACTTTCTTTGGAAGCATCTCCTTTACCCCTTCCTAAAATGAATATAACAATACTATTAACTACTATTTCCCAGTGGTATTTAATCATATAATTCAGGTAGCTCTTTTTTTAATTCTAAAGATTTCTTTATATCACTTACATAATCATCATAATCATCTTCCCCATATTCAAGGTCTATGTATTCGTCAGGGTCACCTTTAAACATGTTATAATATTTGTCATACAATTCTTCTAATTCAGATGTCATGCGTCCATACCACATTATTTTATCATCTCCTTTAATATCCTGAATACTTCTCTTGTAGTTTCAGGAAAGAGGGTTTCTGCCATTTCCGTGACTTTCTTGTCATTTTGAAATAACATTCTTCCATATTGAACCCAAGTTTCTCGTTCCAATACTTTTTCCTTTTTCCAATAGGAATCTTCATGCCTATAACCCAAACGTATTTCTCCTTTTGACATTCCGTTCAGAATATCAGATATACCACGGTACTCATTCTTTAGTTTAATACCTCTTCTTCCGTTTTCGAACGCTTCCGGATATTCTAAGTATAACATATCCTCAATAACTTTTGCATACTTTTGGGAAATGCCTGTTAATCGCTTATAATCCTTTTCTATCTCCTTATTTAATGCACCATTCTCCACCAAACCATATGTAGCATCTATAAAAATACCACAGACCTTTTTGACCTGTGGTATCTACATCTCTATATTTTTCATCCAACCTACTACTTTCTCAACATTAATTATTCCTGTGTGGTTCATATACACTGCCTCATCAGCCAGTAAAACTATCGCTGGCAATTTGTCTATCCCGACTCTTTCCTCTATAGGTTCAATGAACTGCTTTTCATAACTTTTCTCATCATCTTTCTTACTTAAATACCATCTCACACAATCAGAATTTTTGTCTTTTTTCCCATTCCATATATTCTCTAGCAACCCGTTGTAATTCCGGTGATAATTGCTCAACACTGGTAACATTCCATAATTCATGGAGAATGTCCAAATCAGACATATCTAAATCAATTTCATAATCAGTCTGAATCAATCTATTACGTCCTTCTGAAATATATCCCAATAATCTTCCTGCAAATTGACTCCATCTTACTTCGCTTAGTGTCATCCCAATCTACTCCTTTACAATGACTTTACCTCGCTTCAATATTATCACATGATTCTGGTTTTTCTCCAATAATTTTATATATTCCTATTTTTTTCATACTCTGTAAAAATCTCCAAATAGTCAACAACCTTTGCGTCATCACTTACAATCATTTCCACAACTTCTCTATTCTGTATTATTCCAGAATCGTGCACATAGTAATTTGCCACAGTTTTTTCATATTTGTATATGTGCCATACCCATATATTTCACACCACAATAGAACTTTCCATTCTCAAACTGTTCTACCATATCTCGTGCAAAGATGGTATTGTAATCAGTTTCCCCTCCATATAATACAGTTTTTCCTTCTTCCTTAAGTTTTTCAAATATCCAAAATTTCTTTTTTGAGTACACCTCGACGAATTTCGTTCTCAGAAGGAGTATGTGTTTTCCATGCATTGCAACCAGAACGTGAAACAGACAATTTGCGCAACATCCCACTGACAGAAACCTGACGTTTCACTGGCAATTCCTTTCTGTTCCTTTGATGATTTCAGCCAATTTTTCACTACTGATTCACTAATCCCAATATTTTCAGACGTCTTGTGTAGTGTCAATTCAGGATCATCGTTTCTATATTGAACTGCATCTTCTTTAAACTTGTCCAAA
>JARICA010000004.1 GCA_029264305.1 Faecalimonas sp. | reverse complement strand
GCTCATGCAGGTCAAACGGCTTAGTCATATAATCATCAGCACCTAATTTTAATAAATCTATTTTTGTCTGTACCATTGTTTTTGCGGAAACAACAATGACAGGAGCATTTGTAAATTTACGCAATCGTTGTAATACATCATTTCCATTTAACTTCGGTAACATAATATCAAGTATTATTAAATCTGGAACAATCGATTTACATAATTCTATTCCCTCTGCACCATTCAAGGCATAATGAACGATATATTTATTATTTTCTAAGAATTTTGCAATCATATTGCAAATGTCTATATCATCTTCAATAATAGCAATTTTATTCATGTGATTTCATCTCCTTTAATTAGACATTGTATCATAAGGTTTTTATGCTATCCACATGAAACAAAGAAGTCTATGGTACATTTAGAAATTATTTAGAAATATACTTTATGATTTAAGAAAATATTTTTGATGTGTAAATTAGGGAGAATGTTTTAAAGAAATTTATCGGTTATAAATAGAAAAAGCAATCAATAAAATCGTTAATTAGATATATAAATTCATTCGCTCGTGCAAACAGCCTGTTTTGTGCGGACTTTTTTCATTCTGGAAAATTTTAGCTTTTTCGAGTTCTCAACTTAACAAATCACACCTGCCGTTTCCTATATGGTGCGGAAAGAGGGAGAACCACTTTTTACGTCATAGCGGAAAGGGGTTGAGATTGATGAAACCGTCTGACTTCCAGAAAAAAGTTCAATGCCGTTTTGAAAGTTGTTTAAAGAAAGTTGTCCGTCATGTTGTTAAGGATTACCAGCAGAAATTAAAACAAAGATAAGAGTAACAGAACAACCGATTGCTGTTGATATGGAAGAATTAAAGTTGTTCAGCTTTTACCCTCACATATTAAAGCGTATTATGCGAAACTTTTCAAAGCTGGATATGCTTATTCTACAATCAAGTATATTCACAACTTGTTTTATCCTGCATTAGAAATGGCTGTTGATGATGATATTATCCGAAAGAACCCTGCAAAGAGTTCCATTAGCGATTATGGAAAACCAGCAGAGGAAAAAGAAGCCTTAACTGTTTCTCAACAAGAAAAGTTTATGGAGTTTGTAAAACAAAGCAATGTCTATAACACATATTACCCCATGTTTACCATAATGATTGGTACGGGGGTAAGGTGTGGGGAGCTGATTGGACTTATATGGAAAGATATAAACATCAAGGCAAAACGGTTAATGTAGACCACCAGCTCATATATAAGAATTTAGGCGATGGTTGCAAGTTCCATATCTCAACACCAAAAACGCAGTCGAGTATTCGGATTATACCTATGACACAAGAAGTTGCAAAAGCCTTTGAGGAACAAAGGAAAATCAATTTCATGCTTGCAAAGAATAAGAGCATTGAGGTGGACGGATATTCGGGGGTTGTCTTTACGGCAAAATCGGGCAGACCGCTTATGCCGAATGGCGTAAAGGTTCTTCAATATATTATGGGACACGCTCATATAGATGTAACAATGGAAGCGTATAACCATATCGGAGAGCTGACAAGGATTGAAAATGAGATTGCAAGGCTGGATAATATGATTTTAAAGGGTATGCAAAAAAATAACAAAAATATTAGCACTCACCTCTTGACAATGCTAACAACACGTGTTATACATAATGTAGAACAAACAAAAAAGAGGAGGAGTGACATATGAATATAAACAAATTTACGCAAAAATCATTGCAGGCAGTGCAAGGATGTGAAAAAGTTGCCTATGAATATGGTAATCAAGAAGTGGAACAGGAACATTTATTGTACTCTCTTCTTACGCAGGAAGATAGTTTGATTTTAAAATTACTAGAAAAGATGAACATACAGAAAGAATTATTTATCAATCGTGTAGAAGAAGCTCTTAGAAAAAGGGTAAAGGTACAAGGTGGTCAGATTTATATTGGTCAAGATTTGAATAAAGTTTTGATTCATTCTGATGAAGAAGCAACACAAATGGGCGATGAATACGTTTCGGTAGAACATATTTTTCTTTCCTTATTAAAGTATCCAAATAAAGAAGTGAAAATGATTTTTAAGGAGTTTGGAATTACGAGAGAGTTGTTTTTACAAGCCCTTTCTACAGTGAGAGGAAATCAAAGGGTAACAAGCGATAATCCAGAGGCGACTTACGATACATTAAATAAATATGGGACAGATTTAGTAGAGCGTGCAAGAGAACAAAAATTAGATCCTGTTATTGGACGAGATGTTGAGATAAGAAATGTTATTCGTATTCTTTCACGTAAAACAAAAAACAATCCGGTATTAATAGGAGAACCAGGTGTTGGTAAAACAGCAGCGGTAGAAGGTTTAGCACAGCGTATTGTTAGAGGTGATGTTCCGGAAGGACTGAAAGATAAAACTATTTTTGCACTTGATATGGGTGCGTTGGTTGCAGGAGCAAAATATAGAGGTGAGTTTGAGGAAAGACTGAAAGCAGTATTGGAGGAAGTAAAAAGCAGTGATGGAAAGATTATTCTTTTCATTGATGAATTGCATACAATCGTAGGGGCAGGAAAAGCTGACGGTGCGATGGATGCAGGAAATATGTTAAAACCAATGCTTGCTAGAGGAGAATTACACTGTATTGGTGCAACAACATTGGATGAATATAGACAGTATATTGAAAAAGATGCTGCATTAGAAAGAAGATTTCAACCAGTTATGGTAGAAGAGCCAACTGTGGAAGATGCTATTTCCATTTTGCGTGGATTGAAAGAAAGATATGAAGTATTCCATGGAGTAAAGATTACAGATGGTGCACTTGTATCAGCAGCAGTATTATCAAATAGATATATTTCAGATCGTTTTCTTCCAGATAAAGCAATTGATTTAGTAGATGAGGCGTGTGCTTTGATTAAGACAGAGTTGGATTCTATGCCAACAGAATTAGATGAATTAAGAAGACGTATTATGCAGTTAGAGATTGAAGAAGCTGCATTGAAAAAAGAAAATGATCGATTGAGTCAAGATAGACTTGTTAATTTACAAAAAGAATTAGGAGAACTTCGTGATGAGTTTTCTGGTAAAAAAGCACAATGGGATAATGAAAAAGCATCCGTAGAAAAAGTGCAGAAAATTCGTGAAGAAATGGAGATTTTGAATAAAGAAATTCAAAAAGCTCAACGTTCTTATGATTTGGAAAAAGCAGCTGAATTACAATATGGAAAACTTCCACAATTGCAAAAACAACTTGCTGATGAAGAGGAAAAAGTAAAGGCAAGAGATTTAACACTTGTTCATGAAAGTGTGACAGATGAAGAGATTGCTAAAATTATTTCGAGATGGACAGGTATACCAGTTGCTAAATTAAATGAAAGTGAAAGGAATAAAACACTTCATTTAGAGGAAGAACTTCACAAACGTGTTATAGGTCAAGATGAAGGTGTTACAAAAGTGACGGAGGCGATTATTCGCTCTAAAGCAGGTATTAAAGATCCAAGTAAGCCAATTGGTTCATTTCTATTTTTAGGACCTACAGGTGTAGGTAAAACAGAACTTGCAAAAGCACTTGCGGAAAGTCTATTTGATGATGAAAATAATATGGTTAGAATTGATATGAGTGAATATATGGAAAAATATTCGGTATCTAGATTAATCGGAGCACCTCCGGGATATGTAGGATATGATGAAGGTGGACAGTTGACCGAGGCTGTAAGAAGAAAACCATATTCAGTAGTTCTGTTTGATGAAATAGAAAAAGCTCATCCAGATGTATTTAATGTATTGTTGCAGGTACTTGATGATGGTCGTATTACAGATTCACAAGGAAGAACAGTAGATTTTAAAAATACTATTTTGATTATGACATCAAATATAGGTTCAGCTTATTTATTGGATGGTATAGATGATGATGGAAATATCCAGAAAGAAAACGAAGAATTAGTCATGAGGGATTTGCGTAATCATTTTAGACCAGAGTTTTTGAATCGTTTAGATGAAACAATTATGTTTAAACCGTTGACGAAATCCAATATTTGTGACATCATTGATTTATTAGTAAAAGATATTAATCGTCGATTAGAGGAAAAAGAAATTTCCATTCAATTAACACAAGCGGCAAAAACAATGATTACAGAAAGAGGATACGAAGCTATGTACGGCGCAAGGCCACTTAAAAGATATTTACAAAAACATGTAGAAACTCTTGCTGCAAAACTTATTTTAGCAGATAAAGTAAGAAGTAGAGATACCATTCTAATTGATGTAGAAAACGATGAATTAACAGCAAGTATAAGAGGATAAGATGACACCAATTATTTTTCATATTGATGTAAATTCAGCTTATTTAAGTTGGACGGCAGTAGAAAAGTTAAAACAGGGCGAAGGAGCAGACTTAAGAGAAATTCCATCTATTATTGGAGGAAATAGGGAGTCAAGGCATGGAGTTGTTTTGGCAAAGTCTGTTCCAGCCAAACGATATGGCATTCACACGGGGGAACCTGTTGTGAATGCCTTTCGTAAGTGCCCAAATTTAGTTATGGAACCACCAGACCACAAAATGTATAGTATATATAGTAAGAAGTTAATGGAATTTTTACGACAATATACATCGGATATTGAACAGGTGAGTGTGGATGAATGTTATATGGATTTTACAGGAATTGCATATAAATATAATTCGCCAATAGATGGGGCAATAGAAATAAAAAATAAAATATGGGATACCTTTGGTTTTTCGGTAAATATTGGAATTTCAACAAATAAACTTTTAGCAAAAATGGCATCAGATTTTGAAAAACCTAATCGAGTTCATACACTTTTCCCAGAAGAGATCAAAGTGAAAATGTGGCCTCTTCCTGTATCTAGACTTTATATGGCAGGGAAAGCAAGTGTGGAAGTATTAAGAAAACTTGAGATAAAAACAATAGGTGAACTAGCAAAAACAAATCCACATATACTAGAATTACATTTGAAAAGTCATGGAAAAACACTTTGGCAATTTGCAAACGGAATTGATACAACAAGGGTACAATCAGAAGAAACTGTAGCAAAAGGGATAGGAAATTCTACAACATTGGCAAAAGATCTTAGCACTGAAGAAGAAGCGAAAGAAGTTCTTCTTTGGCTTGCAGAAAGTGTAGGTAAAAGACTTAGAAAAGCTGGACAGAAAGCACAGATGATTAGTGTGGAAATAAAATATTATAATTTTCAAACTGTTTCCCACCAAAAACAGATGGGAAAGGCGGTGTATGAGGATAAGATTTTATATGAAAATGCAAGTCAACTTTTTGAAGAATTGTGGAACGGTGAACCAATCCGACTTTTGGGGATTCGTACATCAAAGTTAGTAGAAGAAACAGCACCGGAACAATTGAGTATATTTGATATACAAATGAAAAAACCAAAAGACGAAAAACACAGAAAATTAGATAAGGCATTGGACGAGATACGAAACCGTTTTGGAGAAGACGCTGTAAAGCGAGGAACATTTCTAAAATAATAGGAAAGGGCAGTAAAATATGGAACTGAAAAATCTACTGCAACCGATAAAATACAGTATCCGACAGGGAAAAGAAATCTTGGATATTGAAAAGATAACGCAAAATTCAAAAAAAGTAGGTCCAAATACATTGTTTGTTTGTATAAAAGGTGCAAGAACAGATGGAAGTTTTTATATTGGAGAGGCAGTAGAAAAAGGTGCAGTGGCAATTTTATCAGATAGAGAGGTAGAAGTACCAAAAGGAATCACACTTATTTTAGTTGAAAATGCAAGGAAAACTTTGGCGAAAATAGCAGCGGTTTTTTACGGAGAACCATCTAAAGAAATGTTTATGATAGGGATTACAGGAACAAAAGGAAAGACAACAACAGCTTATATGATTTATCATATTTTAAAAGAAGCTGGATATAGGGTTGGTCTTATTGGAACAATTGAGGTTAGAATAGGGGAAAAAAGTATTCCAACTCAAAATACATCTCCAGAATCTATTGATGTACAGTTTTTTTTAAAAGAAATGCTTTTAGAAAAGTGTAATGTGGCCATTATGGAAGTGTCTTCACAAGGATTAAAACTGCATAGGACAGATGAAATTCAGTTCGATATTGGCGTGTTTACTAATTTAGGAAAAGACCATATTAGTAAATTTGAGCATAAAAATTTTGAAGAATATAAAAATTGTAAGGCAAAATTATTTACACAAAGTAAGAGGGCAATTGTTAATATAGATAATCCTTATTGGGAGGAAATGCTTAAAGATTCTAAGTGTGCCATGACTACGTTTGGATTTTCAAAAAAAGCGGATTATTATGCGAAAAATGTAAAAGCAATAAAAAAGAATGGAAAATTGGGGATACAGTATCAGATTGCAGGAAAAATGTGTGGAAAAATCAGTTTAGTTATGGCAGGAAAATTTAATGTTTATAATGCTCTTTGTGCTATAGCAGTCTGCAAAGAATTAGATGTTTCTTTTGAAGAAATAAAAAAATCGTTAGAAAAAGTTCAAGTAAAGGGAAGAGTAGAACAATTATGTACGGATCGAGGAACAGTTGTTTTGATAGATTATGCTCATAATGCTATGAGTTTACAAAGTATTTTAGAAATGGTACACTCATATCGTCCACGTCAGATAATATGCATTTTCGGATGTGGTGGAAATCGGACAAAAGAAGGTCGAAGATATGAAATGGGAAAAGTATCTGGGATATTGTCTGATTTTACAATTATTACTTCTGATAATCCAAGATATGAGGATCCATTGCAGATTATGAGTGAGATAAGAGAGGGGATAGAATCTGTACATGGAAGGTGTTTAGAAATTTGTAATCGTAAGGAAGCAATTCGCTATGGGATAAAGTGTGCTAGAAAAAATGATATCATTGTTCTTGCGGGAAAGGGACATGAGGAATATCAGGAAATTGAAGGAATGAAATATCATATGACAGATAGAGAAATGGTTTGTGAAATTATAGATGAGGATAAGAAAAATGTATGCAGACGTTATTATTGATCTTATACATGAAAATGTAGATAGAGTATTTCAATATATTGTTCCATCGCAGTTGGAAGAAAAAGTTAAAGAGGGTATGGAAGTCCTTGTTCCTTTTGGTGTGGGAAATAAAAGGAAAAAGGGGTATATCATTGGCTTTTCTGAAAAATGTAATTATGATTGTAGTAAAATGAAAGAGATTTATGAGATTTCAGATAAGGCGGTACAAATAGAAGGAAGGCTTGTGTCATTGGCAGGTTGGATAAAGGAAAACTATGGTGGAACAATGATACAAGCATTAAAAACAGTTCTTCCAGTTAAACAAAAGAGGAGAGAAAAGATAAATAGAACAATTCGACTTCTTTTAAGTGAAGATGAAGCGAGAAAAAAATTGGAAGAATTTTTACATAAGAATATGAAAGCAAGGGCAAGAGTTTTGGCGGAACTGATGGATAATGAAGAGTTACCAGAAACTCTCGTTATAAAGAAATTAAATGTTACGAAAGCAGTGATTAAAGCATTAGAAGAACAAAAAATTTTAGCTGTTGAGTCTGAACGTGTGTATCGCAATCCAATCCGGCAGACGAAAAGACAAGAGGTTGAGGTTACATATACGCAAGAACAACAAAAAGCCATAACACAATTTAGAGAAGATTACTGTAGCGGAATACGGAAAACATATTTGATACATGGAATTACTGGTAGTGGTAAAACAGAAGTTTACATGGAAATGATCGAGGAAGTTGTGCAAGATGGAAAACAAGCAATTTTTTTGATTCCGGAGATTGCACTTACATATCAGACGGTTATGCGGTTTTACAGGCGGTTTGGAGATAGGGTATCTATTATGAATTCAAGGTTGTCCGAAGGAGAAAAATATGATCAAATGATTCGTGCAAAAAATGGAGAAATCGATGTAATGATAGGCCCACGTTCAGCACTGTTTACTCCTTTTGCACATCTTGGATTGATTGTAATAGATGAGGAACATGAAGTAACTTATAAAAGTGAACAAATTCCAAGATACCATGCAAGAGAAACTGCAAGAAGAAGAGCCGAAATGGAGGGAGCAAGTGTGGTTCTTGGATCGGCAACTCCGTCGGTTGATTCTTATTATAGGGCTCTACATGGAGAATATACATTATTAGAATTAAAACGCAGAGCAACAGGTCAAGAACTTCCTCAGATGTATACAGTAGATTTGAGAGAAGAATTAAAGAAGGGCAATCGTTCGATTATTAGTGATAGATTGAGAACTCTCATAGAGGAAAGATTAGAGAAGAAGGAACAGATTATTTTGTTTATCAATCGGAGAGGTTATGCAGGCTTTGTTTCTTGCCGTTCTTGTGGGTATGTGGCAAAATGTCCCCACTGCGATGTGGCATTATCTTCTCATAAAAATGGTAAATTGGTTTGTCATTATTGTGGATATGAAGAAACAATGCAAACAAGTTGCCCGAAATGTAAATCCCGACATATTGGAGGGTTTAAAGCAGGAACACAACAAATTGAAGAAATTGTAGAAAAAGAATTTCCTACTGCAAAAGTTTTGCGTATGGATATGGATACAACAAAAGAAAAAGGTGGACACGAAAAAATTTTATCTGCATTTGCAAATGAAGAGGCGGATATATTAATAGGAACACAAATGATTGTAAAAGGGCATGATTTCCCGAATGTAACTTTAGTAGGAATATTGGCGGCAGATTTGTCACTTTATGCAAATGATTATCGAGCAGGAGAAAGAACCTTTCAATTGTTGACACAAGCTGGTGGACGTGCAGGACGTGCAGAGAAAAAAGGTGAGGTAGTTATTCAAACATATAGTCCAGAACATTATTGCATTCAGACAGCAGCACAACAAAACTATGCAGCCTTCTACCAAGCAGAAATAAATTATCGAGAATTGATGGGATATCCACCAGCAGAGCAATTGCTTGCCATATACATGACAAGTAGAGATGAGCAGTTATTGGAGAGAGGAGCATTTTTCTTAAAAGAGTATGCAGAAAGAGTGAATAAGAGAAAAGAATATCAGATTATCGGTCCTGTAAGCCCTTATATAGAAAAAATAAATGATGTTTACAGAAAATTAATTTATATAAAACAAGAAAGATATGATATGCTAATAGATATGAAAGATTTTTTAGAAAAATATATAGAAATGAATTCCGGATTTCAAAAAATAAAAATTCAATTTGATTTCAATCCGGTTAATGTATTTTAGAAGGGAGCAAATAATGGCTATTAGAGAAATTAGAAAAATTGGTGATGAAGTTTTAACAAAGAAATGTAAAGAAGTAAAAACAATTACACCTAGAACATTGGAACTTATTGATGATATGTTTGATACAATGTACGAAGAAATGGGAGTTGGACTTGCAGCTCCACAGGTGGGAATTTTAAAGAGAATTGTTACAATTGATGTGGGTGAAGGCCCAATTTTACTTATTAATCCGGAAATTATTGAAACAAGTGGAGAACAGACTGGTGATGAAGGATGCCTAAGTGTACCGGGGAAAGCCGGAGAGGTAACAAGACCGTTTTATGCGAAAGTAAGAGCATATGATGAAGAAATGCAACCTTTTGAAATTGAAGGAGAAGGACTTTTAGCGCGAGCATTTTGTCATGAAATAGATCATTTAGAAGGACAGTTATATGTGGACAAAGTAGAAGGAGAACTTCATGATGTTTTCTATGGGGAGGAAGAATAAGATGAAAATAATTTTTATGGGAACACCAGATTTTTCTGTTGGAACTTTGGAAGAACTTATTCGTGCTGGACATGAAGTTGTGTTAGTGGTTACACAACCAGATAAACCAAAAGGAAGAGGAAAGGAAATGCAATTCACCCCAGTTAAGGAGGTGGCATTACAGCATGGAATACCTGTATTTCAGCCAAAGAAAATTCGTGATTCTGAGAGTGTGGAAGAATTGAGAAAATATCAAGCAGATGTTATGGTTGTTGTTGCTTTTGGACAGATTATACCAAAAGAAATTTTAGAAATGACACCATATGGGTGCATTAATGTACATGCATCACTTCTTCCAAAGTATCGTGGAGCAGCGCCGATTCAATGGTCTATTATTGATGGGGAAGATATTACAGGAGTAACAACAATGCAGATGGATGAGGGATTAGATACAGGAGATATGCTTTTAAAAACAGAAATTCCAATTTCATCAAAAGAAACAGGTGGGAGTCTTCATGATAAATTAGCAGAAGCTGGAGCGAAACTTTGTGTGGAAACATTGAAAGCATTAGAAGAGAAAACACTTATAGGAGAAAAACAAGGAGAAACAACTACAGCATATGCTAGAATGTTAGATAAACAATTGGGAAATATTGATTGGAATAGTGATGCAGAAAAAATTGAAAGATTAATTCGAGGATTAAATCCATGGCCAAGTGCATATACTGTTTGGGAAGACAAAATTATGAAAATTTGGGAAGCGGAAGTTTTTGAAGGGGAAGAAAACTGTGAAGCAGGAACCATCGTGAAAGTGGAAAAAGATGGATTTTTTGTGCAAACTGGAAAAAATCTTCTTAAAATAACACAGTTGCAAATTCCAGGGAAGAAAAGAATGGATGCAGCGGCATTTTTAAGAGGATATGCTATAAAAGAACAGACAAAGTTAGGATAGTCTAGAAAGTAGAGGTAGTAATCATGTATTATCCAATGTATTTTGATCCGACATACATGTTGGTTGTCATAGGAATGGTGATCACTCTTATTGCATCGGCACGTGTAAAAACTACATTTGCAAAATACCAGTCAATATCAAATCATTCTGGCATGACAGGAAGAGAAGCAGCGGAGAGAATTTTGCACAATGCAAATATATACGATGTGAGAATTGAAAGAGTGTCTGGTCACTTGACAGATCATTATGATCCGAGAAATAAAGTACTTCGTTTATCGGATAGCACATATCAGTCGGCCTCCGTTGCAGCAGTAGGTGTTGCGGCGCATGAGTGTGGACACGCTATTCAGCATGCAACAGGATATGCACCACTGCAGTTTAGAGGAGCATTGGTACCTGTGGCAAATTTTGGAGCGACAATTGCGTGGCCCTTGATTTTATTAGGATTTTTTATTACAGGCCGTTCATCAGATTTGTTTATTCATTTAGGAATTGTAGCCTTTTCACTTTCTGTGTTGTTTCAACTCGTCACGCTTCCAGTAGAGTTTAATGCATCTAGACGTGCCATAAGAATTTTAGGAAGTAGTGGTATGTTATATCAAAATGAAGTGTCTGATACGAAAAAAGTATTGCGTGCGGCAGCGTTGACTTATGTAGCTAGTGCAGCAGCATCTATTTTGCAGTTAGTTCGTATTCTTTTAATTGCAGGAGGAAGAAGAAGGGATGACTAAACAGATTAATGAAAGAGAAATCATTTTAGGAATTTTGCTTGAGATTACAAAAGAAGGCGGATATAGCCATATTGTTCTTAGAAATACGTTAGAAAAATACCAATATTTAGATAAAAAAGAGCGTGCATTTATTACAAGAGTTGTCGAAGGGACATTAGAACATTTGATAGAAATAGATTATATCATTAATCAATTTTCAAAAGTAAAAGTAAATAAAATGAAGCCGGTAATTCGCACAATTATTAGGGAGTCTGTTTATCAGATAAAATATATGGATAATGTTCCTAATTCTGCTGTTTGTAATGAAGCGGTGAAGCTAGCTGAGAAGAAAGGATTTTTTCAATTAAAAGGATTTGTGAACGGAGTGTTACGTAATATTGACAGAAATGTAAGTAATATTCAATATCCAGATAAAGAGAATATGATAGAATATATGTCGATAAAATATTCGATGCCGATTTGGATATTAAAAGAATGGGAAAAATCTTATGATTTACCGACGATAGAAAAAATGTTACAAGGTTTTCTTTTAGAGAAAGGGACAACTATTCGTTGCAATTTACATAAGATCTCCAAAGAAAATTTAATGAAAAAACTTATTGAAGAAAATGTGCAAGTAAAAGAACATCCTTATCTTCCATATGCGTTAGAAATTTCAGGATATAATTATCTTGGAGATTTAGAAAGTTTTAGAGAAGGGTATTTTCAAGTACAAGATATTAGTTCTATGCTTGTTGCAGAGATTGCAGATCCAAAAGAAAATAATTATGTTATTGATGTTTGTTCTGCTCCTGGTGGTAAAGCATTACATATGGCTGATAAATTATGTGGAACAGGTTGCGTAGAGGCTAGAGATTTGACTGAGAAAAAAGTTGAATTATTAGAGGATAATATTAAACGTTCCGCGATGGAAAATATTTATGCTGTGCAACAAGATGCACTGATTTATGATGAAAAGTCAAAGGAAAAAGCAGACATTGTTTTAGCAGATTTACCATGTTCTGGACTTGGAGTCTTAGGGAAAAAGACAGATATTAAATACAAAATGACTAAGGAAACACAAAATGAATTGCAAAAATTACAGAGGGAGATTTTGTCAGTTGTGCAAAATTATGTGAAATCTGGAGGAACTCTTATATATAGTACTTGTACGATTAATGAAGAAGAAAATATGGAAAATGTACGATGGTTTTTGCAACAATACAAACAATATAATTTGGTTTCTGTGAAAGATACTCTTTGTGAACAATTAAAATCATCTGTAAAAGAAGGGTGTATTCAATTTCTTCCAGGAATACATAACAGTGACGGATTTTTTATAGCGAAATTCAGAAAGGATTAGTATGGAAAAGAAAGATATTCGCTCTTACACACCAGAAGAGTTAAAAAAAGAGATGGAAAGTATAGGTGAAAAAGCTTTTCGAAGTAAACAGATCTATAGTTGGTTGCATGAAAAATTGGTAGATTCTTTTGATGAAATGACAAATGTATCGAAAGCATTGCGAGAAAAATTGGAGCGAGATTATGAAATTTATTCCGTAAAGATGGTGGAAAGACAAATTTCTAAAATGGATGGAACTAATAAATTTCTTTTTGCTTTGAGAGATAATCATGTAGTAGAAAGTGTGTTGATGCGTTATAAACATGGTAATTCTGTCTGTATATCGTCACAAGTGGGATGTCGTATGGGATGTAGATTTTGTGCATCTACCTTGGACGGATTAGCTAGGAATTTAACTCCGTCGGAAATGTTGGGACAAATTTATCAAATACAGAAAATTTCAGGTGAACGAGTTTCTAATATTGTTATTATGGGAACAGGTGAACCTTTGGATAATTATGAAAATTTTGTGCAATTTATTAAGTTGGTTAGTAATGAATGTGGATTACATATTAGCCAAAGAAATATTACCGTGTCTACGTGTGGAATTGTTCCAAATATGAAGCGACTTGCTGAAGAAAAATTTCAAATCACACTAGCACTTTCACTTCATGGTTCAACACAAGAAAAGAGAAGAGAATTAATGCCAGTGGCAAATAAATATGATTTAAAAGAAGTACTTGAAGCGTGCGATTATTATTTTGATAAAACTGGTAGAAGGATTACATTTGAGTATAGCCTTGTGCAAGGGGTTAATGATCGGGAAGAAGATGCAAAGGAACTGATTTCTATTTTAAAACCACGAAATTGTCATTTGAATCTAATTCCAGTTAATCCAATTAAGGAGAGAAATTTTGAGAAACCTACACGGCAGAATGCGGAAAAATTCAAAAATAAACTTGAAAAAAGTGGAATAAATGTTACTATAAGAAGAGAAATGGGCTCAGATATTGATGGGGCTTGTGGACAACTTCGAAGACGCTACTCGGAGGAAAGTAAAATATAAGGAGAAGTTTATGAAGATATTTTCATTAACGGACATAGGCAGAAAACGAGAGGTAAATCAAGATTATGTATATGTAACAGATAAGCCTATTGGTCATATTCCAAATCTGTTTGTTGTAGCAGATGGTATGGGGGGGCATAAGGCTGGAGATTTTGCGTCAAAATATGCAGTGCAAGTTTTAGAAGAACATATCAGAAACAATGCGGGGATGGGTCCAGAGGTAATTATCACTGAGGCCGTTCAAGAAGCTAATCATAAGATTGTAGAAAAAGCTCGAGAAAATACCGAAATGGAAGGAATGGGGACAACTTTAGTAGTTGCAACAATTATTGAACATACACTGTATTTTGCCAATGTCGGAGATAGTAGATTGTATTTAATCAGAGATGAAATTAAACAATTGTCAAAGGATCATTCTCTAGTAGAAGAAATGGTTCGTTTAGGGGGATTAAATGAAGAAGAAGCAAAGCATCACCCAGATAAGAATATTATCACAAGAGCTATTGGGGCCAAGGAAGATGTGGAAGCAGACTTTTTTGAATATCATTTGCAGAAAGGCGATGTCATTTTAATGTGCACAGATGGTTTGACTAATATGGTGGATGACGATGAGATTTTCAGGATTGTTAAAAGTGGAAGAGACATTGTTGAAACTGCAATGAAATTAGTAGAAAAAGCAAATGAGAACGGCGGAAAGGACAATATTGGAATTGTGCTTGTTGAACCATTTGCATGTGAGGTGAATGTATAATGAAAGATGGAATTTTTATAGGGGATCGTTATGAAGTGCTGAGCAAAGTTGGCTCAGGTGGAATGGCGGATGTATACAAAGGAAAAGACCATAAATTAAACCGATTTGTAGCTATTAAAATTTTGAAAAAGGAATACAGAGAGGATGAACTTTTTGTAAGAAAATTTCAATCAGAAGCACAAGCAGCCGCAGGACTTATGCATCCAAATATTGTTAATGTATATGATGTTGGAGAAGAAAGCGGATTATACTATATGGTTATGGAACTTGTAGAAGGTATTACGCTAAAAGATTATATTACAAAGAAAGGTGTTTTATCTCCAAAGGAAGTAATCAGTATTGCTATTCAGGTTGCAAATGGAATTGAAGCAGCACATTTACATAATATTGTGCATAGAGATATTAAACCGCAAAATATCATGATTTCCAAAGAGGGAAAAGTAAAAGTGACAGATTTTGGTATTGCAAAGGCAACATCATCAAACACAATTAGCACAAATGCATTGGGATCTGTACATTACACTTCTCCAGAACAAGCAAGAGGTGGTTTTAGTGATTTTAAGAGCGATATTTACTCTCTTGGTATAACTATGTACGAAATGGTGACAGGTCACCTACCTTTTGATGGGGATACGGCTGTTTCTATCGCAATTAAACATTTACAGGAAGAAATCACACCACCTTCAGAGTATGTGGAAGATATTCCATTTAGTTTAGAACAGATTATTTTAAAATGTACGCAAAAAAGTGCGGATAGAAGATATCAGAATATCGCTTCTTTGAAAGAAGATTTAAAACATTCTCTTGTAGATCCAGATGGAGATTTTGTTGTTATTGGACCTATGCGAGTAATGGATGAGACGGTTATGTTCAATGCTGATGATGTTCGCAAAGCAAAAAGAGACATTTCATATGATGAAGATGAATTTTCAGAGGATGAAGATTTTGATGACTATGATGACTTTGAAGACGATGATGATTATGACAAAAAAGGTCGTAAAAAGAATGATGATGTAAATCCGAAAATGGCAAAAATGATGAAGATATTAACAATTGTGGCGGTTGTTATTATTGCATTTATTGTTGTGTTTATTATAGGAAAAGCTACAGGGCTTTTGAAATTTGGGCCATCTATTCATTTGGAAGATGATGCAGATAAAAATGCAAAAGTAAAAGTTCCAGATTTAAGAGGAATGACAGAAGACGAAGCAATTGAAGTGTTAAAAAATAAGAAATACGAAATGAAATTAGTGGTGGAATCTGAAGAGGAATCGACAACATATGAAAAAGGCCAAATTATTAAACAGACGCCAGGAGCCAATAAAGAAGTAAAGAAAAAATCAGTAATTAAAGTTGTGATTAGTTCTGGGAAAAAAGAACAAACAAAAGCTATTCCTGATGTATCAGGGAAAGATCAAAGAGAAGCATTGAGAATATTGAACGAAGCTGGATTTACAAATGTAAGAGTAGATACTTCAAAATTTGAAACAAGTGCTGAATATCAGCAAGATGAAGTGATTAGAACAGAACCTTCAGCTAATTCGGAAGTTGCATTGGATGAAGAAATTAATTTGATTGTTAGTTTGGGCGAAGATAAACCAGAAATTCCAAATGTTATCGGGATGACACAATCAAGTGCGGTCGCTGCATTGAAAGCAAAAGGTGTTGAAGTTTCTGTGGAAGAGGATTACAGTGATAATACAGAAAAAGGAAAAGTATTTTATCAGAGTAAACGTGCTGGTTCACGGGTGACAAAAGGAAGTACAATTGTAATTCGTGTAAGTAAAGGGAAAAAACAAACAGAAGTTACAGTTCCGGATATTATTGGAAAATCAAAGACATATGCGAAAAACAGTCTAGAATCACAGCAGTTAGGATATAGAGAAGTATATCAAAATAGTGACTTACCAAAAGATACAGTTATTTCCTGTGATCCGGGGTCAGGTAAAAATGTTGTACAGGGGACAACTGTCACAGTTTACATTAGTAGAGGACCTGCGACAGATAATGGTACAGGATCAGAGTCAACTGATTAAGAGTAGGAAAAAATGATGCAGGGAAAAATTATAAAAGGAATTGCCGGATTCTACTACGTTCACGTAGTAGAATTTGGCGTTTATGAATGTAAAGCAAAAGGAACATTTCGTAGAGAGAAAATCAAACCACTTGTAGGAGATAATGTGGAGATAAATGTACTAAATGAAGAAGAAAAGCTTGGAAATATAGTAAAAATATTGCCAAGAGAGAATGAACTGATTCGTCCAGCGGTAGCAAATATTGATCAAGCGCTTGTTGTATTTGCTGTTACAAAACCAAAACCACATTTTAATTTATTAGATAGATTTCTTGTTATGATGGAAAGTAAAAAGATTCCAATTGTATTATGTTTTAATAAAAAAGATATTGCTGAACAAAAAGAAATTCAAGAATTAGAAAAAATTTATGAGTCTTGTGGTTATAGAGTTATTTTTACAAGTGCCAAAGAAGAAGAAAATATAAAACTTGTGAAAGAAGTGCTAAAAGGGAAGATGACTGCAGTTGCTGGTCCTTCAGGAGTTGGAAAATCATCTCTTATTAATTTGCTTCAATCAGAAATTCAAATGGAGACGGGAAGCATTAGTGAAAAAATTGAAAGAGGAAAACATACTACACGTCATTCAGAATTAATTCCAATTGATGACACGTCTTATATTATGGATACGCCTGGATTTAGCTCCCTTTATGTAAATGCGTTTGAAAAAGAAGAATTAAAATATTACTTTCCAGAATTTGAACAGTATGAAGGTACGTGTAAGTTTAATGGATGCGATCATATTCATGAGCCGAACTGCATGGTGAAACAAGCTGTAGAGGAAGGAAAAATCCATAAAGTTAGATATGAAAATTATGTGGAAATGTATAAAGAATTACAGGAGAAAAGGAGATACTAATCATGAAATATATATTGGCACCGTCCATATTAGCGGCGGATTTTAAAAAGTTGGGAGAAGAAATTCAAGTAACAGAAAAAAATGGGGCAGAATATCTCCATTTTGATGTTATGGATGGATTATTTGTACCGAGTATTTCCTTTGGAATGCCTGTGTTGCAATCAATCAAAAGTTGTACGAATCAAGTGATTGATGCACATTTGATGATAAATGAGCCAATTCGTTATGTAGAAGCATTTCAAAAAGCTGGCGCAGATTTAATTACTATTCATTTAGAAGCTTGTGAAGATGTGCATAAAACGATTAAAAAGATTAGAGAGTGTGGAATGAAAGTAGGAATTTCTATTTGTCCAGACACACCGGTATCTGCATTGGAAGAATATGTAAATGAAGTTGATATGATTTTGATTATGTCAGTACATCCTGGATTTGGTGGGCAAAAATTCATCGAAGAATCTTTGACAAAAATTCGTATGACAAGAGAAATGCTTAACAGATATGGCTTGGAAACAGATATTCAGGTTGATGGTGGAATTTATACATCAAATATTGAAAATGTACTAAAAGCAGGCGCAAATATTATTGTTGCTGGGTCAGCTGTTTTCAAAGGAAACGTACAAGAAAATACAAGAGAGTTTATGGAGATTTTGAATAAATATGAATAAACGAACGATGATTGTAAGTGGTGGAATGATTCAAGAAGAATTTGCAACTACAAAATTGAAAGAATTGGAATATGATGTTCTTATTGGAGTAGATAGAGGCGTGGAATTTTTGTATCGCAACCATATAAAACCAGATTATATTGTAGGGGATTTTGACAGTCTTTCGGAAGATATTGTACGATTTTATCAAGAAAATACAGATGTTTTCATAAGGAAATTTAATCCGGAAAAAGATTTTTCAGATACAGAAATTGCTGTTCGTCAGGCGATGGAATTAGATAGTAAGGAAATTATTTTGCTAGGTGCAACTGGAAATCGTATAGATCATGTTCTGGCTAATATTCAAGTGTTGACTATTCCTCATAAAGAGGGGATACATGCAGAAATGATTGATGAAAATAATAGAATTTATCTTATAGAAAAAGAAGCTATATTAGAAAAATCAAAAATGTACGGAAAGTATTTTTCAGTATTTCCACTAGATAGATGTATAGAGAAATTCTCTATTGTGGGAGCAAAATATCCTTTACACAATCATAGATTATGTCCATATGACAGTTTGTGCGTTAGCAATCAAGCACGAGAAGAAAAAGTGCAGATAACACTTTCAGAGGGAATTGTTATTTTAATAGAAGCAAAAGAAGAAAACTAGAAAATAAAATGAAGGCGAGGATAAAGTAAAATGAAATTAGGAATTGTGGGATTACCAAACGTAGGGAAAAGTACATTGTTTAATTCTCTAACAAAAGCAGGAGCAGAATCAGCAAACTATCCATTTTGTACAATTGATCCAAATGTTGGAGTGGTAACTGTACCAGATAAACGATTAGATGTTTTGGGAGAAATGTACCAAACAAAAAAAATTGTTCCAGCTGCTATTGAATTTGTTGATATTGCAGGTCTTGTAAAAGGCGCATCAAAAGGTGAAGGACTTGGGAATCAATTTTTGGCCAATATTCGTGAAGTAGATGCAATCGTTCATGTTGTACGTTGTTTTGAAGATAGCAATATTGTCCATGTAGATGGTAGCATCGCACCTCTTCGTGATATTGAAACGATTAATTTAGAATTAATCTTTTCAGATATTGAAATTTTGGAAAGAAGAATTGCAAAAGCAGTAAAAGTGGCAAGAAATGACAAGACAGTTGCAAAAGAATTGGCTTTATTAGAAAGGTTAAAAGCATATTTAGAAGAAGGTAATATGGCTCGCAGTTTCGAAGTGGAAGACGATGAGGAATTAGAATGGCTTGAAAGTTACAATCTTCTCACATATAAACCAGTTATTTTTGCTGCAAATGTAGCGGAAGATGATTTGGCAAATGATGCAGCAGATAATGAGGGTGTTTGCGCAGTTCGAGAATATGCGAAGAAAGAAAATTGTGAAGTATTTGTTGTGTGTGCACAGATAGAACAAGAAATTGCGGAATTAGATGATGATGAAAAGAAAATGTTCTTGGAAGATTTAGGATTAGAAGAATCTGGATTAGAAAAATTGATTCGTGCAAGTTATAGTCTACTAGGTTTAATCAGCTATTTGACAGCTGGAGAACCTGAAGTTCGTGCGTGGACAATTAAAAAAGGAACAAAGGCTCCACAGGCTGCCGGTAAAATTCATACAGACTTTGAAAGAGGATTTATTCGTGCAGAAATTGTAAGTTACGATGACTTAATGGAATGTGGTACGTATACGGCAGCAAAAGAAAAAGGACTTGTTCGTCTAGAGGGAAAAGAATATGTTGTAAAAGACGGAGATATTATATTATTTAGATTCAATGTATAGAAAATAAGTGGGGATAAGAGTATGAATAAGATGATTAGTTTCCCTAATTTAAACATTTGTTGGGAAAATATCGGGGAAAAGATAAATTTATTTGGGTTCGAAGTCACATATTTTGGAATTTTACTTGGAATTGCAATTTTATTTGGGATTTTCTTTACAATGTGGCTGGCCCATCGAAGTGGACAAGAAGCAGAAGAATATTTAACACTTTCTATATTCGTTATCATTTTTGGTGTGATTGGAGCAAGAGTATATTATGTTCTTTTTGGTTTAGAACAATTTAAAGGACATTGGATAAAGATTTTTGATTTTCGTTCTGGGGGATTTGCGTTTTATGGAGCGTTAATTGCAGGAGTGATAACAATTTTTATTTACTGCAAAAGACAGGGGCTTATTGTTTGGAAAGTTTTGGATACGATTGTACCAGCATTGCTTATTGGGCAAATTTTAGGAAAGTTGGGGAACTTTTTTAATCGAGAAGCCTTCGGAGAATATACAGATGGAATTTTTTCTATGCAGTTACCGATTGATTCGGTTAGAGCCATGGATGTAACTGAAAAAATGCGTCAGAATGTAGAAAAGATAGATGGAGTGAATATGATTCGAGTTAGTCCATCATTTTTATACGAAATTATACTTTGTTTGATTATTTTAATTGGACTTCTAATTTATCAGAGATTTGAGGTATATAAAGGAGAAATTTTTCTTCTTTATGTTATTAGTTATGGTGCAGGAAGATTTTTTATAGAAAGTGGAAGAGTAGATAAATTAAAAACACTTGTTTTTGATTTGCCTGTTTCCCAAGTTGTAGCAGTTTTATCTGTTGTAATTGCAATGGGTCTTCTTGCTATTACTTATAAATCGGGAGATGGACAGGGGAGAGGGATTTCTCGAATGAAAGCGAAAAAGAAAAAAACAAAATTAAGATTTTCGAAATAAAAAAAGTCTAGTGATTGTGTTATTGTTTCCTAAAAGGAACAAATAATCACTAGACTTTTATTTTTCATAGGATTATAATATGCATATATGTAAAAATTCAATATAAAAATTTGAAGGAGGACAAATCAATGGGAAGAAAAATGAAAACCATGGATGGTAATCATGCAGCAGCACACGCTTCGTATGCTTTTACTGACGTTGCTGCTATTTACCCAATTACACCTTCATCCGTTATGGCGGAAGCTACAGATGAATGGGCTACTCAAGGTAGAACAAATATTTTTGGACAAACAGTTCAAGTTACAGAAATGCAATCAGAAGCAGGAGCTGCAGGTACTGTACACGGTTCTTTAGCAGCAGGTGCTTTGACAACAACATACACAGCATCTCAGGGATTATTGCTTATGATTCCTAATTTATACAAAATTGCAGGTGAACAATTACCAGGTGTATTTAACGTATCAGCTCGTGCATTAGCAAGTCATGCGTTATCTATTTTTGGCGATCATTCAGATGTTTATGCTTGTCGTCAGACAGGTTGTGCAATGCTTTGTGAATCAAGTGTGCAGGAAGTTATGGACTTAACACCAGTTGCACATTTAGCAGCAATCAAAGGAAAGATTCCATTTATCAATTTCTTTGATGGATTTAGAACTTCTCATGAAATTCAAAAAATTGAAACATGGGATTATGAAGATTTAAAAGATATGGCAGATATGGATGCGATTGATGCATTTAGAAAACATGCTTTAAATCCAAATCACCCATGTCAAAGAGGTTCAGCTCAGAACCCAGATATTTTCTTCCAAGCTAGAGAAGCTTGTAATCCATATTATGATGCAATGCCTGCAATCGTACAGGAATATATGGATAAAGTGAATGAAAAGATTGGAACAAATTATAAGTTATTCAATTACTATGGTGCAGAAGATGCAGAACATATTATTGTAGCTATGGGTTCTGTATGCGATACTATTGATGAAACAATTGATTATTTAATGGCAGCAGGACGTAAAGTCGGTGTTGTTAAAGTTCGCCTTTACAGACCATTTAGTGCTGAAGCATTAGTAAAAGCAATTCCAGATTCTGTAAAACAAATTACAGTTCTTGATAGAACAAAAGAACCTGGAGCACTCGGAGAACCATTATATCTAGATGTTGTAGCTGCATTAAAAGGAACAAAATTTGATGCAGTACCAGTATTCACAGGACGTTATGGATTAGGATCTAAAGACACAACTCCGGCTCAGATTGTTGCGGTATATAACAATAATGAAAAACAGAAATTTACAATTGGTATTGTTGATGATGTAACAAACTTATCATTAGAAGTTGGTGCACCATTAGTTACAACTCCTGAAGGAACAATTAACTGTAAATTCTGGGGACTTGGTGCAGATGGTACAGTTGGAGCCAATAAAAACTCTATTAAGATTATTGGTGACAATACAGATATGTATGCGCAAGCATATTTTGATTATGATTCTAAAAAATCAGGTGGTGTAACAATGTCACACCTTCGTTTTGGTAAGAGCCCAATCAAATCAACATATTTGATTAAACAAGCTAATTTTGTTGCCTGTCATAACCCATCTTATGTTAATAAATATAATATGGTTCAGGAATTGGTAGACGGTGGAACATTCTTATTGAACTGTCCATGGGATATGGAAGGTTTGGAAAAACATTTACCAGGACAGGTGAAAGCGTTTATTGCAAATCATAATATTAAGCTTTATGTAATTGATGGTATTAAGATCGGAAAAGAAATCGGACTTGGTGGACGTATTAATACAGTTCTTCAGTCAGCATTCTTTAAACTTGCTAATATTATTCCAGAAGACCATGCGATTGAATTAATGAAAGCAGCTGCAAAAGCTTCTTATGGTAAAAAAGGTGACAAGATTGTACAGATGAACTATGACGCTATTGATGCAGGAGCAAAACAGGTAGTAGAAATCAAAGTTCCAGAATCTTGGAAAAATGCAGAAGACGAAGGTTTATTCACACCAGAAGTAAAAGGTGGAAAGGCAGAAGTTGTAGATTTTGTTAAAAATATTCAGGCAAAAGTAAATGCGCAAGAAGGAAATACACTTCCAGTATCTGCATTTACAGAATATGTTGATGGATCTACACCATCAGGTACAGCAGCTTATGAAAAACGTGGTATTGCAGTAGATATTCCAGTATGGAAATCAGAAAACTGTATCCAATGTAATCGTTGTGCATATGTATGTCCTCATGCGGTTATCCGTCCAGTAGCATTAACAGAAGAAGAAGCAGCAAATGCACCAGAAGGACTTGAAACAATCGATATGATTGGTATGCCAGGGTTAAAATTCACAATGACTGTATCAGCATATGACTGTACAGGTTGTGGTTCATGTGCAAATGTATGTCCAGGTAAGAAGGGTGCAAAAGCACTTGTAATGGAAAATATGGAAGAAAATGCAGGAAAACAAGACTTCTTTGATTATGGAAGAGAAATTCCTGTAAAACCAGAAGTGGTTGCTAAATTCAAAGAAACGACAGTAAAAGGAAGTCAATTCAAACAACCATTACTTGAGTTCTCAGGAGCATGTGCTGGTTGTGGAGAAACTCCATATGCAAAATTAGTTACACAATTATTTGGTGATAGAATGTATATTGCAAATGCAACAGGTTGTTCTTCAATTTGGGGTAACTCTTCACCATCTACACCATATACAGTAAATGAAAAGGGACAAGGTCCTGCATGGTCTAACTCTTTATTTGAAGATAATGCTGAGTTTGGTTATGGTATGTTGTTAGCACAAAAAGCATTGAGAAATGGATTGAAAGCAAAAGTAGAAAAATTAGTTGAAAGTGGAGATAATGAAGCAGTTGTTGCAGCTGGTAAAGAATGGTTAGAAACATTTAATTGTGGTGCAACAAACGGAACAGCAACTGATAATTTAATTGTTGCTTTAGAAAACTGCGATTGTGGATGTGAGTTAAGAAAAGATATCCTAAATAATAAAGATTTCTTAGCGAAAAAATCACAATGGATCTTTGGTGGAGACGGTTGGGCTTATGATATCGGATTTGGCGGTGTTGACCATGTATTAGCATCTGGTCAAGATATTAACATCATGGTATTTGATACAGAAGTTTATTCTAATACAGGTGGACAATCTTCTAAATCTACACCTACAGGTGCTATTGCTCAGTTTGCTGCAGCAGGTAAAGAAGTGAAGAAGAAAGATATGGCAAGTATTGCTATGAGTTATGGTTATGTATATGTAGCACAGATTGCAATGGGTGCTGACTTTAATCAGACAGTAAAAGCAATTGCAGAAGCAGAAGCATATCCAGGACCATCATTAATTATTGCGTATGCACCTTGTATTAACCATGGTATTAAGAAAGGTATGAACAAGGCACAAACAGAAGAAGAATTAGCAGTAAAATCAGGATATTGGCATAACTTCCGCTTTAACCCAGCAGCAGAAGGAAATAAATTTACTCTTGATAGTAAAGCACCAACTGAAAGCTATAGAGAATTCTTAGATGGTGAAGTTCGTTATAATGCTTTAGCAAGAATGAATCCAGAAAGAGCAGAGGAATTATTTGCTCAATCAGAAAAAGCAGCAAAAGAAAGATATGCTTACTTGAATAAATTAATTACTCTTTATGGAAATGAAGAATAAAAACAATTAATGAAAAGGGGCTGTCGTTTCACGATTTAATAAATTGTGAGGCGGCAGCTTCTTTTCATGAAATTTGTGAAAAAATAAAAAACATTTTACAATTCACAGAAAGTATGTTAGAATATAAAACAATTGAATAACTGAAAGATAGAGGTGCATTTTTAAAGAGTACGGTTTAGTTATAGTAGGACAGACTTCTAAACAAGAAAGGGAAAGATGCCGAAGGATAAATTCTTTGTCCAAGGATTTATTCTGGGACGTTGTATAAGATACAACGTACTGTCACAGAATTGTGGAGCGCTATCATAGATTAGAATATATATAATTGTTGTATAATCTCATTGTATACATAACCATAGACGTTCCTTTAAGAAGTCTATGGTTTTTTTCATTCTAAGAAGTGATCGGTTTGTTTCAGTCATTCAAAAGAAAAAGAATGAAGAGAGGGTTTATGATGAGAGAAAGATTAAGAAAAAGAGTACCAGCAATTATAAGTATGACTTTGTTATGTGTACTTGTGTGTTCAATGACAGTATTTGCAGCGGAGGAGCCTCCGAAACCAGAGTTATATGCAACCTTTTGGGCATTGGTGCCACCAGTTGTAGCGATAGCTTTAGCATTAATTACAAAAGAGGTGTATAGTTCGCTTTTTGTTGGGATTTTAGTAGGTGCATTATTTTATTCAGGTTTTTCTTTTGAGGGAACAGTTACACATATTTTTCAAGGTGGAATGATTAGTGTACTTTCGGATAAGAATAACGTTGGAATTCTAGTTTTTCTTGTGATTTTAGGAGCGATGGTGTCTCTAATGAATAGAGCCGGAGGTTCGGCTGCGTTTGGGCGTTGGGCAGGAGAACATATTAAAACAAGAGTTGGGGTTCAATTAGCTACAATTGTTCTAGGGGTATTGATTTTTATTGATGACTATTTTAATTGCTTAACAGTAGGTAGTGTTATGCGTCCCGTGACAGACAAACATAATGTATCTCGCGCAAAGTTAGCGTATTTAATTGATTCAACAGCAGCGCCGATTTGTATTATTGCACCAATTTCTTCATGGGCTGCAGCTGTTACTGGTTTTGTAAAGGGAGAAGATGGTTTTTCTATTTTCATTAAAGCAATTCCGTACAACTTCTATGCTTTACTTACGATTGTTATGATGATTGCGATTGTGACGATGAAAGTAGATTATGGTCCAATGAAGATTCATGAAGATAACGCAAAAAAAGGGGATATTTATACAACTCCTGACCGACCATATGAAAATGCATCAACAGAGGTAGTGAATCACAATGGAAAAGTAATTGATTTAGTAATTCCTATTTTATCCCTTATTGTGTGCTGTGTAATTGGTATGATTTATACAGGTGGATTTTTTGAAGGAACAGATTTCGTTACAGCATTTTCAAATAGTAATGCTTCGGTAGGTCTTGTTCTAGGAAGTTTCTTTGGTTTGGTTATTACAATTGCTTTATATGCAATTCGAAGAGTATTAAGTTTTTCAGATTGTATGTCATGCATTCCAGAAGGTTTCAAAGCAATGGTTCCAGCAATTATGATTTTAACATTTGCATGGACTTTAAAAGCTATGACAGATAGCTTAGGTGCAGCTACATATGTAGAAGGTTTGGTGAAAAATTCAACAGGAAGTTTAATGAATTTCTTACCTGCTATTATTTTCTTAATTGGTTGCTTATTAGCTTTTGCCACAGGTACTTCATGGGGAACATTTGGTATTTTGATTCCAATTGTTGTGGAAGCGTTTGCAAACAAACCAACGCTTATGATCATTGCTATTTCAGCATGTATGGCCGGTGCTGTTTGTGGAGATCATTGTTCACCTATTTCAGATACTACGATTATGGCATCAGCAGGTTCACAAAGTAATCATGTTAATCATGTTTCTACACAGTTGCCATATGCAATAACTGCAGCTGTAGTTACTTTTATAACATACATTGTTGCTGGATTTACGCAATCAGCATGGATTTCCTTACCATTTGGTATTGTGCTAATGTTAACAGTATTGTTTGTAATTAAAAAAAGCATCAAAAGTGAGTAGTGTTGATAAACTAAAATATATTGCAGATAAGGAAAAAAATGTGGTATTATGTATCTATAGTCAAAATGGCAAGGATAGTTAAAACTGTCCTTAAAATAAGGAGGGTGTGACATGAAAGTTACAGAAAGAATCGCAAAATTACGCTCGTTGATGGAAGAAAAAAATATTGATATGTATATTGTTCCATCAGCGGATAATCACCAGAGTGAATATGTTGGAGAACATTTCAAGGCGAGAGAATTTATCACTGGATTTACAGGTTCTGCAGGTACAGCAGTAATTACTAGAACAGAAGCAGGTCTTTGGACAGATGGAAGATATTTTCTTCAGGCAGAACAACAGTTAGAAGGTTCGGGCGTAGAACTTTATCGTATGGGGAATCCAGGTGTTCCTACAGTTCTTGAATTTATAGCAAATAAATTAGAAGAAAATGGTACATTAGGTTTTGATGGGCGTCTTGTTGCGGTTGATGAAGGAAAGGAATACGCAAAAGCAGCATCAACAAAAGGCGGAAGCATCAATTATGTTTATGATTTAGTTGATGAAGTATGGGAAGATCGTCCAGCATTGTCTACAGAAAAAGCATTTGCATTAGACGAAAAACTTGTTGGAGAAAGTACTGAATCTAAATTAGCACGTATTAGAAAAGTGATGGAAGAAGTAGGAGCGAATGTTCATGTTATTACTTCCTTAGATGATGTTGCGTGGACATTGAATGTTAGAGGAAATGATGTTGCTTATTCTCCATTATTATTAAGTTACCTTATCATTACAATGGATCAAGTTGATTTATATGTAGACGAAACAAAGTTAAATGATGAAATTAGAGCAAACTTTGATAAAGTAAATGTTGTTCTTCATCCATATAATGATGTTTATGAAGCAATGAAAGCATATGGTTCTGAAGATACATTGCTTATTGATCCAGATAGATTAAATTATGCTCTTTATTACAATATTGGGGAAAATGTTCATACAGTAGAAAAACAGAATCCAACCGTATTAATGAAGGCAATGAAAAATGACGTGGAACTTTCCAATATAAGAAATGCTCATATTAAAGATGGCGTGGCAATGACAAAATTTATGAAATGGGTAAAGGAAAATGTTGGTAAAATGACAATTACTGAGATGAGTGCATCTGAGAAATTGGAACAATTCCGTGCGGAACAGGAAGGATTTTTATGGCCAAGTTTTGAGCCAATCTGTGGTTATGGAGAACACGCTGCTATTGTACATTACACTTCTACACCAGAAACAGATGTGGAATTAAAAGAAGGAGCTTTATTCTTAACAGATACAGGCGGAAATTATTATGAAGGTTCTACTGATATTACAAGAACATTTGCGTTAGGTGAAGTGAGTGATATTGAAAAAGTGCATTTTACAACAGTTGCAAAAAGTATGTTAAATCTTGCAAATGCAAAATTTATGTATGGAGCAATGGGAGTAAACTTAGATATTCTTGCAAGAAAACCTTTCTGGGATATGAATTTGAATTTTAACCATGGAACAGGACATGGTGTAGGATATTTATTAAATATTCATGAAGGTCCTTCTGGAATTAGATGGCAATATAGACCAAGTGAAACAACACCATTTGAAGAAGGAATGGTTGTTACAGATGAACCAGGAATTTATATTGCGGGTTCTCATGGAATTCGTACAGAAAATGAATTGATTGTCCGTAAAGGAGAAGCAAATGAATATGGTCAGTTCATGTATTTTGAGACGATAACATTTGTACCAATTGATTTAGATGCGATTAATCCAGAAATCATGTCAGAAGAAGATAAGAAAATGCTAAATGATTATCATAAACAAGTATTTGAAAAAATTTCTCCATTCTTAAATGAAGAAGAAACAGAGTGGTTGAAAAAATATACAAGAGAAATTTAATAAAGAAGAAAAAGTGGAAATTCTAGTTGGATTTCCACTTTTTTATTTGCATTTTAGTTATGAAAGGTCTAATTATAAGTTAGATAGGATGTGATTTTGCGTAATCATAAGAGATAAAACTATTGTGAGAAACTTCTTTTTTTGTATAAAAGATGTTATAATAAATTAAATTGTCAAAAATATAAATAGAATGAAAATAAAATAGGAGAGTACAGATATATGAAGTTAAATGAATTAGCAGAATACGAATTGCTACAAGAACATTACTTAAAAGAGTTGAAATCTGATGGATATATATTGAAACATAAAAAAAGTGGAGCAAAAGTTGTTCTTCTTTCAAATAATGATGAAAATAAGGTGTTTTCTATCGGATTTCGCACTCCACCCAAAGATAGTACAGGGTTGCCACATATTTTGGAACATTCCGTTTTGTGTGGTTCTAGAAAATTTCCATCAAAAGATCCGTTTGTTGAATTGGTAAAAGGATCTTTAAATACGTTTCTTAATGCAATGACATATCCTGATAAGACGGTGTATCCGATTGCAAGTTGTAATGATAAAGATTTTCAGAACTTAATGCATGTATATATGGACGCAGTGTTTTATCCAAATATCTATGAGCATGATGAAATTTTTCGTCAGGAAGGCTGGAGTTATAAGCTAGATAATGCTGACGCAAAGTTGGAGTATAATGGTGTTGTATATAATGAAATGAAAGGGGCTTTTTCTTCTCCAGAAGGAGTTTTAGATAGAGTTGTGTTGAATTCATTATTTCCAGATACTTCTTATAAAAATGAATCTGGAGGGGATCCGGAAGTAATTCCACAATTGACATATGAACAATTTTTAGATTTTCATAGAAAATATTATCATCCATCTAATAGTTATATTTATTTGTACGGAAACATGAATATGGAAGAAAAATTAGAGTGGCTTGATAAGGAATACTTAAGTCAATTTAATGCAATAGAGATTGATTCTGAAATCAAAAAACAGGAACCATTTACAGAGAGAAAAGAAGTAGAAATTGCTTACTCTATTTCAAGTAATGAATCGGAAGAAAATAATACGTATTTATCGTATAATAAGGTTATAGGAACGAGCTTAGATCCTAATTTATATTTGGCATTTGAAATTTTAGATTATGCTCTTCTTTCCGCACCTGGTGCACCACTTAAGAAAGCACTTGTAGATGCTGGAATTGGAAGAGATATTATGGGGTCCTATGATAATGGGATTTTTCAACCAGTCTTTTCTATTGTTGCAAAAAATGCAAATCTTGAGCAAAAAGAAGAGTTTATTTCTGTTATTGAAGAAACATTAAGAACTATTGTGGAAAAAGGGATGGATAAAAAAGCGATTGAAGCGGGAATCAATTATCATGAATTCCGTTATCGTGAGGCTGATTTCGGCAATTTCCCAAAAGGACTAATGTATGGATTGCAGATATTTGATAGTTGGTTATATGATGATGAGAAACCATTTATTCATTTAGATGCTATTGAAACATTTGAATTTTTGAAACAACAAGTAAACACAGATTATTTTGAGAAGCTAATACAGAAATATTTATTAGAGAATACACATGCTTCAGTTGTAGTTGTAAAGGCAGAAAAAGGGCGTACAGCCAGACTAGAAAAAGAGTTAGATGAAAAATTACAAGCATACAAAGAAAGTCTTTCTAAAGAGGAAGTGGACAGACTTGTAGAAAGAACAGCACAATTGATTGCATATCAGGAAGAACCGTCTACGGAGGAAGAACTAAAAACCATTCCTGTTCTTGAAAGAAAAGATATTTCAAGAAAAATTGCACCAATTTATAATGAAGAAAAATATTATGAAGATACACTGATGGTTTATCATAACATTGAAACGAATGGAATTGCTTATGTAGATTTATTGTTTGATTTATCCTCTGTTCCAGTAGAAATGTTGCCGTATGTAGGAATTTTGCAATCTGTTTTAGGAATTATTGATACGAAAAACTATGCGTACGGAGAACTATTTAATGAAATTAATGTTCATACTGGTGGAATAGGTACTTCGCTGGAAATGTATCCAAACGTGACGAAAACGAAGGAAAAAGAATTCAAAGCTACTTTTGAAATGAAATCAAAAGCATTGTACAATAAACTTCCGATTGCGTTTGCTATGATGAAAGAAATATTAGTAAACTCTAAATTAGATGATGAAAAAAGATTAAAAGAAATTTTGGATATGACAAAATCAAGATTGCAGATGCGTTTTCAGTCGGCAGGCCATTTAACTTCTGCACTTCGTGCAATGTCATATACATCTCCATTAGCAAAATTTAAAGATGTTACAAATGGAATTGCATTTTATAAGACAATAAATGATATTTGTGAACATTTTGAAGAGAGAAAAGGAGAATTGATTCAGAATTTGCAAAAATTATGCAGAATGCTTTTTAGAGCTGATAATATGATAATTAGTTATACGGCAGCAGAAGATGGACTTGCAGATATGGAACAACTAATTGCAGATTTAAAAGTAGACTTGTATAAAGAAAGTGCAGAGAGTGTTCCTTGTATATTGCATTGTGAGAAGAAAAATGAAGGATTTAAGACTTCTTCTAAAGTGCAGTATGTGGCAAGAGCAGGGAACTTTATTGATCAAGGAGAAGAGTATACAGGAGCCCTTCAAATATTGAAAGTCATTTTAAGTTACGACTATTTGTGGCAAAATGTCAGAGTAAAGGGTGGCGCATACGGATGTATGAGTAGTTTTAATCGTCTAGGAGATGGATATTTTGTATCTTATCGTGATCCAAACTTAGAAAAGACAAATGAAATTTATGAAGGAATAACAGAATATCTTCGTAATTTTGATGTATCTAATAGAGATATGACAAAATACATTATTGGAACAATTAGTAATATGGATCAACCGATGAATCCGGTGGCGAAAGGAGACCGTTCCTTAAATCTTTATATGAATCATGTCTCGAAAGAAATGATAGAAAAAGAAAGAGAACAAATATTAGATGCAACACAAGAGGATATTAGAAAACTTGCTGATATAGTTGAGGCAATACTTAAAGCAAATCAATTATGTGTTATCGGTGGAGAAGACAAAATTGAGGAACACAAAGAATTGTTTGATGAAATAAAAGATTTATTTTAAATATATAAAAGTGAGGTAAGCATGAGAAAAGATTATAAATCAGGTTTTGTAACATTAATTGGTAGACCAAATGTTGGCAAATCGACGTTGATGAATTATTTGATTGGACAGAAAATTGCAATTACATCAAATAAACCACAGACAACACGAAATAGAATTCAGACTGTGTTGACAACAGAACAAGGACAGGTTGTATTTGTGGATACACCTGGAATCCACAAAGCCAAGAATAAGTTGGGAGAATATATGGTAAATGTGGCAGAACGTACATTAAATGAGGTGGATGTTGTGCTTTGGCTTGTAGAACCATCTACGTTTATAGGAGCTGGAGAAAAACACATTGCAGAACAGTTAAAAAAGGTGAAAACTCCAGTAATTCTTGTGATTAATAAAGTAGATATGGTTAAGAAAGAAGAAGTTTTGACATTTATTGATGCTTATCAGAAACTATATGACTTTTCGGAGATTGTCCCAGTTTCTGCAAAAAGCGGAGAAAATACAGATGAATTAGTGAACGTTTTATTTCAATATCTCCCATATGGTCCGCAATTTTACGATGAAGATACAGTGACAGATCAACCACAAAGGCAAATTGTTGCAGAAATTATAAGAGAAAAAGCATTACATGCGTTGAATGAAGAAATTCCACATGGGATTGCTGTTTCGATTGAAAAGATGCAGTTCAAAAGAAAAATTGTGGAAATTGAAGCAACGATTATTTGTGAAAGAGATTCGCACAAAGGAATCATTATAGGAAAACAAGGGAGTATGTTAAAGAAAATAGGAACGAATGCTCGCTATGAAATGGAAAAAATGTTAGAGATGCAAGTGAATTTGAAATTGTGGGTAAAGGTAAAAAAGGACTGGAGAGATAGTGATTTTCTTATTAAAAACTTTGGATATACAAAAGATGAATAATATTTTGAAAACGGTGGAAGTTTTTTACTAGTATAGAACAAAAGTAATCGGAGAACCTAAAAAGAGAGGAACAGAAGAAGAGGTGATTCGATGGAACTTACAGCGTGGGATAGATTTTCTAAAACAGGGAAAATAGAAGATTATTTAGAATACTGCAAGAGTAGAATGAAAAAGACAGAGGAATACAATTGTGAAGCAGCCAGTGATAGTGACAGGTATTGTGCTGTCAGTAACCCCTATAGGGGAGTACGATAAAAGAGTCGTAATTCTAACCAAAGAAAAAGGAAGGATTTCAGCATTTGCAAAAGGGGCAAGAAGACCAAATAGCCAGTTTGGAGGTGCTGTAAGTCCTTTTTGCTTTGGAGAGTTTACGTTATATGAAGGAAGAAATTCGTATAATATTATGCAAGTTCATATTTCCAATTATTTTCAAGAATTAAAAAATGATATGGAAGCTACATATTATGGATTTTATTTTATGGAATTTGCAGAATATTATACAAGAGAACAAAATGATGAAACAGAAATGCTTAAATTATTGTATCAAACTTTTCGAGCGTTGACTAAGAAAAATATTTCAAATGAATTGATACGTTGCATATATGAACTGAAGGTAATATATATTAATGGAGAAGGACCACAAGTATTTCAGTGTGTAAAATGTGGAAATAAAAGTATTCCGTTTGTATTTAGTATAAAGGATGGGGGACTTCTCTGTGAAAAATGTGTAAAACAAAGGAATAATACAATGAAAGTCGATACATCTACACTGTATGCCATGCAATATATTGCTAGTTCATCTATTGAAAAATTATATACATTTACAGTGTCAGAACAAGTTCTAAAAAAACTGAAAAAAATTGTGTCGGAATATCTTTTGTTTTATGTAGATAAAACGTTTAAATCATTGGAAATATTGGAAATATGTTTAAAATAGATAAAGAATATCTAGTTGACTTTACAATCATATAGAAAGAATGTATAATAATTAACAATTTATAGAGTACATCAATTACATATAAAGCTTGATAGTGAGACTTATATATATAAGTTTGAAAATAAATGTAAAGGAGAGAGAAAGCGAATGGAAAAGACAATGGAAAAAATTGTAGCAGTAGCAAAATCGAGAGGATTTGTATATCCAGGTTCAGAGATTTATGGAGGTTTGGCGAACACATGGGATTACGGTAACTTGGGTGTAGAATTGAAAAACAATGTAAAAAGAGCGTGGTGGAAGAAATTCATTCAAGAAAACCCATATAATGTAGGGGTTGATTGTGCTATTTTGATGAATCCACAGACTTGGGTGGCATCAGGACATTTGGGCGGTTTTAGTGATCCATTAATGGATTGTAAAGAATGTAAGGAAAGATTTCGTGCAGATAAATTAATTGAAGATTTTGCAGCAGAAAATGGAATTGAATTGACAGAAAGTGTAGATGCTTGGTCAAAAGAACAGATGGAAGATTGGATTAAAGAACATAATGTTCCATGTCCAACTTGTAAAAAACATAATTTTACAGAAATTCGTCAATTCAATTTAATGTTCAAAACATTCCAAGGGGTTACAGAAGATGCAAAAAACACAGTATATTTACGTCCTGAAACAGCGCAAGGAATTTTTGTAAACTTTAAAAATGTGCAACGTACATCAAGAAAGAAAATTCCATTTGGAATTGGACAGATCGGTAAATCATTCCGTAATGAAATTACACCAGGTAACTTTACTTTTAGAACAAGAGAATTTGAACAAATGGAATTAGAATTTTTCTGTGAACCAGGAACAGATCTTGAATGGTTTGCATATTGGAAACAATTTTGTTTAGATTGGTTATATTCACTTGGATTGAAAGAAGAAGAAGTGCGTGCAAGAGACCATTCGCCAGAAGAACTTTGTTTCTACAGTAAAGCAACAACAGATGTAGAATTCTTATTCCCATTTGGTTGGGGTGAATTATGGGGAATAGCTGATAGAACAGATTACGATTTATCTCAGCATCAAGAAGTGTCAAAACAAGATATGACATATTTTGATGATGAAAAGAAAGAAAAATATATCCCATATGTTATTGAACCTTCTCTAGGAGCAGATCGTATGGTGTTAGCATTTCTTTGTAGTGCTTATGATGAAGAAGAATTGGAAGGGGGAGATGTACGTACAGTAATGCATTTCCATCCAGCGTTGGCACCAATCAAAATTGGTGTATTACCACTTTCTAAAAAATTAAATGAAGGTGCAGAAAAAGTATTTGCTGAATTATCAAAAACATACAATTGCGAATTTGATGATAGAGGAAACATTGGAAAACGTTACCGTCGTCAGGATGAAATTGGAACACCTTTCTGTGTGACTTATGATTTTGAATCTGAAGAAGACGGAGCGGTTACAGTTCGTGACCGTGATACAATGGAACAAGAAAGAATAAAAATTGAAGATTTAAAAACATACTTTGAGAAAAAGTTTGAATTTTAGTTATTTGGGGACGTAGTAAAATTATAAAATACTACGTCCCCAAATAGAAAATGCCCTGTCCCTTTTTACAGAACACTTGCTTTGAATGAATAATAAAAAAGGGAAGGTGAAATATGCCACGTCAACGAAGAAGAAAAAGTTCTACGGGATTTTATCATGTAATAGCAAAAGGAATAAATCGAGAAAAAATTTTTAATCAAACGCGTGAAAAAAATTATTTAAAAAAAATTTTGAAAAACCATTTACAAGAGGAAAAAGTGGAAATTTACGCGTATTGCATTATGTCTAATCATGTACATCTAATTATCAAATCAGAATTAGCAGCTTTAGCTGTATTCATGGCCAAATGTCTGGCACAATATGCAGAATATTATAATTACAAACATAATCGAAATGGACATGTTTTTCAAAATCGCTTTAAAAGTGAATGTATAGAAACAGAACGATATTTTTGGAATTGTGTTCGCTACATTCATTTGAATCCGATGAAAGGTAATAATGAAAATAGTTATTTACAATATAAACATAGTAGCATTAGAGAATATAGATTATTAAAAACAGATTTACTTCACAAAAATGCTTTGGATATATTTCAAAGAAAATTTGAAGAATGGGAGGATGTTGTAAATTTTCATAATAAAAAGCAATATGTAGTTGTAGATGATGTGATAGAAGAATTGAATTTACAGAAACAGAAAATTGCTATGAATATTTTAGAACAAATGAAAATAGAAAAGAATTTATCCAAAATTGAGGAAATTATTGAGGAAAAAGAGTTGCGTGAAGAGTATAAGGAAAGATTAATTAATAAAATGAGAATCTCCAATGCAAAAAGTGAAGAATTATATTTGTTTGTGAAAAGAACTATTATTAGTGAATAATTGAATAAAAGAAGAAGTTCTGTAAAAAGGGACAGGGTATTACCTGATTGGGGACATAGTGAAATAGTAAAGTGCTACGTCCCCAATCAGTGTATTATAGATGAGAAATGCCTTTTACGGAAGAAATGTATTCTGAAGGAGACATTCCAACAGCTTTTTTGAATTGCTTTGAAAAATATTGAAGGGAGCTGAAAGAAAGATGATGTGCGACTTCGGTACAGTTCATTTTTTGGCTACGAAGAAGTTCTTTTGCATAATCTATTTTTAATTTTTGAAAATATGCCATAGGACTGCAGCTGTGCTTAGCAGTAAATATTGTGTGTAGGACAGAGCGACTTATAGAAAATGTTTTACAAATAGAAGAAATGGTTAAGTTATCACAAATATGTCTTTTCATAAAAGATGAAATTTCTTCTGGAAGATTATCTTTAATAGAAGAATTTATGCGAGATGACATAACAGGATTTTCAAGATGGTTTCGTTTTAGTGTGATTAAAAGCAATTCTAAATAAAGTGAAATTAATTGTTGTGCTCCAAAAGGTGCATTTTCGCATAATTGTACTTGCTCTATCGAAGGAATGTGCAATGGAGAAGAAAATGTATTTTTTGCCTCTGTAATTATTTTAGAAATGAGAATTCGCTCTTCTAAAGTAAGTGTACATTGAAAATTATAGAAAAATCTTATGGAAGGAGAATGGCAATCAAAGGAAATGGCGATGAGATTAGGAGCTTTCTTACTGATAGATTGAATGGCGTGAAATTCATTTGGTTTATGAAAAATAATATCACCTGCAGATAGAGTGTATTGTCTATCATTAGCTTGTACAGAAACGGTTCCTTTGTCTACATATAAAAATTCCCAAAAATTATGAGACTCTCCAGAAAAAATAAAATCGTTCATATATTCAAAATAGTGGACAGTTATAATAGATTCAACTAAAAATTCTTTTTTTAATTTTGTGCTGATATAGGTCATTGTATAGTCTCCTATGTTTTTGATTTTTTATTATTTTAACAGAGTGAAGAAAACAAATAAAGATAAAATGACAAGTTTTTAAAATAAAATAACAAGCCGATCTGAGAAGGAGTATATATAATAAAATTTATAAAATAGACAGGGGGAAGAAAGATGAATAAAAAATTAAAAGTAGCTTTAGCAGGGCTTGGTAGTAGAGGAAAAGATACATATGCACCGACAGCAAAGTTGTTTCCGGATAAAATGGAGATTGTAGCAATTGCGGATATCGATAATCAAAAGGTGAATGAGGTAGCAAAAGAATACAGTATACCGACAAAGATGTGTTTTTCTAGTGCGGAAGAGTTAATTGAGCAAGAAAAATTAGCAGATATTATGTTTATTACAACGCAGGATAAGCAACATGTTATGCAAGCAATTCCTGCATTAAGAAAAGGTTATCATTTATTGCTAGAGAAACCGATTTCACCAAGATTAGAGGAATGTAGAGAAATTTTAGAGGTGGCAAAAGAATGTAACAGAAAGGTTATTGTATGTCATGTTCTTCGATATACGCCAATCTATTCCAAATTGAAAGATATTTTGGATAGTGGAGTGATCGGAGAAGTTGTTTCGGTAATGTCTATTGAAAATGTAGGATATTGGCATCAAGCACATAGTTTTGTACGTGGAAATTGGAGAAATTCAGAGACGACAAGTCCGATGATTTTGCAAAAATGTTGTCATGACATGGATTTACTTCTTTGGCTTACAGGGAAAACTTGTGAGTCGATTTCATCATTTGGGGATACATATTTGTTTAAGGAAGAATGTGCACCAAAAGGAGCAACACTTCGTTGCATGGATGGGTGTAAAGTAAAAGAAACCTGCCCATATGATGCTGAAAAAATTTACTTAGAACATCATCGAATTGGCGCAAAAACGGGTTATAAGGAGTGGCCATTAGATGTGTTGACGTTACATCCAAGTGTAGAAACAATTTTAGAAGCAATCAAAACAGGTCCATATGGAAGGTGTGTATATCATTGTGATAACAATGTAGTAGACCATCAGGTTGTGAATATGAAAATGACAGATGGAACAACAATTAGTCATACAATGTGTGGATTTACTGCTACGGGAAGTCGATATGCGAAATTCATGGGAACAAAAGGTGAAATTATTTCAGATATGACGGAAAATACAATTAAAATCACAGTATTTGGGCAAAAAAATACGGAAGTTATTGATATATCTAAAATTGCTTCAGATTTCTCTGGGCATGGTGGTGGGGATAATCGAATGGTTGAAGAATTTTTAGATATGCTGCTGAATGAAACAGGACCTACAAAACGGACCACTTCGTTAGAAGAATCAGTAGAGAGTCACTATTGTGCTTTGGCAGCAGAAGAGTCGAGAATAAATGGTGGTCAGGTGGTTTCGTTAGATAAATATAGAAATGGGAAATAAATAGTTTTCTGTCGAAAAGACCTTGACGAACCTTGACAAACCGTATAAAATATATGTGCGATAGATTATCGTATTGCAGTATGCTAATAATAAGAAGAGATCCTTTTTATTAAAAAATATTATGTAGGAGGTCGTAAAGACATGGCAAAATGGGTTTATATGTTCACTGAAGGTGACGCAACCATGAGAAACACTCTTGGCGGTAAAGGTGCTAACCTTGCTGAAATGACAAAATTAGGTCTTCCAGTACCACAAGGTTTCACAATTACAACAGATGCTTGTACTCAATATTATGAGGACGGAAGAAAAATCAACGATGAAATCATGGATCAAATCATGGAAGCAATCGTTAAAATGGAAGAAATTACAGGAAAGAAATTCGGAGATAAAGAAAATCCACTTCTTGTATCTGTACGTTCGGGAGCAAGAGCTTCTATGCCAGGTATGATGGATACAATCTTAAATCTTGGTTTAAACGAAGAAGTTGTAGAAACTTTAGCTAAAGCTTCTAACAATGCTCGTTGGGCTTGGGATTGCTACAGAAGATTTATCCAAATGTATTCTGACGTAGTTATGGAAGTAGGTAAAAAATACTTTGAAGAATTAATCGACAAGATGAAAGAAGATAGAGGGGTAACACAGGATGTTGACCTTACAGCAGAAGATCTTCATGAACTTGCAGAACAGTTCAAAGCTGAATATAAAGAAAAAATTGGTGAAGATTTCCCTTCAGATCCAAAAGAACAGTTAATGGGAGCTGTAAAAGCTGTATTCCGTTCTTGGGACAACCCACGTGCTAATGTTTACCGTCGTGACAACGATATCCCATATTCATGGGGAACAGCTGTTAACGTACAGATGATGGCATTTGGTAATATGGGAGATGACTGTGGTACAGGTGTTGCATTTACTCGTGACCCAGCTACAGGAAATAACGGTTTATTCGGAGAATTCCTTACAAACGCTCAAGGTGAAGACGTTGTTGCTGGTGTTCGTACACCTATGCACATTTCAGAAATGGAACAAAAATTCCCTGAAGCATTTGTACAGTTCAAAGAAGTATGCCAGACTCTTGAAAAACATTACAGAGATATGCAAGATATGGAATTTACAGTAGAACACGGTAAACTTTATATGTTACAGACACGTAATGGTAAGAGAACAGCACAGGCTGCTTTAAAAATTGCTTGTGATTTAGTTGATGAAGGAATGAGAACAGAAGAAGAAGCTGTTGCTATGATCGATCCTCGTAACTTAGATACATTACTTCACCCACAGTTTGACGCTGAAGCATTAAAAGCTGCTACACCAATGGCAAAAGCACTTGGAGCATCTCCTGGGGCTGCTTGCGGTAAAGTTGTATTTACAGCTGATGACGCTAAAGAATGGGCTGCAAGAGGAGAAAAAGTTGTTCTTGTACGTCTTGAAACATCACCAGAAGATATTGAAGGTATGAAAGCTGCTCAAGGTATCTTAACAGTACGTGGTGGTATGACATCTCATGCTGCTGTAGTTGCTCGTGGTATGGGTACTTGCTGTGTATCTGGTTGTGGTGATATCACAATGGATGAAGCAAATAAGAAATTTACATTAGCTGGAAAAGAATACCATGAAGGAGATTCTATCTCTCTTGACGGTTCAACAGGTAACATCTATGATGGAATCATTCCAACAGTAGATGCTACAATCGCTGGAGAATTCGGAAGAATCATGGGATGGGCTGATAAATATAGAACATTAAAAGTTAGAACAAATGCAGATACACCAGCAGATGCTAAAAAAGCTCGTGAACTTGGTGCAGAAGGTATCGGTCTTTGCCGTACAGAGCATATGTTCTTTGAAGGTGACAGAATTGATGCATTCCGTGAAATGATTTGTTCTGATACAGTAGAAGAAAGAGAAGCTGCTCTTGAAAAAATTCTTCCAGTACAACAAAATGACTTTGAAGGATTATTTGAAGCATTAGAAGGTAACCCAGTTACTATCCGTTTCTTAGATCCACCACTTCATGAGTTTGTACCAACAACAGAAGAAGATATCAAAAAACTTGCAGATACTCAAGGAAAAACAGTTGAACAGATTAAAGCAATCATTGATTCTCTTCACGAATTCAACCCAATGATGGGTCACAGAGGACTTCGTCTTGCTGTAACTTATCCAGAAATCGCTAAAATGCAGACAAAAGCTGTTATCCGTGCAGCAATCAATGTTCAGAAAGCACATAGCGATTGGACAGTAAAACCAGAAATCATGATTCCATTATCATGTGATTCTAAAGAATTAAAATATGTTAAAGATATGGTAGTAGAAACAGCTGATGCTGAAATCGCTGCTGCAGGTGTTGAACTTGCATACGAAGTTGGTACTATGATTGAAATCCCAAGAGCTGCTCTTACAGCTGATGAGATTGCAAAACAGGCAGACTTCTTCTGCTTCGGTACAAACGATTTAACACAGATGACATATGGATTCTCTCGTGATGATGCTGGTAAGTTCTTAGATGCTTACTACGATGCAAAAATCTTCGAAAACGATCCATTTGCTAAATTAGACCAAATCGGTGTAGGTAAATTAATGGAAACAGCTATTAAATTAGGAAAACCTGTTAATCCAAACCTTCACGTAGGTATCTGTGGAGAACATGGTGGAGATCCAAGTTCTGTAGAATTCTGCCACAAAATTGGCTTAGACTATGTATCTTGCTCACCATTCCGTGTGCCAATCGCAAGATTAGCTGCTGCTCAGGCTGCTATCAATAATAAATAATACACTGTATATAGAAAGTGTAGGAACTTAATTAGTTTCAATAACAGAACCCCTTACGCAATCAAAGCGTAAGGGGTTTTTTGACTCTAAGTAAATAGTTGGGGTGGGATTTTAAAATCCTGCCCCATTGTTGTCTTTGAGATTGTTATATCTATTTAGGATGAGCTTTCTGTTTCGATTATAATTGCTCAACAAGAAAAGAGTAATTTTC
>JARICA010000002.1 GCA_029264305.1 Faecalimonas sp. | reverse complement strand
CAACTTTTTTCATTTTTTTGAAATTTGTTTTTGACTTGTTGGCTCGTCTCTCGAGTGCTTGTCTATAATATCATTCTATTCTACATATGTCAACATCTTTTTTCATTTTTTTTACTTTTTTTCTTTTCTTCTATAATATAGAGCAAAAAAGCATCTATTTCCTATTTTATCTCATTGAATATTAAATATTCTTTTTATTATGAAGAAAAAGAACACTAAAACTTTACTCTTTTAGTGTTCTTCTATATTTAGTGAGGTTTAAATCCTTCCCCTCTTACTTCATTAGATTCCATTGTAATTAAAAAAGCATTTCCATCTACTTCTTTAACGGCTTTTTGCACCATATGCATTTCTTTATTACTGCAAGCACACATAACAACGAGTTTTTCTTCTCCAGAATAGCTTCCAACACCTCTCAAAAAAGTAGAACCACGTTGTGTAAGTTCATCTATTCGTTTAGCCACTTCATGACCATGATCTGTAACAACTAATGTCATTTTTCCCGCATCAATACCATACATCACTTTATCTACAACAATAGAAAGAATATAAGTTAAGATCAATCCATAAATAATACTATCTACATCTCCAAAAAGAATTCCACCCAATCCTACAATGATAACATCTGTAAGAAATGTGATTTTCCCGATTGATAAATGTGGTCTCAATGCACGAACAGACATAATGATAAAATCTGCTCCTCCTGTAGATGTATTTCTCATATAAATCATTGCATATCCCAATCCTGAAAATACACCTACACAAATAGCTGACAACATTCTATCGCCTGAATACACTGGAAGCATCGGTGCAACATAGTCCATAAGAGGCCATGCAATAATCATTGTTTTAAGGGAACGTAGAAGAAATCCTTTTCCCAACAATTTGTAACACATAATAACAATGGGAATGTTTAATATAATTGTCATTGTACCAATCGGCAAGCCAAATAAATGATAAAAAATCATGGCAATTCCAGAAATTCCAGCAACTGGAAATTTAGCATTCGCCGCAAAATTATATACTCCAATAGCAATCAAAAGATTACCTACAATATCTACCAAAATATCAATTGCAAATTCTTTTACTTTGTTCTTTTCCATACTCTCTTCCTTTCTTGTTTTTCTTAATTTTCTCGCTAAACTTAAAAAGAGCAAAGCAAATTAGTATAATTCGCAATCGCTCTTTTCAAATTATAGTATATTCACCACAGAATTAAATGTCAATATCTTTCTCTTTCTTAAAATGTAAAATCATCTCATTTGTAAGACTTATATTTTTATCCATGATCGGAATATCTTCACGCTCAAACCATTCTGCTAACGCTAATTCTTCTGTATCTAATGTGATTTTATCTTCTCCATCCAAATCTGCAAAAAATCCAAATAAGAGAGTATCTGTAAAAGACCACGGCTGACTTTTGTAGAATCGAATATTTTTCACTTTCAATCCCACTTCTTCCATAACCTCTCGTTTCACCGTTTCTTCTATTGTTTCGCCAATTTCTGCATATCCAGCAATTAGAGCATATTTTTTATAATCTCTATCTGCATATTTTGATAATAGCAGACGTTTCCCATTTATCACCCCAACAATAACTGCTGGAGATATTTTGGGATATTCCATTTGTCCACATTTTTCACATTTAACCATTCTTTCTTTTCCATCTTGTACCATTTTCTTTCCACATTTCCCACAAAATTTATGGGATTGATACCATCTATATAATTGATAACCAGTAATTCCTGCGAAAGCAAGATATTGTGGTTTCAATCTCCGAAACAATTCTGTATCCTTCCAACAATATCCTTCTATATGATTTTTCAAATCTTCTCCTAAATAAAACGATTGTTTGTCAATCGTAAAAAGATATGTCATTTTCTCTGCAACATCGACATCATATTTTTCTAAGTCTTCAATGGTAGGAAAAACAATGTCTTCTGAATCTTTTAACAGCACTTCTTTTCCCCGATATATACAGACAAAACTTTTTTTCTCTGGTTTTCTCGGTATATACTCATTTTTATAAATATGTGGATATATCTCTTGTATCATTTTATCATCTCCAGTAGATTTTTTTTCTTTTTCAAGTTAAAATTATTTTATAACAAATCAGAAAGGATTAAAAGAATGAAAATAGTATTTTTAGATGCAAAAACACTTGGCGATGATATTGATTTATCTAACTTTAACCAATTTGGCGAAGTCATTCGATATGATTATTCCACTCCTACTGAAATTCCAGACAGGGTTAAAGATGCTGACATTATTATTGTAAACAAAGTTTCTATTAACCAATCAACTATTCATACCGCCAAACACCTAAAGCTTGTATGTGTTACCGCTACAGGCACTGATAATTTGGATAAAACTTATCTAGAAGAAAATCATATTGCTTGGCGCAATGTTGCGGGCTATTCAACTAATTCTGTTGCACAACATACATTTGCTTTACTTTTTTATTTGTTAGAAAAGTTAAATTATTATGATACATATGTCAAAAATGGAGACTATAACAATAATAAAATTTTCACTCATCTAGAGGAAAAATTTGCTGAGGTTGAAGGTAAAACATGGGGAATTATCGGACTTGGTAATATCGGTCGCCGTGTCGCTCAAATTGCAGACTGCTTTGGTGCGAAAATAATTTATTATTCCCCTTCAATCAATCCTGCTCAAGAAAAATACAAAAAAGTAGATTTCGATACGCTTTTAACTCAATCAGATATTATTTCTGTACATGCACCTCTTACAGAAAAAACAAAAAATTTAATAGATAAGTCGGCCTTTTCCAAAATGAAACCTTCCGCTATTTTTCTAAATTTAGGTCGTGGAGCAATCGTTGTAGAAAAGGATCTAGCTTATGCACTTGAAAATAATTTAATTTCCGCCGCAGGATTAGATGTTCTTTGTACTGAACCAATAGAAGATAGTAACCCTTTATTAAAAATAAAAGACAGTCGCAAATTGCTTATTACCCCACATATCGCTTGGGCAAGTATAGAAGCTCGCACAAAACTTATAAATATTGTTTTAGATCAAATCAAGGAATTTTTCCAACAATAAAGGGAGATGCCCCTCATCTCCCTTTACTTTTTTAAGTAGGATAAAACAACCCCTATCACTCCAGCAAAAATAGAAAAATCTCCCATATTAAATGTAATATTTTCAAACTTTTTCCACTTCGACCGAAACCCGATATAATCTACAACATATTTCCTTCTTATCCTGTCATACAAATTACTTATTGATCCACCAATCAAGAAACTTAAACTAATTTTCTCTAAACTGTTTTTCTTTCTTCCAAAAAGACAACACATATATATAGTAACAATACACGTAACAATAAGTGATAGCCATTTTACAATATTTGGATATTTATCCCCTAAATTCAACGCCATTCCTTCGTTATGCACACGGCGAACCAAAAGTCTTCCTTGTTGAATTGGAAATTCTTCTCCATACTTCATCTTCTTCTCCACCTGATTTTTCATCCACAAATCCAAAACCGAAACTACAATGATGATCAAAAAACAAACTACCAACATAATTAGTCCTCAACAATGCTCTGTATTTCGTCTTCACACACTTTTATTTCTTCTTCTCTCTCAGAAATATTTTCACATAAATCAAGAAATTCTCCCTCTTGCAATTCTCCATTTTGATAACGTTCATAAATCATGCGGCCTAAATCTCTTAAATCTCTTCGATTATTTCTCTCTAAAGTACGAATTTTTCCTTTAATCTTTTGTACTTCTACAACCTCTCCAGCTTTTTTCCCAACTGTTTCTGCTGTTTCTCCAATTTTATCCATAATATTTTCAATCAAATCTTTCATCTATGCTTTCCTTTCTTAAAATGATCTCAATTCATCAAATGTTTTGTACAAATCCAAAGTTCCATATCCCCACTCTCTGTTAGGATATTCTTCAACCTCTATGCGATTTGTTCCTAAAATCAATAAATTTTTAATTTGAACCGTATCTACATTTCGTCTTCCCAACTGATAATAAAGCCATTCCATAAGCAATGCTGAGGCACCTGCTGTAATTGCTACAGAAATACTCGATCCACTTCTTCTTACGAACTGATTTCTATTTGACATTCCTAACACTTCTATTCCTGGTGCAGCAAAATCCGGTTTTAAACTTCCATTTCTAGTATATCCTCTTCCAGAATCAATAGCAATACTATTATTATTTCCATTATAATTTGCTGCTGTCATCGCATTCCAAACACATCCTGGTTCCGTAATGGTTACATCCGGATTGGAACGCAAAAAATAAACTTCTCCCTTCAAAAATTCTGTTACTGGAAGCCACATATGAAAAATGCCATCAGCAATTTGTAACGCCTCTAGTTCTACCTTCCATATTCCTTCTACTGCATTTTCAAATCGAATGAATGCTAATTCTGAATTTGTTCTTTCTACAAGTAATCTATAATCCACATACACTTTCGTTCTCTCAAAAACAAAACTATGAACCGAAGTACTTTCACTTTGTTTCACAGTCGGAAATGGAATTCTCTCCCCTGCCGGTGAAGTAATCGTTACCATAAAAATATTTGGTATATCCGTCCACATTTCTAATGTAAATCCTGTCCCCGTTCTTTCTACACGTATTTCAGCAGAATCCTTTTTCCTCTTTTCTTCTACTCTACCATAATAGTGGTGGCGTTGGTTTGACTCGTTTCCTCCCCCCAACACAACCGCCATATTATGCACATTTGAATAATAAGAAAGTAAATTTCCTAAAGGTGATGTTCCATTATGATCGCCTAAATTTGTCCCAAGAGGTATACAAAAAATAAGTGGTAATTGATTTTTTCGTGCTAACAACTCTAAATATCTCATTCCTAGCATAATATCATTTTCCTGATAACATTTCGTTTCCTCATCTATAAAATAAAATTGTTTCAAATATTTTTTTGCTTGTTTTAATTTGACAATACCTAATGTAGCTTGTGGAGCTGCTCCTAAGAAATCTTCATTTACATTTTCTCCCCCCGCAGCTACGCTAGCTACAAATGTCCCATGACCTTCTTCATCTATCGATGGAACAATTTCTTTTGGATTGCTACTTTGCAATGCTTCATTAATTTTTTCCCTAGTATATTCACTTCCAAACAAAAATCCCTGTGGCTCTTTTCCCGTCTGAATAGTTTGATCCCAAATCCCTGCAATTCTTGTGCTTCCGTCCTCATTTCTAAAAAGACTATTTTCATAATCAATTCCCGTATCAATAATTCCAATCATTACACCACTTCCTCTCAGTTGTAACGTCGGATAATTTTGCACTCTAGAAATGCCCGCTTGATTTAACGTTTCTGAATCTAACAAAGTATAACATTTAGGGATACTTCCATAAGCAAATCTTTCTAGGGTAATTGGATCCCCAAAAATTTTATTCACATATACCGTATGATAATAAAATCCAATTTCTTGATCACAAACTCTAATTTTAGAAATTTTTTCTAAAAAATATGGATTTTCTCTTTCATAAATAAAATCTCTAAAATCTTCCGACAAAATTTGCTCTTTACATACAAATGACTCTTCCAACATATTTCCCTTTTTATTTTCAATATATGAAAAGGGTTCCGCATAATTGCGAAACCCTTTATATTTATTTCCAAATTTCTTTTTCTTCACGCATTCCACGAACACTTTCATCATATTCTGCAAATTTATTACTTCCTGCATAATCAGATGGATGTTCATTTGATGGTGTTGATTTGAATACAATTTTTAATAAAATCGGTGTAATAATTGTAGTAATAACAACAACAATGATAATTGGTCCTAAGAAATTAGAACCTAAAAGTCCCAATGCTTCTCCTTTACTTGCTACAATTAATGCAACCTCACCACGTGAAATCATTCCGACACCAATTCGTTTGCACTGATAATTTTCATATCCACAAACTTTTGCACCTAAACCACAACCGATAATCTTTGTTAAAATAGCTATGATACATAGTACTATTGAAAATACTACAACTGCAACTGACATTTTCGGTAATACAACTTTCAATCCGATACTCGCAAAAAAGATTGGTGATAACAACATATATGATAATGTATCAAATTTTGATGCTACAAATGCTGAACGTGACGTATTTGAAATAATCAAACCTGCGATAAATGCACCTGTAATGTCTGCAACTCCAAATCCAACTTCAGCAATAAACGCCATTAATAAACAAAATACAAATGCAATAATTGCATGTCTTCTAAGTGGTTTATTGGATGTTTCACTCCATTTTTTAAATATTTTGTAAAACAAGATACCAATAATCCCAGAAAAAACGAAAAATCCTGCAATTTTCAATAATACAACTGCAATACTTACGGAAGAATCCGCCATACTTGTTACAATTGTCAATGCTACGATCCCTAAAATATCATCAATAATAGCAGCTCCTAAAATTGCATTTCCCGAACGAGTTTTTAATTTTCCAAGTTCTTTCAATGTCTCTACTGTAATACTTACTGATGTTGCTGTCAAAATAATCCCAATAAAAATATTTTGTAAAAAGATGCTGCAACCCGCATCTGAAGAAATCAATTCTGGCTTGTTAAAGAAATAAGCAATTCCAAATCCTCCAATCAGAGGAACAATAACACCGAAAAGTGCAATGATAAATGACGCTTTTCCACTTTCTTTTAATTCCTTAACATCTGTCTCCATACCTGCACAAAACATTAAAACAATAACACCGATTTCTGCAATTTCATGGATAAAACTTGTTTCCGTTAATATACCAAGCATCGCCGGTCCTAATACCAGCCCTGCTAATAATGCTCCTACTACCTGTGGCATTTGTACTCTTCTTGTTGCAAGACCTAATACTTTTGTACTCAAAAGAATAATTGCAACGTCTAACAAATAACGATACTCTTCCATGTCTACATCTCCTTGTCTTTTCTCTTCTCTTAAAAACCTTATTCAGATTACACCCATTAGAGATGTTTTGCAACCGTCATTTTTTACAATTTTTATATTTTTTTTGTTTTATTTTTATCACTTTTCTTCAATAGCCCCTTGTCCACGAAGAAGAATAATCGGACCTCCTGTTCCTTCTATGTAATCCTTTGTAATTGTTACTTGTCCAATATTATCATCTTTTGGAATCTCATACATAATATCAAGCATAAACTCTTCAATAATCGCTCTCAATCCTCTTGCACCTGTATTCTTTTTCATCGCTTTTTCTGCAATTGCTCCCAATGCATCCTCGTGAAATTCTAATTTCACCTCATCTAAAGCAAGTAGTTTTTGATACTGTTTTAAAATTGCATTTTTAGGTTCTTTTAAAATTCTTACTAATTTATCTTTATCTAATCCTTGTAATGTAAAAATTACCGGAAGACGACCAATAAACTCCGGAATCATGCCAAAATTTCTAATATCTTCCACTTCTACTTTTTCTAAAAGATTCTTGTCATGATCATATTTATCTTTTAAGTCAGCCATAAAACCTACCGATGCTTGTTTATTTAAACGTTCTTTAATAATTTCTTCTAAACCTGGAAATGCTCCACCGCAAATAAATAAAATATTTTTTGTATTAACAGTTGTAAGAGGAACCATCGCATTCTTGCTATTTGCTCCCACAGGCACTTCCACTTCACTACCTTCTAGTAATTTCAGCATTCCTTGTTGAACAGATTCGCCACTTACATCCCTTTGACTTGTATTTTTTTTCTTTGCAATTTTATCTATTTCATCAATAAAAATAATTCCCTGTTCTGCTTTTTCCACATCGTTATCTGCTGCTGCTAATAGTTTTGAAACAACACTTTCAATATCATCTCCTATATATCCAGCTTCTGTCAATGAAGTTGCATCTGTAATAGCTAAAGGTACATCTAGGAGACGTGCTAATGTTTTTACAAGATATGTTTTTCCACACCCTGTAGGTCCAATCATTAACATATTTGATTTTTCAATCTCAATATCATCCATCGTATTCGTAGCAACTCTTTTATAATGATTATAAACAGCAACCGCCATTGCCTTTTTCGCATGTTCCTGTCCTACAATATATTCATCTAAACTTGCTTTAATTTTATGTGGAGCTGGTATATTCTTTATATCCAAGGCCGGTTCTACCTTTTCTTTTGCCTTTTTCTTCTTTACCTTCTGCTGTTTTGGAATCATATTATTCAAATCTTCCACATTCATTACCTGTATCCCTGGTATATTCATTAATTTACTATAATCAATCTGTCCATTATTCATTGCATCAAAACTTTTCTGCATACAATCTGAGCATACATGTATATGATTAGGTAATTCAATCATTTTACCTGCAATGCTTTCAGGACGCCTACACATAAAACAAAATTTTTCGTACTCATCTTCTTTTTTATCTGTTGTTTCTTGTAAATCAGTATCTTTTACGTTATTTTCATTCTCTAACATATTATCCCTCTCTTAACATTTCCAAAAATTCTTCTTCTGAAATAATCGGTATCCCCAATTCCCTCGCCTTCTTATTTTTAGAAGAAGTTGATGTTGTATCGTTATTAATCAAATAATTTGTTTTAGAAGTAACACTTCCTGTTACTTTTCCACCTTTACTCTCAATCGTTTCCTTTACTGCATTTCGATTTGCAAAATGATTTACACTTCCTGTAATTACAAATTGAATTCCATCAAAAATCTGTTTATCTTTTTCTGCATCATCTTTTGGAATAGTAACTTCAGCCAAAAGATTTTCAAATTCTCTTCGATGTTTTTCTATCGAAAAATATTCCACAAAAGTTCCTGCGATAATTTCACCAACGCCATCAATTTGATTCAATCTATCAATAGTAGCATTCATAATCTCTTCTATATTATTATCAAATTCTTTGCATATCATCTTTGCATTTGCTAAACCAATATTAGCAATCCCCAAACTATAAATGACTTTAGGCAAAGTCGTCACTCTTGCTTTTTGAATACTTGCTTGCAATTTATTATAAGACTTTTCTCCAAATCCTTCCATTGCTTTTATTTTTTCTTCATACCGATTTAAGTGGAAAACATCTGCATATTCCTTAATAAAACCTTCTAGTATAAATTTTTCTAAAGTTGCCTCTGACATTCCATCAATATTTAAGGCATCTCTACTGGCAAAAAGTGCAAAAGATTTTATCCTCTTTGCTTGACATTCAGGATTTGTACAATAAAGTGTTTTTACATGATTTACCTTTCTTATCTCCGTTTTCTCTTTACATATAGGACATTTTTCAGGAATATTTTTAACCCCACTTCTTGTTAAGTTTTCTGCGATTTGCGGAATAATCATATTCGCTTTATAAACTTCTATTCGATCCCCAATCCCCAATTCTAATTCTTCCATAATGCTAATATTGTGAACACTTGCACGGCTCACTGTAGTTCCCTCTAATTCTACTGAATCAAATATAGCCACCGGATTAATAAGGCCTGTTCTTGATGGACTCCACTCTATCTCTCTAAGAGTTGTTTCGCGAATCTCATCTGCCCATTTAAAAGCAAAAGAGTCTCTTGGAAATTTTGCCGTTGTGCCAAGGGATTGTCCATAAGCAATATCATCATACACTAAAACAAGTCCATCCGATGGAAAGTCATTCTTTTCTATCTTATGTGCAAATTTTTCCACTTTATCTGCAATATCAGAACTTGTTACTTCTTCATGCTCTACCACATCGAAACCTTGTTCCGAGAGCCATCTAAATTGTTCATTTCTTGAATTTTTAAAATCTATCCCTTCTGCTTTCACAAGTGAAAACGCAAAAAACTTCACATTTCTCTTTGCTGTAATTTCATTATTCAATTGACGTACCGAACCACTACATAAATTTCTTGGATTTTTATATTTAGCATCTACATCTTCAATTTCTTCATTAATCTTCTCAAAATCTTTATAGCCTATAACAGCTTCCCCACGAATGACTAATTCTCCTTTATAAGAAATATGAAGAGGAATATTCTTAAACACTTTTGCATTATTTGTTATAACTTCTCCTACCTCACCATTCCCTCGAGTTACTGCTTTTCGTAATTCACCATCTTGATATGTTAACACAATTGTCAACCCATCTAACTTCCATGAAATAATTGCCTTCTGTTTCCCTAAAAACTCCTTTAACCCGCTAATTTCCTTTGTTTTATCTAAAGATAACATGGGCTTTTCATGTCGTTCTTTTGGTAATTCACTTAAAACTTCATACCCCACATTTACTGTAGGACTGTTAGAAAGGGTGATATTTAATTCTTTTTCCAACGCAACTAATTCATCATATAATTTATCGTATTGAAAATTACTCATAATCTCTGTTGCATCTTGATAATAAGATTTGCTAGCTTTATTTAAGCATGCAATCAATTCCTGCATACGTTTTTTCTTATCTGTCATCTTTTACTCCTATTTCTACTCTATAACAGTCTCATTTGATGAATCTTTAATCATATCGTAAAGTTCCTTTATCTCAGCATCCGTTACTTTTCTATATTCTCCGGGTTTTAATTTTCCAAGTGTAATATTCATTACGCGTACTCTTTCTAGTCTTGTTACTTTATAGCCAAAATATTCACACATCCTTCGAATTTGTCTATTTAACCCTTGTGTTAAGATAATATTAAATTTATATTTCCCAATTGCTTTTATTTTGCATGGTCTTGTCATAGTATTTAAAATCGGAACACCTTGTCCCATCTTTTCAATAAATTCCTCAGTAATTGGTTTGTTTACCGTTACTTTATACTCTTTCTCATGACGATTCCCAGCTCTCATCATTTTATTAATAATATCTCCATTATTCGTCATCAACAAAAGCCCTTCCGAATCTTTATCTAAACGTCCTATATATGTTATCCTGGTCGGGTAATTCAAAAAGCGAATAATGTTATTCTTTTCTTTCTTTTCTTCTGTGCAAACTATTCCTACAGGCTTATTTACTGCTAAAAGTACCATCTCTTTTCCTGTACTAACAACTTTTTTGCCCACTTTTACTTCTTGTTCAACCGAAACTTTCATTCCCATCTCTGCACGTTTACCGTCTACAAAGACCTTTCCAGACGCAATCAACTTATCTGCTTCTCGCCTTGAACATACACCAGCTTCACTTAAAAATTTATTTAAACGAATTATTTCTTCTTTCATTTTCACACTCCCTGCTATCTAAACGCATAGGTTTATGATACTGTTTTACTTTCAAAAAGTCAATGTTTCTGCTATAATATAGCCTATAGCAAATCTCTATTCTATTATTTCCCTTAATATACTCATATCACACAGATACATACCATTCAAAATTAGACTACGGAGGTAATTATGGTTTTATTATCAATTTCTGAAGTAAAGGAGTTTATGTCTAAACTTCTTCTTTCTGAAACATTTGATTCTTTTCTCTTTATCGAAGGAGAGATTGTTACTTTTAACACATTTTCAATAAATGGACGATTACAAAAAGATTTTTTTGATAAGGATATGCTCCCCGAACGCAACTATTCCTTATGGACCGATTTAAGAGAGTATTGCTTTTCTCTAATTAGAGGAAAACGCACCCCTCTACGGTTTAAATTCATCTTCGGATTAGCAGAAACCAATATCAAAAAACTTTTAGAACAGCAAACATTAGCATTCACACCTCAAGATGTACAAGGATTATATCTAAACATCTCTTATGATGGAACTTCTCTTAAGTGTGTGACAGGAACTTCCATGAATCTTTTCACACTAGATAAATCTTTAGAAGAAGCTTGGGATAAAATGATACAAAAATTTTTCACACAGAAAAAAATCGAATTTGAACTCATGTAAAGACAAAGGGGACATCCATAGATGTCCCCCTAATTTTTAATATAGAATATCATAATATGTAATCGGCATATTTTTTAGTTTCCATTTTTTTCCTTCTTTTACATAAGTAATTATTCCTCTTTCTTCTTTTTCTGATGTCTGTATTTCTTCTGACCAGAATTTTTTACAATTTGATTTTACAGTCATTTTAACCTCAAGCATCATTTCATTTCTACGTCCATAGTAATCACTCATTGTCATTTTGATGTTAGATAAATCAAAAGAATGAATAACCGTTCCTTCTTGATCTGTTATCCTATAAAGACCTTCATATGCTGATTTAATATAGGAACGCTTTTGGGCATCTTCCGAAAATAACTCTTTCACTGCGTTAAAGTCTTTTTTTGCAATTGCTGCATTCAAAAGCGATTCTATATCATCACCTAACTGTTTCACTAATTTTTCTTTTTCTTTTTCTTCTGGAATAAGTTCAATTCTCTTGCCACCTACAAACGAATCAATCTCCAACATATCCTTATATGTTTTCATTCCATCTTCTGATACTTCTAGTTGATATGTTCCTCTAAACATATCCCCCATATCAATTTCTTTCATTCCATTTCTGTCTAATTTTTCTTTCCCTCTTATCTTTTCACCATTTAACTTTACAATTGCTTTTTCAGGGACTGTTATTTTACATTTTTCTGCAACTTCATTTTCTGGAACAACGTGCCATTCATTCCAGAACAAAAATTTTCGTTCCCCTTTAATAAGTGATACTTCTGCATACTTTTTAGCAGCATTTTTCGATGTCGTATATGATATCACATAATAAGCAGAATCTTTTTCTTCTTTCTTCAGATTTTTTTCCACTTGGATCGATTGATATTTCGTTTCTTTATCATCCATATGTGCATTTACATACAACTGTCTATTTAATCCTTCTTCTTTTGGGAATGAATAAAAGTCATATACTTTATTCCATTCCCCATTTGCTTTTGCTTTCCAATATTCTAAAGCCGTTGTTTCAGCTGAATATTTTTTATCTAATGAAAAATAAATTCCAATAAATAGCACTGCCATAATGATTACTTCCCCTATTAGAAGTAATTGCATCTTAGAAATTTTTATTTCCTTTTTTGGAAGTTCTGCTGGTTTTTGTGATAATACTGTATTTTGTTGTTCTTCTTCTCTATATTCTGCTAAAGAACTTCCGCATTCCCCACAAAATAAATCTTTATCATTACACTCTGTTCCACAATTTGGACAAAACATCATCTCACCCCCTATGACCATCCTTTAGATTTTGAATATGCCTGTAATTTTTCTAAATTACTTTTCTCTGTTTCTGAAAATTCTGCACTCACTTTATTCATATCAGCTTGTTTTGTCATATTTTTATACCAATCAAATTGATTAAAATGATTATTTTCTTCTTCTGTTGTAAATTGATATCCGTGACGAGCATATATTTCATTAATTGCTAATTTAATCGTTTCTTGATCTTTTACTTTTTCGTTTATTTGCTCATCTGTAAGCAAGTTTTTATCGCTTTCTGGAAAAACAAGTTCAGCCTTTGGCTCCACTGATGCTTTTCCTGTATGAATACTTTTTCCATCATATGTAATTTGTTTGTCTATTTTATACTCTTTTGTTTGATCTACTTCTTTGTATGTTACTGCATTTGGTTTGAAATTAGAGTCTAAATTTGGTTTAACCTTTTTCCCCTCTACTCTTCCAACGAAAAATGTGGCTACAAAAACTACAATCAATAGTAAATCCACAACAGCAAGTAAAATAGCAATTGGTTTTTTCTTTTCTTTCATCTACTATCTCCTATTTCAATTAAATTCTCAATAAATATGTCCTAAAATTTTAATAAACCACCTAATAATGTTCCCATAACACTTGTTAACATTTCTTTTCCAAAAAGGTATACCACAATATAAATAATAATCGCCATCACTACTTTTGCAATAAAATATGCATAGATTTTACGATCTTCATCTGCTTGTACAAGCACACGATAACCAGCAAATTCAACAACTGGTAAAATTATTTTGCCAAGTGCATATATAATACATCCAAAATTAAATGATACAAAGCACAAAACACCTGACACAAGAAAGATTAATGTTTCAAATAATGCTCTTGTTCCTACAACTGTATACATTGCACTTTGATCTGTCACACCATTTAACACACCTGAAAAAACCTTCAAAAGAAGAGCCTCTAAACAATCTGCTCCAAGTGTTAACAAAAGCACCATAATAATCACTGTTGCTTTTGGTATATCAATATACCCACCCAATGCTGAGTCCATTTTCACAAGCATGATAATAGTAAAAATAAGTGCTACCAATGCCTTCAAGCCTATAAACTCAAGTCCAGGTATACTTGATTTTCCATTCGCAATATTTTTTGTTTCTACAACTGGATTTTTTAACAAAGGAATGATTTTAGAAAATATATTTTTCGTTTCATTCACAACAATAGTGCTTTTTGCACTAATCCACTCTGCTTCCTTCGTTTTTTCCCCCGTTTGATTAATTGTCGGTTGGCCCCCATTCCAACTTTCCGCCTGTGATTCGGCATTATTTTCTACCTGTGATTCAGCATTACATTCCACCTGTTGTGTACAAGTGCAAACTTCTCCTTCTTCTAGTCTTTTTCCACATTTTGTACAAAATTTAGCCATACTTCTTCCTCCTCATAAGTATATTTTTCTCAATTATACTTTTTTCGACAATTAATGTCAATTCAATTTTTTTATTTTTCTTTTTTCTGAAAATTATTCAGAAAAACAAAGACGTTGAAACAATTCATACAAATCATTTCAACGTCTATAAGTTTAAATTTATATTCTATTATTTTGCTAATAACATCATGATTTCATTACTTCTGTTAATAAAAGCCGTCATTTCTTCTGGATTTAACGGTTTATTACTCAACATAGCTAAATCATATAATTGCTGACAGAACATTTGTGTATGCTCTCCTTCTTTGTTTTCCAATACATATTGAACCAATGGATGATTTGCATTCAACACAAGTGTTACATCTGTCCCAAACATAGATGGATCCATCCCATACATATTATACATCTTCATCATTTCCTGCATACGTCTAGATTCTTCTGACAACGTAACCATAGATGCCACATTTTCATGTTTTAATTTTTCTACTTTTACTTCCAACTTATCATTTGATAATGCTTTTCTAAACACTTCTGTTAATGTTGTTTTCTTCTCTTCCAATACTTTTGCATCTTCTTCAGAAACATCTTCTTTTAAACTTTCTGTTAAATCTGCATCAATTCTTTGGAATTTCACGTTTTGATTTCTTTGTTCCAATTGAGAAATAAATGCAGAATCAATGTTATGAGTAAGAAGCACAGCATCCATACCTTCTTTTTTGAACATATTGATATACTGACTTTGCTGTTGCTCATCTGTTACATAATAAATTGTTGTCTTCTCTTTTTCCTCAGCTTTTTCTTCTGTATTTTCTTCTGTTTTTTCTTCTTCTGGAACAAGATCTTTTAATGTCATATATGTATGTTCTAAGTTTTTAAATAAGATGTAATCGCTCATTTTATCACAGAATTTTTCATCTTTTAAACAGCCAAATTTAATAAATGGGCTAATATCATCCCAATATTTTTCATATGATTCTCGATCTGTTTTACACATGCCAGATAATTTATCAGCTACTTTTTTAGAAATATAATCTGCAATTTTATTTACAAATCCATCATTTTGCAATGCACTTCTTGATACATTTAATGGCAAGTCCGGACAATCAATTACACCTTTCAATAACATAAGGAACTCAGGAATAACTTCTTTAATATTATCCGCAATAAATACTTGATTATTATAAAGTTTAATTGTTCCTTCTATAGATTCATATTCTGTATTAATTTTAGGGAAATATAAAATTCCTTTCAAATTGAATGGATAGTCCATATTTAAATGAATCCAAAATAATGGCTCTTTATAATCCATAAATACTTTTCTATAAAAATCAATATATTCTTCTTTTGTACATTCATTAGGATGTTTGCTCCAAAGAGGTGTTGTATCACTTAAAGAAACTGGTCGCTTATTAATTTTCACTTTATCAACTGCTGGCGATACTTCTACCATTTCTTTTTCGCCATTTTCATTTTCTTTTTCTTCCATTTTAGCTTCTTCATGAATATGTTCAACAACTATATCATCCTCACGAAGTTCATCTTCTAGGATTGTTTCGTATTCTTGTTCTGCATTTTCTTTAGATAAGAAAATTTCAACTGGCATAAATGAACAATATTTTTCAATTACTTCTCTTACTCGATATTCATTAGAAAATGCAAGACTATCTTCATTTAAGAAAAGAGTGATTTCTGTTCCGACTGTATCCTTTGTTCCTTCTTCCAGATCATATTCTGTGCCACCGTCACAAGTCCAATGAACAGGTGAAGCTCCTTCTTTGTAAGAAAGTGTATCAATCTGTACTTCATCAGCAACCATAAATGCAGAATAAAAACCTAAACCAAAATGTCCTATCATATCATCTTCGGTTGTTTTATCTTTATATTTTTCAAGAAATTCTGTTGCACCTGAAAAAGCAATCTGCGTAATGTATTCTTCTACCTCATCTGCAGTCATACCGATACCAGTATCAATAAATTTCAATGTTTTTTCTTCAGGATTTACAATCACTTCTATTTTTGCTTTATAATCTTCTGGAATACTATATTCACCCATCACATCTAATTTTTTTAATTTCGTAATCGCATCACAACCATTAGAAATTAATTCACGTACAAAAATATCGTGATCTGAATACATCCATTTTTTTATAATCGGAAAAATATTTTCACTATTAATTGAAAGACTTCCGTGTTTTGCTCCCATTTATAACAACTCCTTTTTCTTTTATTACTTAATGAATATATTAATACCCTTATTTTTAAATGTCAATAGAAAATTAGCACTCATCATAAATGAGTGCTAATAAAATTATAAAGAATATAAATTTTTTGTAAATTATACTATTCTACACTTTTTAAAGATTCAACCATACTAATTTTTTTCAATTTATAATACATAATCCAGTTCACAAAAATCGAAAAACCAAATGTAAAAATAAGTGCAATCATATAACTTACGAAATGAATATCTCTTCCAAACATTACATCATCAATTTCTACTGTAACTATAACAAATCGATGAAGTAAATATCCCATACCACAGCCTGCAAAAGCCCCAATTAAAGTCAACAAAATATTTTCTCTATATACATATGCTGCAACTTCTCCATCATAAAAACCTAAAACTTTAATCGTTGCAAGTTCTCTCTTTCTTTCTGTAATATTGATATTATTCAAATTATACAAGACAACAAACGCAAGCATTCCTGCTGCCACAATCAAAACAACAATAACACTATTTAACGTCTTCAGCATATCCTCAATACGTGTACGAAGGCTATCTGTATATTGCATATTTATTACTGCTTTCGTTCCTAACATATCTTCTCCGATTTGTAACGTTGTCTTTTTATCCACGGTTTTCAACTTATAGAGTTCACTATTAAAAGAAGGCTTTTCATTATACAACTTTTCATACATTCCTTTTGTCAAATATAAATAATGCCCCATATAGTTTTCACAAATCGCTTTAATGATAACCTCTTTTTTCTCTCCTGATTCACCTTTTATAAAAATGCGATCTCCCACATCCACATTTAGTATTCTCGCCATTTTTTCAGTTAAAACCGCCCCGTCTTCGGTAAGCGCATACTGTTTATCTGTCTTTCTATCTTTCAACTGAACAAAATCAGCAAATTTCTTTTGATCCTCTGGGATATATAAATATACTTCTTTTTCTATATTTTCTTTTCCAATGCGAACATTTTTTATATGAATTTGTAACGAATCTTTAATTTCATTTTGATTCTTCTTATATCTTTCTAATGCTTGCTTTTCCTTTTCTGACGCATCTTCGTTCAGCAGCGCTTGTAAATGATACTGCTGTATTTCATCGTATTGGCGAACACTCACACTAAAAATAGAATCTTTTAAACCATAGCCAACCAAAATAAGTGCCATACAACCACCAATTCCAAATACAGTCATAAAAAATCGCTTTTTATAACGAACTAAATTCCGAATTGTTGATTTCCATATAAAACTAAATTTTTTCCATATAAATGGAATCCTCTCTAAAAATACTCTTTTTCCTTGTTTTGGCGATGGCGGGCGCATAAGTACAGCCGGTTGTTCAGCCAATTCTTTATAGCAAGAAACGATTGTTGCAAACATTGTGCAAGTAACTGCTGCTACCGTTGCTATAACCGCATATTTTATATTATACGGAATAACTATATTTGGCATATGTGTATACATAATCTGGTAAGAAAACACAATTACATATGGATATAGTTTTTCCCCTATCAAAACTCCAATAACACTTCCACCTGCTGTGGCAAAAAGTGCATAATTTATATATTTTTTTGCAATCGCAAGACGATTGTATCCTAAAGCTTTCATTGTTCCAATCTGTGTTCTTTGTTCTTCTACCATACGTGTCATCGTAGTCAAACTAATTAAGGTTGCCACAAGGAAAAAAATAAGTGGGAATACTCTACCTATTGCTTTAATTCTTTCCGCATTTTCTCCATACCCTCTGTACTCAGGAAATACATCTCGATCATTTACATACCATTTCGGATTTTCAATATCTTTTATTTCTTTTTTCGCATCTTGAATTTTCTTCTCTCCATTAGAAATTTCTGTCTCCATTTTCTTTTTTGCTAAAAGATATTCTTTCTTCCCCTTGTCTAACTCTTTCTCATTTTTTGCAAAAATTTCTTCAGCTTGTTTTAGTTCTTTTTCTTTTGCGAACAATTCTGTTTTGCCATGCTGAAGTTGTTTCTCTCCAAAGGTAATTTGAGTACCAATTTCTTTTAACCTTTCTTCATTGCGCATAATTTCTTTTTTAGCTTGGTTAATAGAATTTCGTCCTAAAGAAAGTTTTGTTTCTATCTCCTTTAATTGTTGTTTCAAAGAGTTTAACTGTATCTCCATTTTCTTTATGGCACTTTCAAATATTTCTAACTGTTTTTCTAGTGCCTCTATTTGTTCTTTTTCTTCAGGAATAGATGGATTTAGACCTGCTATCTCTTTTTGCGTAGATATATATTGATTCTTTTGGGATACTAAACTCTTTTCTAATGTTTGTATAGTTCCTTGTAATGTTTTTGTTCCTTGACAAGCTTCGTTATATTGCTTTTGAAATTCTTTTTCCTTTTCTTCTAAAGTTTTTTTCCCTTGCTGCAACTGATTCATTCCTGTTTTATATTGTTTCTTTGCTCCTAAAAATTCCGTTTCCTTCTTCGAAATTGTTTTTTTTGCCGCAGCAATATTCTCCTTTCCTTCTCTAAGTTGTTTTTTCCCATTTATTAACTGTCTTTCTCCATCAGAAATCTTTTTTTGCACTGCATTTAGTTTTTCTATTGCTGTTTCTTTTTCTTTTTGCAATTCCTTTTCCGCTTTTGAAACTTTATCTTGTGCTTCCGTTATAATCTCTTTTTTTCTTTGTTGACACTGCAGAGTTTCTATTTCCTCCACCTTTTTCTTCACTTTCTTTACTTTCGAATCATACTCCTTCGTAAAAGCAATTTCTTCTCTCGCCCCATCCACTTCAATTAAACATTCCGTATATACTTTTGTAGAAAATGTTTGTGGTAATACTACTATAAACCCACTAACTTCCCCTGTTCCAATCATACTACTTCCTCTTTCAAAAGAGATGTAACATGGGCTACTTCCAGTTCCAACTATCTTATAATTCGAATTTTTCAGTGTCTCATTTAAGTCTTTTCCCGTTCCCGACTCTAACTTTATGCTATCCCCTATCTTATACCCAGATTTTTTCATAAAATCTATATCCATAAAACATTCATTTTCTTTTTGGGGCATTCTTCCTTCTAACACATCCACTTGATTCAATGTAGACAAATTAGACATAATATGTACAACTTTTTCACTATCTTTCAAACGACAAATTGCATCTGTACTATATCCATACTCTACATTCTTCACTCCATCCACTTTTCGAATAGCTTCTATATCTTTTTTTGTTAATCCTAAAGTGCTTATTACTTTTATATCTGCCAAATGATGGGTATCAAAATATTCATCTGCAGAAAGCCTCATATCAGGCTCTGCCGCTCGTATCCCCGAAAAGAAAGAAACGCCTAAAACTACAATAAAAAAAATTGATAAAAAACGACCTAAACTTCGTTTTATTTCCATATAAAAATCTTTTCTTAACGCTTTTTTCTTCATCTATATCTACCACTCAATCTCTTCTATCGAAATCGGATTTTTATTTTCCTCTATACTAGAAACTTTTCCACTTTTAATATGGATCACTCTATCTGCCATTGGTGCTATTGCTGAATTATGCGTAATCAAAATAACTGTCATCCCTTTTTTTCTACACGTATCCTGCAATAAGGTTAATATGGATTTCCCCGTCATATAATCCAACGCACCCGTCGGTTCATCGCATAATAATAATTTGGGATTTTTTGCTAACGCTCTTGCAATAGACACTCTTTGCTGTTCTCCTCCTGATAATTGTGCCGGAAAATTATTAAGTCTTTCTCCTAATCCTACTTCTTTCAACACTTGTTCCGCATCAAGAGGCTCTTTACAAATTTGTGCTGCTAATTCCACATTTTCCAATGCAGTCAAATTGGGAACCAAATTATAAAATTGAAAAACAAATCCGATATCATTCCTTCTATACGCCGTCAGTTTCTTCTCACTATATTGAGCTATATCGTTTCCATCAACAGAAACAATTCCACTAGTTGCTATATCCATTCCTCCAAGAATATTTAAAACCGTTGTCTTCCCTGCTCCACTTGCTCCAACAATAACTGCAAATTCACCTCTCTTAATTTCAAAGTCGATTCCTGCCACAGCATGGATTTCCACTTCTCCCATTTTATATATCTTTTTCACACCTTTCAATTCCACAAACGCACTCATTGCCAAGCCTCCTTTTTTATCGAAAACTCTTGTTTCTTTTTTACTATCCTATTATAATAATACCATTGTCTTAACAGGCATAACAAGAAAATTTTCTATAATTTATAAAGGAGACATACCAATGAACAACTTACGAATTATTCCCGTAGTAAATGAAGAACTTGTCTATTCTTTATGTGCAGTATCAGAAGAACTTTTAGAAACTCCTTTTCTTCCAGAAACAATCTGCACAGATATTTCAAATGACTTTGAATATTTTCTATTATCTTATGATTACACGTTTGCCGGATTCTCAAAAATATTTACTTCTGACAACCGCTTACAAATTGATACTATCCATATTCATGAAGACTTTAGAAAAAAAGGGGTTTTCTCTTCTTTATTAAAAAATTACATTGAACTTTGTCATTTGAGAAATTTAAGTAAAATTGTTTTAACTTGTAGTAGAAATAATCAAAATGCAATAAATTGCTTTCTTCATTTAGGATTTAAAGAAACACATAAAGAAGTATCTGTATCTCCAACCATTCTTATGGAACTTTCCATTTAAAAAAGTCTAAAACAATCCTTTTATTTTGGGGTTGTTTTAGACTTTTAATCTGTAGCATTTTTCTTTTAACCAAAAATAAGTTCTCAGATAAAATAACACCCCTACTCTAGATATTATCTTATCCAAAAACTTATTTCCACCAGTCGAAGTGACGTGATTCGAACACGCGACCTCTACGTCCCGAACGTAGCGCTCTACCAAACTGAGCCACACTTCGAGAATAAAAAACTACGGAAAAGGGATTCGAACCCCTACAAACAGAGTCAGAGTCTGTTGTGCTACCATTACACCATTCCGCATTAAAAAAATATATATTCAATTGTCTATCAAACTACGGAAAAGGGATTCGAACCCCTACAAACAGAGTCAGAGTCTGTTGTGCTACCATTACACCATTCCGCATTATTTGTTGTGAAGTTATTGCACCACACAACAAATTATTATAGCAGGTTTTTTCAAAAAAGCAACTATTTTTTCATTTTTTTATTTTTTATCCTTCTTCAAATTCTAAAGTTTCACATTTTCCAAGCTGTTGTATGAAATCAATAATATAAGAAGAAATTGTTACCGTGATAATTGAAAACACAATCCTACGAAACGGAATATAACTCAAGGATAAAATCAATACAGTAAAGTCTGTAAACATATATGCTTTAGACAAACGACAATGTGTTACTTTTGAAATAGCAAGTGCTAACGCATCATCTCCGCCACTTGAGCCTCCCTGCTTTACAATAAGTCCAACTCCCACTCCAACAAAAATTCCTCCAAGAACTGCAGATACGAATGGATAAGCCGACAAATCTGGTAAGATTGGGGGAAACTGTTCCCATATTTTAAAGAAAAACGAAACACTTAAAGTAGAGACAATAGATATTTTTAAAAATCTTCCTCCCAAATATTTATAGGCAAACGCATAACAACTTATATCTAATATTGGAGTAAGAATAGATGGTTGAAAACCAAGCCAATGATGAATCAGAAGCATTGTACCAATAACCCCACCTTCTGTTACTCTTGTCTGTTGATGTATATTATAAATCCCAAATGAATAGATAATTGCACCAAGTATAATATACATAATTTTTTTCTTCATTTTACTTCCTCCTTTGCAATTTATGATAAACCTTAGTATAATACTAAGGTCAATATCTTTTTAAAGGAGAAAATCATGAAAAAATATTATCATATTGGTGAAATTTCCAAACTCTATCACATAGGTACCGATTCTTTACGTTATTATGAAACACTCGGTATCCTATCACCCACAAGAAGTGAAAAAGGATATCGACTTTATAGTTTAAATGACCTTTGGCGACTAAATGTCATTCGAGATTTGCGTAGTTTAGGCTTCTCTATGGAACAAATAAAGACTTATTTAAATAACAGAACCATTCAATCCACAAAACAATTACTTACAGATGAGTTATCTGTTATTACAGAAAAATTACAAACACTCACGAATTTAAAAGAAAATGTTGAAGAACGTCTACGAACTGTGCAGGAAGCAATTTTGCAACCCATAGGAGAAATTCGAAAAGTATATTACAATCGCAGATATTGTCATATTATTCATTCTTCATATAAAACAGATGAAGAAATGGATATGCTAATCAAACAACTCCTAAATAAAGACGAAGATCAACTATATATTATCGGCAACAATAGAATTGGTTCCTCTATTCCTATGGAAAGTATCGGACAGAATCTTTTTTGTGATTATAGTAATGTTTTTATAATAGATAAAAACGGAAAAGAATATATAGAAGAAGGCGATTACCTAACCATTTGTTACAAAGGCAAAAACAAACAAAATGAAATTTATATTCCAAAACTTTTTCAATATGCAAAAGAGCATAATCTCATTCCAACAGGTCCCATTCGAGAACTACTTTGGATTGACATTCACCAATCAAAAAATACAGATGAACATATTACAGAACTTCAAGTGCGTTGCCTACAAAGGTAACGCGCTTATTCTTTCCAAAGCTTTTTTTGTATCTTCTTCACTTCCAAACCCAGTCAATCTAAAATATCCTTCTCCCTCTGTTCCAAACCCACTCCCAGAAGTTCCAACTACATTTGCATTTTCCAAAAGATAGGTAAAAAAATCCCAAGATTTCATCTGATATGGTGTTTTCACCCAAATATATGGTGAATTTTCTCCTCCTGTAACCGTATACCCCAATGCCGATAACGTAGTCGAAATTTTTTTTGCGTTTCTCATATAATATTTGATTTGTTCTCCAATCTGCTCTTTCCCTTCTTTTGTATATGTTGCCTCTCCAGCTCTTTGCACGATATAAGATGTCCCATTATACTTTGTTTCTTGTCGCCTTTTCCAAAGCGAATGCAATGTCACCCCTTTCCTTCTAATCTCTTTTGGAATAACAGTCGCTCCAAGTCGCATCCCAGTAAATCCTGCTTTTTTTGAAAAACTTCGCACTTCAATCGCACACGTTTTCGCTCCCTCACACTCATAAATTGTATGTGGCACATCTTCCTCAGAAATATATCCTTCATAAGCGCTATCATAAAAGAGAATCGCCCCAACTTGATTTGCATAATCAACCCACTCTTGTAACTGTTCTTTTTTCATTACTGCTCCTGTAGGATTATTCGGAAAACAAAGATATATCATATCGGGAGCACGTTTAGGGATTTCCGGAAGAAAATCTGTTTCTTTTGTACAATCCATATAAATAATGTTTCTCCACCTATTGACTTTAGGATCATACCGACCTGCTCTTCCTGCCATAATATTAATATCTGTATAAACCGGATATACTGGATTACAAACTGCAATTCTATTTTCTACACTAAAAATTTCTTGCAAATTACTTATATCACTTTTTGCTCCATCCGATATAAAAATCTCATCTGCACTTATGTCACATCCCCTTTTTCTATAATCACTTTCCGCTATCACATTTCGTAAAAATTCATATCCTTGACTTCCGCCATACCCTTTAAATGTTTCTTTTCTGCCCATTTCTTCCACTGCATGTTTCATTGCATCAACAACCGCTGGAACTAGAGGCAATGTTACATCTCCTATACCTAATTGTATCAATTCTTTCTGTGGATATATTTTTTTGTATTTTTCTACTTCGTTTCTTATTTCTGCAAACAAATAATTATGAGGTAACAATAAATAATTTTCATTTATAGTAAACATATATCAATTTCCCCTTCAAATACCGTTTTCGCCTCTCCTGTCATAAAAACATGATCTTTTTTCTTTTCTATAAATAAATTTCCCCCTGGCATCTTTACATGCACACAGTTATCCACATTTTTTCTCATCATACAAGAAACTGCTGCTGCACAAGCTCCTGTTCCACACGCCATTGTTTCTCCACTTCCCTTTTCCTTGACACGCATATGTATTTCATTTCTACTAAGCACAGATACAACTTCTATATTAAATTGTGCATACGAATCACAATGTGCTAGATTTATTTCTTCTATACACTCTGCATAAACAACCAAATGTGCATTATCCAAAAATATATAATCTCCGCTATATTCTTTTTCCCCTATAATAATTTTTTTGTTTTTCTCTCCTTCTTTCACGCTTCCCATATCTGCCCTTATAATATTTTTATCTTTATTTTGAAATATTTTTGTTTCTATTATCCTATTATAAGTTTCTATATTAATTATATTATTATTTACGATTTTATTGTCATATACATACTTTGCGACACAACGAATTCCATTTCCACACAATTTTCCTTCTGTACCATCCGAATTATACATACGCATTTTCACATCTGCCTTTTCAGAAAAGTCAATAAAAATAACACCATCTCCGCCTATCCCAAAATGTCTATCACTTAATTTTCTTGCCAATTCAGAAGGCGATTTCACTTTTTCTTTCATTGCGTTAATATAGATGTAATCATTTCCTAATGCTTGCATTTTTGTAAATTTCATTTTTATTCTCCTCTACCTTTTATCATTAAACTATGTTTATAAGAATAAAAATATGTTTACATAAAAAGAGGAGTGTCGTACACTCCTCTTAGATACTATTTTCTAGAGATAAGATCAATTGCCTCTAACTCTTCTTTTGTAAACCTTGTGTTTTCTACTATTTTTGCATTTTCACGAATCTGCTCTGGAGAAGATGCTCCAATCAATACACTTGTCACCCCTCCATCACGAAGAATCCATGATAACGCCATCTGCGCCAATGTTTGTCCTCGTTCTTCTGCTATTTTATTTAATCCTTCAATTTGTTCAAGCCGTTCTTTCGTAATTGCGCTTTCTTTTAAAAACCTTCCATCTTTTCTTATTCTACTATTCTCTGGAATTCCATGCAAATATTTATCCGTCAGAAGCCCTTGCGCTAACGGACTAAAAGCAATTAATCCACAACCATTTTCTACCGCAAATGTTTTCAATCCATCTTCTTCAATCCACCGATCAAAAATAGAATATCTCACTTGATTAATAATAAATGGACATTTCAATTCTTTTAAAATTTCCATTGCCTTTTTCGTTGTTTTTGCATCATAATTAGAAATCCCCGCATACAATGCTTTTCCTTGTTTTACTGCCGTATCAAGAGCCATCATGCTCTCTTCAAGAGGTGTTGCCGGATCCATTCGATGATGATAAAAAATATCTACATAATCTAATTTCATTCTACGCAAACTATCATCTAAACTAGATAACATATATTTTCTGCTTCCCCAATTTCCATATGGCCCATTCCACATTTCATATCCAGCTTTCGTACTAATGATCACTTCATTTCTATACGGCTTTAATTCTCCATTAATAATTTTACCGAAATTTTCTTCTGCACTTCCATTTTTCGGTCCGTAATTATTAGCTAAATCAAAATGTGTAATACCTAAATCAAAAGCTGTTTCACACATATTTACCATATTTTCAAAAGAATCATTTGTCCCAAAATTATGCCACAATCCAAGAGAAACTGCTGGTAATTTCAAACCACTATTTCCACTGCGAAAATATTTCATTTGCTCATATCTTTGTTCATCTGCTATATAACTCATGTGTATACCTCCTTACTATTTCTTTATATTATACCCCATTTTGTTTTTGAAAGATACAAAAAACTTCTTCCACCACACTGTGATGAAAGAAGTTTTCTAATTTCTTACAATCCTCTTGCTATTTTCACGCAAGCTTTCATTGCCTCAATAACACTACTTCTAAATCCTTTTTCTTCTAATACACGAACTGCTTCGATTGTTGTTCCTCCTGGTGAACAAACCATATCCTTTAGCTCTCCTGGATGTTTTCCTGTTTCTAAAACCATTTTAGCACTTCCCATAACTGCTTGTGCTGCAAATTTATAAGCCTGTTGTCTTGCCATTCCATCAGCAACTGCTGCATCTGCCATCGCTTCAATAAACATAAATACATATGCTGGAGAACTTCCACTTACAGATACAACAACATCCATAAGTTTTTCACTCAATACTTCTGCTTTCCCAAATCCACTTAAAATATTACATACCATATCTAATTCTTCTTTGGTCACCAAATCATTATGACAAACCCCTGTAATTCCTTCTCCTACTAATGCAGGTGTATTTGGCATGGTACGAACAATTTTCACCGGATGTCCAAATGCTTCTGCAAGATATTCTAATGTTTTACCTGGTGCAATTGTGACAATAATCTGACTTTCTGTAATACAATCTTTGATTTCATCAATGACATCTGCATAAAACTGTGGTTTAACTGATAATACAACAACCTCTGCTTTTGTTGCCACTTCTTTATTATCTGTTGTTACATGAATTCCTAAATCCGCTCTTGTTTGTTCTAATCCTGGAACATACATATCTGAAGCAATCACTTCTTCAGCTGACAAAATACCATTTTTTAAAATTCCACCCATCATCGCTTTCGCCATATTTCCAGCACCGATAAATCCTAATTTCATTTCCATTCTCCTTTTCTTTATTGTATACATTTCTTTTATTTGTATACAATATAGCATTTTCTGTTTTTTCTGTCAAGATTCCTATGAAATTTCCTATAAGAAAATGGGAATAGAATTCTATCCTATTCCCATTTTCTTTCGTTTCTTATTTATTCATTCTACGAAATCTTTTTGTTTCTATGAAAACAATACATCCTCCAGCCATAATTGCTAATAACATAAATCCTAATCCATTTGTTGTATCACTTGTTTTAGGTACTTTATGACTTGGTTTTTGTTCTGGCTTTTGTGATGGTTTTTGTTGTGGTTTTACAGAATTTTCCGGTGTATCTGGTTTTACAACCGGTTTTTTCTCTAATCCATCAACTGCTTTACTTAATTCTGTAAGGAATGCTTTCATTTCTTTTTCACTTACATCACTTGGATTTTGAATTGCCTTTTCTACTTTTGCTTTAGCTGCTACATATACGTCCCAACTATCTTTTGTATAAGCGTTTTCTTCTTTTACATTTTTCACAAGGTTATCAAGTTCTTTTTGGCTTTCTTTTGCATCTGCACTCTTCACTAATTGCATTGCTGATGATAATTCTTCCACCATTGCATTGATTTCTGATTGTTCTGTCGCTTCTGCAATTACTTTTTCTGCTTTCTGAATTGCTTTTTCTAATGTTGCTACACTTGATGTTGTAAATCCTTTTGTTTCCAATGCTTTTGCTTCTTTTAATTTCTCACTTAACGCTTTTGTGTCTGGTTTTACAACAACTGCTTTTTCTTCTGTCAAACGCATTTCTGCTGCAGATGCGTAATTCTTACCATCATTTGAATAAGATTCCACTGCATACAATCTTACAAATTTTGCTTCTCGTTCGTTAAATGATGCTTTTTTCCAACCTGGAATTTGATCCCAATCTCCAGAAGCTACTTCTGTAAATTTTTCTCCATCCATACTCGTTTCAATTCTATATTTTGTAATAAAACCATTATTATAACTGCTACGAGTTTGTAAACGAATTCCATTCACTTTCTGTGCTTTTGGAAGTTCTAACTGCAACCATAAATTTTTTCGTTCTGTACCAGACCAAGCTGAGTGCCAGATTGTTGCTGAATTATTATCTAGTACATTGACTGCTGCCCCTTCTTCTCCTGGTACTTTTGATTGTTCACTTCCTGCTGTTGCTTTAATTCCTTCTACTTTTATATCCTTAGAATCATCTGCATTTGGATCTTTTACAGAAAAATCATTTAAAATCGTTTCTCCGATTTTATTTAAATTATTTAAGTTTTGTTTATTTGGAGTGTTGGAATATTTTGTATTCTCTCTCACCCATTTCCATTCCCATTCAAACCAATTGATTGTTTCTGCTTTTTTTCCGTCTAATTCATCATTTCTTGCCTGAATCCATTTTTGCCATCTTACTTTATAGAAATCTTTTAATAAACCTGACCATTGACGGTTCGAGTAATCTTTTAATCCTCCACCTTCTGCCTGATTTATAGATCCCCAAGTTGTTACCAATGCTTTCGCATTAAATTCATATAAGTCTTTTGTAAAATCATCTGCATTTTTTGCCAATGCTTTTGCCTGTTCTACCCATGTACCAAGTAAGTAATATTTACTTGTACTTGTTACTTTTTCCATATTATCAATAATATTTAAAAATGTATTTGCATATTTATTGAATTCTTCTTTATTTTTTGCCTTAAAAGCACTTGTCATTTTACGTTGATATTCTTGTGCACTATTTGACAATACCTGTTGTAATATTGTTGCCAAATCATACATATACCCATTACTGTTTTTCAATTGCTCATAATCTTTCAAAAGAAGATTTGCTGCTTTTTCTAATTTTTCTTTATCATAACTGATTATAGCATTTCCCCATGTAGATGCTGCTGAAATATCCAAAGCTGGACGAGCATTTACTACTGACTCAGGAGCTCCTTGTCCAAGCATATTTAAATCTGCTTTATAGACTGTATCTTTCATAATCAATAAAGATTCATATGCTGCTTGGCTTTCTTTTCCATAACGTCTCTTAGCATAGTTCTTTAACCAATTATCCAAATTAATTTCTTCAAGTTTTTGATTTGCATTATCTGTCCAAACTGTTTCAAACAAGAAATCATATAATAATGGATTATTAACACTTGCTTCTGGAGTAATTCCAATACCTTCCATATGTTTTGCGCGATTTAACGCTGCAGGTATATTTTTCGCTAAATTGTCTAAATGTCCATGAAGACCAAGACGTCCACCAAAGTTATTTAACATACAAAATACCCATGGTGTATCATGGAATTCTCCTCCACCTGGTTTCCCACCATATGCATTTGGATTTTCTTCATTCCAATGTGGTGTTTTTTCTGCATAAAGGTCTAAGACCAATGCATGCTTTTCTCTTCCCTCTAATCCTTTAAGTAAGGCTGTCGTTGGATTTCCTTGCCATGATTGAATAATCCAAATAGCATCTTTATCCGCTGCTAACATTGTATCTAATACTTTTTTAGCAATTACAGTTGGATTTAATCCTCCTGTATTTCCACCTTCGTGGAATGGATCTGTTGCATAATAGTGTGCACTTTCTCCATATACTTCTTTTTGTGCTTTATAGAACAGTTTTGCATATTTTTCAAAAGAAGCACTATCTGTTTTTAACATATCTGGTCGTCTAAAAGAACACCAAGTTCCTTGTTCAATCACTTCTGCTGAAGGATCTTTTTCACGAATATTTGTAGGTACCATTCCACTGTATCCTTGCAAAACTGGTTGCATTCCAAGTCTTCTCATGGATAAATGATTTTTTCTTGCTAATTCTGTTCTTTCTTCAAACCATGAATCATGGATAGGTCCACCAAATCCACTTAAGTTTGCCATATATGCCCATGCATAATATGCTGGACCTGCAATATAGTCTTTGATTTCTTCATGTGTATATCCTAAACTTCCAAGGAATCTACGCCATACTTCTTCCTGAGCAGTTGCATCTAAAACAACATTCACACCGTTTAATGCTAACCAATCAAGTTCATTACGCCATTCTTCTTCTCCCCAGAACGCCATAGAATAAGACAATGTACAATAATTATAAGAATATCTTGTTCCTACTTTTGTTTCCTTATGTACCTTTTTCCCTACAGGCACTATATTTTTAGGCATATCAGCCTGGTCTCCTACTTGGGAAATATTTACATTACAAAAATATTTCAAATAATGGTTTAATCCCATCGCAAGAGAAACACCATCATTTCCTGTAATCTGTACTTTTCCATTATTGTCACTTAATTCAAAATAATCATATCCTGTTTTATTTGGATTTTCTTGTAACTTCAAATCAAACCATGCTTTGTATTTCGCACCTAATCTTCTCTCGATAATTCCACGAACTTCTTCATAAGTTTGTTCTGGTGTTACTTTTTCTGTTCCTGCATAACTACTATCTTTAAAATCTTTTACAGCCACATTTGGAAGTGTCTGTACTTTAGTACCACTCTTCTTCCCTGTTGCACGAATTTCTTTAATTACAGCAGCTGTATTAGCAGAATTGTACTCCATATACACACGAATAATACGTGCTTCTTTTTTATTCGCTTGGTAAATTTCTCCTTTATCTGTACAACTTTCTGTAGAAGTCTTTTCTGCTAACTTATCAAAATCTCTTCCATTCATACTTGTATAGATAGAATATTGAGAATACCCTTTTTCTTGTGTAAATATTTCTACTGTATCTAAGTTATAATTTTCTTGCAAATCAATATCAACATATCCTGGATAATACTCTCCACTCCACATTGTATTTTTGCTTCCATCATTTACTTTTGAAGCATTTTTTTGATTTGAATTCGCATGTACTGGCTTTTTAAACGCAATACTTGCAGAATCATCAACCTTTTCCTCTGCTCCATATACACGGAATTCTGCCACAGCTGGCCATCCATTTCCCTGACTATTTTTTGTAGAGTGAATTACAATCTTAACATCAGAATATGCTGTTTCGTCAAATTTATATCCTTGTATAAACTTATCTGTACGATTCGCTTTTGCATGATCTACGATTTTTGTATATTCCTTTGCACCTTTTGCTTTTCCTAAAATACTATATGTGAATTCATATGTATATTGATCCGTAGCACCTACGTGTTCAAATGCAATCTCACAAGCATCCATCATTCGATCTTCTCCAAAAGAAAGTTGAATATACTTCTCCGAATCTTGTGCTGCATTGTGAAATTTATATAAGGTTTTATCATTATCATCTACAAGGCGATCTTTTCCTTCCGATGGATTCTCATTTCCATCTGTTGTAATCTGTGCCTGTGCTGCAATATTATTGTAGTCTGATAAATGTACTTCTTGCATTTCATACACTTCAATCTCATGAATAGATGGCCAAAAAAGTACTTCTCCACCATCATGTGCTACTGGCTGAGATAAAACGACTCTAATATCTGAAGCAGATGCTGTTTGTGCTAATTCAAATACGGCATCTACCGTCTCATTTGCTTTTCCTGTTGTTGTAACTACTGTCTCACCAATTGAAATCCAGTCAGATGTAATACCATTTTGTGCACGTTGTACCGTTACTTTTACTTTACGGTTTGCATAATCATTTCCTCCGACTTTTACAACCACTTTTTTTACATTTGTCCCATTTTCAGCTAACTTCATGTCTACAATAGCATCTTTATTAGTCGACCAACCATTTTGTTGCCATGAAGTCTTATCATTTCCGTCAACCATGTCTGTTGCAGAACCACTTCCCGTATTCTGTACGGTAATTTTTACGCCTTCTTTTCTTGCAACATTCACAAGTTCTTCTCTTGCCTCTGCACGTAATGGTACACTAAATAACGTACCAGACACAAGACAAAAAGAAAGCAATAAACTGCACACTCTTTTTGTTACCTTTTTCATTTGTTCTCCTCCATTAACTATTTTTATAGTTATTAAATAACTTTTTTATCATATCATATGTTGTTTTCAAATACAATTTTTTTCCCTAGCATTCTTCCCTTGTTTTTTTCTTTTTTATTATATAAAATGTATACATAAATAATTAAGAAAGAGGTGCCCACATGTCAACGCAAAATAAATCTCTTGCAGATAAGGCCTATCATACTATTAAACATAATATTTTAAATCTAACTTATCCTCCTGGAATGCCTCTTACTGAAGCAATTTTAACTGAAGAATTGGAAATGAGTCGCAATCCTGTGAGAACTGCTATCAAGATGTTACAAGCAGAAGGGTTAATTGTTTCTGATTACCACAAATCTATGACAGTAAAAGAAATCACCAATAAAGATATCGAGGAAATTTATCAATTAAGAGAAATTTTTGAAGGTTCTGCTTTTAAACTCATTTTTTCTTCTAACCGATTCGAAGAATATTCTTATCGCATTGAAGAAAAAGTTGTTCGAATGTGTGCCGTAGCAAATAATCCATATGAATGGGAAGTTGCCGATACGAAAATGCACTTGGAAATTGTTAGTATTTTTGACAATACAAGAATTAACAAGTTCTATGAAAGTAATCTTTTTGAACTTATTCGCATGGGCTTATATTCTCTTAAAAACGGTATGCAAATAGAAAAGACTAATGCAAACTTGAAGAAAATGGTGCAATACATACGCAACAATGACTATAAAAATGCCTATGCCATTTTAACTAACGATCACTTTATGACAGGAAAAGATAGCGCCTTAAGTGAGTATCAGCACGAATAAAATAAGAAGCACATTCCCCCCGAAATGTGCTTCTTATTTTTATATTATACAATATTTAGTTAAACGACTGTTCTGTTCTTTCAATAATTTCATCCTGTAATGCTTTACTTAAGTTACGGAAGTGATCACTATAACCTGCAACACGAACAATTAAATCTTTGTATTCATCTGGATGTTTTTGTGCTTCAATCAATGTTTCTTTATCAATAACATTAAATTGAATGTGATGTCCATCCATATTAAAGTATGCTCTTACTAAATCTGCCATATGTGTAAGACCTTCTTCACCTGCAACAACACTTGGTGTAAACTTCTGATTTAATAATGTACCACCTGTTCTTAAATGATCCATTTTTGCACAAGATTTAATTACTGCTGTCGGTCCATTTACGTCTGCACCTTTTTCAGGAGAAATTCCTTCTGAAACTGGTTTTTGAGCAAGGCGTCCGTTTGGACTTGCATTCATCACTTCTCCAAAATATACATGACAAGTTGTTGGCAACATATTTACTCTATATGTTCCCCCTTTCATGTTCGGTCTACCTGTAACTGTTTTCTGATAGAAATTAAACACATCTTTCATAATTCCATCTGCATAGTCATCATCATTTCCATATTTTGGTGTTTTGTTACGAACAAGATTTCCAATTCTTTCATAACCTTCAAAGTTATGTTCCATCGCTTCGATGAGTTCTTCCATTGTAAATTTCTTCTCATCAAATACATTGTATTTAATTGCTGCTAAAGAGTCTGTAATTGTTCCAATACCTACTCCTTGTAAATAGTTAGTATTGTACCTTGCTCCTCCAGCATTATAATCTTTTCCTTTTGAAATACAATCATTTGTAATAATAGAAAGGAATGGTGCTGGCATATATTCTGCATAGATTTTCTCAATAATATTGCTTCCTTCAATCTTAAGATCTACAAGATACTCAATTTGTTTCTTATACGCATCGTATAATTCTTCATACGATTTAAAATCTTTCGCATATCCAAGAGGAAGTCCGATTTGTTTCTTACTTACAATATCGTATCCATTATATAATGTTAATTCTAAAATCTTTGGAAGGTTGAAGTATCCTGTTAAGATATAAGCTTCATTTCCAAACGCACCAGTTTCTACACATCCACTTGTTCCACCGCGTCTAGCATCTTCGATTGTTTTTCCTGCATTCAACAATTCTTGAATAATTGCTTCTGTATTGTAGAACGCTGGCTGTCCCCATCCTTTTCTAGAAATTTCGCAAGCACGTTTTAAGAATTTTGTTGGTGTTTTTTTACTAATTTGTACATTTGAGCTTGGCTGTAACAATTTCATCTCATCCATACAATCCAAAATCAAGTAACTAACTTCATTAACACCATTTTCTCCATCAGGTGTAATACCACCTGTATTCAAGTTAGCAAAATCAGTATAAGTTCCACTTTCTTTTAACGTAACACCTACTTTTGGTGGAGCTGGCTGATTATTAAATTTCACCCATAAACATTCTAATAATTCTAACGCTTTTTCGTCATCTAAAATACCTTCTTCTGTATCTTTCTGGTAGAACGGATTTAAGTGTTGATCAAATCTTCCTGGACTATAAGCATCCCATGGATTTAATTCTGTTGTGACTCCAAGATGAACAAACCAATACATCTGAATTGCTTGCCAGAATGTCTGTGGAGCATGAGCTGGTACTACATCACAGTTTGCTGCAATTTGAAGCAATTCTGCTTTACGTGTTTCATCTGTTTCTTTTTCAGCAAGTTCTCTTGCGTATTGTGCATATCTTTCTCCTAAGATAATAATGGCATCACAACAAATTTCCATTGCATTTAACTGTGCCTTTTTATCTAACGCTTCCTTATCATTTAAGAAATCTAAATTATTTCTTTCTTTGATAATGTCATTTTTATAATCTAAAAATCCTTTTTTATAAATCTTTTCAGAACCTACTGTATGCCCTGGTCCACGTTGTTCCATAAACTCAGTGAAAATACCTGCTGCATAAGCATCTTTCCATTCTTGACTCATATTTGCCAAAATTTTATGGCGAACAGAACGCTTTTCCCAGAAAGGAATAATTTTTTCTTCTTGTAATTTCAAATCATCTTCTGTTACACGGAAATAAATCAAATCTCTTGCATTCATAATTTCCATGTCTTCTACTGTATGACAACACAACTCTGGAAATGATGGTGCTGCCTGCGGTCCATCTCCCTTTTCTCCTACGATTAACTCACCATCATTGATACATAATGTTTTATTCGCCATGAAATGTTTAAATGCCAACGCACGAAGTTCTGGTACAGATACGCTTCCTTCATACATCATATATGCATCTGTTTCTAAATCTGCTCTTTCCATATAAATATGTGGCTCTGTCTCCAAACTCTGTTTTCTTAACTTGCGGATTCTTTCGTTCATTCCTCTTTCCATCTTTTAACCTCCTATTTTGGTGTTCATAAAACCATTCTTTTGGAACATATCCTTTAACTCTTCCATTCTTTCTTTAGACGGAACAGTAAATTCCTGTCCTTTATATGTAACATCTAATCTTTGATACTTACTACTTGCAATATCGTGATATGGCAACAGATTTACCTGTGCCACTGAAATATTCCCTTTTAAATATGAAATAATCGATTGTATTTCTTCGTCACTGTCATTCACTCCACCAATAACTGGAATACGAATATAAATTCTCGCTCCATGATTACTTAAATATTTCAGATTAGTGAAAATCAATTCATTGCTCTGTCCCATATATTTTTTATGTTTTTCATCATCCATTAATTTGATATCATACAAAAATGTATCTACATATGGAAGGACAGTGGCAAAGTTTTTCTGTGGTGCAAATCCACATGTATCAATTGTGACATTATACCCTTTTCTCTTTAACTTTTTCAAAAGTTCTTCTATATATTCCATATCCTGTGCCATCACTTCTCCACCTGAAAGTGTTACCCCTCCGAAAGATTCCTCATAGAACATATAGTCTTTGTCAACTTCTTTCATCAATTCTGCAATTGTATACTGTTTACCTACAACTTCTCTTGCATTATTCACACAATAATCTATACAAGAACTACACGCTTTACATTTTGTTCTATCTGTACATTGTTTACAATTCTCTATGTGAATTGCTTTCTCTGGACAGACCTCCTCACAAGCATGACAGCCTGTACACTTCTCTGTATTAATCATAACCTCTGGCACAAAACTTTGACTTTCTGGATTATGACACCACCAACAATTCAGATAACAACCTTTAAAAAAAATAGTTGTCCTTATACCATCTCCATCATGCACAGAAAATTTTTGGATATTAATTACATTTGGTGTTCTCATACTGCCTCCGTTTTCATTATAATGAAATTTTTATCCGTTTTTTTCATTATAGCACATTGTTATTCTTTTGTCATGTTATTTTTTTATCAAAATAAAAAATATGCACTGTTCTATTATAATCAAACACATATAAATAGGAAGATTTTCCCTTGACATTAGAAAGAACTGGTAATATTATAATCCTTATCTTAAAATATAGTCAGAAGAAACGAGGTGAATAAGAAAAAGTATGGATACAAATGCAATTATTGGTCTTAGAATTAAAAATTTACGTACTGAAAAAAAATATACATTAAAATACTTAAGCGAACACACTGGACTTTCCATTGGATTTCTTTCTCAATTAGAGCGTGGAATGACTAGTATCGCTATCGATTCTTTGGATAAGATTTCAAAAGTTTTGGGCGTAGAACTATCTAGTTTTTTCACTACAGATATGAAACAAAACGATATTCATATCGTAAGACGCTATGAACAAAAATCAACTGTAATTAATCCCGAAATTATCGAATACCCTCTAACTAATCATGCAAAAGATTTGGATTTACTTCCAAGACTTGTGGAAGTTATGCCTGCTTTACAAGAAGATGGTGAATTAGAACTCTATTCTCATGACGGAGAAGAATTTATATATATATTAGAAGGAATTTTAACTTTGCAAATTGAAGATGACATTTATCATCTATATCCTGGCGATTCTGCACATATTCATTCTAATCTTTCTCACAATTGGAAAAACGATACAAATAGTATTACTCGATTTCTAACTGTACACACACCAAATCCTTTTCATCATGAATAATTCCCATTGTTATTTTTGAAAAAATATGTACAGTCTTTCTTTTACGTGCTATAATAATAAGTAATTAGAATTTGTATTTTAGAATCGGAGGCGTTTACAGTGGGACTTTTAGTTGGTATTATTGCAATTAGCATTATCGCTGCCATTGTCGCAGCAGTTGTTTCTGCATCAGCCGGTGCTTTAATCGGTGCTCAGGAAATTGATGATGACGAATAAGAATGGATTGAATAGATTGTTTCGGCAATCTATTTTTTTGTAACATAATAGGGCAGAAGTATAACACTTCTGCCCTATTATCTACTTAAACATCTTTAATCTGTAATTCCCATACTAATTTCCACATCATCTTTTGCTTCTACAATCGCTTCCACTGCACATTCTAACGCTTTAGCCATTGTTTCAAGAGACATTGTAGATGTTCCTATCGGTTTACCCACACCCTGCTGTGTAGAATATGGTACATGGATAAATCCTCCACGAATATTTGGATATTTCTTATTTAAAATGTAAAGCAAATCATACATGACATTATTACATACATATGTTCCAGCTGTATAGGAAACACTTGCCGGAATCCCATGATCATTGATATTTTTTACCATCGCCTTTACAGGTACCGTTGCAAAATATGCCGCATCT
>JARICA010000011.1 GCA_029264305.1 Faecalimonas sp. | reverse complement strand
AGCCTTGATACGCTCCTGTCTTGCTTTTTCCGTTGCTTCTTTTTCGGCTTGTTTCTGTGCTTCTTTGACAATAAAAAGTTCCCTGACCTTATCAACAAAACTTTTGACAAGTTCAGGGAAATGCTCCATAGCTTCAAGATAAGGCTTACACTTTTCTTTCAGCTCGTTATATCGATTTTTCATTGTTTCCAAAGCAGTCGTACTGTCATAATATCGCTCTCGATAGTATTTGACACTATCCTGCAAGTTTCTGATTTCCCCTCGGCTTGTTACCCCTTCTTTTGCAAGAGCGGTCAGCTTTGAGTAATCATCTTTAGACATTGCTATTTTGCCTGTAATGGTTTTTTGCCCCATCTCATCAATCTCATTGACGGTTTGAAAGACATTGTGTGCAGGCTTGTACTTTATCTGCTCACTCTGTATTTTTTCTTGAATGGCTGACAATCGCTCCTTATCTTTCATAATCTGATACTGCAAGGAAGTTAGATTTTCGGAAGTGCTGCCAAGTTCGCCACGCTGAAAACCTTTGAACCCTCGCTCGCTCATATGCTCAAACAATTCGTCTTGCAGTATGCTGTATGAAGCACGATACTTCGGCTTTCCGTTCTTGCGTAGAATTGCATTTCCGTTATCATCGGTAAGGGGAATATCAGATGCCCACTTCTTTGAGTGGCTGATCTGATTGATAACTTCCTTGACCGTTCCACGAAGTTCGGGAGTTTTACATCGCTTGCTCCATAAGATTTCTTTTTCTACAACAGGCAATACAACAGCGTGCAGATGATAATGGTAAACATCTTTTCCCAAGTAATCACTTGCGGCTCGGTTAATTTCATCAGCGTGCATTACAGCAGAGATAACATTGTCTGCCCCAAACTTTTCTTCAATGAAACGATAGGCTTCTGCATAAAACTCTTTTGCATATTCATAACCGCCTTTTCGCTCAAAGTACATCGTATTCACATCAATGATGATTTCATCAAAGAGAGTAGCATCTTGCCTTAGTCCTCTTGTGGATACCTTTCCGTCGGCTTCCATCTGCCTTAGAATATCCATATAACTTTTACCGTCAGGTGATTTATAATGAACATTCATATCAATCCGCTCAGGCACAACATTGATATTGTCATAAGACTCATTCATTCGTTCATTGTGCCTTTCGCACGAGCCAATATCAGAGGATTGATACTGCTTTACTCTGGCACAGGACATATCGGGTTTTGTGTTTTTTGCCATTTCCATTCTCCTTTCCAAGAGCAGAGAAAGAGAGGGCGAAGCCATTACACAACATTCTTTGAATGTGTGTAACCCACTATGACACTTTCAGACTGCGTCTGCAAAGATGTCGTGGGCAAGGGCTTTCCTCCCTTGACCTCCCTTTCATGCCTCAAACAAAAAACAGGCTGTCTATTCATCAGACAACCTGTTTTTATGCTCTCGGCATATCGCCCATCGGCAAAGACCAATACCACAGAAAGCCTTTCTTGTGCGACACAACTCCTGCTTTCTTCTTTGCCTTTTTGATAGTCGATTTCTTGAAGCCTGCTTCTTCAAGTTTTGCTTCGCAATCGTTGGCAAGCATTTCTCCGTCTTTGAGCATTTCCAAGATAAACTCCTTTGCCTTGAGTTCCTTTTCACTCGGTCTGCCCATTTTAGGGGCAAGAGAAGAAAAAGCTTCTTCCGCCGTCATTTCCAGTTCCGAAACAAAATTCACTCCGCTTTCCGATACCTCAAAAAGAATTGCCGAACCTGTCGGGGCAAGGTTTGATTTTACCTGCACCAAATATCTTTCGGCAGGTGCTTCCTTGTTTGCTGTCCTTGTGATTGCAAGAATACTTCTTGCAGCTCCTGCAATGTCAATCGAACCGTTGGTGCGGTAAAGAGGGTTTGTATCTCTCATCTTGTTCATATGGGCGATAATCACGATTGCACAGCTTGTATCTTTGGCAACCGCTATCAGATGATTAAACTCGGCTCGTGTTTCGTTGGCATTGTTCATTGAACAGCTTTCTCCGATATAGGAACTCATCGGGTCGAGAATTAAAAGTTTTGCATTGTAGTTTTCAATCGCTTCACGAATACGATTGTCCCCAAAGGACAAAGACTTCATATCCTCCTTGATAAAGATAAGGTTATCTCCGTTACCACCTGCCGAATTAAATCGGGGGACTACCGTATCGTCTGCGTCATCTTCTGTTGTCTGATAAATGATTGTTATCGGCTCTCGTTCTTCTTCATCAGAAAAGGGGAGAGGTTCTCCCTTTGAGAGCAAGGCAGCGAGCGATAGCATAAACTTGCTTTTGCCATCGCCCGGATCGCCTTGCAGTAAAGTTACCTTACCGAATGGAATATACGGATACCAAAGCCACTTCACTTCTTTTGGTTCGATTTCGCTTGCCTTAATAATTTCAAGAGGTACATTTACATTTGTTTCATTTTCTGTCATTTTCATAGTTCTGTGTGCTCCTTTTCTGCTGAAAATAAAAAACCACAGGAAAGATACAGTGAACCTTGCTTTTGCCATTTCTTGGGGCGAAAAACAGGAAAAATTTCCTTTCTAAGCCTTTCAAAAAATTACGCAAGGTATTTGTACTAACCTGTGGTTATGTATGAAATTGTGGGGGTTGGGTAACAAAAAACACCGTATTGCTACGATGTTTTTCGTACTTCAACTATTGTTGTTTCACCAAACTAATCTTTATCTTGTCCACGACACTTTAACGCCTTACTTAAAAGATATTTCGACATCATTTAATAATTGTATTTATAGCGGACTGCACTGCTTTATATCTTCCTTCATCTGATAACGATGCCAAACAGGTAATCAAATATTCCTTGCCATCTTTTTCATAAAGAACAACAATATTATAGGAAGATGCCATAGTTCCTGTTTTTATTCCTTTTACATTTTCATTATAGTACGGTGACTTTTTATCTAAAAACTTATTGGTATTTTTCCAAGTAAATTCACCTTGTGGAGTTTGAATTGAGAAAGTGCTTTTCCCTACACATTCTTTAACAAAATCATAATTATAAAGCTTCAAGGCTACACGATTAATATCATCCAAATGTGTATCGGCTGACATAGATGCCCCGCTCGGATCATTATACAAATTTGTTTTAGAATAGCCTTCTTCAATTAAATACTCACTTAGCTCTGTCGTAAAATAATTTATATATTCCGTTGCTGTATAGCCCTCTCCTAATTCATTTTTAGCAATATAATATGCCAACGAATAGGCAGCATCGTTTCCCGAAGGAACAAGCATAGCTTCCATTATTTCTTTTACTGTGTACTTCCCAACTTTTAGATTTGCTAAAGATGACCCAGCCGGCACAAGATCCAATACCTCTTGATTTACTTCAATAACATCTTCCAAGTCAACTTTTGTCAAGGCATAGTCAATGACAAATAGTTTTGCCAAACTTGCTACTGTGGGCAATTGGCTATCTCCCTCGTAAAATAAATATTCACCCTGTTCAATATCATAAACAGAAAACGAAAGAGCGTCCTGAGGAATGTTAAGCTCATTTGTAGTCAGTTGAAAATCGATTTTTTTATACACATCCTTAAAAAAATCAAAACGATAAATCCCTGTTTTATATAATCCAATTACTGCAACAAACGCTATAAACAAGACTGTTGTAAAAACCATTATTATCTTTATCTTTTTGTATTTTCTATTCTTCTTCATACTCTCACCTACAAATTCATTTCGTTATTCCTAATAAAATACAACCTTCCATTAAACATTGTAACAAAAGTCATCATTTTTTTCAATACTTCAAACTACTTCGACTATACTCACAACTTTATGACTTCTTGAATACTTCCCGAAAAAGAAGAACTGCCATCAGCTAAGACAGCAGTTCTCTTTCGGCTGGTATCCTGTTAAGAATACACAATATCATTCAGTACAATTTCATCAACACAGGCTCGGATATTATTCATCATTCCGACCCATTTCATCATATCCGTTGCTTTTAATTGCTCGGTTACACCTTGTCTTTTTGCCATTTCCTTTGTAAGATACTCCGCCATATTACACGCTGAAGTATCAATTTCTACAAGGTGTTCATTTAACTTACCGCTTGTCAGCAGATTGAAATACAAGACTTCCTTGTGTTCCATTAAATATTTCGCTCTCATTCTTCCGTATTTTGAGAGATTGGGCGGTTCTTCTACTATCAGGCAGGGGTAGTAATAATCTCCGATAAGTTCGTACCGGATACCTGTTCTTTCGTCTGTGATAAATCTTTGCATAGTGCTTTCTCCTTTTGCTTCTTGTGGTAAAACTCCAAAGTTTTCTTATTGTGGTTTGCCTTTTGACATTCCTCGGAACAGAATTTCTGCTGACTGTGTGTTGGCCAGTAAAGACTGCCACACACCTCGCATTTACGCTGACGGTAATAGTGATCGCCTTTTTCTGCTTCTCTGTCTGCTTTCGCTTTATCCTGTCTTGCCTGTTTACAACACTCCTTTGTGCAGAAAATCTGTCGGTTGCTTGTAGGGGTAAACTCTTTCCCACAATGAGGACATACTTTTGTTTTGATGATTTCTCCACCATTTTCAGCGATTTTTTGAGCTTTTCTATTTTCTCGGTACGCTTTTTCACGCTTACGCTGCCTTGCCAACCGTTCCATTTCTTGCTGTTCTTCCTGTACCTTTATCTCAGCAAGTTCTTCTTCCGTATAGGCAATATCGACCTGTCCGACATAGTTAAAATAAATATCAACCTTTTGTGTTCGAGCCTTTCCGGCTCCATCAGCTTCATAAACAACAATCTTGTCTATGAGTTCGTGTAACATCAAATCCGAGATTTCTGTCGGCTCTTTGCACTTGCGTATCAGAGAAATAAAATGCTTAATATCAGCCGTATTCACTTTTTCCTCGGTAAGTAGGTTTTTCATTTCCGCAATCTTCGTTTCCAGTTCTGCCTGTTCATCATCATACTGTTTCATCAGTTGCTTGTACTGCCTTTCGGGCAGTAATCCTGACACAAGATTTTCATACAAACCACGAATAAGTGCAGTTAGCTCATCATATCGTTTCTGACAGCGTTTTAACTCTGATTGGTTTTGTTTCGGCTTTTCTTCCTGTTTTTCATTCCAAAGTGCTTGCAGTTCCTTTGCAAAGGCTTCTTCGTCATTCAGAACGAATTTTGATAATCGTTTTACAGCCGATAATATCAAGGCTTCCACATTATCAGCACTAATCGAATGGGCAGTGCAGGAGTTTACTCTGCTTGCATACCCACCGCAACGGTAAGAATACTGCACCGAACGGTCTTTTTTACTGTAATGCGTTTGCAAGGTCATTCTTCTGCCACAATCCGCACAGTACAGATAACCGCTTAAACGATTGCTATGCGTACCTTTTACCGTTGTTCTGTTTGCTCGTTTCTTTCGCTTCTGAACGCTGTCCCAAAGTTCCTGCGAGATGATAGGCTCGTGGGTGTTATAAAACACATACTGCTCATCTTCGTCAGTAGTCTTTCTCTTGTGTAGTTTGAAATTGGTACTGACGGACTTTTTTAAAACAGTATGTCCAAGATATTCCTGCCTGCTTAAAATGGTTCTAATGCACGATACGCCCCAAAGATATGGATCTGTAAACTTTATTCCATTATACTGTTCAGGGTGATATTTCTTTGCGTGTGCTGCCGGTATCAAAACCTTTTCTTCGGTCAATATTTCTGCAATTTCCCGTGGACTTTTACCCTCGTTAGCAAACAGAAAGATACGCTTTACCACCTCAGAAGCCACAGGGTCAACTACAAGCGTCTGTTTGTCGGTTGGTAATCGGTTATATCCATAAGGGATTGAACCGCTGCAACGCTTTCCGTCTTTCATACGAGCATCAAATACAGCCTTGATTTTATTGCTTGTATCTTTCGCATACCATTCGTTCATAATATTCAAGAATGGAGCAAAGTCATTATCCGAAGCATTCTCACTGTCAATACTGTTGTTTATCGCAAGAAAACGGACATCTTTCTCTGGAAACAGAACCTCCGTATAAAAGCCGACTTGCAGATAGTTTCTCCCTAAGCGGCTCATATCCTTAACAATGATCGTTGCAACATTGCCAGCTTCTACTTCTTTAATCAACGACTGAAAGCCAGGGCGATTGAAATTTACACTCGAAAAACCATCATCAGTAAAATGGCGAATGTTACCGAAACCGTTCCTACGGGCATAATCTTCCAAGTATTTCTTTTGATTGGTTATGGAATTCGACTCGCCAGTAAGGTCATCATCTCTTGATAAACGCTCATAAAGTGCTGTAATTCTTGAAGTCCTTGACATTCTTCTCTCCTCCTTTCCTTATGTAATCTGTTTGTGAATAAAAATATTACTTCCTCACTAATAGGAGAAAACAGGGGTGTAAAGCGGAACTGTTTTTCAAAAAATATCAAAAATTTTTTTAGCTTTCTTTGATAGCCTTTTTGCAATTTAAAAGGACGATTTTTATCGTCCTATAAAAGTATAGCCCTCCGGTGTAAATTTTACGATACTCATTATAACTTCAAAAACAAACTCCTAAACTACTTTTTCTCTTATTAAAAAAACTTAGAAGAGACATTCTCCTCTAAGCCTTTATACTTTATCATAGAATACTTTTTACTTTTATATTTCCTCATAATCACAAGTTTTTCACTTAAGTCCTAACTTTTGAACACATGATGTTGCACATAAAGATCTTACCTCACTTCATAAACAACCTTCACAAAAACACATCTTTTGTTACATCTATTTGTATAGTGCTTTTAGACACTCCGAACTCTTTTGCCGTCTGTCTTACTGTAGCCTGATGTTCAATAATATACGTTGCTATTTCCACTGCACGCTTTTCTATATACTCTTTCATATGCTGTATTTCCTTTGAAATAACTGTTTTTTACAATCTATGCAAGAGTATATAGGCTTATTCTGTTTGTTCGTAATTATTTGTTGAAAAGTCTGTTATTTTTTAAGTTAAGATAAATTTCTTTAAACTTGCCATCTTCTTCAAATTGATAGTATTTCTTTGTATTCTCATCAAATGCCAAACAAAGAATTCTCTTAAATTTTGCTACTGTACCATCAATATAATAATGGCTTTCTCCATCAAAAAATATATCCCGAAAGTTCTTGTCCCTTGCCAAAGAAGAAACCGAAACATGTCCTGCAATGATATCCTTATAAAAACGCCCGATTGCAGGTGGAAATTTTCCTGTCATAACGTAATCAGGGGTTCCGAATGTGCACCATTCTACTTCTTCCTCTGGAAGTTCCTCCTCAACTCCTGCATGAACAAATATTTGCGTATCCGTTTCGTAAAATAATCTAAGTTTTCTCATCCATGATAAAAGTTCTTTATGATTTTCTTTGATGCGTGTTTTTAAATACCTGATACGTTCCCCTTGATTAGATAAAGCATGAAGTTCTTCAAATTGCTCTTTTGTCAGAAAAGTCTTGGATGTTAAAAAATCTTGATCCTCTGCAAGCCATACATCTTCATTTAGGAAAAGGAATTCTTCAAACCAAACTTCATGATTTCCTTTGAGAACGATTACTTTCTCTTTCCCAAATTCTTGCTCAAGCTGAAACGCCAACTTAAGACAAGCAAAACTTTTATTTCCTTGATCAATGTAATCTCCTAGAAGAATTAATTTATCATCATTGCCTTGTAATAATGGTCTTATCTGTTTCACTCTATTAGCAAATAATTCATACTGACCATGAACATCTGACATTGCATATATCATGCTCTTCCTCCTTTTCCCAATGCTAGGCCTTTCTCTTTTGTGAGCACACGGTTGTTTTTCTTATATTTTCTATACCTCTTCAGCTTTTAAAGATACTTTTTAAAATCATTTTTGAATACAAGAGTTATCGTTCTTAATAACTCATTCTGAAACACGCGTGCCTCACTATACTGAATGTTTTTATCTTCAAAAAATTTTTTTGCTTGTGCAAAATATCTCTTTCTCGCAGCAATAATTGTCTCATCTGGATAACATGACATTCTCAAATCTGTAAGCCCCAAACTGATTTCTTTATAGATATCTGGACAAGTTTCCATCAAATCAAATGCACCTTCAAAGAATAAAATTTGAGGATTAATTCGTTTCCAGCGAGTAACAACTCCTGGTATCTCATAAGATTTAACAAACTGTTCTGTTTCATAAACGATGCGTAACAATGTATTCTTTATTCTTTCTTTCTCCCCCAAAAGTATAATGATTGTTTCTCGGATTTCTAGTAACTTTTTCTCCATATAATCCTGGATATCAAAATCTTTTTCCCCAGGAATAAAATTATAACCATTCGTTTCTTCATAGAGCGCTAATACGTTCCAAATCATTCCATAAACTGTTTTGATTGAGCTTCTAATTTCATTATCCATTATAAATTCCTCCTACAATTTTCCATTTCTTTTGTTTACTCTTTGTATTATACAAGTGCAAACCAGCAATATATTGCCAAAATAAAAATTAATAGGTAAATTTCATTTTTATCCCCCTCGGTTTCCATATAAAGATAATGTTTTTATATTTAATTTTTTATTCCATAAATTCATCAATTTTAGATTTTAGATGTTGATAATATGCATCACTCCAATTCCAACTATAATCATTGGCATATTCCATTATGACTCTGTCATCACTTTCTTCTAAATCAAACACCTCATAATTGTCATTAACAAAAGTTCCTTTTATTCCGTAAATATTTACTAAATTCTCAAATGATCCAATTTCTTCTATCCATTTTTTTGTTTTTGGCAAATCATATGCGCTATCTAATCTGCAAGAACGCCCTTCAAATCTTCTTTTTAAGTCAAACAACGTCGCATCAATTTTATCTCCAAAAACCGAAGCTCTTGTCATATTAATTCCATTTCTTTCTTGCGGGAAAAAAAAGATGGGAATTTTCCGATATCTTTTATATTCTCTAATTGCCTCCTCTGATACACCATATTTTCTACAGATTCTCTTTATTGAAATTAAACCATCAGCTGAACAAGATACCCCTCCTATTGTTCTAACATCATAACCATCAGGATCTATATAGAAAGCATAAATCATATCACATAATGTTTTTTCATCTTTTATGTTTAATGGATTGGAAAATAAGTTCAACACATCTGACATAACGTTGCTATTTAATTGCAGAACCTGTTCGTATGTTTTTAATCCATACACCCTGTGCAATTTTAATTCACATCCAAAACACTCTTTTAGTATTTTATCTGAGACATAGGTATCCTTATACTTATCATAAAAGCTGCTTTGTTGATAACATTTCAAAATATCTTCTTTTATCATATTCTAATTCTCCAATCTTTTCTTTTATCTATCATAAAAATTACAAACTTCGATTATATCCACGCAACAATCTCTGACATTTTTCAATAATATCTTTTCTTAATTGTTCTGGACCTAATACCTCTACGTAATCTGAACACTGCATAGCCCAGGATTCCATAGCCTTAGGAACACATTTGACTTCAACTTCATCCCATTGTTCATCAATATGATTTTTAAACTCATATCTGTTTCCGAAATAATCATGTAGTAAAGTATATCTATCTCGATCAATCTTTAAGCGAATCTTACAAGGTTCTCCGTAAAACATATATAAATGTTCTGTTTGAAAAGCAGATGCGCTTTCATCGTTCCACTCTAAAGGAATATCTCTTAATTGTCTCTTCGGTTTTCTTGGTTCACATGTCATTTTCTGATTGTCAAACTTGATCTGTTTTATTTTATCTGTAATATTTGACATAAGATCAATACGATAAATTGCCACATTATCGTTTAAGTCCATAGCACAAATCAAATAATATTTTCCATTATAAAGAATTACATGGTATGGACTGACAATATACACCTTATCATTTCCGTCTCTATTTTTTCTTGGTATCAACTTTTTATTTTCATCATATCCATTGAAATTAAATGCAATCTTTTTCCCACTACCATTATTTGCTTTTATAGCATTCCTAATAAGCTCTAAATTATTTCTCACAACTACTTCATCTATTCTAGAATCCTCAAAAACACTAGTAAGACTATTGCTGATTTTTCCTGTTGTTTCGCTAATAAATGGCGAATACTTTGGGTAATTTACACTCGACAATGTTTGCAATTTTTGGATTAACGCTTCCTTCTTTGCTGAATCAATATTTTTAACAAATAATATAGCTTCCACAATTTGATTCATCTCATCAAAAGAAAACAATTGATTATATCTAAGGTCTCTTAACTGAAGCTTTTTAGAACCTTCATGAACTAAGCCAAGATCTCTAGCATGTAGTTTTTCTTCTAATCCCTTTGGGATAATCCTATAGTCAGAGACAGTATATCTTTTATCTACATACCCATCTTCATCTTCTGGGTTTAATTCCTTCATAATCACCTTAAGATAATCCGCCAATGTTCGTGCGGAACATGGATAATCATGTTTCTTCATAAGTCTAAGAATTTCAGATTGAGATATTGTTGTATGCTCATCTGTTTCTTCTTGTAATATTCGGAGAATTTCTAAAATTCTACCAATAAAATCAAAATCGTGAACTACTCTTTTGGACTCCATCATTACCTCCTATATATTTACTAATCCGTAATATAAATTAATTATATCATATCATTTCGGCAACATCTCTCAAAAAACAACTTTTCTATATTTTGAAAATGATACCTTGTTTTCTTTATTCTACTATCTTTCTTATCTTTCATATCATTATCTTCAAGCGAAATCATATTATATCCTACATACGAAATGGTAATAACTTTATGAGAATATTATTCAAGTATAAAATACAAGTATCCAACTTTCGTCAGATACTTGTATTATTTTTGCAAATCTTCTATTTTAAAATATATTTTATTTCGAAATTTTTTATCGAACTTCTTCTTGATATCTTGCTTGAGTACCATACATTTTTACATCATTCTCAAACCTGATATATTAAATGGCCGCAAAAAAATATGCTTGAGTACCATACATTTTTACATCATTCTCAAACACTCCTAACTAAATGGTAATTCCTCATCAAGCTTGAGTACCATACATTTTTACATCATTCTCAAACCGCCGGTTTCTCTTGCTTCCCGTGTAATTGCTTGAGTACCATACATTTTTACATCATTCTCAAACCGTTGATGTGCTGTATCAGACATCATTTTTGCTTGAGTACCATACATTTTTACATCATTCTCAAACGATGCCGCATCACTTACTACATTTATTTTTGCTTGAGTACCATACATTTTTACATCATTCTCAAACAAACTTCCTAAACTAGGAATAACACTTATAGCTTGAGTACCATACATTTTTACATCATTCTCAAACTAAGGAATAATAGATAGACTTGAAAATTTAGCTTGAGTACCATACATTTTTACATCATTCTCAAACCTACTTAATGGCAGACCCTAGCGGTAATCTGCTTGAGTACCATACATTTTTACATCATTCTCAAACTCCATCGGTTTCGACGGAATTAAGAAGCACGCTTGAGTACCATACATTTTTACATCATTCTCAAACCCCGTACATATATTATTCTTAGTTCTATAAGCTTGAGTACCATACATTTTTACATCATTCTCAAACCGGTATCTGATAGACACTTACGGATTTGAGCTTGAGTACCATACATTTTTACATCATTCTCAAACAATACCATTGACCTTAGCAATTCTTTTTCTGCTTGAGTACCATACATTTTTACATCATTCTCAAACCTCAAATCCAAAAATGAAATGGCATCATCTCCATAAAATGTGGTACTCAAACATTTAAAAAATTTCACATTTATCATTATCTATAATATAACGAAATATATCTTTTAAACAAGTCCTTTCTTGATTTTCCACAAGAAGAATTTGTATTTCTTGGTAAATAGCTTCCTTTAACAATTGTTCCATTTGCTCATCATTCAAATAACTCCTAAGATTAATAAATGTTATAACTTTTATTCCTAAAACTTGCGCTACAACTTTCATATAACGAATCAATTTTTCCAAGTAATTTTCTTCGATTATCTCGTGTTTAATTCCAACCGCTTTGAATATTGCCGTCATATCGATGTCTTGTGGAATTTCTAAAATATACTCACTTCTTTGTTCTAACTCCAGCAAATACTCAACAAGCTCTTTCCTCATTTGTTGTGTTTGAAAATATATCTCTTCTTGCTTTGCCAATTTATCCAAATCCAAATATAATCTATTGACTATTTTTTTACTGTTAATATCAATACCTAATGGGTTAAAAATAATTTCCATGTACTTTGACATTTCTACAATTCTATCATTTTGTGACAAAACAAAACTGCCATTCTCTCCATTGCATTGCCCTGTCAATTCTTGAACATACCGTGTGAAAAGTTCTGGAGATTCTATAATTCATTCTGTCACTTGATATTGATCTGATAAGACTACACCTGTTAACTCAACAGAAACTAATTTCATAGAATCACCAACCTTTCATCACTATCTAAAACTTCTTTTTTAATATCTCCTACAATGATATCCATCTTAGCATATTGCTTCTCCGTTACTGTCAATAATTGTATAATTCCTTCCTCTGGTTTATTTTTATGTACATTGCTAATGATTGCACTTGCTGCCGTCCCATTTAAAGCAAGTTTACAATAAACAGACTCTTGTAACATCATAAATCCATTTTTCAACAAAAACTTTCTAAATCTTGCATAAGCTCTCCTATGTTCACTTTTCACAACCGGCAAATCAAAAAATACCAATACTCTCATAAATCTATAGCTCATCCTTATAAAATCGAATCAAAGAAATATCATTTTCATCTAAGGCATTAAAAATGCTTTTACAATAGATTTTTATTGCATTATTTACATATTGTATTTTACTATCTATTTTCACTTCATGATTTAAGATATTAACCAACTGCATTTTTTCCTCATGTTCAAACTGAATGAGATCCATTTTTAGGACTTCGCGATCAACTAATACTCTGAATGGTTCCATCAAATCTGACGCTAAATTAAATTGATTAAACATATTATCATGAAAAATTCCAAGCTGCGTCAAATATCCATTCGCTACAATTTCTCTTGTAAAAGCTGACAAAATAATGGTATAACCATAATTCAATGCAGCATTGATAAAATTGTCTTCTGTTCTTGTGAAATCCATACCAAATACCGCATTAAAATATACTTTCGCCGCATGTCCTTCTCTATTCGTGACATCATTCCAATCTATTTCCTTTAAATATGATGATAATAGTTCTGATTCTTCCTTTCCGAGCACCTCAAGGAACTCTTTCTGCTTTCTAATTTTATCAGTTACAATTTCTGTCCAAACTGCCTCTTTTGTACATTTTTTCCAAGCAATTTGATTCCGTATTTTATAACTTGTATCATGACTCCCATAATAACTAACCAATTCTGCTGATGGATTTCTCTTCTCATCACAAAAGATAACTTTTATTTTCCTTTTAGACAATTCCGCTAACAAACTTGTTGTCAAAGAAACTGCCGTAGATTCGATTACTATGGTTGAAATCTCGCTTAATACAATTTTTGTTATCTCCTCACTTCGCACAACCATATACCCTAGTTGTAAGTCTAATTTTGCCCGCTTGGAGATAACAATTGTCCGCCAACTCATACTTATACCTTTAATAAATCAATCTCTTGTTCATAAATTCCTGTTAGGGATTGATTTATAATAGAAATCTGTTTGCATTTTGTAATGTTATTGTTCATAACTAAAATTCCTGCATTACCTGGACCTCCTATAGCTTTCAAGTTTGATGAAACGCTTTGGCACTGGAACATATGTAAAATCTCATACAGAACAAATGTTTTCTCTTCCAAGGAAAGATTTTGAAATACCTCACGCTTTTCTTTCAATGTCTTTTCTTGTGCAGATAATTTGCTTCCATATATAGTATTTTGAATTTTCCACAAGAATGTATCATACAACTGTAACAGTATCTCTGCATTGATTTCATCTTTTTCCGTTATGTTTACCTCCTTATTCTCTTTTCTTCGCAAATTAAACTTCACAACTTTTTTCAAAGTCCTGCTATCTTGCCCAGATAAAATCAACTGATTTGCCCCTTTAAAAATCAGTTGTTTGCCTGTTCGTCCTGATAACCACATTTGAAATCCATCTACTTTAAACAAGGTATCTGTTTTTATTTTGTTTATAAGAATTTCTGGATCTTTCAAATTTCTTTCTTTTCTCAGATATTCTAAAGCTGCTTCGTCACTTTGTTCAATCACATTCTTCATATACAACGGAACAAACTCTATTGTTCTTATTTCATTCTCCTTTTTATCTTTTGATTTTACTAGCATATAATAGGCTCCTGTTGCCTTATTATATCCACCATATTTTTCTATATTAGATAACCTATCATCATTTCCTTTGATTGGAATTTGCCCCTTGCCTTTCTTCATGATCTGCTGATCAAACAAACCACCTTTTACCTCATAGGATTTTCTTGTCACAAGAATATTATTTTTCATCAACTGTTTTTTTACAGTAACAATGGTTCCTTTATTTCCTGCTTTCCATGCAACTTCCCCATTTCTTTCCACATCATATTTTCCTGTGAACATTTCCTTCAAACTATAGGTACGTCCTGGATTTTTTCTTATAAACCAAGCAGCATCTTTTGTAAACTTCACAAAGTATGTATTGCCCACAACGATATTTAAGTAAGCATCCTTTGCATGATGAAAGTCATTCATTTCACGCACTTTAATAAACGCCTCATCCTCTTGGTAAGATTGCCTAAATTGAGACACTGTTTTTGCTTTTACATATACAATCTCCGTTTCTGGTAAAGCCTGTTTCAAAATCTCCGCCACCGCTTTTGTTCCCTGTCGTGTTTCTACAATTTGCCTTTCAATAAACCCTGCCAACTCTCCTTCACTAAAGTCATCCTTACGAGTTAAACGATCATATTTCTCTTTACTAATAAATCCTCCTTCCAAAAGACTTTTCCAAAAAGAGGACCTCGCTTCCCTAATTTCCTTAGCAATTGGATAGACATCTGACTTATTTGCATTGTATTCTTTCTTTACTAACACACGGTTATTTAAACTGTCATCCATTGTCTTAGACTGCGGATAAATATGATCGATATCGTATTTTGTGTTATCCCACAACTCTTCTAGTGGAATAACTTCCCCTGAATACATACACTTCCCTTTTTGCGTATAATATAAATATAATTTATCACTTCTAAGTTGGTGATCTTCATATTTCCCTAGTTCTGCAATCCAATCTCTTTCCTCATTTTTACAAGCCTTGTATAAATCTTGTAATTGTTTCTTACGCGATTCTGTTCGCTTACTTTCTTGCTTATCTCTTGCCATTTCCACAAATACCCTTTGTGGCTTTCCTCCCATAACCTTTTCTATCTCTTTAACTACTCTTAATGTCTGCCAAATCTGACGTTTTACCGCTGGTGATACACACAATTCTTCCACTGTTTTATAATTTAATTTCGTCTTTTCATTCTTACCATTAAACGCTTCGATTGCTTCCCCAAATATATACTTTTTACTCAGAAGTTCCATTAAATTATCGTTTGTTTCCCATAGTGCCGTAATAAGATTCCATGCTTCTCCTGTTTCTGGTGCCGGCGCTTCTATCTCCTCCAAAAATTTCTTAGATAACCTTCCCCAGCCTTTGTATGACAAGGAACATATAGATTTTTTCTGTGTCTCTGTCAAATGCGGAAACTTCTTCTCTATTCTTTTCTTCAGAAGTTTTTTATCATCACCAAACAAAACAATATCTAAGATAATATTTTCTTTATCTTGTTGACTTAATTCCACCCCTGTTAATTTTTCTTTAAAATCATGATAAGCTGTCAGCGAAGATTTAAATTCTCCGTCTATTCCAGAAATTTCTACTCCTTTACTCGCGATCCCTTCTATACACAAATATTTTTTCAATTTTTTCTGTGTCACTTTTCGATATCTACAAAATACTTCCTTGTAAATTTTTTGCTTTAATTCTGTTGAAATTTTTTCTCCATTTAAACGCAGATTATTAAGTTCATTTAACACCATAAATTTACTATATAATAGAGAATCTTTCGGCATAACATCTTCGCCATACAAATATGTGCACTTATTTGTCATCCGACGAATAAATTTCTCTGCACTTTCTTCAATATCTATCACTTCGCTAAAATTCCATGGATATATTTTTTGATCATTTCTTTTAACTACCCAAGAAAACTTTTCACCATTTAACGGTCCAACATAATAAGGAACTCTAAACGTAAATAATTGCTTGATTTTTTCTCCTTTTTCTCGCAAAATCGACATTTTATCTGAAAGATTCTCTATAATTTTTTCTAACTCATATTGATGAATTTGATATGGAATTACTCCATTGTCTTTATTTACTTGCTTTGGAAGAAAGGTGCCTTTTTCTAACTCCTCTTTTAGATAAATACTCTCTTCTACATTCTCTAATCTTTTTAAAACTGTTTTTTTAAGAAAATCATAAAATTCTTCTTTACTACAGCGTTTACTCTCTAAATCTATTTTCTCTCCATTTTTCTTTGTCATTCCAACATAACTACAATAATTACTGAGCTTTCCATCTGTTTTTACAAATATCTGATTATATTCCTCTTTTGTCATATGCTTCTTCACAAGCGTTTTTAGATAACCAAGATCTTTTTTATGTTTTTCATAGATTTTCACCTTTGCATCTGAAATCGACTGACTATCCTTCAAAATGTCAGCCAATACTGCCCAATCGTATACTGCTTTTGCCGACTCAATAATATAGTATTGTTCCCCTAACTCAGCTTCAAGCATCCCGATATAATCCTCATATCCACTATCCGCAAATGATATGGACGGTCTTTCGCTATCATCTAATTCTTTATTATGAAAGATATCGGATAATTTTACTTTTCCTCCAACTATTAAGTTTAAAATTCCCTTTTCACATGCTTTGTTTGCACCAAGAATTTTCCACAATTTAGACTTTTTTGTACTTTTTGTAATATTTTTATCCTTTAAAATTCTTTCTATCTCCAAATAGATTTCATCATTTACAGATAAATCAAAGTCTAACTCCTCGTTTTTTATGTTTTCTATTAATTGAGAAAATGTAGTCCGAAATTCTCTAATTTCATTCATATTTCCATGCAGTAAAAAGTGTCCTCTATGTTTCATCATATGATGAAATGCCAGATAAACCAAACGGATATCTGGTACATCATTCGTTGTCATCAGCATTTTTCTTAAATGATAAATCGTAGGAAATTGCTGATGATACTCTTTATCTGTAAAATTTTCGTCAACAAACAGCGCATACGGTAGCTCTGGACATTCTCCGTTTAATTCTCTTTTATCTTCTGGATAATATTTGCTTTCTTTCATCCGCAAATAAAATCCTGGATCGACCTTCGTAATCTCCTCTGCAAATAATTCCTGCAGAATCTGTAATCTCCAATTTCTCCTATCCAATCTTCTCCGTGCCGTCCTAAATCCTCTTCTTTCTTCCGCTGTATTAGCACTTTCAAATAATCGAACTCCCCAAAGAGCTTTTCCATGTTTTCTCAAAACCTCATACTTTTCATTTGTTACCGCCCACCCCAGAGAGCCTGTCCCCATGTCTAAACCCAAAAAATATTTTTGCTCCATTTTCTTCTCCTTTTCGCATTTTTTTATTGACTTTTTTATTATTTACTCTTAATATGAATATAAGTTTAGTACCATACTAAATTTTACATCATAAGTTCAAATAAGAATTTATTCAAATCGTCACTTTTTGTGACCCACAGTGTGTGGATAAAAACCTGTTTCATACAGGTTTTTATTTTTTATGATTTTTCAGATAAATCACTTATTTTCTATAATCATCCACAATCTTAATAATATATTCTACTAAAAGAATATCACATTATTTTCAGAATTAAAACGATTCCAGTACATATTATTCAAATATTTTCCGCATATAAAAAGCGTAGCAATACATCGCTACGCTTTTTATGATTATGACTATTTACTTTTTTTATCTGTTTTCTTTTCTTCGTCTTTTTTATTTTCTTTCTTATCTTCTTTATCTTTTTTGTCTTCTTTTTTACTTTCAACTTGTTTACAATTATCAGCAAGCCATTCCATTATTTTATTCTGAAGAATAGCTTCTGTTACCATATCTTTTCCATTTAACTCAACAAGAGTATCTACATCAGGATAACCATTATCTTTCGCAAAAGTTTTCATTTCTTCTTTCATTTTTTTATCAGAAATTTCAAGACCTTCTTCCTTTGCAATTAATTCTGCTACTAAAGCAGGTTTCAAAGATTCTTTTGCCATACTCTTTACTTGCTTTTTAAAATCTGCTTCTGTCTGTCCACTTTGTTTTAAATAATCTTCATATGAAATACCATATGATTGTTTTACAAGTTTCTTAAATTGTTCTTCAATTGTCTTTTCTTTTTCTTTTAATCTTTTCTCTGGATATTTTTTAATTTCTGCTTTATCCATAACTTCATTCCATGCTTTATCACGAAGTTCTGCATCTGCCTGTTTTTGATTTAATTTCTCTATTTCTTTTTTTACTTCTTTTTTATATTCTTCAACTGTTTTTGATTTTTTAGAAACTGCTTTCACGAAGGCATCATTGAGTTCTGTGTATGCCTTCTCTTTGATTGCTGTAATTTTAATTGTAAAAATTACATCTGCACCTGAAAGTTCTGGCTGTTGTGGTCCACCATATCCTTCTGGAAATTTAATTGGTAAATCAAATGTCTCATTTAACTTATGTCCATAAATTCCTTCTTCAAAACCATCTACATATTGTTCACCGTTTCCTAAAGTAAGAGTCCCTTGGTCAAATACTTTTCCTGTAGATTTTAACTTTCCAGTATATTCAACTTGTGCTAAATCACCTTTTCTTAATTCTCTGCCCGTCACATCTTTTGTCTGTTCTGCCATCTTTGCTTGAATATAATTTGTAACGTCCTCATCTGTTGCTTTTTTCACAGCAACTTTCTCTACTTCTACACCTTTATACTGTGAAATTTTCACGTATTCATTTGAAATTTCTTTCTTACCGCAACCTACTACTGAAACTGCAAGACACAGTGTAAGCATTGTCGCAATTACTCTTTGCTTTTTCATTGTCATACCTCTTCATCTCTATTTTTGTGCTCTATAAAACCTACACTTTCTCGTTATACCACAAATCCTAGTTCTTTTAAAGAGTTTCTCTATAACTTCATAATCTTTTTATTTTTAGCCCCTATTTTTTCACCGTTTTCCCTAAAGATGACTTGCACTTAAAGAAAATCAATGTTACAATATTACAAGTGTAAATAGGTAATTACATAGAAATTATTATCAGGAGGGCTATTGTGAGTTTAACAGTTAAAATACTTTTAGGTATTATCATTGTATTAGCAATCGTTTTGGTCGTGTTATACTTTCTTGGTAAAAAAGCAGAAAAACGTCAAGCAGAGCAACAGGAAAAACTCGATGCAGCTGCACAGACTGTTTCCATGCTAATTATTGACAAAAAACGAATGAAGTTGAAAGAAGCCGGTTTCCCAGCAGTTGTTCTAGAAAACACACCAAAATATCTTCGTCGCTCCAAAGTTCCGGTTGTCAAAGCAAAAATCGGACCAAGAATTATGACTTTAATGTGTGATGCAACTGTATTCCCAATTTTACCGATTAAAAAAGAAGTAAAAGTTGTGGTAAGTGGTATCTACATTACTGAAGTAAAAGGGGCTAGAGGTGGTCTTGAAGTGCCTGTTAAGAAAAAAGGATTTTTCTCAAGATTTAAAAAAGAAAAATAGATTGCGTGTTGCAATCTATTTTTTTATACCTTCATTCCCATACTTTTCGGAGTGATACTTATTTTTATTTTACATTCAGCAACCGCCTCTTCATTCACTTCTAAATGATAAAGTATAGTTGCTTTGATTTCTTCTTCTGTTTCAGAAATTTGCAAATCTTTCGTATGAATTCCCATAACAAGTTGTCCAAAAGGTGTTCCATAACCTGTGATATGTCTTTTTCCTTTTTCAAATACCATATGTGTATTGGTAAGTCCATTTTTCATAATTTCTATCATATGCTCGCCAGAAATTTTTATTTTATTTTTTGTAACTCCCGGCATACCCTCTGCAACTTCATCATATAAGATATAATGTTTTCCATTTTTTTTGAAATAGTTAGCAGGAGTAATGATTGCAATTGGTTCATCTTCTTCCCCTCTCTCTATCATATCTGTATGTATACCAGTTATATTAATCAATACCTCTTTTGTCATAATTTCTCCTAAAACTCTTCTATATTAATGTGTTCAATCCAATCCACACTATATGGTAAAACCGAATTAGCAAATGCTTTAAAACGTACGGGAGCATCGCTGGAATAGAAATCGTAAATTGGAATTTCGCCTTCTTTTTTTGGTGTATTATCCAAATTCTTTTCCTTCAATAATTGTTTTAGTTCCAGTGCAGTCTCATGAGCTGGATTGACAAGATAAATATCCTCTCCCATATATGCCTTAACTCGATTATATAACAATGGATAATGTGTACATCCTAAAATCAATGTATCAATTTCCGATTGTTTCATCTCATGCAAATAATAATCTATCGCTTCTGATGTAATACGATTATCTACAAATCCTTCTTCTACCAGAGGAACAAATAGTGGACAAGCCTTTGCAAGCACATCAATATCCGAATGATATTGTTGTATAAATTTTGTATATACACCACTCTTTACTGTGGCTTCTGTCCCTATAATTCCAACTTTCTTATTCTTAGTAACTTTCGCTGCTACCTTAGCTCCCGGTTTCACTACACCAATAATGGGAATTTCTGTTTCTTTTCTAAGAATATCTAATGCAAGCGCACTCACTGTATTACAGGCAATAACAATCGCTTTCACATTCTTCGTTTGTAAAAATCGAACAATCTGCTTCGAAAAACGGATAATTGTATCCACAGATTTACTTCCATAAGGAACTCTTGCTGTATCCCCAAAATATACTAAATTTTCATTCGGAAGATTTTGCATGATTTCTCTCACTACAGTAAGACCTCCTACTCCCGAATCAAATACCCCTATCGGTGCATCCTTTCTGTAATCTATATCCAACTTTATAATCCCCTTTCAGAAATTTCGTCATTACTTTTTATTGTACTCATTCTTTCTCCATATTGCAAGGGAGAAAAAAAGACTGCACCTTTTCCAAGTGCAATCTTTTCTAACTGTTCCTTAAATTGATAAATCTTTTGCAATTTTATATTGATATTCTGGAATTTCTTTTTTCATGTTTAATGCTTCATCAATATCAAAATCAATGTATTCCCCATGGCTAAATCCTACAACACGATTTGTCTTTCCTTCACATAAAAGATCAACTGCTTTTGCACCCATAATAGAAGCAAACACTCTATCTTTACAAGTTGGGCTTCCTCCACGTTGCATATGTCCAAGAATTGTTGCTCTTGTTTCCATACCTGTCGCTTCTTCAATTCTCTTCGCCATATTAATAGAATCACCAATACCTTCTGCATTAATAATGATATAATGTTTTTTCCCACGTTTTCTATTTTCAACAATGTTATCAATGATTTTTTGCTCGTCATAGTCATGTTCTTCTGGAAGAAGAATCTGTTCTGCACCATTAGCAATACCACACCATAAAGCAAGATAACCTGCATCTCTTCCCATAACTTCAATAACGCTACATCTTTCATGTGATGTAGATGTATCACGTACCTTATCAATTGCTTCCATAGCTGTATTTACGGCAGTATCAAATCCGATTGTGTATTCTGTACAGTCAATATCAAGGTCAATTGTTCCTGGAATACCGATTGTATTAATTCCTAAGTTAGAAAGCTTTTGCGCTCCTGCGAAAGAACCATCTCCTCCGATAACAACAAGTCCTTCGATTCCATATTTTTTAAGAATTCCGGCCGCCTTTCTTTGACCTTCTTCTGTACGCATTTCTGCACAACGAGCTGTTTGAAGAACTGTTCCACCTCTCTGAATAATATCCGATACATCACGAGCTGTCATATTAATGATTTCTTCATTCAAAAGTCCGTGATAACCACGTCTGATTCCCTGTACGTTAAGTCCTTTTCCTAATGCTGTTCTTACAACCGCACGAATTGCTGCATTCATTCCCGGTGCATCTCCACCACTTGTTAAAACTCCGATTGTTTTAATGTGATTTGCCATCTTCAATTCCTCCATCTATCTGTTTTTTACTTTATTCATCGAATCCGATATTCCTATCTTTTTTATTCTACAATACCTATATCGTTTTTTCAATGGCTTTTTCTACCACTTTTACCCTTTTTTCTCCAAAATAATTCGTCAGTCTACTTAGAAGTATAGAATCTATGCCTACATTTCTGTTTATTGGAAGTTTTTTAATTGCTTTTTCTGCCTGACAATAAATTACAACTGTATCATTCCCTTCTGAGCTATTTATCATACGATACAACTGTTCTTCTTCTTGCATAAAGTTCTCCTTATTTGGAAATTGAATCCATAATTCTTTTTTTATTTCTTGAAATGGAACAATAGACTCACAAATTAATTTACTTGCTCTCTCATCTTCTTCAGAAACTCTTCCTTTTACAAAAACTTTGCTATCTTCTTCCAAATACAATTTATTTTTCTCATAATCTTTTGGGAAAATAACAACTTCAACTGTACCAAGTAAATCTTCTATTGTAAGAAAAGCCATAACTTTATTGTTTTTTGTATATTTAATTGTTTTATTAACAATCAATCCACCAATAATTTCTTTTGCACCATCTCTTACTTTAGAATGTCCTGTTTCTTCACTCGCTTGAAAATCCATTGTCGTAGCAGAAATATTTTTCTTCCATAACGATTCATATTCTTCCATTGGATGTCCACTTACATATACTCCTAACACTTCTTTTTCAAAAGCAAGCATGGTTTCTTTTTCATATTCATCCACATCTGGAAGTGGAATATCAAATTCCTTTTTTTCTTCTTCCCCAACTAAGTCAAAAAGAGAAATTTGTCCACTCATAGAATATTTTCTATCCTTATTGACTTGATCTAAAATTTGAATATAAATCATCATCAACTGCTTTCTTGTCCCTGGTAAACTATCAAACGCTCCTGCTTTAATGAAATTTTCAATCGTACGTTTATTCACTTCTTTTCCAGAAAGACGCTCAATAAAGTTTTTTAAATTTTGATATTGTCCTCCAATTTCACGTTCCTTAATAATCGCATCTATAACCGATCTCCCTATACTTTTAATAGCAGTTAAACCATATCGAATATTTCCGTTATCGACAGAGAAGTCCCCTTCTCCTTCATTAATATCTGGAGGTAGAATATGGATTCCCATTTGTCTACTAGCATAAATATATTCTGAAACTTTCCCTGGATTATCAATAACCGAAGTCATCAAAGCTGCCATAAATTCTACAGGGTAATAATATTTCAAATATGCTGTCTGGTATGCTACAACTGCATAAGCTGCCGCATGTGATTTATTAAACGCATATTTTGCAAAATCTATCATTTCATCATAAATTTTATTTGCTGTCTCCTCTGAAATACCATTTGCTACACATCCTGGAACCCCCTCTTCTTTATTGCCATAAACGAAATTTTGACGTTCTTTCTCCATAACATCTGCCTTTTTCTTTGACATAGCACGTCGAAGCAAGTCACTTCGTCCTAACGTATATCCAGCTAGATCTCTAACAATCTGCATAACCTGTTCCTGATAAACAATACATCCATATGTAGATTTCAAAATCGGTTCCAACTGTGGACAGTCATATGTGATAGAATCCTTATCATTTTTCCCTTTAATATATTGTGGAATAAAATCCATGGGACCTGGGCGATATAAAGAAATCCCCGCAATAATATCTTCTAAATTCTGTGGTTTCAATTCCTTCATAAAGTTTTTCATTCCAGCACTTTCCAATTGGAACACACCATCTGTTTTTCCTGTACCAATGGAGTCCAACACATCTTTATCATTATAATCAATTTTATGCATATCAATTTTGTGTCCACTACTTTTTTCTGCAAGTTTTACTGCATTTTGAATTACAGTAAGTGTTCGAAGACCCAAAAAATCCATTTTTAATAACCCTAATTCTTCTAAAGTTGTCATAGTAAACTGAGTTGTAACAGCACCGTCTGCTCCAAGTGATAAAGGAACATATTCTTCTACTGGCTTTTGACTAATTACTACTCCTGCTGCATGCATAGACGTGTGACGTGGAAGTCCTTCAAGACGAAGGGACATATCAATTAATTCTTTTACTTGAACGTCTTCTTCATAAATCTTCTTTAACTCTGGATTCACAGAAAGTGCCTTTGTCAGAGTCATATTCAACTCCGTTGGTATCATTTTTGCAATACTATCTACAAGAGCATAAGGTAAATCCATAACTCTACCCACATCACGTATTACTCCTCTTGCAGCCATTGTACCAAATGTGACAATTTGTACCACCCGATCTGCTCCATATTTTCTTACCACATAATCTATAACTTCTTGCCTTCTTTCAAAGCAAAAGTCAATATCAATATCTGGCATAGAAACACGCTCTGGATTAAGAAAACGCTCAAATAATAATTGATAGCGAATTGGATCAATATCTGTTATCCCTAAACAGTAAGACACTATACTTCCTGCTGCAGAGCCTCGACCTGGACCGACCATAATATCATTATCTCTAGCATATTTTATAAAGTCCCACACAATAAGGAAATAATCTACATATCCCATTTTCTGAATAACACCCAACTCATATGTTAAACGCTCTTTTAACTCGTCCGTCACTGTCTGATAGCGATTCTCTAATCCTTCAAAACATAACTTGTTTAAATATTCCCATGAAGTATATCCTTGTGGAACATCATACCTTGGAAGTTTTGTTACCCCAAATTCTATTTCTACATTACACCTATCTGCAATCTTTTGGGTATTTTCTAACGCTTCTAAAGCATACGGGAACAATTTCTCCATCTCTTCTGGTGATTTAACATAATATTGCCCCCCTTCATAGCGCATACGCTTCTCATCTTGGATCCTTTTCCCTGTTTGAATACAAAGTAAAATATCATGTGGCTTTTCATCTGCTGCATATGTATAATGTACATCATTTGTTGCAACCAATTCAATTCCAGTATCTTGAGAAAGTCGCAATAATCTTTGATTTACAGTTGCCTGTTCTGGTATTCCGTGATCTTGTAATTCTAAAAAGAAATTTCCTTTTCCAAAAATTTTTTCATATCTTTTTGCTGATTTTATAGCTTCCTCATACATGCCACGCAACAAATTTTTCTGTACTTCACCTGCCAAACATGCACTTAAAGCAATAATACCTTCATGATATTGTTCTAAAAGTTCATAATCTACTCGTGGCTTATAATAATATCCTTCCACAAAGGCTTTAGAAACAATTTTCGTTAAATTTTCATATCCTTTGTTATTTTCTGCAAGCAATACAAGATGATAATACCTATCTTCCCTTGTTCCTATCTCTTTATCAAATCTGGACTGTGGTGCTACATACACTTCACACCCTAAAATAGGCTTAATTCCCTCCGCTTTCGCAGCACGATAAAAATCAATCACTCCAAACATAACTCCATGGTCTGTAATTGCCGCACTGTCCATGCCAAGTTCTTTCACCCGAGCTACATATTCTTTTATTTTATTTGAACCATCCAACAAACTATATTCTGTGTGGACATGCAAATGTGCAAATTTCATATCTCTCCTCTTTCTTGGTAAAACCTCTTTGCCTATATGAGAAGAAAAAAAAAGAGCATTCGCTCTTTTTTAGCCCTTCATCATGAAGTCAAGTAATTTATCTGTATCTTCTGTTTCATATGAAATCAATTCTAACTCTGGAATCTCTCCGTTTGAAAAAACATTTGCCATAGAAACATATTGAGAAAGTTTTGATTTCAAGTTAAGTCTATCTCCTTCGCCTGTAACCAATTCTACTTTACCTTTACACTGATCAACAACACTAAAAAACTTTTCAATGTTTGTAATATTCTGTATTTTCATTCTCATATCGAAAACTCCTTTCATTTTCAATCTTGTCTGTTTTCATTATACATTATCTTTCTTTAATTGCAATGGTTTTTTCTTTAATCTCAATTTTTCCTTCTTTTAAAAGACGTCCAACTGCACGCTTGAATGCATTCTTACTTAAGTTCAATTCTCGTTTTATAATTTCTGGATCCGCTTTATCTGTAAATGGAAGTTCTCCATTATACGAACAAATCGTTTTCCACACTAAGTCTGCGTCTTTATCCATCTGTGCTGGAATCTTTTCACGGACACTTAAATCAAGTTTTCCGTCCGCTTTTACCGCTGTTACACGAGCTTTAATTTCCATTCCAACTGACAATTTTCCATACACTTCTTTCTTTGGAATACGCGCTGAATACAAATTATCTACTGCCACAAAAAGACCAAATTCATCACTTCTATCATAAATAATTCCTTCGACCATATCATCTTTCTGATAAGGGGAATCTTTTTGTAACAAATCATATACTTTCATTGTCGCACAAAGTCTCTCACTCTTATCAATATATAATGTAACAAGACATTTGTCTCCTTTTTGTACTTTTGCCGTCTGTTGTTTGAACGGTAAAAACAAATCTTTTTCTAAGCCCCAGTCTAAGAATGCACCAAATTTTCCCACATCTACTACAGTTAAAACAGCAAGCTCCCCAAGCATCAATTTAGGTTCATTTGTTGTCGCAATAAGACGGTCATCCGAATCTTTATACAAGAATACCTCTATCGGATCCCCCAAATCAATTCCTTCTGGAACTTGTTTTTTGGGAAGAAGAACTCTCTCATCCTCTCCTCCTAAATATACTCCAAAATCTACTTTCTTTACTACTGTCAATACTTGTTTTTTCCCTAATTTCATCATTTCTTTTCTCCTATGAATTCCACAACCAAAAAAAGTTATATACTTTACCTATCCTTGAAGAGAATATTTTACATTCCTCCATAACTTTTCTCTACATGTATCACACACTGGTATCTATTGTCAACCTTCTGCAACTCTTTTCTCAAAGTATTACTTACTTCATTTTGTTTTTCTTTATCGTACTCATACGGAACAACCATATCAAAAATCAAATTAATCCTTTGCTTTCCTTCCACGACACGAAAATCATGAATAGATACTTTACTATCAATTTCATTTATTTTAGTATTTGCCATTTCCTTTATCTCTAAAATACTTTCGTCTCGAATTTCTATTGGATCCATATGAATAACCAAAAATATACCCAAATATTTTTGCGCATCTCTCTCAATTTTATCTACAACTTCATGGGAAACCTCAATATCCGCGGTATTAGGAACTTCTGCATGAATAGATGCCATACTTTTCCCTGGTCCATAATTATGTACAATTAAATCATGTGTCCCCTCAATTCCTTCATACTCTTCTACAAACTCTATGATCTTTCGATATACTTCTTTATCCGGTGCAGGTCCAATCAATGCTTCCACTGTATCTTTCGCAATACTGATACCTGCCCAAACAACAATTCCTGATACAAGCAAACCTACAATTCCATCTATATTTATTCCGGTTATTTTCCAAAAGAAAATAGAGAAAACTGTAACCGACGTTGTAATTGCATCCCCCATGGAATCTGTAGCTGTCGCTTGAAGAACCTTAGAATTAATCTTTTTACCTAATTTTCTATTAAATCCTCCAAGCCACAATTTCATTCCAATCGAGAAAAGTAGTATAATAATAGAAATCCATTGAAATTTCAGCTGTTCTGGATTCATTATCTTTCCAACAGAATCTTTTAAAAAAGTCAAGCCAACCTGAACAACAAGAAAAGATACAATTAAGGCCGATATATATTCTATTCTACCATGTCCAAATGGATGCTCTTCATCTGCTGGTTTACTTGCCATTTTTACTCCCACCAAACTAATAATAGACGATCCAGCATCCGACAGATTATTGAATGCATCGGCTAAAATAGAAACACTATGCATCATTAAACCAATACTTCCTTTTCCAATAAACAGAAGAATATTACATACAATTCCTACAATACTTGATAATACACCATATGCTGTTCTTACTTCTATTTCCTCTACATGCTCGTACCTTTTCACAAAATGTTCTACCAAAAATTTTGTCATATTTCTCCTCTATTCTTTTTTATTTTTTTCCAAAAAAGAACCACTTCATCTTAAACTTTGATGTTGCTGTTACCATTTCGTACTCTTCTTCATCTAATACCGATTTCAATTTCAGTTTACTTTTTTTCGGGACTATCGCATTTGTTGCATCAATAAAACAAAGATTCGGATAAAGTACACACCACCAATTATGTCCTTTTGCTCTTCCTATTTTTATTCGAAGGGCCTCATATTTTCCTGCTGGGAAAGTTACATCCCCATATGTTTTTTGTGGAAAATAGCTTTCTGTTAATTTCGCTTTTACTGAATAAAAATAACCTTCTTCTCGAATTCTCTTTTCTGCAACTTGTTCTAAATCTTTTTCGTGACTGCCTGTCCACTTTTTTGCTTCTTCTACACTTCTTGCATTTGGCAATTTCTGTTTTAAATATACAAGAATATCTTCTTTTACTTTCAGCTTCAATTTTTGATCTTCTTTACTATCACTATTTGCAAGAACATGAAATCGCAATACTTCTTCCGCCAATTTTTCTTGTGTCTTTTCAACTTTTGCTTCTACTAAAACACATCGTCTATAGAAAAGCATTCCCGTTAATATACCTGCAATCAACATGGCAATCGCAACACAAATCCATTTTCTTTCTTTTTCCATTTTATGTAACCTCTCTTTCTAGACAGAGTGTTACCATTTTAGAAAAAGTTATTCATTTTTATTGCTTTGTACGTATTGTATCAATAACTGCCTCTACCTGATTATCAATATGACGACATACAACTTCTGCAGCCTCTTCTTTTTGATGTTGTTCAATATGATTAATGATTTCTTCATGCTCCGCAACTAAAGCAGCATGAAAATTTTTCTTTTTTAAATATTCTACACGGAAACGATACATTTGTTCTCTAAAATTATTTAACAATTGAATTAAACGCTGGTTATCTGTTGCCATAAAAATAACATCATGAAACTTTACGTCAGCTTCAGCAAATTTCGTTACATCATTTGTTTTTAATGTTTGTTCAAACTCTTTTGCCGCTTCCTTTAATTGTACTATCTGTTGTTTTGTCATTCGATCACATGCAAGTTTTACAGCAAGTTCTTCTAGTGCTTTTCTCACTTCCAAAACATCACGAAGACTCTTTTCCGTGATTTCAGCAACTTCCGCACCTTTTCTTGGAATCATTAAAACAAGACCTTCCAATTCTAGTTTTCTAATTGCCTCACGAATTGGAGTACGACTAACTCCAAGTTTATTTGCTAACTGAATTTCCATCAGTCTTTCTCCTGGTTTCAATTCTCCTCTTAAAATTGCCTGACGCAGTGTATTAAACACCACATCACGAAGTGGCAAATATTCATTCATATTTACTTGAAAATTTGTTTCCATATTATTTATCTTCCTCTCGTATTATGCACATTAGTTACATAAACCTGTTTTGACAACCTTCTCTTTTTAATTTCTATATATGCCTGTTTTGCATCCTTTCTTTCTTTGAAAATACCGAAAACAGTAGGTCCACTTCCACTCATCATGGCATTTAATGCTCCGGCATCTTTCATTACTTTTTTAATTTTCTCAATAATCGGATAATCACCAATTGTCACTTCTTCAAGTACATTTCCCATATTAGAAGCGATCTTATCTAAATCCTGTTCCTCTAAACCTTCTATAATTCCATCGATATTTGGATGCTCCACAATATTGAGTGCATCCAATTTCTCATATACGGTCTTTGTTGAAACACTAACAGATGGCTTTGCAATTAAAACGTAGCATTTGGGAAGTGCTGGCAGAGGCGTTAATTCTTCACCGATCCCCTCTGCCAAGACTGTTCCACGCATAATGCAATATGGAACATCTGCTCCTAACTTAACTCCTCGCTCCATAAGTTCTTGTTGCGAAAGTCCAAGTTGATACATTTTGTTCATCCCAAATAAAACTGCCGCTGCGTTGGAACTTCCCCCTGCCATTCCAGCTGACACCGGAATAAATTTATTTAATCGAATGGATATGCCTCCTTCAATATTAAATTCATCCATAAGTAGTTTCGCCGCTTTATATGCAATATTATTTTCATTTACAGGTAGATAAAAAAGATTCGTTTCTAAATGAATCCCTTCCTCCTCTGTCTTCTGCATAAAAACATCATCATACAAATAAATCGTCTGCATAACCATGCGTACATCATGGTAACCATTTTCTCTTTTCCCCAAAACATCTAGACCTAAATTTATTTTCGCTAATGCCTTTAATTCCAATTTATCCATGCGCTACTCCTTTCCATTCGCTTTTGTATCTTGTATACATTATACCTAAAGTATACTCATGTTTTCTTTAAAAATCAATATCTTATCTCCCTCTTTTATTTCATTTCCATTCAGTCCATTTGCGATCTGAATACGTTCTACAGTCGTTCTATATTTCTTTGCCAAATCCCACAGTTCGTCTCCCTCTTTAACGATATATCCAATAATCCCTGGTTCTTTTCCGATTTTTTCTAAATCGAATGGAGTTTCTTCTATATTTGTGATGATATTTTGCCATAATTGATGACGGATAAAACTATGAAATGCTAAAACTGCTTTCACTTCTACTTCTCCACTTCCAAGCATAGAAACCGATAGCTGTTCTAATCCGTAATTTACATCAAATATTGTTTCCTCACTCATATCATCGCATTCAATAAGATAAGAAAATGGTATCATTCCTTGCCATGTATCAAATGGAACATCATCACTTTCTTTCACATATAAAAATTGCAAATGTAAAATTCCTTCTATTTGGATTCCTTTTTCTTCTTTCTCTATTTTTTCGACCTGTACTTCTCCTCTATTATAACAAATTTGCAAAACATCTTCTCGCAATTCTGGTACAGATAATTGTTCTGATAATTTACATTTTGAATGATTTTGAAGAACTAATTCCTCGCTTCTTACCTTTTGCCTCTTTAAATCACACTCATGCTGTAACGAATACACATCTTCAATTACATCCACCTCTTCTTCTTCATAAACAGAAATGTTCAAATTTAATGTACCCTCTACACCTATGGAACGCATCTCTCCGTCTTCATCTGCTCGCATTTCTATATGTACCTCATCTAAATTTGCAGTAATATAGTGATACATATTCATTTCAACACCGGGACTATTTATCCGTCCCTCATAAGAAACTTCCTGTTCTATCCAATCCATTTTCCCTTCTGGAGATTCATATAAACAAAATATACTTAATTCACCTAACAAGCAAAGTGCATCTTCCTCCAACTTCGTATCTAATTTTCGATTAGACACATCTGTCCATAAAATTTCCCCTATATTTTCCTTTGTTCCTGGCAGAGTCACTTCTTCTTTAATTCTATATGTATCTCGTTTGCCTGTATGTAATTGCAATAATTGATATTTCTTTTTCTTCTTATATAAAGGTTCTTCACTTTCAATTCCCGTTGTTAACGAAATGTTCTCCTCCACTTCTTTTCCGATTTCTAATTCTACCACAGCTTTAATACTTAATTTACGAGAATGAATCATAGATACCGTAAATTCTGTTCGCAAATTTCTAACAGCATATCTTCCCTCTCCCATTTCTTCTTCCACATATATCATTTCTTCAAAGGGACATTTTCCATCCAAAGAAGTCAACTTAGTTTCCCCTTCTTCAGTCACATATAACACTTGAAAATATACATTTCCCACTACACGAACATAATTTTCAAGTGGTTCTATCTTCTCTACTCTCGCTTCCCCTTTACTCATCACAATTTTAGCGACATCTCTTTTTGCATCAGGAACATTGTAATCATCATCTACAAAAAACTGATTAGTAATCCCTCTTTCCATGCAGTTTATACGCATCTGCTTTTTCATAAATTCCATAAAATCCCTCCTATTCAAATATAACCGTTTTTCCAGAAACCTGCAGTTGAACAACTATATACGGATTGTTTGCCTTTTTTATTACTTTTTCTTTTTTGGATGGTCCAATTAAATTCGTGTGAAAATAAATTTCTTTTTCTGTTTCCTCACATTTTTTTACTTTTACACTATAGCCAGTAGTTTGTTTTTCCCCATACCCTTGTGCAATATACAAAAATCCATCATCTTCATATGTAAGTCTAAATGCCTTTTCTTTTTCCCTCTCTATTTTTGTTTTTAATTCTTTCGGTATCATTTCTTCTTTTACAACAGTAAATTTTATTTCCTTTCCATTTTCTCTCTGACTTTTATGTATGCAGCAACCTGTAAATGAAAGGAATATACAGATACAGATGAAACCAAAAAATACTTTTTTCATCCGCTTCTCTCCTTGCGTTCTCTCTATATCTTATTATCTTTCTTGTCTTTTTATGTGCCCTCTAGTATAATATTCTTTAACACATAAAAGCATAGAAAGGAATCGACTATGATTTTTAAAACAGCGGAAAAAGCATATGAACCACCTTCACGTATATCTGGAATTTTATTGCATCCTACTTCGCTTCCTTCCCCTTATGGTATAGGAGATTTAGGTGAAGAAGCATATCATTTTATAGATTTTTTAGAGAAATCAGGTCAACATCTTTGGCAAACACTTCCACTTGGGCCAACCGGATTCGGAGATTCTCCGTATCAAAGTTTCTCAGCTTTTGCAGGACAACCATTGTTAATTAGTCCAGATCATTTAAAAGAACTTGGACTTTTAACAGAAGAAGATTTAGTAAATTGTCCTTGTAATAACGTTGATAAAGTGAATTATGGTGATGTTATTTTATGGAAAACAGAAATTTTACACCAAGCTTATACAAACTATCGTTGTACTGCAGATAAAATGTTGTTGGAAGAATACGACTCTTTTTACAAAAGTAATCGTTTTTGGCTTGATGATTACGCACTTTTCATGGCTTGTAAAGAAGTTCACAACGGACAGTGCTGGCTTGACTGGGGAGAAGATTATCGTTCTCCTTCGAAATTCTTTTTAACAAAATTAGAAACTACTCTTGAAAAAGAAATTAACTATCACCGTTTTGTACAATTTGTTTTCTTCAAAGAATGGTATGCATTAAAGGAATACGCCAATAAAAAAGAAATAAAGATTATCGGAGATATTCCCATTTTTGTTTCTCTAGATAGTGCTGATGTTTGGTCGAATCAAGAATTATTTCAATTAGACAGCAAAGGATTTCCAACTGAAGTTGCTGGAGTTCCCCCTGATTATTTTTCAGAGACAGGACAACTTTGGGGGAATCCTCTATATAACTGGGATGCACATAAAAAAACAGGATTTCAATGGTGGATTTCCCGTGTGCAAAATCAACTCGGACTTTCTGATTATTTGCGAATCGATCATTTTCGTGGATTTGAAGCATATTGGGCAGTTCCTTATGGAGAAGAAACAGCAGTCAATGGCAAATGGAAAACTGGACCAAAAGAAGACTTTTTCCTTGCTATAGAAAAAGCACTTGGAAAAGATTTGCCAATTATCGCAGAAGATTTGGGTGTGATTACACCTGAAGTGGAACGACTACGTGATCGTTTCCATTTTCCGGGAATGAAAGTGTTACAATTTGCCTTTGAATCAGAAACCGAAAGTAGTTTCCTTCCACATCAATTTACTACAACAAACTGTATCTGTTATACGGGTACTCATGATAACAACACAACAAAAGGTTGGTACGAAACAGCCAATGAGGTATCGCGTGACAAAGTACGTCGTTACATGAATACAGATGGAAATTCTGTTCACTTTGATTTTATCCGAACTTGTCTTGGAACAATTTCTGCTTATGCCGTTTTTCCTTTACAAGACGTTCTTGGTATCGGCGAATCTGGTCGCATGAATTGTCCTGGTGTAGCAAGTGACAACTGGACTTGGCGCTATCGTAAAGAACTGTTGACAGATGAACTTGCTAAAAAATTATTAGAATTAACCCATTTATATGGAAGATATTAGAAAGGATTTACGTTATGATACGTTTTTTATTGGTTTCTACAACCGTCATTTTATTTTTAGTTCTCTTTATTCCTGTTCTCATTGTAGAATGGATTATTGGTAAATTTAATCAAAAAGCCAAAGATTTTAGTTCTCTTCGCATTGTTCAAGGTGCCTTTAAATTCATTCTTTGGATTACCGGAGTTAAGGTAACTGTAATCGGAGAAGAAAATATTCCTGACGAACCAGTACTTTTTATTGGAAATCATAGAAGCTTTTTCGATATATTATTAACCTATTCTCGCTGTAAACGTTTAACAGGATATGTAGCCAAAAAAGAAATGTTAAAATTCCCACTTTTAAGAAACTGGATGAAGAATCTTTATTGTCTATTTCTTGATCGTGATAATCCAAAAGAAGGATTAAAAACAATTCTTACTGCTATTGATTATGTAAAACAGGGTATTTCCATCTGTATTTTCCCTGAGGGAACAAGAAACAAAGGAGAAGAATTAAGCATCCTTCCATTTAAAGATGGTGCGTTAAAAATAGCCACAAAGACTGGGTGCCCAGTAATTCCGATTTCCATGAATAATACTGCTGCAATTTTTGAAAACCAATTCCCCAAAATCAAAAAAACACACGTTATCCTTGAATACGGAAAACCAATTGACTACAAGTCTTTAGAAAAAGAAGATCAAAAACATTTCGGAGCATATTGCCAAAATATTATACAAGAAACAATCCAAAAAAATGCTATGTTATTGTAGCATTACATAAATCATGCAACTATGATATAATTCAAAAATCAAGAATAGGAGGGATAAAATGAAACAACGTAAATATCTAAAAACAACTTCAGCTATTTTATATGTAGCACTAACACTTTGTTTGATTTTTTCAACATTATCTGGTTTATCATTATTACCTATATCGTTCATTAATACAGATTCTATTCCTTTATTTATTCTATCCGCATTTTACATCCTATGGTTTATCTGTATAGCTATTTCTTTTCTTTTACCGATACTCAAACGTATCTTAGCGGAAAAAGGGAAAGAAACTTCTAATATATTATTTGGTTCTGGAACCTTATTGATTTTTGCTTTATTTTCTCTATTTATGATTTTCTTTTCTACAATTTCATATTTGTTTTATGTAGGCTTACAAACGGGTCACTTCCACGCACGATAAGTCTTTATCTTTAAAATGCAATACAATCATCGTATTGCATTTTTTTATTTAACATTACATTTTTACTTATTTAATGGTATAATAAAACAAGTATGCTTTGTCATACATAGAATAACTTGTAAAAATAAGATTGAAGGTAAAAGGAAGAAAAAATGAATACAAGAAACCTTACCCTATTAACTGATTTATATGAATTAACAATGATGCAAGGATATTTCGAGAGCGGGGCGAATGACGTTGTTGTTTTTGATATGTTTTTCCGTTCAAACCCATGCAACAACGGATACTCTATTGCCGCTGGACTTGAACAAGTAATCGAATATATCAAAGACTTGAATTTTTCTTATGAAGATGTAGAATATCTCCGTAGTTTAAATATATTCAGCGAGGACTTCTTACATTATCTAAGTGGATTTCATTTTAGCGGGAATATCTATGCCATTCCAGAAGGAACTGTCATTTTCCCAAAAGAACCATTAATCAAAGTAATTGCACCAATCATGGAGGCACAATTGGTTGAAACAGCTATCTTAAATATTATTAACCATCAGTCTCTTATTGCAACAAAAACTGCCCGTGTGGCTTTTGCTGCTGGGACTGACCGAGTTCTTGAGTTTGGCCTAAGACGTGCGCAAGGCCCTGATGCTGGACTTTATGGTGCAAGAGCTGCAATGATTGGAGGTTGTTCTGCTACATCAAATGTTCTTGCTGGTAAAGAGTTTGGCGTAGCTATTAGTGGAACTCATGCACACAGTTGGATTATGAGTTTTCCTGATGAATATACTGCATTTAAGAAATATGCGGATCTTTATCCAAACACATGCTGTCTTCTTGTAGACACTTACGATACATTGAAATCTGGTGTTCCAAATGCTATTCGTGTGTTTAAGGAAATGCGTGAATCTGGTATAGAATTGAAAAATTATGGAATTCGTCTAGATAGCGGTGATCTTGCCTACCTTTCTAAAAAGGCAAGAAAAATGTTGGATAATGCCGGTTTTGAGGACGCTTATATTTCTGCTTCCAATGACTTAGACGAATATTTAATTCATGATTTGAAAATGCAAGGTGCAACAATCACCTCATGGGGTGTTGGAACACATCTCATTACTTCAAAAGATTGCCCATCTTTTGGTGGAGTTTACAAACTTGCCGCCATTTGTAATAAAGACGGTGAATTTATTCCTAAAATCAAACTTTCAGAAAATACAGAGAAAATCACAAATCCTGGAAATAAAACTATTTTCCGAATTTATGAAAAAGAAACTGGAAAAATCAAGGCAGATCTAATCTGTTTTGCAGATGAAGTAATTGACTGCCAAGAAGACTTACTTCTCTTTGATCCTGTAGATACATGGAAGAAAACATTATTAAAAGGTGGTACCTATGAAGTACGCGAATTGTTAAAACCTATTTTTATTAATGGTGCTTGTGTATACGACACACCATCTGTTATTGAAATTGCTGACTATTGTCGCAAAGAAAAAGAAACCCTTTGGGATGAAACCAAACGTCTTTTCTATCCACATCGCGTTTATGTGGATTTATCAGAAAAATTATATACAGTGAAAAAAGATTTATTAAATCAAATGAGTTTAAAAGAGCAATAAAGGAGATTACACTATGAAAATCATCGTATTAGCAGGCGGACTTAGTACAGAAAGAGATGTTTCTCTTTCTTCTGGAGCAGGAATCTGCCGTACATTAAAAGAAAGAGGACACGACGTGTTCCTTTTAGATGCGTTTATGGGATTAGAATATGATTCCGATAAATTAGAAGAAGTATTTACTTTAGAAAACAGTGGCCTTGAAATCGCTGAAGGTATCAAAACAACCGAACCTGACTTACAGGCAATCAAAGCCTCTAGACCAGACCAATCTCCATCATTATTAGGACCAAATGTTATAGAACTTTGTCGTATGGCAGATATTGTATTTATGGGCTTACATGGCGATATAGGTGAAAACGGAAAATTACAAGCAACTTTTGATATCCTTGGTATAAAGTATACTGGACCTAACTCTCTTGGAAGTGCATTAGCAATGGATAAAGGAATCACAAAGCAGATTTTCAAAATGTCTGGTGTTCCTACTCCTTCTGGAACATGGTTGAAAAAAGAGAATAAAAATAAATCTCTTTGCGAGCTAGGTCTCTCTCTTCCAGTTGTTGTAAAACCTTGTTCAGGTGGATCAAGTATTGGGGTATACATTCCACAAACAGATGCAGAATATAAAACTGCTGTTGAGGAATCTTTTAAATATGAAGATGAAATTATTATCGAACCATATATCAAAGGACGTGAGTTTGCTGTAGGAATTATCGATGGAAAAGCACTTCCAGTAATTGAAATTATTCCAAAATCAAATTTCTTCGATTACAAAAATAAATATCAAGCAGATTGCACAGAAGAAATCTGTCCTGCACATATTGATGACACGGTTGCTAAAAGAATGCAGGAAGCAACTGAAAGAGCTTTTTCTGCCTTAAAATTAGACGTTTATTCCCGTGCAGATTTCCTTTTAACAGAAGACGGAGAAATATATTGTCTTGAAGTAAATAGTCTTCCTGGAATGACTTCTGCAAGTCTTTTACCAAAAGAAGCTCAAGCTGCTGGTATTTCTTATGGAGATCTTTGCGAACTTATTATTCAAAAATCATTGGAAAAATACAACTAGAAAGGAGTCTATCTATGAAATATATGTCTTTACAAGAAATTGCTACAGCCTGTGGCGGTACATATTTCGGAGATAAAAACAAACTTTCTTTAGAAGTAAACGGAGTTGCTATTGACAGCCGTAAAGTTGAAAAAGATTTCCTCTTTATTGCTATAAAAGGTGCAAGAGTAGATGGACATAATTTCATTCCACAAGTTATGGAAAATGGTGCTCTATGTGCTTTATCAGAAAAAGATTTAGGCAATGTTCCTTTTTCTTATATTTTAGTCGAATCTTGTGAACAGGCATTAAAAGATATTGCTGAATACTATCGACTTGCCCTTGATATTAAAGTAGTTGGAATTACTGGTAGTGTAGGTAAAACAAGTACAAAAGAAATGATTGCTTCTGTGCTCGAGCAAAAATATTCGGTTTTAAAAACAGAAGGAAATTTCAATAACGAAATCGGTCTTCCTCTAACTATTTTTAATATTCGTAAAGAACACGAAGTTGCTGTTTTGGAAATGGGAATCAATGAATTTGGAGAAATGCATCGCCTTGCAAAAGTTGCTCGTCCAGATATCTGTGTAATTACAAATATTGGTATTTGTCATTTAGAAAATTTAATCGATCGTGACGGTGTTCTTCGTGCCAAAACAGAAATGTTTGATTTTATGCGTGATGGTGGACAAATTTTCTTAAATGGTGATGATGATAAATTAATTACAGTTGAAAATGTACATGGAGTTAACCCTGTATTTTTTGGTTTGGCAGAACAACATTCTTATTATGCCGACAACATACAGTCTCTTGGCTTAAAAGGAACTTCATGTACATTACACCTTCCAAATGGAACGGTAGAAGCAACTATTCATCTTCCTGGGAAACACATGGTTTACAACGCCCTTGCTGGCGCATGTGTAGGATATTCTCTTGGGTTAACAACTACAGAAATTCAAAAAGGAATTGAAAGTCTTCTACCTGTTTCCGGAAGAAACAATTTAATTGAAACAGATAATCTTCTTATTATTGACGATTGTTATAATGCTAATCCTGTATCTATGAAAGCCTCTTTAGACGTTCTTTCAAACGGCCTCGGACGTAAAGTTGCTATTTTAGGTGATATGGGTGAACTTGGTGAAGATGAAAAGGCCTTGCATTATGGTGTTGGCGCATATGCTTCCCAAAAAGGAATTGATCTAATTTGTTGTATCGGAACACTTGCGCAAGAATTTGTTCATGGTGCAAAATCTGTTCCTTCCAACAGTGAAGTGCTTTATTTTGCAACAAAAGAAGAATTTCTTTCACAATTACATAGCATCGTAAAAAAAGATGACACCATATTAGTAAAAGCTTCTCACAGTATGGATTTTCCTAAAATTGTAGACGCTTTACAAAAATTATACTAGGAGAAATTATGGACTATCAGATTCTTGTTCTAGATTTAGACGGAACATTAACAAATTCAAAAAAAGAAATTACAGAGCCAACAAAACAAGCTTTAATTGATATTCAAGAAAAAGGAAAAAAAGTTGTTCTTGCCTCTGGCCGCCCAACCCCCGGCATTTTGCCACTGGCAAAAGAACTACAATTGGAAAAATACGGTAGTTATATTTTATCCTTTAACGGAGCTAAAATTATCGATTGTCGTAGCAAAAAAATTCTGTACAACCGGACAATTCCTGTCGAAACTATACAGCCTATTTATGAAATACTCAAAGGTTACGACATGGATTTACTTACTTATACAGATTCTCATATTTTATCAGGTATAAAAACAAACCAATTCACTGAATTGGAGTCTAACATCAATAAAATGCCTATTCGACAGACGACAAATTTTTTATCAGAAGTGACTTTTCCGGTAAACAAATTACTTGGAACCGGTAACAACGAAATAGTGGCAAAAGCTTTAGAAACAGTGAAATCACATTTTCACTCTCAATTAAATATTTATTTATCAGAGCCTTTTTTCTTAGAAATCATGCCACAACGTATAGATAAAGCCCATTCTCTACAAAAATTGCTAAACAGTATCGGTCTTACTGCCGATTCTATGATTTGTTGTGGAGACGGTTACAATGATTTGACAATGATTGAATATGCTGGACTTGGTGTTGCCATGGAAAATGCTCAACCTCTTGTAAAAGAGAGCGCTGACTATATTACAAAATCTAATGATGCAGATGGAATTTTGCATGTTATTAACGAATTTATGAGATAATACTAATGGAGGAGATATGATATCTCCTCCATTCAGAGCGTAGACAAAGTTGGTGTTGGAGCGTTAGCTCCAACACCACTTTTCTTTTGGGGGATAAATTTTTAGTTTTTTGAAAAATTGCACATACAAACTTTTAACATTGAATAAAAACTGACTATTCAAGTCCATTCTATTCATCATTTTTGCTAACTTCTTTAAATTCATGCATGCAAATGTAAGCACTGCTTTCATGTTCATTAGCGCTTTTCCTTTATACTGAGTATATCTGAAACCATCCACTTTCTGGATCAGTAACACTTGCTTTTTTGGTTTTCGCATTTTTTTGCTATTAGCTACAGCTTTAACATGTGTAGCATCTATAAAAATGGTTGATGTATCAACAAGTTTATATTTCATGCACTGCTCTAATATATGTCCAAAGATTTGTTCAAATAAATCTGTATCTTTAAAACGACGTGTATAGTTTTTACCAAATGTAGAAAAAGGTGGAACTGAGTCATACATATCTAATC
>JARICA010000012.1 GCA_029264305.1 Faecalimonas sp. | reverse complement strand
TTGTCTATTGTTTAATTATCAATGTTCTGTTTCTTGTTCGCTCTCTTGCGACAGCCATATTAGAATATCATATCTTTTTCTCTTTGTCAACAACTTTTTTCATTTTTTTGAAATTTGTTTTTGACTTATTGGCTCGTCTCTCGAGTGCTTTGTTATATTATCATATCTCGTTCGCATCTGTCAATACTTTTTTGAAATTTATTTTTAATTCTCAAATTCAAAAGAAGCAGATTCCGGATTTCCTTTCTCCATAAATGGTTCAGTCTTTTCCTCGCAAACTTTCTTCGGTTAATCCGGTTCTTTTCCGAATCATCCTTTTCAGCAAAAAAACTATCAATCTTTTGATAGTTTTTAACGCAGAGGGTGGGATTCGAACCCACGCGCCCTCTCGGACAAACGGTTTTCAAGACCGCCTCGTTATGACCACTTCGATACCTCTGCATAACTTATTTATTTGTGTTTCGCTTGTTTACCTCAGCGACAAGATGTATTCTAGCACATAGTATATTTAATTGTCAACACCTTTTTTGAATTTTTTTTATTTTTTTATTATATTCCATTTTTCAACCAAACGTTCTAGGGAATACGCCGCATTTGCCGGACTTGTAGATGGTAATTTTATATCTTCTAAGCCGGTTTGATTTTGACAATATTTTCGATACATCCGACTTGCTGTACCCCCATTAGTATAAATCTGTTTTATTTGACATTGCCTTAAAATCATATTCAAATCATTGGGAATAACATTTTTTATACTACTATCACTGGATCCTTCTATGTCACAACTTGCAATCACATCCCATATGGCAATATGATTTTCTAAAAGCATCCTTTTCTTTTCTTCTATTGTACACGGAAGTTCACATCCATTCACAGTAGAAATCACTTTCCAAAACCGATTTTGTGGATGATGATAGAAGAAGTTCCCTTCTCTTGATTTTACAGAAGGGAAACTCCCTAGTATTAATATTTCCGATTCTTTATTAAATATAGGTGCTATCTTATGCTCTTCTCTATCCATCATGTTTCCTCTTTAAAAATACTTTTGCTATATCCAAATCTTCCGGTGTAGTTATTTTGATATTTTCATAACTTCCTTCTACCAATTTTATTTTTTTATGTAGCATTGTTTCTACAACCATTGCATCATCTGTCACCTGTGCATCATTAGATTGTATCATTTTTTCATACGCTTCCTTTACTATATCTGTTTGAAATACTTGCGGAGTTTGTACTTGCCAAACCAAACTACGATTAGGTGTTTCCTCAATAAACTTTTCTTGATCGGCAATTTTTACTGTATCTTTCACAGGCATACCAATTGCACATGCTCCATACTTACATACAGCCACATATGCCCTCTCGATTATTTCCTCTGTGATAAAAGGTCTTGCTCCATCATGAATGAACACATATCCTTGATGAGTAACTTCTTTCAATCCATTATAAACAGACTGGTATCTTTCTGCTCCACCTTCTATGATTTTTGTTACTTTTGTAAATTGATGCTTTTCTACAATTTCTTTGCAGCAATATTCTTCCTGCCCTATACCAACAACAAGTATAATTTCATCGATAATCTCTGACTTTTGAAATGTTTCTAATGTATGACAAATAATTTCTTTTCCATCAAGTTGTATATATTGCTTTTGTATGTTCATTCCCATACGTGTCCCTTGACCTGCCGACAAAACAATTGCCGTACAACGTTTTTGATCCATTTTATCTTTCTCCCAATTTTAAATTTGGCACAGCATTTAAATCCCATCCGTGACGTGTTCCTTTTTGATATTCATAGTATGCCGCCACACCTATCATAGCTGCATTATCTGTACAAAAAATAGGTGATGGATAATAAAAATCGACTTTATTTTGAGTACATGCCTCTTTCATTGCACAGCGAAGTGAACTATTTGATGCCACTCCACCAGCTATAGCCAACTTTTTCATACCATATTCTTCAACTGCTCTCATTGCATTTTCCACAAGCACATCTGTTACCGCTTTTTGGAAGGACGCAGCAATGTCCGCTTGACAGAATGTCTCTCCTTTCATCTGACAGCCGTTAATATAATTTAACACTGAAGATTTTACTCCACTGAAACTAAAATCATATGGTGCATCTGTAATATGCGCCTTTGGAAAGACGATTGCATTTGGATTTCCCTCTTTTGATAATTTATCAATTTTAGGTCCACCTGGATATCCCAAACCAATCGCACGAGCAACTTTATCAAACGCTTCTCCTGCTGCATCATCTCTTGTTCGTCCAATAATTTCATATTCACCGTAATCTTTTACGCACACCAAATGTGTGTGTCCACCTGAAACTACAAGACAAATAAACGGTGGTTCCAACTCCTTATTTTCAATGAAGTTTGCTGAAATATGCCCCTCTATATGATGTACACCAATTAAAGGCTTACCAGTTGCATATGCAATTGCTTTTGCTTCAGCAACTCCAACCAAAAGCGCACCAACAAGTCCTGGTCCATATGTAACACCTATTGCGTCTATATCCTCTAAAGTAACATTAGCTTCCTCTAACGCTTCCTCAATAACCTGGTTAATTTTCTCAATATGTTTTCTTGATGCAATCTCAGGAACAACTCCTCCATATAATTTATGAAGTTCTATTTGAGATGAAATCACATTTGACAACACTTCTCTCCCATTTTTTACAACTGCTGCCGCTGTTTCATCACACGAACTTTCTATAGCCAGTATTAAAATATCTTTTTCTTCACTCATAATTTCTCCTCTATTCTTCTGCAAATTCTAGTGTGACAGACATGCAATCTTTTCCCGCTTTAGCATTTGGAAAAATATTTCTCACATCTTCCATAAATTCTTCGGGTTTCGTCAAAGATGGGCTGTAGTGCGTAAGCCACATTTCTTTTACATCCGCTTCTTTTGCAAGTTTTCCTGCTTCTGTAAAAGTCATATGCTTATATTCTACTGCCTTTTCTGCTTTTTCCTTCTCTCCATACATTCCCTCGCAAATAAATAAATCCGATTTTGCTGCATGTAGTTTAATCGATTCTGTTGGTCTTGTATCTGTTGTATATGTTAATTTAATTCCTTTTCTCTGCTCTCCTAATACCATATCAGGCGTATATATTTTTTCCCCTTCTTGAATCGTTTCTCCACGTTGTAAAAATCTCCAATGTTGTTTCGGTATTTTCTGTTCTATAGCACGTTCTACATCAAATTTTCCAGCACGATCTATTTCTAGCGTATATCCATAGCAAAGCACATTATGGTTTACACGAAATGCAGTCAAACGATATCCATTCAATTCAAAAGTTTGTTCTGCTCCTTCAATTTCTACATAACGAATCGGGAAAGGCAACTCAGGTGCAATTACTCGAAGCGCAGTTACAACTCTTTCTAAGCCTTTTGGCCCAATTAATGTAAGCGGTTCTTTCCTATCTGCATTTCCCATTGTTAACAAAAGCCCTGGCAATCCACTTATATGATCACCGTGATAATGGGTAAAACAAATAACATCAATAGGTTTAAAACTCCATCCTTTTTCTTTAATTGCTATTTGTGTACCTTCACCGCAATCTATTAACAAGCTACTTCCGTTAAATCTTGTCATAAGTGAAGTCAGCCAACGATAAGGAAGTGGCATCATTCCCCCACTTCCTAACAAACATACATCTAACATTCTCTTCTCCTCATTATTTTTCTATCGGAATAAGAAAAGTTGCAATCCATTCATCATAACATTGTTCACACAAATCAAACGAATGAACTTCATTATCTTTTTCTGAAGGATATCCCCATCTCTTTTCAATCTGAAGCATATCTTCTAAAAGCCTTCCATTTTCTACAACAATTTCTTTTCCACATTTATTACAAACTACTTTTTTTACTTTTAAAATTTCTTTTGTTTCATATTGTTTCATACAATTCCTCCTATGAATACCCGTTCTGTAATGTTCATCTACGCATTCATTATAGCTCATTGTATGTCCCAATCCCAGTGGGAAGTGTTCCCATATCTGCAAGTTTTTCTCTCCTTACAGACCAATTATTTTACTCATTAAAACTGCATTTTCCATTGGATTTTCATAAAAATTTTTTCGGATTCCGTCCTCCACAAACTTCTCTTTCGTATAAAATTTTCTTGCTAACACATTACTTTCACGTACTTCGAGTAATATTCTTGTTATATGTTTTTGAATACATTTAGCCTCTATTTCTCTAATCAATCTACTACCTACGCCGTTATGTCTTTTTGTTTCTTTTACCGCAATTTTCGCAATTTCTGCTTCATCAAGTACACAATATACAATACTATACCCAATTACTTCTTCTGCTTCTTTTGCCACAACAATAAAAGAATGAGGCTCTCTCCATGTTTCTTCAATCCCTATTTGTGTCCATGCATCTTTAAATATTTCTTTTTCCAATTGTGCTATTTGTTCACTGTCTTGCTCTTCCATATTTTGCAAAATCATCATATTCCTTTAGATTCCTTTGCTTGTTCTCTTTCATTGCGTTCTCTTTCAGCTTGGGAAACACGTAAATAATTCGGTTCATGTTCCCTTGCGGTTTCCGTTTTACCTTGTTTTAAATATTCTATTCCTAAAAGTCCCACAGACGAAGCTCTTTGTCTATTCATATTCGCTGGTGCAAATGCAAATGATATGGTCAATCCTTCTTTTAATTGTTTCGCATACACTGGTACTCCATCACCTAAAAAAACAACCTTCTCATCCATCGCATTTAATTTCTGTATCAATTCTTCCACAGAAATTGCCATTTGATCTTCTAAAATTTTAAATTTCCCATCTACAAAACGATATATTCCTGTATATACTTGGTTTCTTCTAGCATCCATTATAGGACATATAATCGATGCACTTCCTACTAAATTGTAAGCCATTCCTTCTAATGTTGGAATGTGAATAAGCGGTTTATTCAATGCTAATCCAAGTCCTTTTGCGGTTGCAGAACCAATTCGAAGTCCTGTAAAAGAACCTGGTCCTCCTGCAACAGCTATCGCATCTACTGTTTGTAAATCCATATCTGTCATTTTTACAATCTCATCTAACATAGGAAGCAATGTTTGTGAGTGTGTTTTCTTATAATTAACAGTATATTCTGCAACTGTTTGCTCCTCCTCTACAATGGCAACCGATGCCACAAGTCCTGAACTATCCAACGCCAATATACGCATATTATTACTCCCTTTCCATAATTGTTATTTTTCGATAATCAAATCCTTTTTCTAAATCTTTTTCAATACGAATTTCTTGTCTTTTTTTCGGAAGAATTTCTTCAATTAAATTGGACCATTCAATCAAACTCACACCTTGTCCATAAACATAATCTTCATATCCTATCTCTTCCATTTCTTCGACGTCTCCTATTCGATATACATCAAAATGATAAAATGGTAATCGCCCTTCATCATAAACCTGTACAATTGTAAATGTTGGGCTACTGATTGGTTCATCAATCCCCAAACCTATTGCCATTCCTTGTGTAAATACAGTTTTTCCTACTCCTAAATCTCCAATAAGAGTATAGACGTCTCCAGCTTTTGCCTTTTTTCCAATTTGTACACCTAATTCAAATGTTTCTTTTGCATTATTTGTTTCTATTATCATTGTTCTTCCTTTTCTATTTTGTATGTCTTATTTTCACTCTTTTTGCAGGTACGTTTTGAGAAATCATTTCAACCACTTTCATATAATCGTCTCCCATAGATTCTCTTGGCAAAATAATTGCCCGTACACGAGTAATGTATAAAATAAGTGATTTACTTGTAGAAATAACTTTCTGAAATTCTTTCCATTCATTTAATGCACTTTCTTCATTCTGTGAAACCATAATTCCTTCATCAGAAATTTCATATTCTAATGGTTCTTGAAACATTGGCGTATTTTTCACTTGGTTTTTTGCTGTTGCTTTTAATGTCATCGGTGTTGACATCAATACAAATATGGAAATAGCAAAAAACAAAATTGCCGCCTGTATGTCTCCTGCCGTCCCTTTCATTACGGCAACACCTAATAAAAGAACACCTAAAATCGTTCCCACAAGCCCTGTCATACTTGTATAGTTATGATACAATAAAAAATCATACATTATTTTGTCTGTCATCTTTACATTAAATTTTACTGTCATTTTTCTTCCCTTCCATTTCTTTTTAACTAAAATAGATGTGCCATAAAATTATAGCACACCTATAGAACCGTTACAACTTTGCCCTTTTAAATTTTCCAAAACTCTGCCACATTAACAACAAAGACAATAGCGCCTCCTGCTTCAACTTTAATCGGAGTATATGCATAATTCGGTATTTGCATACCTTCACTCAAATAAGGGGTTACAATTTCAATTTCCTCCCTTTTCGCACAAGTTTCTTTTAAAACTTCCATTACATCCTGTACTTTCTCATCTTCCGTTCCAATCATCAATGTGCAATTATCCTTTCGTAAGAAACCACCGGAACTTGACAATTTTGTCACTCCAAATTTTTTCTTATTCAACTCTTTTGCTGCACCTTTGGCATCTTCAGCGTGTACAACTGCAAAGATCAATTTCATTTTCATCACTCCTCATGTTTTCTGGATTTTATTGTCTTTTATTATAACATATTTCATTCCAATTATCTCTTGTTTTTAAAGATTGGACTAATCTTTTTATAAATCAACAAAACAATCACAGATACTAATATACCTTTTAACAAATTAAATGGTGCAACAGCCAAAATAATAAAACTTGTTAATCCTGTTATGGACGAATTAACTTCAGTTCCCATTTGAATTAAATTGTTTATCGGAAGTTCAAACGCCTTTGCATAAACTGGTAAAAGCACATATGCATTTAACAAACATCCTAGTATAGTCATGCAGCCTGTTCCTATGAACATTCCTAAAAAAGCACCTTTCTTTGTCCTGATTCTTTGATAAATAATTCCTGCTGGAACGCTAAAACTACAACCAATCAAAAAGTTTGCCACATCTCCAACTCCTGCTGTCGTCGTCCCACTAATTAACATATTGAGTAGCACCTTAATAAATTCTATAGCTACGCTGGCTAACGGACCTAGAGCAAAACTTCCTACCAATACTGGTATTTCACTAAAATCAATCTGATAAAATGCTGGGGCAAATGGAAGTGGTATCTCAAACTGCATTAAAATAATTGCCACCGCCGACAGCATTCCTACACTTACTAATGTTCTTGCATTTACTTTTTTTCTACTCATTTTTTCTTTCCTTTCTTCTAAAAGGAATTCTTCTTTGGTCTTGTATAACAAGAAAAACTCCCAAAGTTTACATACTCAGGGAGTTTTCTGCTTACACGCAAAACGATTTTCTTCTCTCTTCCAGACTTTACTGTCGGTTTTGGAGTTACACCAAATCAACCATTTATATGGCTCGCGGACTTTTACCGCCGGTAATGAATTTCACATATCCCTGAAGAATCCTTTATTTTTTTCTTATTATATCTCTTTTCTCGACTTATTTGCAAGTATTTATATAAAAACAAATCGCATTCCCAAATACAAAAGTGCAACTATACCTCCAGAAATCAAAATCACTGTTGCCGTATTTTTTACTTTTCGTGAAACAATGGCAAGTATAATAAGACTTCCAACTCCTGCAAAGATTTCAAAAATCCAACGCAAAAACAAATAAAATAGTATTGACATTGTACCAAATTTTTCAAATTCAAAAAGATACTTTATTTGTTCCGCAAGTCCTGTCAACTGCTGCTCTTTTATTCCATGTATAATAAATATGCCTTCCACAAAAATAGTTACTACTAGCACACTCACTATTAAAATAATCCATTTTTGATATTTAATTTTCTTTTGTCCATCAGGTATCGTATTCCATATTGTATCCATTCCTGCAATCTGTTCCATAACAAAAGTTTGAAAAAATGCTAGAATAATAATTAGCAACAACATTCCTACCCTTTTCATAAAGGTAACTTGATCAAGTAAATACGAAAAACCGACTTCATTTAGAAAAACACCTTTTTCACCAATCCGTTCTGCTTGTAGTTTTACTTGCTCAAATGCAGGTTTACATTGTAATTTTCTTTCTTTTTCAAATGATTCCTCGCTTTCTTCCAATTTTTTAATTCTTTTATCTTCCTCTTGAATAAATTTTATTTTTTCTGAAGTCATCGGACCTTCCAGTTCTTTTAAATAATACTTATAATATAATTCATCTGAAGAAAAATAAATTTTTTCACTGGATACATTTATAAAATATCCAAAAAAGAAAAGAAATAGCACTATACAAGCACCATTTATCCACATCACTTTCCGTAATTCATAAAAAAAGATTCCATGCCCTTTTGTTTTTCTTTTTTCTCTTTTTCTTTTTTCCCTTTTCTGTGCATACTCTTCCCGACTCACTTTTTCATAACACATTATACTTTGTGTGAAAAAAGCAATACATAAAACGCCACCTACAACAGAGCAAATAAACACAGATGACACTGGATACCCAAACAGATTTACCGTTTCATACGTTTGGAAAAAATTTTCAATTCTAATAAAGGAAAATAAATTACACCATTTCAAAATACCGAGCCATGAATTAGATGGAATCTTAGTATAAAATCCCCATTCTATACCTGTCAGTAAAACTAAAACAGCGCTTGTCCTAAGAATATTTTTTCCTTTCAAACAAATCCAAATAATTACCCCCACAAAAACACAAGTAACAAAAAGTTTTCCACATAAAAATAGAAAAATATATTGACCTACACTTATTTTCCACACGCTTCCAATAAAACCATCTATCGATTGAATAGGTCTTCCTAAATTCCCATATCCATATAAACTTCCAACAACAACAAAATTCTGTGCATAAAGTAGTAGCATCCCCAATAAACTACCACTTAAAATCACTCCTATCTTCTGTAGACCAAGTTTTCGTCCACCGTTTTTTGTACTTCTAACAAAAGCAAGTGTACCTTCTTCTCTTTCCATACTGATAAAGAAATATGAAAGCAAAACAATCAGAATTACAATTAATACATCTGTCGTTTTCGATTGTGTTGCCAATAAAATTCCCTGTGAATCTGCTATTTCTAATGACATTCCTTCAAATTTTTCATACTTTTTCGGAATTTGTTCTGCATTTCGTTTCGAAAAAGCATCTGTATTTGAAAATAACGCTGATTGGCTTATTCTTCTTGCCTGTGATTTAATTCCCTCTAAATAAGCATCATAATTCTCCCTCTCATTTACGGATTCCAAAACATATATCAAAGTACTTCTTCTAGAATGGTCATCTATATCTACCGTATTCTCTTCTTTTTCTATTTCTTTTTGCAACCATTCTAACTTATTTTCTACAGAGTCTATTTCTTTATAAATTCGATGAATTTGCTGTGGTGAACACCTTTTTTCTTCATCATAGTGTTCTCCTTGTCGGAATATGAAAAAACCATTGAGCAAAAAACAGGCTATTATCATACATAAAATCGCTTTATTTCCTAACAATTTTTTCCATTCATATTTCCACATATGTTCACCCCCTATTCACGAAAATAATAAAGATAAACATCTTCAAGTGAGGGACGTACAATTGTCACATTTTCTTCTTTTGGAAACACATCTGAAACAATTCTTACATATATCCATTCTCTTTCCTTTATGATATTCCCTACTAAATAAGATTGTTGTACTCTCTTCAACTGTGAAACAGGAACTTTTATCTCATATACTTTCCCTTCTAAATCTGCTGTCAACGTTTCTCTCTCTGCCTTTTTTATCACTTCTCCTTCTTTTAACAAGACAATTTCTTTTGAAATAAACTCCACATCCGTCACTACATGAGTTGCAATTAATACAATTTTTTGAAATGCAATTTCTGAAATCAAATTTCGCACAGCAATTCTCTGTTTCGGATCAAGCCCTGCAGTAGGCTCATCTAAAATCAAAACTTTAGGATTGCCAATAACAGCTTGTGCCAACATCAATCTTTGTTTCATTCCTCCTGATAAAGCAGTCATTTTTTTATTTCGAGCCTCAATTAAATTAAGCATCTCTAAAAGTTCTTCTATTCTTTCTTGCGCTTGGTTTTTAGAAATACCTCGCAATGCTGCCATATAAAAAAGAAAATCTGACACAGTAAACCCACGATATTGTATTGGAAACTGTGGCATATATCCTAAATATTCACGAAATTCTCGTTGATTTTCCGGTTTTAAAATGTTTTTACCATCTAAAAACACTTCTCCTTCATCTGCCTCTATATTTCCCGTAATAATATTCATCAATGTGCTTTTTCCAGCACCATTCGCTCCTAAAAGTCCGTACACTCCATCACTCAATTTGCAGGATACTTGACAAAGCGCTTGCTTTTTCCCGTATCGCTTAGAAAGATTTTTAATTTCTAACTCCATACTCATCCCTCTCTTTAAAACCTTCCCATAACCTGTCTTTTATCCCAGTTTTTCTTCTCATAGTCCTTCTTCCTTATGCAAACAATCCCTTCTTCCGTCATAGAAATATACCAATCTCCTCCTACATATTGTGGCCTATACATATATTCTTCTTTTGAAATTTTTCTTTCTTCTTTCCGTTCAGAATCATATATTCCTAGTTCCCCATCTACAGATGAACCATCTTTGTCATATAAAGTATAATAGAACTTTTCAGCACTATAATCCCATACAAGTTCTTTTCCATTTTTTTCTTTTTTAACAATACTTGTTTTTTCTTTCGTCTGTAAATCTAACTTATATACTTCTGAATATTTTTCGTTTTCTTCCGAATAATACATATTTTTCTGTTGTTTATCCAAGCCTAAAAACCATCTTGATTTTGTCACATCTGTAAGAATTGTTGCTGTTTGGTTTGTGTTCATATCATACAAACATATTTCTTCTCCTTTATAATAAATTAATTGTTTATCTTGATAAGATAAAATATCTATATAAGTTTCTTTCCCTTCTATTTCTTCTGGTCCTTTCAACACTTCTATTTCTCCATCTTTTATTGAAATAGAAATAAACTCCCATATAGATTTCTCTGGTTTTTCCGGAATATTTGTTAACTCTGAATATTCTACCCCTAAATATATTTTATCCTCTATAAACCACATAGGTGGTTTAATCATATACCCCATATGTTTTCCACCCTTATTTAATTTGGCGAGTTCTTTACGATTACTTCCATTCGTATCACTTACATATAAAGAAAATTCTTCACTTGTTGGTTTAAAGAAATAAAGTTTCCCTCTATAATTTCCAAGAGTAGAGTGAAATCCATTTTCTATATAAGCATTACATCTCAATGAATTGTGCTTACAATTCGGTTTATCACAGACAGGTATGCTTTCCTTTAGTCCATAATCATAAAATTCCATCAACTGTTTATACCCATCCAAATAAAAAATTCCTGTTTCTTTTACTTGCATTCTTATATTTGTTACAACTGAATAATTTTCTGGTTTTTCTTTTATTTTTTCTTCCTGTTTACACGCTGCACTCATCGTAATAAACAATGCTGCACTTATAATAAGACCTAGTTTCTTTTTCATACACTCACCTTCTCTCTTTCTCCCATTCCTCAAACTGTCTGTTCCATTCTGCAATAACTTTATCTATACCTGACTGTTTGTATTTGTCTATGATTTGTTCCATATTTTTTATAACATTTTCAACACCACCAAAATTTATTTCTTCACCTACTCCAGCAACTTTCTTTAATTCTTTTTCTACTCCTCTTCCAGAAAAACGAAATCCTAATGCTTTTGAACTCTTTGTTTCTTCAAACTCTTTAGGATATATTTCTTTTAAATTATTATCCTGATTCACTTCTACATAACCTAATAATTGATTACCTGCTGGTAAACGTGGAATATATTCCCCTTTGCTCATCGGTTTGACTACTTTTCCATCTACCACATCATAATTTTCTTCGTTTCCCCACATAATTGCATTGACTAAATCTTTG
>JARICA010000003.1 GCA_029264305.1 Faecalimonas sp. | reverse complement strand
TATTTCTCTTAGAAATTTTCAGGTTTGTTGTCTATTGTTTAATTATCAATGTTCTGTTTCTTGTTCGCTCTCTTGCGACAGCCATATTATAATATCATATCTTTTTCTCTTTGTCAACAACTTTTTTTCATTTTTTTGAAATTTATTTTTTAGTCATTTCAAAAGCGGAGAAAGAGGGATTTGAACCCTCGCGCCGGTTACCCGACCTATACCCTTAGCAGGGGCACCTCTTCAGCCTCTTGAGTATTTCTCCTGAAGTTTTTTTCAATATGATAGCACCTGTCGTTCACAGTGCATGATTTATTATACTAGAGGTTTTATAACTTGTCAATATTTTTTTACATTTTTATTTATATTTTATTCTTCCCGCTCAACTACTTCTGCAATACGCTTTTTTACTTCATTTGCAATCTCAGTTGTTTTCATTTCTTTATATTCTTCATATAAAATAGGTTGTAAAAAGTGTACTTCCACATTGACCCTTTTTATTGAATTTGTATCAAATGGCTTGAAAGAATTTACAAGAGCAACTGGTACAATTGGACATTTTGCTTTTGTTGCTGCTTTAAAACTTCCTCCTTTAAAATCTAATAACTTATTTCCTAATTTTGAACGAGTTCCTTCTGCAAAAATCAAATAATTACGTCCCATCTCCACTTCTTTAGATACTGAAGTAATTACTCGCATAGATTGTCTCACATCATTTCTGTCAATTAAATATGCTTTCATACATGCAAATACCTGTTTTAGAAATTGAACATTTTCTACTTCTTTTTTAGCTACAACAGAAAAAGGAACTGTACATCCTTCTACAATAGCAAGTACATCATACATTCCTTGATGATTCGGATAAAATATAAATCCGTTTTCTTTTGGAATATTTTCTTTTCCATATACATCAATATGCACATTTCCACCTTTGTTCGCACGAAAGACAATATATCTTAATAAATCATATCTTTTCTGTTCTGAGTACTTGTCTACATGTGAAGCGTAATAACAAAGCTTACACCACATATATGGAACAAAAATAATATTTCTAAATACCATTAATAGAATTCTTTTCATTTTATTTACCCTTCTTTATATTTTTCTATTGCTGTTTCATATAAATTATTTCCCTGACTATCAATCACAACTATAACAGGAAAATCTTTAACTTCTAATTTTCTAATTGCCTCTGTCCCTAAATCATCATATGCAACCACTTCAGATTTTTTTATACATTTCGATAATAAGGCTCCTGCTCCACCTACCGCTGCAAAATATATACCTTTATTTCTTATAATTGAATTTATTACTTCTTGACTTCTTTTTCCTTTACCAATCATTCCGGATAATCCTAAATCCATCAATCTTGGAGCATATTTGTCCATTCTACTCGCAGTTGTAGGGCCTGCTGAGCCAATTACTTTTCCTTCTCTTGCTGGAGATGGCCCCATATAATAAATAATTTTATTTTCTATCTCTATTGGTAATTTTTCATTTTTATCTAAAGTTTCATTCATTCTTTTATGTGCAGCATCTCTAGCCGTGTAAATTTCTCCTGTTAAATAAATATAATCCCCTGCTTTTAGTTCTTGAATCATTTCTTTTTGAATTGGTATATGTATTTGTTTTTTCATTATTATACCTCCCGAATAATATGCCTATTCACATGGCAGCAAATATTTACGGCTACTGGTAATCCTGCAATATGAGTTGGATATGTATTAATATGAACCCCAAGTGCTGTAGATGTTCCACCAAGCCCTCCTGGTCCTATCCCAAGCTGATTAATCTTTTCAAGCAATTCTTCTTCCAACTCTTTTACATATGGAATTTCAGAATGAACTCCCACTTCTCTCGTAAGTGCCTCCTTTGCCATTACTGCACACTTTTCGAATGTACCTCCTATACCAACGCCAACAACCATTGGAGGACAGGCATTTGGACCTGCGTCTTTTACTGCAGTTAATATAGCATTTTTTACTCCTTCTAACCCATCTGCTGGTTTAAGCATAAATACACGACTCATATTTTCACTTCCAAAGCCTTTGGGAGCTACTTTTATCTTTACCTTATTTCCTCCCACAATTTTAGAATAAATAACTGCAGGTGTATTGTCTTTTGTATTTTCACGGATAATAGGATCATTCACAACTGATTTTCTTAAAAATCCGTTTATGTATCCTTGACGAACACCTTCATTGACCGCATCTTCTAATTGTCCTCCAACAAAATGAACATCTTGTCCTATCTCTAAAAAAATAACTGCCATTCCAGTATCTTGACAAATGGGAATCATTTCTTCACCTGCTATTTTTAAGTTTTCCTGTAATTGTTCTAAAATCTGCTTTCCTAAAGGTGAACATTCCGTATTTTTCGCTTTTTCCATTGCACAAACCATATCTGGTGATAAAAAGTGATTTGCTTCTATACACATTTCTTTAATTTGTTCTGTAATTTCATTTACATTTATCGTGCGTATCATACCATTATTCTCCTACCTTTTTCTATTTGATATTAATCATAGCATATGTTTTTCGAATAGAAAAGTCACTTCCTTTTTCTATTCTTTACTACGCACTAAAATTCATTTAATATGTATATATATTATTTTTATAAAGGAGCGTATTTTATGACAACAACTATTGATCTGCAAGCGTTAAAAAACGATGCCGTAGAAATTTTCAATTCAGGATTTGCCTGTTCTGAATCTATTATTTACGCAATTAATAAACACTTTGATTTACATTTATCAGACGATGCTATTGCAATGAGTTCTGGTTTTCCATGGGGACTTGGCGGTGGTGGATGTATTTGTGGTGCTCTTGCTGGTGGAACAATGTGTCTCGGTTATTTTTTTGGAAGACGAACACCAAATGATCCATCCATTCAAAAATGTTTTCGTTTAACAAATGAATTACATGACTTTTTTAAACAAAACTGTGGTGGAACTTGTTGCAGAATTTTAACGAAACAACTAGAGAAAAATTCTCCTGAACGCAAAGCACAGTGTACAAAATTTGTTTCGGATACAGTTCAAAAAACTGCTGAAATTATTTTAAGAGAATTATAAGATATATGAAAAGACGTAGTGAAACAAAATCACTACGTCTTTAATTATTCCTTATTCTCATTCTCTTTATTTTTTTCTTGATCATAATCGGCTTTACTTATCTTATAACCTCTTACCAAACTAAACACTACTAACCCTAGTCCAATAATTACAAAAGCAACCATTGCTACTAATAATACAATCTGTTCTAAGCCAGTACTGTCTGATATTCCTTTAAAGATACTATATGCCATATAAAGAATATAAAGTCCGGCTAGCCCATATATTGCTAGCCTTCCTTTTTCTCTTGCTTTATCGCTCATAACTTCTCCTATTTACGAACAAGGTATTTTCTCATATCAATTGCACACGCAACCAAGATGATTAAACCTTTGATTACATATTGTAAGTTTTGGTTAATTGATAGGAAGTTTAATGCTACGAAAATAATACGAAGGATGAATACACCCATTACAACCCCACGAATTTTACCAGTACCACCTACAAAAGATACACCACCGATAACGCAGGCTGCGATAGCATCACATTCATAGTTAAGACCTGTATTTGCTTGGTTAGAACCAATACGTGCTGCTTCAATAAAACCTGTTACAGCATACATTGCACCTGCTAATGTATGTACTAAAATAATTGTTTTTGCAACATTTACACCTGATACATTTGCAGCTTCTTGATTTGAACCAACCGCAAACATATTTTTACCAAATGAAGTTTTATTCCAAATAAACCACATTAATACAACAATAATACAAGCATACCATACATAGTTTGGAATTGGCACTCCATCAATTTTCAATACACTACCTGTTACAAAATCTTTAAATGATTGATCTAATCCTGATAATGGCTGACCATTATTTCCATTTAACATGATGTACATTAATAAAACACCATATACAATTAACTGTGTTGCTAATGTAACGATAAATGGGTGTAATTTAAAGTGTGCTACGAAGAAACCATTTACTACACCGACAATCGCACCGACTAACACTACAATCAAAATAACAAGTGGAATTGGTAATACTGGTAAGCTTGGGAAAATTTTTGTTGGATAATCAACAGCTTGTAATAACGATGCTGAAATACATGCTGTAAGACCAACTACACGACCAGCTGAAAGGTCAGTACCTGTAAGTACGATACATCCTGCAATACCAACAGCAATTGGAATATTTGCTGCAGAAAGTGAAATAATATTTACAATAGATGATGTACTAACAAATTTAGGGTTTTGTACTGCAGTATAAATAACTGCAACAATGATTAAGAAATATAATGCATTATTTAACGCAAATTCCTTCCAATATGTTTTTTTGTCTTTACTATCTAAGGCTCTATAACTTGCCTGACGTTCTTTTATATTCGCAACTAATCTCATAAAAACGCTCCTCCTCTATACAAATTTTGCCGCAAGGGTCATAATTTCTTCCTGTGTTGTATCTTTGGCATCAACTTCTCCTGCAAGACGTCCACCTGACATAACAAGAATTCTGTCACAAATTCCAAGTAATTCTGGCATTTCTGAAGAAACCACTATAACAACTTTTCCTTTATTTGCTAAATCAAGTATTAACTGATAGATTTCATATTTGGCACCAACATCAATACCACGTGTTGGTTCATCTAAAAGAAGTACTTCTGGTTCTGTCAAAAGCCATCTTCCAAGAATAACTTTTTGCTGATTACCACCTGATAAAGAACGAATTTTTGTTTCTTGTGTAGGTGTTTTTGTATGCATTGCATCAATAGACCACTGTGTATCTTTTTTCATTGATTTTTCACTTAAATACAAACCAGCTTTCTTATGTTTTTTCAAACTTGAAATAACTGTATTTTCACGAATACTTAAAATTCCAAAAATACCTGTTGCACGTCTTTCTTCTGTTAATAATGCAAAACCATTTTTAATAGATTCACGCGAATTACGATTCTTTACTACTTTACCATCTAATTTAATCGTACCTGAATGTCGTGTAGCAATACCGAAAATATTCTCTAACGTTTCTGTACGTCCACTTCCATCCAATCCTGCAAGACCAACAATTTCTCCTTTTCTTACATTAAAGGAAACATCTTTCAACGAAGAATATTGCGCAGTTAATCCTTGTACTTCTAATGCAACTTCTCCTGGTTTGTTTGTTTTTGGTGGAAACTGATTTGTTAACTCACGACCTACCATTAATCTAATAATATCGTCCATAGATAATTCATCAGCTGGTTTTGTTGCAACCCATGTACCATCACGCATAACCGTGATTTCATCTGAAATTCTTTTGATTTCTGCCATTTTGTGAGAAATATAAATAATACCTACTCCACGATCTCTTAACATATTGATGATTTTAAATAAATGTTCTACTTCTTCTTCTGTAAGTGATGAAGTAGGTTCATCAAATACAATTACTTTTGAATTAAATGAAACAGCTTTTGCAATTTCAACCATTTGTCTTTGAGAAACTGGCATAGTACTCATAACTCTTTTTGGATCTACATCAATTTCTAATTCTTTAAATACATCCATTGTATCTTGATAAATTTTCTTTTCATTTACCATTACTCCTGCAACTTTTGGATAACGTCCAAGCCAAATATTATCCATTACATTACGTTTTAATGCTTGATTCAATTCTTGGTGAACCATTGCAACACCATTTTCCAATGCTTCTTTAGAATTTTTAAAATCTACTTCTTTTCCTTCTAGTTTAATTGTTCCGCCATCTTTCTTATACATCCCAAACAGACATTTCATCAGTGTAGATTTTCCCGCACCATTTTCTCCCATGAGAGCATGTACTGTTCCTCTCTTTACAGTTAGGGAAACATCATCAAGTGCCTTAACACCTGGAAATTCTTTACTGATATGACTCATCTGCAAAAGAACATCATTTGCCATGACCATTCCTCCATTCTCTTAGATTTAGACTTTAAGAAAGCAGCCGTCAACTTTTGGCAGCTGCTTTCATTATGTTTTATTTTACAGTCCCGATTATTTACCTTCACCTGTATAAATTCCATAAGGAATATAGATTTTTGTTTTAACTTTTTTAGATTTGTTGTATGAATCTGTTCCGTCCATTAAATCTTTTCCTTCAGATGCATTCTTTGTTAAATCAGCGATACATTTAGCCATACCTTCTGCATCTTGTTTAATTGTACCAACCATTTTTCCGTCAGCAATTAATTTTTTAGCTGCATCTGTAGCATCTACACCAAATACAGGAATTGTTTTAGCTGCATCACCTTTGTTCCAACCTTTATCATTTAATGCTGCTACAACACCTTCTGCCATACCATCATTGTTACAAATAACAAGTTCGATCATGTTTTTGTTACCTTCATTGTACTGTGAAAGGTTTGTTGTCATATAGTTGTTAGCTGCACCAGCACTCCAGTTACCATCTTGGTCAACTTGATATTTATCTTTGTTAGATGGATCGAAGAACTGTAATTCAGGTTTTCCTGCTTTAACTAATTTCTTGTTAGCATCTTCTACACCATACTGTGTACGGTAGATTGCTTCAACATTTCCTAATTGTCCCATGAACATTGCATAAGAAATTTTTCCGTCTTTGTTAAGGTCTACTTTGTCAAAGTTGTTAACTAAGTAATCACCAATCATTTCACCTTGCATATGACCTGCTTCTGGAGCATCTGTTCCAACAAATGCACATTTGTCATATGTTTTAAGAACTACACCTTCTTTTCCTTTTGGATCTTCTACTGCACGGTTGAAGAAGATTACAGGTACATCTGCTGCTTTTGCTTTTTCAATAATCTGTGTAGAAGCATCATTTGAACCTGATGTTACGATATTTACAACCAATAAGTTTGTTCCTGACTGAATTGCTGTATCAATCTGTTCGTTCTGTGTTGTCTGATTACTATTTCCATCATAATCTTGGAAATCAACACCCATATCTTTTAATTGTTTATCAAGTGCTGTACGAACTGAAGAAATGTAAGTATCAGCATATGTGTAATAGAATACACCTACTTTTAAATCTGATTTTTTGTCTCCATCTTTTTTTCCGTCACTAGATGAACCACATCCAACAAGTGTTGCTGCTACCATTGCTACGCAAAGAACAGCTGCTAATAGTTTCTTTTTCATGATTGTTTCCTCCCTTTGCTAATCATTGATGAGGTTATTATAGCACTTACTTATATAAATTCATATTAAATTATTTACTCTTTTTGTATGATTTTTTACTCTTTTATTCAAATGCAAACAATATTTTTTGATATTCTTCATCATACATATTCTTTCTTGTTGCACAAATGGTTTCTGTATTTACTTGCTTATTTTTTAAAGATACTCTATTTAAAAGATTATACGCACTCTCTACTCCTAAATATCCCATCGCGTATGGATTTTGTACAATTAATGCATCTACTTCTCCCGATTCTAGCATTCCAACAGAAACTACATTATTATCAAAAGCAATAACTTGTATTTTATCTTGTATACCAAGTTCTTTTACAGCATAACCTACACCAAGACTAGTCCATTCATTGAAAGTGACAAGTACGTTCATTTCTTGATGGCTTTTTAGAAACTCTTTTGTTTGTTCTTTTGCTTGTTCTATTGTAGAAATAACATTAATAGTTTCTACATTTTTCACACGATTATCTTTCTTTATAAAATCCTTAAATCCACGTTCTCTTTCTTGTCCATTTTTTGAATTTTTATCAAAATTTACAATTCCAATATGGAATTCCTTTGCTCTATTCTTTAATACAGCTTCTCCTGCCATTTTCCCTGCATTATAATTATTTGTACTTATTCTACAATCTACCTTTTTGCTATTTACATCACTATCAATAACAATTATTTTAATACCTGCTTGAGCCGCTTTCTCAATAGATTTAGCATTTGCATTATAATCAACTGCTGAAAATATAATTGCATCATATTTTTCTTCAATTGCCTTTTCTATCATTTTATTTTGTGTCGCATAATCTTCTTCATTTCTAGGACCTTCAAATAAAATATCCATGTTATATGCTGTTCCTGCTGCATTTGCACCTGAACTTACTGCCTTAAAAAAAGCTGATTCTGTAGACTTCATAATAACGGCTACTTTTCGTTTTTGAAGATTTTCACCTTTTTTCATTCCACAACCAGATAAAACTAACATACATATGCAAAAAAGTATAAATATATTTTTCTTATTTTTCACCATAATCTTTCTCCGTTATTTTGGGCATGCTAATTGTTACTCGTGTTCCTTCATCCAATTCACTTTGAATTGTTAATCCATATTCGTCGCCAAAATAAATTTTAATTCGATCATTTACATTTTTTATTCCGATTCCAACCCGATCACTAGCATCTTGATGCAATATTTCCTCACATTGTTCTAGCGTCATTCCAACACCATTATCTTCTATCGTAAAAATTATTTTATCTTCTTTTTGATGGATTCCGATGTTTATTTTTCCCTCATCTACCATTCTATCAATTCCATGATAAATAGCATTTTCAATAATCGGTTGCAACGTAATCTTATTGCAGAGATACCCTAAACAGTCCTCATCTATATCAAAAGCATATGTAAATTGATTTTTATAACGGAAATTTTGAATCTTTAAATAACTTTTCGCATGTTGTACCTCTTTTTCGATTGTAATAAGCTCATGTCCTCTACTTATACTTATTCTAAATAATTTTGCAAGAGAATTTACCATTTCAACAGCGTCCTTATATCTTTCTTCTTCACATAACCAAGCAATTGCATCTAACGTATTATAAAGAAAATGTGGATTAATTTGTGCTTGAAGAGCTTTTAGCTCCGTTTTTCTTAATGTAATTTCTTCCTGTCTCACTTTCTCTACCAATTCTTTAATTTGAATAACCATATGTTCAAAAGATTCTGTAAGAGAAGTAATTTCCGCTGTTCCTTCAATTGTTTTAAACTCAAAATGATTTGTATCCTTTTCAAATTCTCTCATAGCGTTAGCAAGTTCTTTTGCTGGATTTGAAAAAAGTTTAGAAAATAATCGAATAATAATTACTGTAAACAAAACAACTACCAAAAAGATAATAAACAATGTTTTCATAATATGGTTCACTTTATTTGTTATCATCTCATCAATATAACATACACCGATAATCTTCCATTCACAATTATCTAATGACTGTACAGAATAGATTGCATCTTTTTCTACATGGGATCCATCTTTCAAATAATTATATTTTTCTTCTTTCAATCCTGAATAAATTAATTGTTGTTGTGGATGATAAATAATATTCCCCTTATTATCTGCTATATAACAATAACCATGTTGTCCAATTCCAACTTCATCAATATAATTTGCAATTTGAGAAAATTGAATATCCAATGCAACTTGAATTGTTTCATCCTTTTCATTTTTCATTTGTTGTGAAATAGTAACAACCCAAGGATAATAATCTACAAATAATGATTCTACGTGAGGTTTTGTAATATTTAACATCTTTGAATTTTCTTTTTGAATATTGTGCGTAAAAGAAAGATTTTCCAAAATATTTTCTTTTAACTTTCTCTGATCAGACCATGCCTTTAATAATTTTCCATTTTTATCGTACGTTGTAATTGCCACAATATCTTGTCGAATGCCAATTAAGTTATTTAAGTATATGTCTGCATCGTTTTCTCCTTGACTAATATTTCTTTGAATCATTTTCATCAAGACTTCCATATCACTTGTATAATTTTCTACTGTATTCTTTACTTGTAAAACAGCTTGCTCACTACTTGTAACAACACTTTCTTCTGTCGTATTCTTGTAAATATTAACAAATGTAAAAAAAAACATTACAGTGAGCACCAATACAATTACAACAACGATTCCAATAAGCATCTCTGAAAGAGATATTTTTTTCATGATATTTCGTTTATTCTTTGTTTTCTTCATGATTTCTCCTGCAAGCATTTGGTGACATACCTGTATACTTTTTAAAACAATAACTAAAATAATGTTGATCGTTATATCCACATTTTTCTGCTATTTCTCTAATTTTCATTGAAGTACAAATAAGTAGTTCCTCTGCCTTTTCAATTCTCTTCTTGGTTAACAAATCTTTAAATGTACTTCCATTTTCTCGTTTAATAACAGCACTTAAATAATTTGGACTTACTGCATTTTCACTACTCACATCTGATAACGAAAGATTAGGATCCATGTATTTTTCATTGATAATTCGGATTGTATTTTCACATAATACTTCACTACTCTTTTTTCGTTGTTCTGACACTATATTTCGTGCCATCAAACAAATTTCCTCATAATATTTTAGTGCAGATTCCATATTTCCCGCCACCACAGGCATATTATAAAAAGCAAAATTTTTCTGTATTTTTTGAACTGCATCATTTCCTGCAACCGCATATACTACTTGAAAAACAGATGCTATCAACTGTACAAAAATAAAAGTAATAGCTATTTGAGCGATTTTTTTCTGTTCAATGATTTTTCCAAAAGAAATAAAATATTCTCTTATTTCCTCCTGACTTCCACTTCGAATTAAATTTTCAATATCCTGTATTGTTTGTTGTACAGATTCTTGATCTAAAGTATCTATTCTCTCCTCATCACCAATAAAATGGATATTTCGTCTATTTTTCTTTGAATAACTTATCGCATTCATCGCTTCCAAATAACATTCATGAATACAAGATAAGTCTTCTCCAATACGACTAACTCCTATTCTACAATTTAACCCCATAATTCTTTGAACACTTTGGCTAATATCTTCTACAATAATGTGGAGGTATTTATTTAATCCCATTTTAGTTGCACTAAGCAGTGAAACAACTTTTCCTTGCATATATACACTAGAATGTTTAACATATTTCTTCAGAATAATATCAACCGCATTTACACTATTTCGATCTGTGCACACTTCTCCGTTTTCGTCTAAAATACGTGTAACAATAACAACATACTTTAATACATCTAAATTTCCTGGTTCAAGAACACCACATTCTACTGCCTTTTCTGAAAGACTTCTTTTTTCTTCTTCAGACCGTTCTTTTTGGAAACTATCCAACAACAAAGGCATTAAAAATTCAGACTTTTCCATTTTTTCTGCATTAGGAGTCTTTGTAGCAAATTCTTCAAATTTTCTTTCAATCTTATTTTTTATATTTTTCAATTCATTGGTTATTTCTTCTGAAGAAATTGGCTTAAGCATATAACTCACAATATTATATTGAATTGCTTGCTGCGCATAAGAAAAATCATCATAGCCACTTAGAAATGCAATCTGAATAGTAGGCCTTATTTCTCTAACCTGCCTTGCTAATTCAATTCCTGATATAAATGGCATTTTTACATCTGTTAACAATAAATCAGGTTCTAGTTTCTCAACCAATTCCAACGCATCTTCTCCGTTTGCTGCTTCTCCTATAACTTTAAATCCAATATTTTCCCAATCGATTTTTCGAATGAGAGAGCGTCTAATTTCTTCTTCATCATCTGCAATGATTACTGTATACATTCATTTTTTCCTTTCTTTTTGGGAACATAAATTTCAGAACCTACTGCCCCCGTGACAATTATAATTACACCTATTATTTGTAAAACAGTTAAATGTTCATGGAAAATCATAAATCCTACTACTGTTCCTACTACAACTTCTAATGCAGAAAGTATACTTGTTGTTGTAGCCTCAACGTACTCTGTTGATTTTACACAAGCTACATTTGCTACCATCGTGCATAAAATTCCTATTCCAAATAAATCCCATAATAAATTTCTCATAGGAGTAATTGAAATATGGGATATAACCGTACCAAAGTCCATTCCACTTACTAATACAATAGCCGCTCCTAAAAATCCATAAACAAGCAACGTATCTCTATCATACTCTTTTGCAAAAAATTTAGGAAGTAAAATTTGTAATGCAACACCAATTCCATTTACAATTCCTGCTAAAATTCCTATAGCATCTAGTTTAATATTTCCTTGGCCAATCAAATTAGCTACGAGAATTGCTCCAATAAAACAAATAAAAATCGTAACAATTTTTGTTTTTTCTAACTTTTCCCTAAACAAAATTGTACTAAGAATTGCTACCCAAATCGGACTCATAAACATTAGAACTGTTGCAACTCCAACCGGTATTCTTGAAACCGATACACTATAACTTACAAAACTAATACTATAGGCAATAGCCCCATATAAAAAACAAATAAACAATCCCTTTATATTTATTTTAAGTGCAGATGGTTTTGTAAATAATAAGAAAATAAAATACGCTATTCCAGCTAAAGCACATCTAAAAAATGAAATTTCAATATTTGAAAATTTGTAAGAAGATAAATCTCTCACAAAGATTCCCATAACTCCCCACATCACAGCTGTTATGATTGCTAAAACTATTCCTTTACTTCGCTGATTCATTTTCTCTTTCTCCATTTTCATAAATAATTTTGTTTTCTTTTATTGTCATAACCACTTTAATATCCGCAATTTCTTCTTTTTTAGTTTTTAAAGGATTTTTATCTAAGATAACAAAATCAGCATATTTTCCTTTTGCAATTGTTCCTTTTTCATTTTCCTCAAAATATTGGTATGCCGCATAAGTTGTAACTGCTTTCAATGCATCTAACACTGAAACACATTGGTTGTGACCTATAGTCTGTCCTGTTTTTGATATTCTATTTACTGCTGAAGAAATAGTAAGCATCATATTAGGTGGAACAACCGGCGTATCTTGATGAAACGTATATTTCATTTGTAAATCTACTGCATCTTTTACTGGAGAAATTTGACTTCCTCTTTCCAATCCAAAATTTTTCAAATGAATATCGCCCCAATAATATGTGTGTACAACAAAGAAGCTTGGCATCATACCTATTTTTTTCATTCTTTCTAATTGATCTTTTCTTACAAGTTGTGCATGAACCATAACTGCACGAAAAAGATCTTTTTCTTTTCTCTCTTTCAGTACATTCATAAACATAGAAACATACTGCTCTGCTGCTGCATCTCCATTACAATGTGCCAACAACTGCTGTTTTTTATCTAAAGCAAGACGTATATATTTCGTTAACTCATCGTCGCTATGAATTGGATATCCTCTATACTCTTTTTCATTTTCATATGGTTTTGTCATCCAAGCTGTCTTTCCTTGTGGAGAACCATCTAAGAATATTTTAAATCCTCCTAGTTTAAAATGATTATGATACTGATTTGCATACATCGGTTGTTCTTCAAATATTTCTCCTGCTGTCATTATATCTGCATATCCCACTACATCCAAATATAACTTATTTGTTGAAGCAGCATACTGTAATAATTGAAACAATGGTTTTCCAACCATTCCATCTTGTATAGTTGTCACACCATAACTTGCATACATTTTTTGTGCTTCCTCAATACAAGAAATTAGTGTCTCTATAGATTGCATTGGAACTTTTGATTGAAATTCCAAAAATACATTTTCTTCCATGTAGCCATTTGGTATATTTGTTCCTAAAATTCTTCCATATTTTCCACCATCTAAATCTTGCGTTTTTTCATCTATTTTTTGGATTTCTAATCCTTTACTATTTGTAACTCCCATATGTGATGATGCATGTACTAAAAGTATTGGATTTGTTGTACTAATTTTATCTAAAACCGTTTTATCTGGATGTTTCCCTTCTTGCAAAAAGTTTTGATCATAATTGCTTCCAATAATCCAATCTTCATCTGATAACATTCTCTTTTCTTTAAATTTTTTCATTGTTTGGATAATATCAGTGAAATTCTCGCAAAATGATAAATCACACTGTGTCATTGCATTTGCTGTTCCTATGAAATGGGAATGTGCATCAATAAAACCAGGAAGCATCGTATTTCCTTGTAAATCAATTATTTTATCTCCTGTTCGTTTTAATTCAAGAACAGTGTCCCTTTTTCCTACAGAAATAATTCTTCCATTTTCTACACAAACTGCATCTACATATAATTCTCCAGCTTCTTCCATTGTAATAATTTTACCATTTATATAAAACGTTCTCATATTTTCTCCTTATTTCAAAATAGTATTCTATACAAAAAATCATTTTATTATAAAATTTATGTAAATAAAGACTGCCAGTAGGATAAACCTACCGGCAGAAAATTTTTATCTTTTTGATTGTTGCATCGGATGTGAATAGTGCATTATTTTTTATTGTTCTTCCTTCACATCTTCTTCCAACTCAGAAGTTTCTCGTACTTTTGCAATACTTGCAACTTTCTCATTCTCATGTAAATTAATCAGTTTTACCCCTGAAGTAATACGTCCTAAAATAGAAATACTACTACATTCCATGCGAATGATAATCCCTTCTGTGTTAATAATCATTATTTCATTTTCTTCACTGACTGCCTTAACGCCTACTACATTGCCCGTCTTTTCTGTAATTTTATAACATTTAACACCTTTACCGCCACGATTCTGACTTGTAAATTCATCCATTTCCGTACGTTTACCCATTCCCTTTTCAGAAACGATTAATAGGTGTTCTCCTTGCGTATTTAATTGCATTCCAACAACTTCATCTCTATCTCCCAGATTCATTCCTCTTACTCCCATAGATGTACGTCCAGTTGAACGAACATCTTTTTCATTAAAACGAATACACTGGCCATATTTTGTTACTAAAATAATATCTTTTTCATTGTCTGTTGCCTTTACTTCAATTAATTCATCTTCTTCTCGAAGTGTAATTGCTGCAAGTCCTGTTTTTCTTACATTTGCATAATCTGTAATAGGAGTCTTTTTCACAAGTCCTTTTTTTGTTGCCATAAATAAATATTCGCCTTGTACATATTCTTTAATTGGAATAATAGCGGTAATCTTTTCTTCTGGCATCAACTGAAGTAAGTTAATAATAGCTGTTCCTCTCGCAGTTCTACTTGCTTCTGGAATTTCATATGCTTTTAGTCTATAAACTCTTCCTGTATTTGTAAAGAACATAACATAATGGTGGGTACTAGTCATAAATAAATCCTCAATGTAATCTTCATCCAAAGTTTGCATTCCTTTTATGCCTTTTCCACCTCTATTTTGACTCTTAAATGTATCCACTGTCATACGTTTAATATAACCAAGCTTTGTCATTGTAATTACAACATTTTCTTTTGGAATTAAATCTTCCATGGAAATATCGTATTCATCAAATCCAATCGCAGTTCTTCGTTCATCACCATATTTATCACGGATAACTACTATCTCTTCTTTGATAACACCTAATAATAATTTTCTATCCGCAAGAATTGCTTTCAATTCCTCGATTTTTTTCATTAATTCCTTGTACTCTGTTTCCAGTTTTTCTCTTTCCAAACCAGTTAAAGCACGAAGTCTCATATCTACAATAGCTTGTGCCTGTACTTCTGTTAAGTCAAATGCTGCAATCAATCCCTCTTTTGCAATCTGCGTTGTTTTTGAGCCTCTTATAATTTTAATAACTTCATCAATATGATCTAAAGCAATTAATAATCCCTGTAAAATGTGAGCACGTTCTTCTGCTTTATTCAGTTCATATTTTGTTCTTCTTGTTACAACTTCTTCTTGGTGTTTTAAATAATGCTTTAACATATCTAGTAAGTTCATAACCCTTGGTTCATTATTTACCAAAGCAAGCATAATCACACCAAATGTATCTTGCATCTGTGTATGTTTATATAACTGATTTAAAATGACATTTGCATTCGCATCTCGGCGAAGTTCTATACAAATTCTCATACCTTCACGGTTTGATTGATCACTTAAATCCGTAATTCCATCTATTTTCTTATCACGAACAAGTTCTGCAATTTTCTCAATTAATCTTGCTTTATTTACCATGTAAGGAAGTTCTTTTACAACAATACGACTTTTTCCGTTTTGCATAGGCTCAATATCTGTCACTGCACGAACACGTATTTTCCCACGTCCTGTACGATACGCTTCTTCAATTCCCCTTGTTCCAAGAATTGTAGCCCCTGTTGGAAAATCAGGACCTTTTACAATTTGTAAAATATCCTCCATTGTTGTTTCTCCAGTTTCTTCAATTTGGTCATCAATAATTTTAACAACCGCATTAATAATTTCTTTTAAGTTATGTGGAGGTATATTTGTTGCCATACCAACAGCAATTCCAGATGTTCCATTTACAAGAAGATTAGGGAATCTTGCTGGAAGCACAGCAGGTTCTTTTTCTGTTTCATCAAAGTTTGGAACAAAATCAACTGTATCTTTGTTAATATCTGCTGTCAATTCCATAGAAATTTTACTCAATCTTGCTTCTGTATAACGCATTGCAGCTGCTCCATCACCATCTACAGAACCAAAATTTCCATGTCCATCTACAAGTGGGTATCTTGTAGACCACTCTTGTGCCATATTTACTAATGCACCATAAATAGAACTATCACCATGTGGATGATATTTACCCATTGTATCTCCAACGATACGTGCACATTTACGGTGGGGTTTATCTGGTCCATTATTCAATTCTATCATTGAATATAAAATTCTTCTCTGTACAGGTTTCAATCCATCTCTAACATCAGGCAATGCACGAGAAGCAATAACACTCATGGCATAATCGATATATGAACTTTCCATTGTCTTTTTTAGGTCAACATCATGAACTTTATCAAAAATATTATCTTCCATTTTCTCTTCTCCTTCTGACTATCCTAGACATCTAAATTCTGGACATATTTTGCATTTTCCTCAATAAACTCTCTTCTAGGCTCTACTTTATCTCCCATCAGAGTTGTAAATGTTAAATCAAGTTCTGAAGATGTTTCCTCGTCCATTGTGACACGAAGCAATACTCTATGCTCTGGTGACATTGTTGTCTCCCACAACTGTTCCGCATCCATTTCTCCAAGACCTTTATATCTTTGAATTTTATTATTTCCATCTCTTCCTACTTCTGTGAGAATTTTATTCAATTCTTCATCACTGTATGCATACCATACCTTTTTATTTTTTTCAAGTTTATAAAGAGGTGGTTGTGCAAGATATACATATCCTTCTCTGATTAAATCTGGCATAAACCGATATAAGAACGTCAATAATAATGTACTAATATGAGCACCATCTACATCGGCATCAGTCATAATAATAATTTTATGATATCGCAACTTAGATATATCAAAATCATCTTGAATTCCTGTACCAAAAGCAGTAATCATTGCTTTAATTTCTGCATTAGCATAAATTTTATCTAATCTTGCTTTTTCTACATTTAAAATTTTTCCACGCAACGGCAAGATTGCTTGTGTTGCTCTATCTCTTGCTGTTTTTGCAGAACCTCCCGCTGAATCTCCTTCGACAATATAAATTTCGCAGTTTGACGGATCTTTATCTGAACAATCTGCAAGTTTTCCTGGAAGTGACATTGTTTCTAAAGCAGATTTTCTTCGAGTTAAATCTCTAGCTTTTCTTGCTGCTTCCCTTGCACGTTGTGCCATAACAGATTTTTCTACTGTCATTTTAGCAACATTTGGATTTTGTTCTAAAAATATTTGTAATTGCGTACTAACAATGTTATCTACAGCACCTCTTGCTTCACTATTACCTAACTTTTGCTTTGTTTGACCTTCAAATTGTGGATCTCCTATTTTTACACTGACTATTGCTGTTAGTCCTTCTCTTATATCCTCTCCAGATAAATTAGGTTCATTGTCCTTTAATAATTTATTCTTTCTTGCATAGTCATTAAATGTTTTTGTAAGAGCATTTCTAAAACCTACAACATGAGTTCCACCTTCTGGAGTTGTAATGTTATTTACAAAACCATATGTATTATCGCTATAAGAATCATTATGTTGCATAGCTACTTCTACAACTACACCTTCTTTTTCACCTTCGCAATAAATAATTTGTTCATATAATGGGGTTTTGCTTTTATTCAAATATGTTACAAATTCCTTTATTCCACCTTCGTAGTGAAATGTTTTCTCTATACGTTCTTCTGGACGTTCATCTGCACAAACAATTTTTAGATTTTTTGTTAAAAATGCCATTTCTCTAAAACGTTGTTTTAATGTATCATAATCAAAAATTGTTTCTTCAAAAATTTCTTTATCTGGCAAAAATGTTACTTTTGTTCCAGTTTTTTCCATTTCACAAGTCCCTGTAATTTCTAATTTATGCATTACATGGCCTCTTTCATAACGCTGTTTATATATATTGCCGTCTTTATAAATTTCTACTTCAAGCCACTCTGAAAGTGCATTTACAACTGATGCACCAACACCATGTAATCCACCGGATACTTTGTATCCTCCACCACCGAACTTACCGCCTGCATGAAGGACTGTAAAAACAACTTCAACTGCTGGAAGCCCAGCCTTATGATTAATTCCAACAGGGATTCCACGCCCATTATCAATAACTGTAATGGAATTATCTTTATTAATCGATACATAAATTGTATCACAATACCCTGCAAGTGCCTCATCAACTGCATTGTCTACAATTTCGTACACCAGATGGTGAAGTCCTCTTAAAGATGTACTTCCAATGTACATTCCCGGTCTTTTTCTTACCGCTTCCAATCCTTCCAGTATTTGAATCTGATCTGCACCATATTCTGTACTCATATAAATCCTCCTAATTTTCTTTCTTTACTTGTCCGCTATTAACATAAAATACTTTATTTATCAAAAAACGTCTATTAACAAACTCATCTACTCCTGTACATGTAACAATTGTCTGTATGTTTTTTATACTGTCTAATAAATAATTTTGTCTATTTTTATCTAACTCTGATAATACATCATCCAACAACAAAATAGGTGTATCTTGTATCAATAGTTTTACCAATTCTATTTCTGAAAGTTTTAAAGACAATGCAGCTGTTCGCTGTTGACCTTGTGAACCAAATTTTCTAATATCCAAGTCCCCTGTCTTAAAACATATATCATCTCTATGCGGACCAACAGAAGTACTTTTCATTCGAATATCTCTTTCTCTGTTTTTCTGAATTATCTCAGAAAAATCCGCATCCCCTATACTTTTCTCATAAAACAAATTTAATTTTTCTTTGCCACCGGTTAATTTTCCATGAACTTCTTCAATTATTCCATTTATTTGTTCAATAAATTTTTCTCGTCTATGCATGACTTTATTTCCATAATGTGCCATCTGTATATCCCAAACATCAAGAGTATTAATTAAATCCTCTCGACTGCAAATATCTTTAAGAAGCTTATTTCTTTGATTAATGACACGATTATAGTTTGCTAAATCATTCAAGTATACTTTATCTAACTGAGAAAGTTCTAAATCAATAAATCTTCTTCTTTCTGATGGGCCATTTTTAATAATATTTAAATCTTCTGGCGAAAAAAACACAAGATGAACAACCCCAAATAATTCACTCGCTTTTCGAATTGGAATTTTATTTATAGCTATTCCTTTGGGGCTATTTTTCTTTAAATGAAGATCGATTTTAAATTCGATTCCCCTTTTTTCAATAATTGTCTCGATATGTGACTCTTCTTGACCAAATCTTATCAGATCTCTATCTTTTGTTCCTCTGTGTGATTTGGTTGTTCCAGATAAATAAATCGCCTCTAAAATATTTGTCTTACCTTGCGCATTATCACCATAAAGAATATTTGTCGCATCATCAAAATCGAGATTTAACAAATCATAATTTCTAAAATTTTTAAGTTTTAAAGATTTAATAATCATTTTTCTATCTGAATTTCTTCTCCATCAAAAAAGACAACATCTCCGTCATAGAGTTTTCTACCTCTTCTTGTATCAACTTCACCGTTTACTTGAACGAATCCGTCCTGAATAACTTCTTTTGCTTCTACACCAGATTCAACTAATCCAGCTGCCTTTAACGCCTGTCCTAATTTAATAAATTCATCTCTTAATTTTATTTTTTCCATTTCTACACCACCGCATTAAAATTTACCGGTAAAATTAGGTAAATATAACTTTCTTTTTCATCTCTTATAAAACAAGGTGCTTTCGCATTTGTTAAATAAATATTGATTTCTTCATCCTCAATAACACGAAGAGCATCCATCAAAAATTTAGGATTAAAACCAATTAACAAGTCTTTTCCTTCTTTGCTAATCAAGATATCTTCGTTCATTGATCCAAGTTGTGATTGAATTTTCAGTTCCATTGCATCATCACCAATATTGATAATAATTGGTTTCTTATCTCCTTCTTTAACAAGAAGCATAGCTCGATCAATACAACTCAACAATTCTTTTTTATTTACCCTAATTTTAGTCTCATAATCGCTTGAAAGCATTTGATCAATTTTAAAGTACTCTCCTTCAATCAAGCGAGATACAACAACTGTTCTATCAAATTCAAATACAATATGATTTTCTGTAAAATAGATATTTACTTTACTATCTACTTCACCTGAAAGAATTTTACTAACTTCAATTAAGGTCTTTCCAGGAACAATCACTTTTTTAGATGTATAATTATTCATTAATTCTACTTTTCTGATAGAAATACGGTGTCCGTCCAGCGCGACCACTTTCAGAATATTTTCATTTATTTCAAACAATTCTCCTGTCATCAATTTATTACTATCATGATCAGAAATAGTAAAGATTGTCTGTCTAATGATTTCTTTTAATGTAAACTGTGATAATTCCATTGGTTCTTCTTTTTCAATATATGGTAAATACGAAAATTCTTCTCCTGATTTCCCAGCAATATTAAATTTTGCTTTTTCACAAGTAATCAATGTCTGAAGATTTGGTTGTGTTTCAATAATAACTTCATTATCAGGTAATTTTCTAACAATTTCAGAAAAGATTTTTGCATCAAGAGCAATCAAACCTTTTTCAATAATATTTCCTTCAATACTTGTTTCAATACCAAGTTCCATATCATTAGCTGTTAACTTAATAATGTCTGTTGTTGCATCTATCAAAATACATTCAAGTATAGGCATTGTTGTTTTTGAAGGTACTGCCTTAGAAACAATGCTTACACCTTTTACTAAATTTGATTTTGTACAAATAATTTTCATATGTTGTTAACTCCTTTCACAATCCCCATAGAGAGTAAATAATATAAAAGATATCCGCCTTATTAGCCGTAGGGGCTGGGGATATGTGGATAACTCCCCTCAAACCCGTGAATAAAAGCATTCTAAGGTTGGATAAGTATGTTCATATCTGCTTTATAATGTGTGTAACCTTTAAGGATAACTTTTAAACTGGGTTTAACTTTTTCTTAATTATGTCAATTGTATTGTTAAGTGTGTCATTAGTTTTCAACTCTGCCTTAATTTTATCCACACCATGGTTAATAGTCGAGTGATCTCGACCACCAAGAATAATCCCGATAGATTTTAAAGGTGTGTCTATCATTGTTCGGCAAAGATACATTGCAATTTGCCTTGGCATAACGATTTCTGAATTACGTTTACCACTTTTTAAGTCAGCAACCGATACATTAAAGTGTTCTGCAACAACATCTATAATTAAATCAATAGTAATTGTTCGGTTTTCATTAGGAGAAATAATATCTTTTAAAGCTTCTGCAGCTAAAGGAATATCAATCTCCTTGGAAGAATTATAATTCAGTTTATAAAGTGCAATTAATTTGTTAAGAGATCCTTCCAATTCACGAATATTTGATTTTACATTATTTGCAATGTATTCCACAACATCATCAGGAATATGGTAAACATCTAAATTATCTAATTCTATTTTCTTCTGAAGAATAGCCATTCTTGTTTCATAATCTGGTGAAGAAATATCTGCAATAAGTCCCCATTCAAAGCGGGTACGAAGACGTGCTTCTAGTGTTTCAAAGTCTTTTGGTGGCTTATCACTAGAAAGAATAATTTGTTTTCCTGATACATGAAGGTGATTAAAAGTATGGAAAAATTCTTCCTGTGTACTTTCTTTTCCTATAATAAATTGAACGTCATCAATTAAAAGCACATCAATATTTCGGTACTTTTCTCTGAATGAAGTCATGGTAGATTCATTGCCAGTACGGCCACTTTTGATTGCTTCAATTAGTTCATTTGTAAATGTTTCACTTGTAACATATAATACTTTTTTTGTCGGATCTTCTTCCAATATAAAATGTGCAATTGAATGCATAAGATGGGTTTTCCCCAATCCTACACCCCCATATAAGAAGAGAGGATTATATACTTCACCTGGAGATTCGGCAACTGCCAAAGAAGCTGCATGAGCAAATTGGTTGTTGTTACCTACGACAAAAGTATCAAAAGTATATTTGTGATTTAGGTTAGCTTGTTCGATAATAGTTTTAATTTTTTGGTTTTCTTCTTTTGTTTCGGTTTTTTTTATATCGTCTTCACAAATAAAAGCTACATTATATTCCTCATCTGTTACTTCGGCGATACAAACACGTAAAGGAAGTTCGTATTTATGTTTAATGTGGTCGATACTTGCTTTTAGTTCACAAAGAAGAAAAACGGTATTATCCTTGATTTCATGTACTTTTAACGGTTTAATCCACGTATTAAAAGACACATTTGAAAGTCCATATTCAATTCTTAATTTTTCAGTAATTTCACTCCACTTTTCCTTGACGATATTCATATTAACGACTCCTAATCTTGCATTTGTGCATAGTACACCTACTATACCTATACTATAATACAGTATATTCTACATCAAAATTGATTTTTAGGCAATGAAAAATCATGTGGATAACTTTATAAACATGGAAAAACCCAGTAAAATAGGGGAAAACTGTTGAGGAAAAATATGAAATACACATAAAATTAACAATCTATCCCCGAGATATCCACAAGTTATCCACACAATGTGGATAATGTGGAGAAATGAAAAAAATAGTATAAAATTGTAGGTTTTGCTTGACGAAAAACGGTTTTATATCTATAATCAAAAGTGATGTCTTTAAAAAATAATATACTTATATATATAGTATAGGTTTGAGTTTAAGGAGGTGGATATCAATGAAAATGACATTCCAACCAAAAAAGAGATCTAGAGCGAAAGTTCATGGATTCAGAGCAAGAATGAGTACAGCAGGTGGAAGAAAAGTTTTAGCTGCTAGAAGAGCAAAAGGAAGAAAGAAATTATCAGCGTAGGCCGCATATATGTGGCCTTTTCTTCTATAAAAATTGGGAGATGAAAGATGAAATTTTCCGAATCTTTAAAGAAAAATAGAGATTTTCAAATTGTATACAGACGCGGTAAATCATACGCGAATAAATATTTGGTTATGTATAAGAAATCAAATAATTTAAATAAAAATAGAATAGGAATTTCGGTAAGTAAAAAAGTAGGGAATAGTGTAGTAAGACACAGACTAACTCGATTGATTAGAGAAAGTTATCGACTACAAGAAAGTAATATGCAATGTGGATATGATATAGTTGTGATTGTAAGGGCGTCAGCAAAAGATAAATCATATAGAGAAATGGAGAGTGCCCTAGTCCACTTGGCAAAACTTCATCATATATATAATCTGATGGAAAAGAAAACTGGAGATGGAATAAGTGAAGAGACTGCTTATAATGCTAATTAAGTTTTATAGAAAATATTTATCCGGATTAAAAGTAAGAACACACTGTATTTATATACCAACCTGTTCAGAATACGGATTGGAAGCAATTGAGAAGTATGGTGCTTTTAAGGGAAGCCTTCTTACGATATGGAGAATTATGCGTTGTAATCCATTTTCAAAAGGGGGATATGACCCCGTACCTTAAAGTGAATGTAGGAGGAAAAAATATGACTGGTACATTATTGACACAAGCAACTACGCCAATTATTGGACAGATAGCATTGTTGCTCGGAAAATTAATGGACGGTATTTTTAATGTAATGAGCAGTTTATTCGGTATTGAAAATATCGGTATCTGTATTATTATATTCACAATCATTATTTATACATTATTAATACCGTTAACAATTAAGCAGCAGAAGTTTTCAAAAATGTCTGCGGCGATGAATCCTGAACTTCAGGCAATTCAGAAAAAATATAGAGGAAAAAGAGACCAAACATCTATGATGAAAATGCAGGAAGAAACGCAGTTGGTCTATGATAAATATGGAACATCACCAACAGGTGGATGTGGTTCACTTTTAATTCAATTTCCAATTTTACTTGGATTGTGGCAAGTAATTCAACATATTCCAGCATATGTAGGTGGAATTAGAGATGCATATGCACCTCTTGTAAAAGGAATTATGGCAACAGACGGTTATCAAAAAATTATGGAAGGCATTGGAAAAGCTTCTCCTATTTTAATTGATCCGAAACAGTTTGATTATACAAAGACAAATACAATTATTGATGTACTATATAAATTCCAAGATAGTACTTGGGATACATTGGCAGATAAATTTCATAATTTAAAGCCAGTTATAGAAAGTACACAACAGAACGTAAAACATTTAAATAGTTTTCTTGGAATTAACCTTGCAGAAACACCAAAAACAATGTTTATGGATGGAGTTAAGACAGGAGCATTAGTATTAATTATTGTAGCATTAATTATTCCAGTTTTATCTGGTCTTACACAATGGTTAAGTATTAAGTTGACAGCAACTGCATCAGCAACACAGACAGCAGATAATCCAATGGCAAGTCAGATGAAGATGATGAATGTTATGATGCCGATGTTATCTGTATTTATGTGTTTTACATTCCAAGCTGGTTTAGGTCTGTATTGGATTGCCAGTGCAGTTGTCCGATGTGTACAGCAGTTGATTATTAATAAGCATTTAGAAAAAACATCCGTAGATGATTTGATTGCTAAGAATGTAGAAAAAGCTAAGAAAAAACGTGAGAAAAAAGGAACGTCTGCTAAGAATATTAATGAAATGGCTCAAAGAAATGTAAGAAATATCAAAGAACCAAATGTGAATAAGATGACAGAAGCAGAAAAAGAAGAACGTTTGAAAAAAGCAGCAGAAGCAAATAGAAATGCTAAAGAAGGAAGTCTTGCATCAAAAGCAAATATGGTAAAAAGATTTAATGAAAATAACTAAGGGGGTTTCATTATGAATGAAATTACAGTATCGGCAAAAACATTGGACGATGCGATTACAGAGGCTCTTATTCAGTTAGGTGCTACAAGCGATCAGGTTGAATACGACATTATTGAAAAAGGAAGTACCGGATTTCTTGGAATAGGGAGTAAACAAGCAGTTATTAAAGCATGGAAAAAGGTTGAAACACCTGAAGTAGAAGAAATAAAGGAAGAAATCAAACAAGAGATTGAAAAAGAAAAAGAACTTACTATCGAAGAAAAAGTTGTTGAAGAACATCCTGCAAAAGAACAAAAAGAACATAAGCTTGGAAAAGTAGAAGATAAAACGATACTAGCTTGTGAAACATTTTTGAAAGATGTATTGAAAACAATGGGTATGGAAGTTGAAATTGTTTCTCATATTGACGAAGAAGGTGCGTTAAATATCGAAATGAAAGGTGAAAATATGGGAATCCTAATTGGAAAAAGGGGACAAACTTTAGATTCACTTCAGTATTTAACAAATCGTGTTGCAAATAAGTCACAGGAAGAATATGTTCGTGTGAAATTAGATACAGAAAATTATCGTCAAAGAAGAAAAGAAACATTGGAAAATCTTGCAAAAAATATTGCATATAAAGTTAAGAGAACTAAAAAGCAAATTTCTCTTGAACCGATGAATCCATATGAAAGAAGAGTAATTCATTCAGCATTGCAAAATGATAAATATGTATCTACACATAGCGAAGGTGAAGAACCATATAGAAGAGTAGTTATAACATTAGCAAGAAAATAGTAAGAATAAAGGCAGCATCTTTTATAAAGAGGCTGCCTTTTTTGAAAGGAAGATTTGATGAAAAAAGATACAATTGCAGCGATAGCAACAGCAATGTCTAGTGCAGGAATTGGTATTGTTAGAATAAGTGGAAATGAATCAATTGAGATTATTCAGAAGATATTCAGAGGAAAAAAAGAAAAAAATTTTATTGAAGAAAAAAATTATACAATACATTATGGATATATTGTTGATGGGGAAGAAACGATTGATGAAGTATTAGTTATGTTAATGAAAGCACCCCACAGTTATACTGGAGAAGATACTGTAGAAATAGATTGTCATGGTGGAATTTATGTGATGAAGAAAATTATGGAAACAGTTATTAAATATGGTGCAAGACCAGCTGAACCAGGAGAATTTACAAAAAGAGCATTTTTAAATGGGAAAATTGATTTATCACAGGCAGAAGCAGTTATTGATATTATTGATTCCAAAAACGAGTATGCTTTAAAGAGTTCTGTAAGCCAGCTAAAAGGCTCAGTACAAAAGAAAATAAAAGAGATAAGGGAAGAGATTTTATATCATACTGCATTTATAGAAACAGCGTTAGATGATCCTGAGCATATTAGTGTAGATGGTTATGGGGGAAAACTAAAAGAAATTGTGGATAAATTACTAAAGGATATAGATAGGTTGCTGATAAGTACAGATAATGGTAGAATAATTAAAGAAGGGATAAAAACCGTTATTGTTGGAAAACCGAATGCTGGAAAATCCTCATTGTTAAATGTTCTTGTTGGAGAAGAGCGTGCTATTGTTACAGATATAGAAGGAACAACAAGGGATGTGTTAGAAGAAAATATTCAATTGCAAGGGATAAGTCTTAATATTATGGATACTGCTGGAATTCGTGAAACAAAAGACGTGGTAGAAAAAATTGGAGTGGATAAAGCTAAAACGCAAATGAATGAGGCTGATTTAATTATTTACGTAGCAGATGCATCTCGACCACTCGATGCAAATGATGAAGAAATCATTACGATGATACAGGATAAAAAAGCTATTGTTCTTCTAAACAAGTCGGATTTGGAAATGGTTGTAACAAAAATAGAACTAGAAAAAAAATTGGATAAACCAATAATTGTTATTTCAGCAAAAGAAGAACAAGGGATAAAAGAGTTAGAAGAAACCCTTAAAGAAATGTTTTTCCATGGCGATATTTCCTTCAATGATGAAGTATATATTACAAATATAAGACACAAGACGGCACTCCAAGATGCCTCGGAAAGTCTAAAAAAGGTAGTTATTAGTATAGAAAATGGAATGCCTGAAGATTTTTATACCATTGATTTGTTGGATGCATATGAATCTTTGGGAAGTATTACAGGTGAGACGATAGGAGAAGATTTAGTAAATGAAATATTCAGCAAATTCTGTATGGGAAAATAAAGATAAGTATGATGTTATTGTTATTGGAGCAGGCCATGCTGGTTGTGAGGCAGGGCTTGCAGCAGCAAGATTGGGTTTAAAAACCATCATGTTTACGGTAAGTATAAATAGTGTTGCTCTTATGCCATGTAACCCTAATATAGGTGGAACATCAAAAGGACATTTGGTAAGAGAAATTGATGCTTTAGGTGGGGAAATGGGGAAAGTAATTGATAAAACTTTCATTCAGTCAAAAATGTTAAATAAATCAAAAGGACCGGCAGTACATTCACTTAGAGCGCAAGCCGATAAGGCACAGTATAGCAAAACAATGCGATGTGTATTAGAAAACCAAGAAAATTTGGAGTTAAAACAGGCAGAAGTAACAGATATTTTAGTTGAAGATGGAAAGGTGATTGGTGTTCAGACATACTCAGGAGCTATTTATCACTGCAAAGCTGTTGTATTATGTACGGGAACATATTTAAAATCTAGATGCATTTATGGAGAAATTAGCAACGAAACTGGTCCAGATGGGTTACAAGCAGCTAATTATTTAACAGATTGTCTTAAGAATCTTGGAATAGAAATGTATAGATTTAAAACGGGAACACCTGCAAGAATTGATAAAAATTCCATTGATTTTAGTAAAATGGAAGAGCAGTTTGGAGATGAAAAAGTTGTTCCTTTTTCGTTTACGACAAATCCAGAAGATGTCCAGATTGAACAAGCTTCTTGTTGGTTGACATATACAAATGAAAAAACACATCATATTATTCGAGAAAACTTAGATCGTTCACCACTATTTTCAGGGATGATTGAAGGAACAGGTCCTAGATATTGTCCGTCTATAGAGGACAAAGTTGTTAAATTTGCGGACAAAGACAGACATCAAGTATTTATAGAACCGGAAGGCTTAGATACAAATGAAATGTATATAGGTGGAATGTCAAGTTCTTTACCAGAGGATGTACAATATGAAATGTATAGAAGTGTTCCTGGATTGGAAAATGCTAGAATTATGCGAAATGCTTATGCTATTGAATATGACTGCATAGATGCAAGACAGTTATATCCCACATTGGAATTTAAGAAAATTGAGGGACTGTATAGCGGTGGACAATTTAATGGAAGTTCAGGATACGAAGAGGCAGCAGCACAAGGGTTGATTGCAGGAATAAATGCAGCATTAAAACTTCTTGGAAAAGAGCAGATTGTTATTGATCGTTCAGAAGGATATATTGGTGTTTTGATTGATGATTTAGTAACAAAAGAAAGTCATGAGCCATATCGTATGATGACTTCTCGTGCAGAATACCGTCTGTTATTGAGACAAGATAATGCGGATCAAAGATTAACAAAAATTGGACATAAAGTTGGATTGATTTCAGATGAGCGATATGAGCATTTGAAATTAAAAGAAGAGCAGATTCTTCGAGAGGTAGAACGAATTAAGCATACAAATGTTGGAGCAAATCCTAAAGTACAAGAACTTTTGGAAAAGTATGGAAGTACACCTCTTAATTCGGGGATAACTTTGGCAGAATTAATTCGGAGACCAGAATTAAATTATGAGGCACTTGCACCAATTGATGAGAAGAGAGAAGTGTTAAGTGATGAGGTTATCGAACAGGTAAATATTTATATTAAATACGAGGGATATATAACTCGTCAAATGAAGCAAGTAGAACAATTCAAAAAGTTGGAAACAAAGAGAATTCCAGATGATATTGATTATGATGATGTAAAGAGTCTTAGAATTGAAGCGGTACAAAAATTAAAAAAATATAAACCGATTTCTATAGGACAAGCATCTAGAATTTCAGGTGTTTCACCAGCTGATATTTCGGTTCTTCTTGTATATATGGAACAGTGGAGAAGATAAGATGAGTAAACTATTTGAAGAAAAATTGGCACATTTAGATATAGTATTAGATGATAAGCAAAAAAAGCAGTTTTATCAATTCTATGAAATACTTGTAGAGTGGAATTCTTTTATGAATTTAACAGGAATTACAGAGTATGAAGAAGTGAATGAGAAACATTTTGTAGATAGTTTATCTTTAGTAAAAGTATTGGACTTAGAAAAGATAAAGACTGTAATAGATGTAGGGACAGGAGCAGGATTTCCAGGAATTCCACTAAAAATAGCATTTCCACATTTGGAAATTGTTCTTTTAGATTCGTTAAATAAAAGAGTGAAGTTTTTAAATGAAGTAATTGAACAACTTGGATTGACAGGGATCAGAACAATTCACGGAAGAGCAGAAGATTATGCGAAACAGAAAGAATACAGAGAAAAATTTGATTTATGTGTTTCACGTGCAGTAGCAAATTTGTCTACACTATCTGAATATTGCTTACCATATGTCAATGTAGGTGGAATGTTCATTCCATATAAATCAGAAGAAATTGATGATGAAGTCACAGCATCTAAAAAAGCAATTCATATTTTGGGAGGACAACTTTCAGAAGTTGTGAAATTTCAATTACCTGGAACAGATATAGGACGTTCTTTTGTGAAAATAGAAAAGGTGCAGAATACAAATAAAAAATATCCAAGGAAGGCTGGATTACCAGCAAAAGAGCCACTTTCATAAGAAAGTGGCTCTTTTTAAAATTGCGTTATATGAATTTATTCGGTTTCTAGTAATATTTGCAACTGTTCAGTAAATAAATCAGATTGTTCCATATGAGGAGCAAGTAAAGATTTTTCGATATAAACCACTTCTATAGAAGGAAGTTGTTCTTGATATTGGTTCCCAATACAATTATATTTTTCAATATGCTTATCGCCTAAAATAATAAAAATACTGTTTTCCAAAGAATGTAAAACACTAGTTACATTTGCATTTAGATAACGTCCTATAACACTTGTAAAGACATATTTTGATGAGGAATTACAAGTGTGAGCAGCTTCATAATAGTTTTGAATAAGTTCTTCTGTAACTTGTGCATTATTGTAATAGTAGTCATTTTTTAATGTAGAAACAATATTTTTCTTTGTAAAAATAATATTATAAACTAGAGTACCAATGATATGTGTGTTTAAAAGTATTCTTAATGCTTTACTATTTTTATTAGGTGATTTATTTAGTGAAGCAAAAGAATGTGGAGAAACCATAACAACTTTATTGATAATAGTATTATCCATATGACAAGCCATTAAAACAAAGGAAGACGACAATCCACTTGCAACAACATCTGTCTTTTTCCCAATTACATGTTTAATGAAATCGGTAATTAGTTGGACGTATAAATAATTTGTATAAGTAATATTAGGTTTTTCTGAACGACCACAACCAAGTAAATCTATAGTATAAACAGTATATGTTTTGGATAATTCCTTAATTGTCTGATTCCATTCATATCCAGAACTCATTGGAGTTATATCGTGAATAAGAAGAAGTGGTTTTCCAGAACCATACTTTGTATAAAATATTTTACCAAAACGCCATTCGTAATAATTTCCTTTAATACGGTCTAAAACATTTTCGACTGTAGAAATGAAATAGATTAGTTTATTAATAACGAACATTACAAAAGTAGTTATACCTATAAATAAAGCACAATTCATTATTCTTTTTTTCCAATTCATAAAATCACCCCTTATATTTTTGTTTTTATTATACTACATAATAAAAGACAAGGAAAGAAAATGTTTCACGTGAAACATTTTCTTTTAAAATCATAAAAATAATAATGTTTCACGTGAAACATTGTAGATTTAAAAATAAAAAGGTGCTATAATTGGAAAGTGATAGAAAGGGGACTATACAAATGGGAAGAATAATAGCGATCGCGAATCAAAAGGGTGGAGTTGGGAAAACAACTACATCTATTAATTTGTCCGCTTGTTTGAGTGCTTTAGGAAAAAAAGTTTTGGCGATAGACATGGATCCACAGGGAAATATGACTAGCGGGTTAGGCATAGACAAAGAAAATGTAGAATATACGGTATATGATTTGATTCTCGGAGAAATTGATATTGGAAAGGTTATTTGTAAAGAGACTTTAGAAAATTTAGATGTTTTACCGACAAATATTGATTTGTCAGCAGCTGAAATTGAATTGATAGGAGTGGATAATAAAGAATATATTATAAGAGATGCAGTTGAAAAAGTGAAAGAAGAATATGATTTTATTATTATTGATTGTCCTCCTTCACTAAGTATGCTAACAATCAATGCAATGACGACAGCAGATACAGTATTGGTCCCAATTCAGTGTGAATATTATGCTTTAGAAGGGTTAAGTCAATTAATACATACGATAGATTTGGTTAAAGAACGCTTGAATCCAAGATTAGAAATGGAAGGTGTTGTATTTACCATGTATGATGCAAGAACTAATTTATCCCTTCAAGTAGTAGAAAATGTAAAAGAAAATTTAAATCAAGCAATTTATAAAACCATTATTCCGAGAAACATACGTTTAGCAGAAGCACCGAGTCATGGAATGCCAATTAATTTGTATGATCCGAAATCGACAGGTGCAGAAAGTTATATGTTGTTAGCAGAAGAGGTAATTAATAAAGGAGAAGAATAATGCCGACAAAACGTGGTGGTCTAGGAAAAGGACTAGATAGTTTGATTCCTGAAAAAAAAGAATTAAAAACTAAAAAAGAAAAATCCGAAAAAACGGGAGAACAAATGGTAAAACTAACATTGATAGAACCCAACCGTTCACAGCCAAGAAGAATGTTTGAAGAAGATTCTTTGTTAGAATTAGCGGATTCTATTAAACAGTTTGGTGTTTTACAACCATTGCTTGTACAAAAGAAAGAAGATTTCTACGAAATAATTGCAGGGGAACGACGCTGGAGAGCAGCAAAACTTGCAGGAATTAAAGAGGTCCCAGTAGTTGTAAGAAAATATACAGATCAGGAAATGGTAGAAATTGCACTGATTGAAAATATTCAAAGAGAAAATTTGAATCCAATAGAAGAAGCAATGGCATATAAACGACTTTTAGAAGAATTCTCGTTAAAACAAGATGAAGTTGCAGAAAAGGTTTCTAAGAGTAGGACGGCAGTGACAAACTCTCTACGCCTTTTAAAGTTAAATCAAAAAGTACAACAAATGATTATCGATGATATGATTTCTACAGGACATGCTAGGGCTTTATTAGCAATAGAAAACGAGGAACAACAATATCTTCTTGCAAATAGGATTTTTGATGAGAAGTTAAGTGTGCGTGAAACAGAAAAATTGATTAAAGAATTAAAGAAACCCAAAAAAGAAAAAGTTAAAAAAGTAATAGAGAATGAGTTTATTTATAAAGCTAGTGAAGAAAATTTAAAATCTCTTATGGGAACAAAAGTTAATATCAACCCAAAACCAAATGGTAAAGGAAAAATAGAAATTGAATACTATTCAGAAGAAGAGTTTGAACGCATATATGATTTAATGATGAGTATAAATAAAGGAGATGCGTAAAATGAATAGTAAAATATTACAGAGTATTGGAATTGACCCGTTTTACATTTTAGTTGTCATGTTTATGCTAATTATACTATTGTTTGTGATTGTGATTGGTGTTAATATGAAATACAATCGTTTGAAAGCAAATTACAATTCATTCATGCGTGGAAAAGATGGGAAAACATTGGAAAAAAGTATTTTATCAAAATTTAAAGAAATTGATGCACTTTCCACTTTGACAAAAAGAACGCGACAAGAAGTGAAAGAGATGAGTCAAAAAATGGCTGGGGCTTATCAAAAAGTAGGGATTGTAAAATATGATGCCTTTAATGAAATGGGAGGAAAATTAAGCTTTGCTCTTACATTGCTAGATGGAGATGACAATGGATATATTATCAATGCTATGCATAGCAGAGAAGGTTGTTATCTTTATATAAAAGAAATTGTAAAAGGGGAAAGCTATATAGAACTTGCTGAAGAAGAGGCAGAATCATTAGAAAGAGCTATATATAAAGAAACATATGGCTTGGATATTTAAAGGAAATAAGGAGAAAAGTTATGTTAGATATTAAATTTTTAAGAAGTAATCCAGATGTAGTGAAGCAGAATATTAGAAATAAATTTCAGGATGCAAAATTACCTTTAGTAGATGAAGTAATAGAATTAGATAAAAGAAATAGAGAAATTAAACAGGAAGTAGAAGCGTTAAGAGCTAATAAAAATCAAATTTCAAAGAAAATTGGGGCTTGCATGGCTCAAGGGAAAAAAGACGAAGCAGAAGAATATAAAAGACAAGTAGCAGAAAATGCAGGGCGAATGGAAGAATTGTCAGTAGAAGAAAAAGAAGTGGAAGAGAAAATTAAAACGATTATGATGACAATTCCAAACATTATTGATCCATCTGTTCCGATTGGAAAAGATGATAGTGAAAATGTAGAATTAGAGAAATTTGGAGAACCAGTAGTGCCAGATTTTGAAGTTCCATATCATACAGAAATTATGGATAAATTTAATGGAATTGATATAGAAGCAGCTGGAAAAGTTGCAGGACAAGGATTTTATTATTTAATGGGTGATATTGCAAGACTACATTCAGCAGTTATATCATACGCTCGTGATTTTATGATTGATAGAGGATTTACTTATTGTATCCCACCATATATGATTCGTAGTAATGTTGTTACCGGTGTAATGAGTTTTGCTGAAATGGATTCTATGATGTATAAAATTGAAGGAGAAGATTTATATCTCATTGGAACAAGTGAACATTCTATGATTGGAAAATTTATTGATACATTAAACGATGAGGAAAAATTACCATATACACTAACAAGTTATTCTCCATGTTTCCGTAAAGAAAAAGGTTCTCATGGTATTGAAGAACGCGGTGTATATAGAATCCATCAATTTGAAAAACAGGAAATGATTGTCGTATGTAAACCAGAAGAAAGTATGGATTGGTATGAAAAAATGTGGAAAAATACAGTGGATTTATTCCGTTCTCTTGATATACCAGTTCGTACATTGGAATGTTGTTCAGGTGATTTAGCAGATTTGAAAGTGAAATCAGTAGACGTAGAAGCGTGGTCACCAAGACAACAAAAATATTTTGAAGTAGGAAGTTGTTCAAATCTTGGAGATGCACAAGCGAGAAGACTTGGTATTCGTGTAAAAGGTAAAGAAGGAAAGTATTTTGCACATACATTGAACAATACAGTTGTTGCACCACCTAGAATGTTAATTGCGTTTTTGGAAAATAATTTACAGGCAGATGGTAGTGTGAAAATTCCTGAAGCGTTAAGACCATATATGGGTGGAAAAACAGAAATTAGATAATACAAAGGTGGAAATAAGGTGCATGAATTTTTAAAAGCAATCGGATTTTCAAATTTACAGACAAGAAAAGAATTAAAAGCAATATTATCGAGTGTAGAGAATGATTTTTTTATAGAACAGAGGACTACTGTAAAAGAAAATGTGGATTATTCCGAGAGAACAAAAGAATTTGGGGATAACATTGGAATTACTGTTTTTGGAGAAATAAATGAAGAGGAAAAATTTGAAAAAGAATATTACTATCCTTATTTTGAAGGAACAGGAATTACAAGTTATGCCGATATAATTTTAGAAAAACGTATGGAGAAAGAAATGTATGCAGGCGTCTGTGAGGAAATGAAAGTGGGAGTAAGTCTTATTTTTCATTTGCAGAACATGACTGAATATCGAAGAGAAAAAAAACTAGGACATATCAAAAAGAATTCTATCTCCGTTACGTTATCTGCACTTGCAACTGAGGGAACAATTTTGTTTCCTATTCAGAAAAATGAATTACAAGAGCAAAGAAGTCAAGAGGATGCTAGAAATCGTATGATGCTGATGAGTGCTGCTAAAAGTGGTGATCAACAAGCGATAGAAAGCTTGACTTTAGATGATATTGATATTTATTCGCAGGTGTCTAAAAGATTAAATACAGAAGATGTATTTAGTATTGTAGAAACTTATTTTATGCCATATGGAGTAGAATGCGACAGATACTCTATTATGGGAATCATTTTGGATATAAAAGAAACAAAAAATTTATATACAAATGAAGAATTATATATATTTACTTTGGAAGTCAATGAACTAGTTTTTGATGTGTGTGTACCTAAAAAAGATGTTATGGGAGAACCTCAAATAGGAAGACGATTTAAAGGTAATATATGGTTGCAAGGTCGCATTAATTTCGATATAATATAAAGAGTGAGAAGAAATCTAGTGATTTCTTCTCAAATTAAGTTTTCTTAGTTAGATGTGTGTATCTATCCAGCTATGCTGGATAGAATACTTACTTTCTAAGAAACAATAAGGTTAACAAAAAATGAAAATGGTATTTGTCTCGTTAGTTAAATGGATATAACAGGGTCCTCCTAAGAATAAGCTCAAGCTACCACCTTAGGGGCAAAAATAGAAGGTTTGCTGTTAATTTAGTGTTAAATACAATTAAATATTTTTACATCTCCACGTAGCTCAGCTGGATAGAGCACTCGCCTCCTAAGCGAGGGGTCGGAAGTTCAAATCTTCTCGTGGAGGCCAGAAGACAACGCCGAAAGCCTTTATTTAAAGGGTTTTCGGCTTTTTTTATTTTCTCATTTTATAGGAAAAGCCATAAAAAACGTGATTTTTCGATTAGCAAGCAATTAGCTGGCTAAAAAACTTAACACTAAAATAACTCAAAAGCAAATTACTCGAAAGGTATTCGGTCTGCTAACGGAAATTAGCAAGAAAATCACCATTTTTGCCCTCCTGCTAACGGCTCTGCTAATTTGAGAAATTTTTGCTAAAATATCTACCCCTAAAAAACGGTATTAGGTTTTGAGTTAGTTCTGTACTTTTTGTATCGCATAATTGCTGTTATTCTAGAATAAACCTATACTAAATTTACAAAGGAAGTGATTAAAATGTTTGAAAAGAAATATCATCTATATTTAACTGAAGAAGAACGTAATCAAATCATTGGTTCTCTAGTGGAACTAAGAAACAGTTTAATCAGATCTGTAAAATACACAGACCTTGTCGATGAGACATTGTGTAAATTGACAGAAGCAAAAATTAAAAAGGTTAGAGTTACATATTAAATAACAATATTATATTTTAATGGTTGATAGATTCTCGCTATCAGCCATTTTTTATATCATTCGCTCTTCTTGAGTGGATGATTTTTTTATTTTAAAAACTTTTTTAACTTTTTTTCAAAAAACACCCGTACGATTACCCTCTCCCAGTCCAAACAAGTGAAGGGGTATTAAATCTCATCCTAAAAAATATTGATTTATGCCTTTTCTCTTGTTCCTTGAAAATAGAATATTCATTCACTAAGACTTTAGTTCTGATGACTTTAGCTACGATATAAGGTACGCCGTGACCTCATATGAATTGAATTGAGCGAGAATCCCTTATATGAATATCAAGTTGCTCTTGATATGGCGATGACAGTCAGAATGATAATGATACTTCTCTACGGAGCTGGCGGAGAACCCGGCAGAGGTGAGATTCCTATGAGATGGTTTCGCAAACCATCGCTTAGTGACTTCCCAATCAGGGGGTGTTTAGGACAAATACTGAAAAAACAAACATTACAGTCAATTTGATTGGCTGTTTACATAGCCATATAAGCTATGGCTATAAATATATAAGAAAGGAGGCAACGGATATGCCAGACTGCAAAACGATTGCAATATGTAATCAAAAAGGTGGCGTTGGAAAAACCACTACAGCAGTTAATCTTGGAATAGGACTTGCAATGAAAGGCAAGAAAGTTTTACTTGTCGATGCCGATCCTCAGGGTGACCTTACTACTTGCTTAGGCTGGAATGATGCAGACAATCTCCAAAATACAATATCTGATAAGATGATGGATGTTGTTAAAGGAAATGAACCAGATCCTTATACTGGTATTCTTCATCATAAGGAAGGCGTTGATTTAATGCCATCAAGTAATGAACTATTTGATTTTGAAATTGGACTTGTTACTGCAATGAATCGTGAAGTCATTTTAAAGACATATCTAAATGATGTAAAAGAAAAATACGATTATATATTAATCGACTGTTCTCCATCGTTAGGTATGATGACTCTTAATTCATTATCAGCTGCTGATAGTGTAATCATTCCAGTACAAGCTCATTATCTACCGGCTAAATGTATGACTCAGCTTTTAAGAACAGTATCCAAAGTAAAAAGATATATCAATCCGAATTTAAAAGTAGATGGTATTCTTTTGACACTTGTGGATAACCGAACGAACCTTGCAAAAAGTACGGTAGAAGCATTGCGAGAAAATTTTGGTTCACATATGAAGATATATAAGTCTTCAATACCTATTGCAATTAAAGCTGCTGAGGTTTCTTCCAAAGGTAAAAGCATTTATGCTTATGAGTCTAACAGCACAGTGTCTAAAGCCTACACTGAATTTACAAAGGAGGTGTTAGCTGATGACAAAAAGAAAGAGCGACTTCACTCTGCCAACGTTCGATGATTTATTTTCAACACAAGAGCAAAGAGATGAAGAAAAGCTCGCTAAGATTCGTGATATTCCTATAACTGAAATTGATGATTTCCCAGAACATCCTTTTAAAGTTCGTGATGATGAGGATATGATTCAGCTTATAGAGAGTATTAAAGAGCGTGGTGTTATAACACCTGCAACAGTTAGACAAAAAGAAGATGGCAGATATGAGTTAGTATCAGGTCATAGAAGAAAAAGAGCAAGTGAACTTGCTGGATTTGAAACATTAAGATGTGAAGTTGTCGATCTCACAAGAGAAGAAGCAACTATTTTAATGGTTGAGTCTAACTTTCAACGTTCGCAGATTCTTCCTAGTGAAAAAGCATTTGCTTATAAAATGCGATTAGAAGCAATGAATCAGCAAGGCAAACGAACCGATTTAACTTCGACACCACTGGAGTCAAAGTATCGTACTAATGAAAAATTAGGTGAAGAAGTTGGTGAAAGTAGAGAACAAATACGAAGATATATCCGTCTTACAAATCTTGTTCCTGAACTTTTAGAATATGTTGATGACGGACGAATTAAAATGCGACCTGCTGTTGAGCTATCATATCTTGATGAAGATAGCCAACGTGATATTGTGGAAGAAATTGATATGAATGATGCTACACCTTCACACGCTCAAGCAATCAAAATGCGAAAATTCTTTGAGGATGGAAAACTGACAACAGAAGTTATTTCTTCGATTATGTCTGAGGAAAAAGGAAACCAAAAAGAAAAAATCGTACTCAGAGGAGAAAGAGTGAGGAAACTTATTCCAAAGAATATCCCCATAAACCAAACTGAGGAATTTGTCTGCAAAGCTCTCGAACACTACAACAAGTTTTTGAGAAATCGTGCAGATCGTGACAGTCGTTGACAAACAAGTTCCCCCTTTCTCACACTCTAACCCCTTATACTAGCTG
>JARICA010000014.1 GCA_029264305.1 Faecalimonas sp. | reverse complement strand
GTCATACCAATATCCTCAAATCCATGACGCAAAATTTCATTTACAGCTTCAGGCATATATCCTCTTCCCCAAAATGGTTTACCTAGCCAGTACCCTAGTTCACATTCATCATCACGTTCTGTCATATTGGTACAACCGTTTAATTTGAGTTCAATTGTACCAATCGCTTTATTGTTACCTTTCTCGCAGATTGCATAACATTCAGCACCCAAAAAAACATTTCTAATAACATCCAAACTTTCTTCTACATTTTTATGCGGTGCCCATCCTGCAATTGGTCCTATATCTGGATTCTTTGCATATTCATAAAGGCTTTGCGCATCTGTCTCTTTCCAACGACGTAATATTAATCTATCTGTTTCCAATATCATAAAATCAACCTCATTTCATACTACTAAATCATAGCTTTCCTCAATCATCCTCTGAATCTCATGCTCTGGTATTGTTCCATCCAAAATCACCGTATTCCAATGATTTTTATTTTGATGATACCCTGGGTTCTTAAAGTTCTCATTAAATTTTTTAATTATTCCCTCATCTGATAAAAAAGTGTTTCTCATAAAGAACATATGCAAACAACTCATTTGTCGTTGAAATACTACTATTTCCAGTCAACTGCGAAATTATTTTTTGAAATTCTTCATTTATTGCAATAAAAGATTCCAAACCACGATAAGCTACAAATGGTCTATTTTTTCTTTTGTCACCTGCTACCTCAAAATATGAAGCAACTTCTTCAAATGGTAACTCAAATGGATAACCAACGTCATGAAATAACGATGTAAGTCCCCAATATTGAATATAATGATATGCTGCTTGGTTCTTCTCGGTAATATTATAGTATTTCTTATATATTTCTCTATATATTTCATTTGACTCATATATCGCTAATCCTAAAATAAATACATACACTGAATGAAAATAATGATCTCGATGTTTCATTAAAAGGCTACTGCCATTTACCTCATACTCAGAAAGGAGTTCTACCACCCTTCTATTTTTCTCATAATCTCCAATGAACATTTCCAAATAGCAAAAATACACATCAAAGGCATCTTCCTTTTTTCCAGATTTTAAAAATCTTTCAATCGCTTTTTCTAGGCATAATCTATCTATATCTTTTTCCATATTAATTGGAATTTGATTTAACTTCAAACTTTTCCCTTCATAATCAAGGTCTTTTGAACTAATACTCTTAGCTTTGTCAGTAACAAATCTAAGTCCTTCACATGTATCTCTAATAAATGCTATTGCTTATTTTTCTAAAGAATTTTTATTATATTCTTTTTCAAATATTTCATTATTCAACATTTTATATCCCATACAATTCTCCTCCCATCAAAAATATTCCAACAAAACTGCTTATATAATTATATTTTTTATTATACAATACACCACGTTATGTTACAATAAAACAAATATTTTACGAGTTGGTTTTTTATGAGACACTCTAAAAAACACGAAAAAACTAATATGTCGGATGAAAGACCAACCAGGTGATTAAAGACAATGTCAGTACGTTACAATGAAGACTTCAAAAAAAGTTGTAAAAGTCTATATGGATGGCAATAAATCAACCATTCAGATTACCGCGAATTGCAATATTGCCAAAAGTACAGTGAACCAATGGGTTAACCAGTACACTGAAGAATGTCTTTATACCACAAATACAATATCAGAATCAAAGGAAAATAGGGAAATAAGAAGATGAAATCAACTTCTTAATGAAAAAGAGAAAGAGATTACTTTCTAAAAAAGCAGCGACATTCTTTTTGAAGAAAATCGCTTAGTGGTAGATCGATTCATCGATGTTCATAAAATACATTTAGTTTAAGATGGTTATGCCGGCAGTTTGGCATTAGTCCTAATGTTTATTACAATAATAAACTTCACTTATGTGTAGTGTTATGCATTCCCCCGTCTGGAAAGCAGATAAGAAACATAAAGTATTTGACAATCTTTTAAACAGAAATGTCACAGTTAATAAGAAAAACAAAATTTGGTATACCGATTATGCTTTTGGATACATTTCAATTCCTAATGCATATTTCACCTCGTTCAACAGCTCGCTATCTGGCAAATCATATGGAAAAGGATTTTCATCTTCCATATGATTTTTAATCAATTCCTCATACGTTCCCACTTCAAGAATAACAAATGGCTTATTTAAACATATTTCTGACACTCTATAAAATTCTCCTTCAAATTCAAATACTCGTCTTGTAGAAATATGTTCAATAACATTATCGCCTGAATATGATATTTCCCTTTGTATATACGGTAACTCAATTGAAAATACTTTTCCGCCAAGCATAATAATAAAATCTTCTACTTTATCTTTAACCTTTTCAAACTCTTTCCTTGTAACAAAATCATATCTCCACATAATATTTATCCTAATCCCTTACACTTATGTTGCCTTTATTTTATCATAATTGATTAAACATATATATTTTTTTAAATATCAGGATAAGAATTTTAGTTTTTCCTCTCGCCTCATAAGCAACTTACATCTTTTCTCTTTTCTACATACTCTACAATTAATTGTGCTACAGCTTCTTTTCCCAAACTTGCATCAATACACAAATTATAGTTACTCATATTCTTCCATTCGTAACCAGAAATATTACGATAATACGTTGATCTCGCCTCATCTGATCTGTGCATATGTTGTCTTGCTTGCTCTTTCGTATCATTATACATTTCTTGAATGTTTTCAATACGATACTCTTCTGGAGCGTACAAATATACTTTCACAACATCTTTATAATTCCATAAAACATGATTTGCTGCACGTCCTACAATTACACAAGCGCCCTCGTCAGCAATCTTTCTCAAAACTTGTTCCTGAGCAATCATCCCTCGACGTCCCACATCAGTGCTTAAATAAAGTTTCTGAAACGCATAATCAGTTTGTTCATAATCACTAGATAAATGCTCTTCTGCAAGACCACTCTCTTTTGCAGCTATAGCCGTAAGTTCTTTACAGTAAAAAGGAATATCCAATTTCTTTGCTACTAATTCTCCAATTCGTTTACCACAAGTACCATGCTGACGAGCAATTGTGATTATAGTTCCCGGATGAGTAGAAACAATGGTTACCGGCTCTTTTTTTACTTCAGAAGTAGATGGAAGTCTTTTGAAAAAACGCATTGTTAAGATTATAATCACTATACCAGCCACTATATCAGACAAAGGTGATGCCACTAAAATACCATAGATTCCTGCTCCTGCCTCTCTGCTTTCAAATACTGTACAAAACACCAGCGTAAAGGTTACAAAACATAACATATCTCGAAGAACGGATGCAACCATCGCCTCTATAGGTTTTCCTATAGCCTGGAAAAATATAGAAGATACTTTTATAAAAACAGTAATAACTGAAAGACCCAAGAATATCCGAAAACTTTTGATTGCAAAGTCCATATATAATTCATTTTGCTTTCCAAAAATACCAATAATAATTTGAGGATAGCATATAAAAATTAAAGTAGCTAAAATTCCAACCGTTAAAGATGATACAACTATTTTTTTATAGCATTGTTTCACCCTATCCATTTTTTTAGCTCCAAAATTATATCCCAAAATAGGTTGTCCTCCTAAAGCAATTCCACATACAATATTACAGACAATTGTATAAACTTTTGTTTGAATACTGAATACGGAAATTGGAATATCACTACCGAAGCGAGATAAATTGCCATACTTAAACAACATCACATTGCTGAGAAGCGTCATAACAACCATAGCAATTTGAATAACAAAAGTTGACCCACCTAGAGTAATAAGATTTCGTAGTATAGAAGGACAAATGCAAAAACTTTCTTTAGTCAGACGAAAGCTCTTTGGTTTTTTGAAATAGAAAGCACAAATAAAAAATGATACTACTTGCCCTATAACAGTGGCAATCGCCGCTCCTTGAATTCCCCAATCGAACAGATAAATACAAATCGGATCAAGAATAATATTCAAAATAGCTCCACACAATAATGCAACCATAGCATAAGTTGGACTACCATCCGCTCGTATCATACTATTCATTACGTTAAACATAAGGTAAAGAGGAAAAAATGCTGCAACAATATAGAAATAGTCACAAGCAAGCTTAAGGGTTGCTTCAGAAGCTCCAAAAAGAACCATTAGAGGTTTACAGAATATAAGACAAATTACACAAAGAACAACACTAATGATAGCTGTTGAAGTAATCCCCGTCCCAACACATTTATGAGCGCTTTCACTATCTCGTCGCCCAGAGCAAATGCTTAAGTATGCGGCAGCCCCATCACCAATACACCAAGCAAAAGCATTGGCAATACAAATAATTGGAAATGATATTCCTGTTGCAGCATTACCCAAATAACCCAATTGACTGTTTCCAATAAAAATCTGATCAATGATATTATAAAGTGCACCAATTAATAGGCCTAGTACACAAGGCACTGAAAATTTAAGCAGCAATTTCCCAATCGGCTGCTCTCCAAGTTGTTTTGTTTCTTCCATATATTCCTCCTAAAAATAAAAACCGTAAATAGCTTTACCCGACATCAAATAATGTCTTATAGTAAAACTATTTACGGTAGTTTGTAGAAACGTTCACCCTATTGTGAACTTATATAAGATGTTTTTATCCAATTCTTTTTATTATATTACGTTCATGTAATTTTGTCAAATTTCATAAATTTATAAGGCTATTCTTGTATAATAAAAAATGTGTAACTTTTCTGCAAACACTTAAATTCAAGAATAATCCTATCGAAGAATTTTGGACTTTATGATGAAATGCTATTTCCATTTAACCACTTATCTGTAGATGAACATAAGGGTATGATAGACAATCTCACATATTTCATTCTCAAATTCTAATCTTCTGTCGCTTTCAGCCTACTCGCAAGACTGGGATTTGACTACTTCTTGTAATTAATTTTCTTGCTTAACAAACCTAGTAAAGTTAATGAACATATTCCAATTCCAAGCAATACTCCAGCTACTTTCATTAATTCATTGTTAGTATACTCTGCATCTGGAAGAATCCCGTCTTTGTAATAAGAATAACTTATATGGTCTGTGGTATATGCAGTTATTGAATCTCCTACATTATATTCTGAATATACGCTTTCTGGTATCTGCATTCGCTTATGATAATCATTCACTTTTCCATTGTGGTAATAGAAAAAATAATTTTTAGATATCGTATTATTAGTTGAAGCATTCTCAGCCCTTTTATCCGTAATCACAACATTCTCCATATAGTAATCTTCTCCCAGTACCATCTCTCGCATTTGCCTATTAAATGCATTAGATGTCAAAAATATATTTATCCAGACAGCAACGAAAGCTATAATCAAAATAATAAGACAGCCCCAGAACAAAATTTTCTTTTGCTTTCCAGATAATATTTCTTTTTGTTCTTGATGCTTAAACAATTTATTACTCATTCCATAACACCTCAAAATATCTGCTACAATACAAATGTATTTACCGGCATAATTTTTTTATTTCTTGTATCATCCAACTACTAAATTTCTGGATTTCTCCACTTGATAGAAAAATTACCGTTGGTTCTTTGAATAAAATCAGACCAATCTCTGAATTCATTTCCAAGAGATTGGTTGTTCCGAATTTTTGCGATGGTAATCCACAAATGAAAAGCATTTCTGATACATAAGGATCCGATTTATAAACTGAATTCCTTTTCTGTAAAAATCAAACACACACAGATTTTTCTTTCCTTAATAGTTCCATATTTCATAGCCCTGTCGTTTTGCAGAGTCATACACCGGTTGCATATTTTTCTCTAATATATTGAAAAATTCTTCTTTTGAATTTCCCGGACGATATAATTCTTGTCCAGCCCAAATGGAATGTAAATTATCTCGATAACATGCCTCAAATAATTTATGTAATTTCTCTTTTTTATGGATCAAACAATACATGGAGTACTGATTTTCCGCGAAAATAGTAAAAAACGGATTCCATTTCGGAAGTTTATTACTTTTGGATGAATTAAGCGAAGAGTCCATCGGCATCAAATTCCATAACTCATCGTTCATAACAAATGACCACGGAATAAAATGATCCACATCATATTTCTTTGATTCAATAGGTTGTCTAGTAAAAACATCCCTTATTTCGTGAACCAATATGATTCCTTCCCAAAGTTTACGAACATGGTTCATCTTTCTCAGTTTTTCGTCCATAGGGGCCAACTTATATATCAATCCTGGAACTTCCGGATTATTATTTTGTAACCATTTCACCTTTTCATATTGAATCCATCCGAGTATATTTACCGTATTATCTTGAATCATACGCATCCAATCTTCATTAAAATAAACCTCTTTTTTCAGTTTACTACTGTCTCCAAACGTGTATGGTAATTTAACTAAAGTAACATCAATTCGTCGAATGTATTCTGTTAATCTGCGTACACTTCCCCAAGGTACTGTTTCATTGCTTTTTGAAAAAAATCCTGACAACGCACGTCCAGGAACCATATTTGTCAGCTGCTCCTTATATATCTTTAATTCTGTATTGTGCTCTGCTATTGCATTTTTTATTTCCACTTTTGATGCATTTGCAGCTAAATGACTTAATTCAGTTAATCGCAGTACAACACGTTCCAAACCATCTCTTACCAAACCATCAGCCTGTAATCCACTAAGATGAATATGAAATTCTCGTACAGAATACCATGCATTACAAATCATCTCATCGATTACGGCATCAAAAGTTGTTTCTTTTATTCCTTCCGAAATCAAATTTACAATTGCTTCCAACCAATAAAACTTATAGCAATAAGAAGGATCTTTCATCATTTGAGAAAATCCCTCAACATCCAATGTATTTTCATATTTTCCTTTGATGGTCAGTGTATACCCACCTTGCGAAGTATTAAATTGAGCCATTTTTCTTCTCCTCTTCCTGGTCTTACATCCTCCGTAATCCAATATTCCTCCATAGCAAGTTCAGAAATTTCAGATATAAATTGCTGAAAGGATACTTCTGTAAAATCAGTAAAATATCTGCCATTACGTTCCCCTTCAAACACTCCATATTTAAATGATGTATAAATTACCCCATTCACTTTTAGTGCATTGCACATTTTTCTTATAATGGACAATAGTTCCGATTTTGGAACATGTAATATAGATGCACACGCCCAAATACCATCAAATGCATCTACATAATTAAGCTCTTGAAACATCATCTGTTTCACTTCAATTCCTGTATAAGCACTTGCCTCTTTGCAAAGTTTTTCCGATCCATCCGTAGCAACCACTTGACAGCCTTTTTCAAGAAAATATTTTGTGTCACGTCCTGAACCACAACCGAAATCTAAGATATACGGGTTGATGAGTAATAATTCTAAAAAACGATTTTGTATATCTGAAAAATCCACACTGATTGTGTCGTTTATAAAGCTATTTGCATTCGTATCATAATAATTTAATGTATTGTTCATTTTCTACCTATTATTCCAATTCTGTATATTTCTTTTTACATCCAAACGACTTGTCTACTGGATATTTTTCATTATTCTTACAAACTTTCTCTTGTACAATTTCATCAAGATCTAACCCACATGTATCGGCCATTAAAATACAATAATTTATGACATCAGCAAGTTCTTCTTTAATCTTGCCCAATTTATTTTCACATTCCGTATCCGTTGCACTCCATTGAAATACTTCTAATAATTCTGCTGCTTCGAGAGAAATAGATATTGCAAGATCTTTTGGATTATGAAATTGCTTCCAATTTCTATCATCTCGAAATCTCAGTACTTGATCTATAGTTTCTTGTTTCATTTTATTTCCCCCTTTTTGTTGTAAGACATTCTTTCATATATTCTGCTAACTTGCTATCTGTACAATATACATAACACCCTTTCATTCCTCTAGTCATAAGTGTTCTATATGTGTTCTTAATAATTTCATCTGCTATTTTTTCAGCCTTTTTAGGATCTTCTTTATACATCTTTTTTATCCCCTTCAAAGACTGATCTGTTCTTGCTCTTTTGGTAAAATCCGTAACTATCTTTCCGTTATCATATCTAAGATCATCACCTATGATTACACCAACATAAGCAAATTCAAGGCCTTGGGATGTATGAATGCAACCAGCTTCATTTACTGAATTTTCGTCTATTGCAAATGTTGTTGTATTTTTTAAATTCCAGCTAATCTCAAAATCACCAATCTTTATATCATGAACTTGGCTATCATTGACACCTTCTTTCAACCAATTCCAACAATATCCAGCAAGTATTCTCGCATGATTATTGCTAACTTTATTCTTCTCTAATATCAAGTTTCTCATTTCATTCGGTGAATCCATAATCCGAATATCATAATCAATATCTTCCATATCCCAGTTGGCTGTTTCACGAATATCTAATGTATTATCGAGCCATGCCAAATATCCATCCGATCCATTACACCGAAACTGGGATACCAGTTCCATCTTTTCCACTTGCGCTCCTTCTACTGAAGCCCATTTTTCAATTTCGGCTACACTTCCTATGTCACTAATGGTTACTCTCTGACTTTCATCTATAAAAAACACACTGCATCTTGAGGAATGAATTATTTCCTTAATCTGGTTCTCTCCCATGTTATGAAACATTCCAGATTTTTCATTAAGGCGATGCGCCTCATCTACCAAAATTGTATCAACTACATTTTTTCCTGTCTCTGTGTAGATTCCAGAACCTTTAAACATATTGTCAACACTACTTTTACGTAATTTATCTTTTAACTTTTTCTGATAAACGTTTCTAGGCGCACTGTTCTTTGAAACATACTGACAGAACTGATCTTCATTAGTAAGTTTTGCAAGAAGATTAATCGCAACAACTGTTTTCCCTGTACCTGGGCCTCCTTGCACAATAATTACTCTTTTCACTCCATCATCCATAGACTTTCTTGAAGCGGTAAGTATATTTTCGTAAACAACTTTTTGTTCATCCAACATAACAAATTCTCGATTTCCTTGGAGCATCTTTGCAATGGAGTCTTGAAGACTTTTCGAAGGTCTAATCTTTCCATGTTCTACTTCATAAAGTATTTCTTTCTTATCCCCTTTTACTACACTTTTCTTAATAAATCTTCTAAGTTGCTCTACTTGCCCTCGTGTAAATACCGGTGCATCTTCTTGATAAACACTATATTGCTCTGCATCTATAGGGTCTGTATTTCTTCTTCGATAATTATGTAAATACGCACATGGTTTTAAAAGAATTTTCTTCTCTTGAACAGATTGATTATAATCACTAATTAGTACTGCGTAAGACCAAGCTTGATAGGAAGGATGCACCACCTGTCTAATTGCATTTCCTGTATATGTTTCTACAAGTGCATCTTGTCCCTCAACGGCTTCCAGCTTATCCCACTGCTTTAACTCGATAATGACTACATTTTTCTTCTCTTTTCTATCATACCCAGAAATCAAAAAGTCTACACGTTTGGACGTCTGTGGTATATTGTATTCAATAGCAATTCCAGCGTCATCTGGTATCTCTTTATCATTCAATACCTTGTACATATATTCCATTGAATTTTCCCAAGAACGAAATTCATTTCGAACTGTATGACGATTCATTTTTTCATAAATTCGTTCCTCTATCTCATATGCTATTGTATCTTGTTCTACACTTTTCAAAAAATCAGTTTTTATCCCTTCATAAACTAACATTATTTTATCTCCCAGTATTAGTATTAATATTCAATCCTAAAATAATCTAAATACACTTTGTATCTATCCTGTG
>JARICA010000015.1 GCA_029264305.1 Faecalimonas sp. | reverse complement strand
TTGGTTCGAGTCCAACTTGGGGAGTTTATTTAAGAATAGAAAAAAGAGTGTAAGGCTCCTTGGTCAAGCGGTTAAGACATCGCCCTTTCACGGCGGTAACACGGGTTCGATTCCCGTAGGAGTCATTCAGACCACAAGATTCCTCTTGTGGTTTAAACAATTAAATATGGCGCCATAGCCAAGTGGTAAGGCAAAGGTCTGCAACACCTCTATCACCAGTTCAAATCTGGTTGGCGCCTTTTAGCATCGCAAATTTAATTTGTGATGCTTTTTTGTTATTTCAAAATAGAAAAGAGTGCATAAATGTATAAAATTTTTAAAAATTCACATTTTAATATAGGAAAGAATATATAGATGATTTTATAAAAGAAAATCTAAAAAAGGACATAAGTCCTTTTTTAGATTTATATAATCATATATAATTAAATTATATTAACTCGGAAACAAAATAGAAAGGAAGAAAAATAGTGAGTAAACAGAGAGTATTTTTAATTGTACTAGATAGTTTTGGAATTGGAAATGCACCTGATGCTATAAATTTTGGAGACGAAGGTGCAAATACGCTACACACAATTACACAATCTCCAGAATATTATACACCAAATATGAGCCGATTGGGTCTTTCATATATTGATGGCGTGGATTACTTAGAGAAGAAGGAAGAGGTTGTAGGAGCATATGGCAGACTTCAAGAGGCTTCGAAAGGGAAAGATACAACAATAGGACATTGGGAAATAGCAGGAATTATTTCGCCTAAAGCACTCCCTACTTATCCAAATGGATTTCCGAAAGAATTGCTAGATGAGTTTCAAAAAAGAACAGGAAGAGGAGTGCTTTGTAATCTTCCATATTCTGGAACAGATGTCATTCGAGATTATGGAGAAGAACATATTCGTACAGGAAAGTTAATTGTTTATACATCGGCAGATAGCGTTTTTCAAATTGCGGCACATGAAGAGATTGTTCCCGTAGAAGAGTTGTATAAATATTGTGAGATTGCAAGAGAACTTCTTACAGGTGAACACGGAGTGGGAAGAGTTATTGCACGACCTTTTACAGATAAGGCGCCGAATTTTAGAAGAACTGCAAATAGACATGATTTTTCGTTACTCCCACCTAAGAAAACAATGCTAGATCTTTTAGAAGAAGAAGGCTATGATACGTATGGTGTAGGAAAAATTTACGATATTTTTGCAGGAAAAGGAATTGCTCATACGCAAAGAATTGTAAATAATGTTGATGGCATGGAGAAGACAATTGCATTACAAGATCAAGAGTTTAATGGCTTATGTTTTGTAAATCTTGTTGATTTTGATATGCTATATGGTCATAGAAATGATGTTGAAGGATATGCTAAGGCGGCAACAACATTTGATAAACAACTTGGTTTATTTATGGATAGGATGAGACCAAATGATATTTTGATGATTACGGCAGATCATGGATGTGATCCAGGATTCAAAGGGACTGATCATTCAAGAGAGTGTGTGCCACTTTTAGTTTATGGGGAGTCTATTAAAGAAGGTGTAAATTTAGGCACTCGTAAAACTTTTGCTGATATTTCAGCTACAATTCTTGATATGTTTGGTGTAGAAATTACAACAGATGGAACAAGTTTCAAAGATGAGATATGTAAGTAGAGGTGTATGTGCATATGACGAATCGGGAATTACTAGAAGAAGCAAGGAAAGCACGACTTAAATCGTATGCGCCATATTCCAAATTTCAAGTTGGAGCGGCGCTATTGACGAAGGATGGGAAGGTTTATCATGGGTGTAACATTGAAAATGCTTCCTATACTCCTACAAATTGCGCTGAGCGTACTGCATTTTTTAAAGCAATTTCAGAAGGAGACATGGAATTTGAAAAAATTGCTATTGTTGGAGGAAAAGAAGGAACAAATGCAGATGATTTGTGTGCACCTTGTGGAGTATGTAGACAAGTTATGATGGAATTTTGTGATTTGGATGAATTTCAAATTATTCTTTCAGATGGGAAAGAGAATATAAAAGTGATGAGCTTGAAAGAAATTATGCCATATGGCTTTTCGCCGTCAAATTTGAAATAAAGTAAAAAGAAGGAGGAGAAAACGTGGAATATGTAATTGAAATGAACCATATTACGAAGCAGTTTGGGGAATTTAAAGCTAATGATGATATTACACTGCGAGTAAAGAAGGGTGAAATCCACGCTTTGTTGGGAGAAAACGGGGCAGGGAAATCTACGTTAATGAGTGTATTATTTGGATTGTACCAACCAGAACAGGGACAAATAAAAATTAATGGAAAAGAAGTGAAAATCAATAATCCAAATGATGCAAATGCGTTGGGAATTGGTATGGTTCACCAACATTTTAAATTAGTGCATAATTTTACTGTTTTGGAAAGTATTGTACTTGGACGAGAAACAACAAAGGGCGGAGTATTGAAGATGGAAAATGCCCGAAAGAAAGTTATGGAGTTAAGTGAACGTTATAAGTTTAAAATTGATCCGGATGCATATATTTCAGATATTACAGTAGGAATGCAACAGAGAGTAGAAATTTTAAAAATGTTGTATTGTGATAATGATATTTTGATTTTTGATGAACCAACAGCAGTATTAACTCCACAAGAAATTCATGAATTAATGAAAGTTATGAAACAACTTGTAGAAGAAGGAAAATCAATTATTTTTATTACGCATAAATTAAATGAAATTAAGGAAGTTGCAGATCGTTGTAGTGTCTTAAGAAAAGGGAAGTATATTGGTACAATTGAGGTTGCAGATACATCTAAAGAAGAAATGTCAGAAATGATGGTAGGAAGAAAAGTCAATTTTATCATCGATAAGAAGGAATCAAATCCGGGAGATGCTATCTTAGAAGTGAAGAATATGACAATTAAGAGCAAACATGGGAAAGATGCAGTGAAAGATGTATCTTTTGAAGTAAGAAAAGGTGAAATTGTCACAATAGCAGGTATCGATGGAAATGGTCAATCAGAATTGGTATATGGAATTACAGGAATGATGCCAATAGATGAAGGACAGATATTTTTAAAAGGGAAAGATATTACCCATGAAAGTATCAGAAAGAAATGCCTTGACGGTATGGCTCATATTCCAGAAGATAGACATAAAGATGGATTGGTTTTAGATTATAATTTGCAAGAAAACTTAGTATTGCAAACATATTTTACAGAACGTTTCCAAAAACATGGTTTTTTGAAGTTTGATGCGATTCGAAAATATGCAGAGGAACTCATCAAAAAGTTCGATATTCGTTCAGGGCAAGGTGCAGATAGTGTTGTTCGCGGTATGTCTGGAGGAAATCAACAAAAAGCAATTATTGCACGAGAATTAGACAGAAATCCGGAGATTGTTATTGCAGTACAGCCTGTTCGTGGATTAGACGTTGGAGCAATCGAATATATTCATAAACAATTAATTGCACAAAGAGATGCAGGGAAGGCTGTTTTACTTGTGTCTTTAGAACTAGATGAAGTAATGAATGTCAGTGATAGAATTTTAGTAATGTACGAAGGAGAAATTGTTGCAGATGTAAATCCGAAAGAAGTTACAACAGAAGAATTAGGATTATACATGGCAGGAGCGAAAAGGAGTGTGAATCATGGAGTATAAGAAAAAAGGCCTCTTTCAGCGAGAAGGTATGATTAGTTTCAGTTCCTCAATTCTTGCGATTATTTGTGGGCTACTCTTTGGACTTATTATTTTACTTGTTAGTAATCCAAGTCAGGCTTCTGGCGGATTTATGATGATCTTGCAAGGTGGTTTTACAGATGGAATGCAAGGAATCGGTCAAATGTTTTATTATGCAACACCGATTATTATGACAGGGTTGTCTGTTGGTTTTGCTTTTCAAACAGGGTTATTTAATATTGGAGCAGCAGGACAATTTACAATCGGTGCATTTGTTGCCGTTTTGATTGGAGTGAAATGTACATTCTTACCAGCAGGAATCCACTGTTTAGTTGCAATTTTAGGAGCCGCTTTAGCTGGTGCGTTATGGGGAATGTTACCTGGAATTTTAAAAGCATTTAGAAATGTAAATGAAGTTATTTCTTCAATTATGATGAATTACATTGGAATGTATCTTGTTAACCTTTTAATTCAGAAATTAATTTATGATCATGTTAAAAATCAGTCTATGGCAGTAGCAGATACAGCAAATCTTCCGAAGGCAGGATTAGATAAGATTTTCCCAAATACAGATATTAATGTGGGAATTATCATTGTTATTGTCTTTGTTGTTTTAGTTTATATTATTTTGAATCGAACAACTTTTGGATACGAGTTAAAAGCTTGTGGGAAAAATCAAAATGCAAGTAAATATGCAGGGATTAATGCAAAAAGAAATGTTGTTTTATCTATGGTGATTTCAGGTGCTTTAGCAGGTATTGGAGGAGCGCTGTTATATCTTGCAAATTCAGGAAAATATCTACAAGTATTGGATATTATTGCTCCAGAAGGATTTTCTGGTATTTCTGTAGCTTTGCTTGGTATGTCAAATCCAATTGGCATTTTGTTTGCAGGTCTATTTATTGGACATCTTACTGTTGGTGGATATAATATGCAGTTATTTGATTTTGCACCAGAAGTTATTGATATGATTATTGCAGCAATTATTTACTGTGGTGCTTTATCTTTACTTTTCAAAGGGATGATTAGTAAAATTCAACTTAGAAAAGAAAAGAAGAAAAAAGACAATCTTAAGAAGGAGGAATAAGAGGATGGATATTGTATATTTTATTATGCAGCAGACAATGTTTTTTGCAATTCCACTTCTGATTGTAGCAATTGGAGGGATGTACTCTGAACGAAGTGGTGTAATTAACATTGCATTAGAAGGAATTATGGTAATTGGAGCATTTTTTGGTATCTTATTTATCAATATGACTCAGGGAACAATGAGTGGTCAAGGATTACTATTAATTGCAGTAGTGATTGCAGGAGTTACTGGAGGAATTTTTTCTTTGCTTCATGCATTTGCTTCTATTAATATGAAAGCAGATCAAACAATTAGTGGTACTGCACTTAATATGTTTGCACCTGCATTTGCGATTTTTGTAGCAAGAATGATTCAAGGAGTACAGCAGATTCAGTTTACAGATACATTTCAAATTAATAAGGTACCATTTTTAGGTGACATTCCAATTATTGGACCATTATTCTTTAGAAATTGTTATATTACAACATATCTTGGTATTTTGATTTTTATTATTGCAGCATTTGTAATTAAAAGAACAAGATTTGGTTTGCGACTTCGTGCTTGTGGTGAACACCCAGGAGCAGCAGACTCAGTAGGGGTAAATGTATATAAGATTAGATATTCTGGTGTAATTATTTCAGGTGTTTTAGCAGGAATAGGAGGACTTGTATTTGTTGTTCCTACTTCAACAAACTTTAATGCCAGTGTTGCAGGGTATGGATTCTTGGCATTGGCGGTATTGATTTTTGGTCAATGGAGAAGTAATAAAATTTTTATGGCAGCATTTTTCTTTGGGGTAATGAAAACATTAGCAAGTGCTTATTCAGCAATTCCAGTGTTAAAAAGTCTTCCAATTCCAAATGAAGTGTATAAAATGATACCATATATTGCAACATTAGTTGTGCTTGCATTCTTCTCTAAGAATTCACAGGCACCGAAAGCAGAAGGAATTCCTTATGATAAAGGAATGAGATAAAGGAGGAAAACGCTATGAGAATGTATGATTTAATCATGAAAAAAAGAAATGGAGAGGCTTTAACAAAAGAAGAAATCCAGTACATGATTACAGAATATGTAAATGGCAAAATCCCGGATTATCAAATGTCAGCGTTTCTTATGGCAGTTTATTTTCGAGGAATGACTGAAGAAGAGACGCTTGCAATGACACTTGCAGTTGCACATTCAGGTGATATGGTCGATTTATCGGGCATTGAAGGAATGAAAGTGGACAAACATTCTACAGGAGGCGTAGGAGATAAAACGACACTTATTATTGCGCCAATTGTTGCTTCTTGCGGAGTGAAAGTGGCTAAGATGTCCGGTAGAGGATTGGGCCATACAGGTGGAACTGTAGACAAGATGGAATCTATACCAGGAATGCAAACATCTCTTGATAGAGAGAAATTTTTTGAAGTAGTCAATCAGACGGGACTTTCAGTAATTGGTCAATCTGGTAACCTTGCTCCAGCAGATAAAAAATTATATGCACTTCGAGATGTTACGGCAACGGTAGACAGTATACCTCTTATAGCAGTATCCATCATGAGTAAAAAATTAGCAGCAGGAAACGATGGTATTTTATTAGACGTAAAAACCGGAAGTGGCGCGTTTATGAAGACTGTAGAAGATTCGATTGCGTTAGCAAAAGAAATGGTGTCTATTGGTGAAAATGCAGGGAAGAAAATGGTAGCATTAATTACAAATATGGATATTCCATTAGGATATAATATAGGTAACAGTCTTGAAGTGATTGAGGCTGTAGAAACGTTACAAGGACGTGGCCCAAAGGACTTGACGGAAGTATGTTTACAATTGGCGGCCAATATGCTGTACCTAGCTAAAAAAGGAAATATTGAAGAGTGTAGACAACTGGCAGAAGATGCAATAAATAGTGGACGAGCATTAGAAAGGCTCATTGCTATGGTAGAAGCACAGGGAGGAAATGCAGATGTAATACGTGATACGAATAAGTTTGCAAAAGCTCCTTATCAGCGAGAAGTTTTAGCAGAAAAATCTGGATATATTGCGCATATGAATGCGGAAGGTTGTGGAATTGCTTCATCTATGCTGGGTGCAGGAAGAGAAACAAAAGATAGCGTGATTGATTTTACGGCAGGAATTGTTTTAAAGAAAAAGACGGGGGATGTTGTAAAAGAAGGAGATGTTTTAGCAATTTTATATACATCGAATGACTCTCTTTTTGAAAATGCACAGGAACAATATAGAAATTCTATAGTTATTATGGAGCAACCACCAAAAGAGGAACCGTTAATTTATGCAAGAGTAACTCCAAATGGAGTAGAAAAATATTAGGAGATGGTAAAATGAAAACAAGTGAAATTTTAAGTCATGTAGATCATACGATCTTAAAAGCATTTACAACATGGGAAGATATTCAGAAATTATGTGATGAAGCAATCGAGTATCAGACAGCGTCTGTATGTGTTCCACCAAACTATATAAAAAGAATCCATGATACTTATGGTGATAAAATTAATATTTGTACTGTTGTAGGTTTTCCACTTGGATATAGTACTACAAAAGCAAAGCTTGCTGAAGTAGAACAGGCAATAGAAGATGGTGTAGAAGAAGTGGATATGGTAATTAATATTACAGATGTAAAAAATGGTGATTTTGATAAGGTGACAGAAGAAATACGTAGTTTAAAACAGGCTGTTGGGGATAAAATTCTTAAAGTCATTATTGAAACATGCTACTTAACAAAAGAAGAAAAAATTGCAATGTGTAAAGCAGTAACAGAGGCAGGAGCAGATTATATTAAGACTTCTACGGGATTTGGAACTGCAGGAGCAACAATGGAAGATATTCTTTTGTTTAAGGAATATATTGGACCACATGTAAAAATGAAAGCTGCAGGCGGAGTAAAAAGTGTGGAAGATATGGAAGCCTTTCTAGAAGCAGGATGTGATAGAATAGGCACAAGTTCAGCAATTTCCCTTATTCAAGGGAGAGAAGGCAAAGATTATTAAAAACAAAAAGGAGGAAGAAAAAATGAAAAAGAGAATGCTTAGTTTAATTCTAGCAGGTGCAATGGTGCTTGGTATGGCAGGTTGTGCAAAGAAACCAGGGGAATCAGATGACAAGAAAGGTGATAAAGGTGGATATGAGTTAGCGTTAATTACTGACGTAGGAACAATTGACGATAAATCATTTAACCAAGGATCATGGGAAGGTTTGAAGAAATACGCAGATGAAAAAGATATTTCTTGTAAATATTATAAACCTTCTGAAAAATCAGATAAAGCTTGTTTAACAGCAATTGATCTTGCTATAAAAGGTGGAGCTAAAGTTGTTGTAACACCAGGATTCTTATTTGAAAAACCAATTTTTGAAGCACAGACTAAATATCCAGATACAACATTTATTATCATTGATGCAGCACCAATCGGAAAAGATAAAAAACCACATATTGAAAAGAATGTTCTTTCAATTTTCTACGCTGAAGAACAGGCTGGTTACTTAGCAGGTTATGCAGCAGTTAAAGAAGGATATAAACAACTTGGATTTATGGGTGGAATTGCTGTACCTGCAGTTATCCGCTATGGATATGGATTTGTTCAAGGAGCTGATGCAGCAGCAAAAGAACTTGGTTTAGCAAAAGATGCGATTGACATTAAATACACATATGTAGGAAACTTCGATGCTTCTCCAGAAAATCAGGCAAAAGCAGCAGCTTGGTATAGTGAAGGAACAGAATGTATTTTTGCTTGTGGTGGTGGAGTTGGTAACTCTGTTATGAAAGCAGCAGAAGGTGCAGGAAAGAAAGTAATTGGTGTAGACGTAGATCAGTCAGTAGAATCTAATACTGTTATTACATCTGCTATGAAAAAATTAAGTGATTCAGTTTATAATGCAGTTGCTTCATACTATGACAAATCATTTGAAGGTGGAAAATCAATTACATTAAGTGCAGCAGATGATGGTGTACAGTTGCCAATGGAAACATCTAAACTTGAAAAATTCACACAGGCAGAATACGATAAAGTATATGCTGAATTAAAATCAGGTTCAATTAAAATTGCAAATGACACAGCAGCAAAAGATGCTAAAGATTTACAAACATCAGTTGTAAAAGTTGAATCAATTAAATAATTTGAACATGTAAAATAAAAGCAAGTATAAGCATCTGGCACATTGGTGTAAGATGCTTATGCTGTCTTTAAAGAGTAAATCATACAATAAGGAGGTGCCAATATGCCTATACCTAGAATAGAATTACATTGTCATTTAGATGGTTCGCTTCCAGTACAAATTGTAAGCGAACTGCTTGGAAGGGAAGTAAAACAAGAGGAAATGCAAGTAAGTGAAGATTGTAGAAACCTAGCGGAGTATTTAGAAAAGTTTGATTTGCCACTACAATGTTTGCAAACAGAAACGGGATTAAAAAGAGCGTCAAAAGCATTTTTGTTAGATTTACAAAAAGACAATGTTGAATATGTTGAAGTAAGATTTGCACCATTGTTGTCGGTAAATGAACATTTGGATTGTAGGAGAGTTATTCAGTCTGTAATAGAAGGATTAGAAGAAGCAAAAAAGGAATGTAATATTTTTTACAATGTAATCGCTTGTGCTATGCGCCACCATTCTGAAGCGGAAAATTTAGCAATGATGAAAATAGCAAGAGAATTTTTGGGAGAAGGAATTTGTGCTGTAGATTTGGCTGGAAATGAGGCTGCTTTTCCTATGGAAAAATTCATAGGATTATTTGCTGAGGCAAAGAAGTTAGGACTTCCGTTTACAATCCATGCAGGAGAATGTGGAAGTGTAGAAAACGTTATTCAATCCGTAGAGTGTGGTGCAGCAAGAATAGGGCATGGAATTGCACTTCGTGGAAATAAAAAGGCGATTGCTTTATGTAGAGAAAAAGGTATTGGAATAGAAATGTGTCCGATTAGTAATTTGCAGACAAAGGCAGTGAAAAGTCCATCGGAATATCCAATCCGTGAATTTTTAAATGAGGGATTACGTGTAACAATCAATACAGATAATAGAACAGTAAGCCATTCTACGCTTCAAAAAGAAATGGAATTTGTTCAAAAGCAGTATGGTATTACAGAGGAAGAACTAATTACAATGACAGGAAATGCTATTGATGTGGCATTTGCAAAAGATTCTATCAAAGCGGAACTTTGGAGAAAGTTGAAAGGAGTATAGAATGCAGTACAAATATTTGTATAATGTATTACCATTTCTGAAAAGGTGTAAAAGAGAAACACAAAAACAATTTGAGGAATATTTTAAAAGTGCTCCAGCATGGATTATGGATTCTTTTCAAATTGAGGAAATGGACAAAGGCGAAGTTTTTGTGCGAGAAAATACTCCTATTGATACAATATATTTTGTGGGAAAAGGAACGATTAAGGCAACAGATTACCGTATTTATGGGATTACTTATGATTTTATGAGTTTTGATTGTGTACATGCATTAGGTGGAATGGAAATTATTATGGATTTGGACACATATATGACAACATTAGAAACAGCCACGCCGTGTACAATTGTAAAAATACCAAAAGCACAGTATGAGAAATGGCTTTTGTCAGATTTGCGAGTGCTGAAATTGGAAGCAAAATTAACAGGGAAATCTTTGCTTGAAGACGGACGGAAAAGTAGAGCATATTTATTTTTACAAGGTTCAGATAGATTGGCAATGTTGTTGACAGAGCGATATGAACTGTATGCAAAAAATGGACTTTTGCGAGTACAGGGAGGACGTCAAGGACTTTCCGATACAACAGGACTTTGTGTCAAAACAATTAATCGTGCAGTAAAAAAATTTTCTGAAGAGGGATTAATTAGTAAGGAAGGAAATAAAATAACAGTGTCTTATGAACAATATAGAAAATTAAAAGATATGATAATGACACTTATTGATATTGAATAGGGGAAAGGTGTTTAGAATGAATTTAGTATATGAAAAATTAATGACTTGTGTAAAGAGTGTAAAAGAAAAGGTGGATTTTTGCCCAGAAGTGGCATTGATTTTAGGATCAGGGCTTGGTGACTATGCAGATGAAATAGAAATTGTGCAGACAGTAGATTATACAGAAATTGAAGGATTCCCGACTTCAACAGTAGCAGGACATAAGGGACGTTTTGTTTTTGGTTATGTCGATAAAACTCCTGTTGTAATAATGCAGGGCAGAGTACATTTCTATGAAGGATATCCAATGTCTGATGTGGTGCTACCAACAAGACTTATGGGACTTTTAGGAGCAAAAAAAATAGTTTTAACAAATGCAGCAGGTGGTGTGAATTTTGATTTCAAACCAGGAGATTTTATGATGTTGACAGATCATATTACAACAGGTGTTCCAAGTGCATTGATTGGTGCTAATTTAGATGAGTTAGGTGTAAGATTTCCAGATATGAGCGAAGTTTATAGCAAAAGAATGCAGGAAATTGTTAGGACAACAGCAAAAGAGTTGGGAATTGATTTAAAAGAAGGTGTGTATGCTCAATTTACAGGACCGAATTATGAAACACCAGCGGAAATTCGTATGGCAAGAGCTTGGGGAGCTGATGCAGTAGGGATGAGTACAGCATGTGAAGCAATGGCGGCAAGACATATGGGAATGGAAATATGTGGTATTTCATGTATCACAAATCTTGCAGCAGGAATGTCAAAAGAGGAATTAAATCATAAAGAAGTGCAAGAAACAGCAGATCGAGTAGCAAAACAGTTCAAAGCGTTGATTACAGGTATTATTACAAGACTTGGAGAATAAAGGATAAAAGAGTTATAGTATATACTGTAACTCTTTTTTGTAAATGTTTTAATTGACGGAAAAAAAATAATTTGGTATAATTTTTATCATAAAAGTATATATTATAATATAAGTTATAGTGGCGCCATAGCCAAGTGGTAAGGCAAAGGTCTGCAACACCTCTATCACCAGTTCAAATCTGGTTGGCGCCTTAGTAAAAATACCGAGAATTCTTCTTAGAAGAGTTCTCGATATTTTTTTATTTTTCATTATAACTTGTAGTTGACTTTTGGAAAAACTATAGATATGATTACATACAGTATATTTATTTAGAGGTAGAGAGATTATGGATTATAAGAAGATCGTGCAAGGTATTTTAGATATTGGGGAGGCTATGCTTATTAATGGAGCGGAGAACTTCCGATTGGAAGATAGTTTATATCGTATGTGCAAAAGTTATGGGTTTGTGAGATATGACGTATTTGTCATTCCAAGTAATATACAAATGACAGTAGAAACACCAGAAGGGGAAATCATTACACAAATTCGTCATATTGAGAATGCAGATATCGATTTTGATCAATTGGATTATTTGAATAATTTATCGCGCTATGTCTGTAAGCATACGCCTGATGCAAAAGAATTACAAAAAAAATATCTAGAGGTAGTGAATAGACCAGCACAACATCCTGCTATCAAGTATTTTGCAGCGGTTATGGGTGGTACGGGATTTGCAGTATTTTTTGGAAGTAATTTTTTTGATTCTATTGTAGCAGTAATTGTTTCGCTTATGATTGTAGTTGTAGGTGGTTGGCTGAGTAGAAGAGAGGAAAATCTTTTGATATATAATGCGATTTTATCGTTTCTTTCAGAAGTGATTATTCTTCTTTGTGTTCGTGTCGGTCTTGGAAGTCATCCGGAACGAATTATGATTGGAATTGTTATGCTTTTAATTAGTGGATTAAGTACAACTAATGGAATTAGAGAGTTGTTACAGAAAGATTATATTTCAGGTGCGATTAATATTATGAATTCAATGCTTGGAGCAGCAGGAATTGCTTTCGGAACGGCATTTGCAATGTTGTTATTAGATGGTGTTTCAGCAGAGGGATTTATTTTAAATTACAATATTCCCATTCAGTTGATTTCATGTACAATTGCTTGTGTAGGTTTTGCGTTCTGGTTTAAAATCAGAGGGAAACAGGTTCTTTACTCTGGTGTTGGTGCATTTATCACATGGGGAATTTATTTGATTGTATATGAATTAAAACCAAGTAACTTTTTGGCAACATTAGTAGCTGCTATATTTGTAGCAGGATATGCTTTTGTGATGTCGAGAAAGAACAAGGCTCCATCAACAATATTTTTGACTGCCTCTGTATTCCCATTGATTCCAGGACCAAATTTGTATTATATGATGTACGGCTGTGTAAGTCGTGATATGGGTATGGCGTTTGGTGAAGCTATTGTTTTATTTGCAACATGTCTAGCCATTGCATTTGGATTCAATATTGTAGATGTGATTGCTAGAAGTACAATGCGAGCTATGAAAAAAGAGTATCATGTAGGTAAGAAATCTTAGAGATTAAAAAGGCTTTCTATGAAATGTTCATGGAAAGTCTTTTTTTAGTTGGGAAAGATATGGTATAATGGAAAAAAGGGGGATGCTTATGAAACGAAAGAAGTGTATTGTGGTTATTATTATTGTAATCTTACTTCTAATAGGTGCTTGTTATGGTGGATATCGTTGGTATAAAGGATCTATTAGTGAAAATCATTATGAAGGAAAAACTACAGAGGGGAATATAAAAGTGTCTTTTAAGCGCTATGATAAAGCAGAAAAATTTTTAAAAGATATACCTAAATATGTTACCCTAGTGGATGGAGAAAAATTTTTCAAAGAAGAAGAAAAAAACGGTCATGGATTTATTCTTGGACAGGTAAAAATGGATACATACACTTATGAAAAAGGAGCAGAGTATAAGATGTATCTTGTTCAAAAAAATGGAAACGAAAAAGAAATTCCACTAATGTTTACAACAGTTTTCAATGATAAAGCAGATGGAAATCAGATGGTAAAAGCAGATTTCTATTTTATAGAAATAGGCAATAGTCTTTATAAAAATGTCCGTTTTGAAAAAGACGGGGAAGAAATAATGGGGTTTGAATTGAGCGTAGTTAAATAGAAGAAAGGCTTTTCATGAATTGTTCATGGAAAGTCTTTTTCTTATAAAAAATAGTTTAAAATCAACAAAAAAAACTTTAAGTATGATACAATAATTGGTAGAAATATTCTGTAAGATAGTAGGAGGTAATTATAATGCTAGACAATAATGCAATATATCATGATTATGCAGTAAAACAAATTGAAAACCTGATTTCCATTGATAGTCCGACGGGTTATCACTATAATGTGATAACTTACCTACAGGAAGAACTTGAACGAATGGGATTTGAGGTACGTACACTTAGAAAAGGTGGAGTGATTGCAAATTTAGGTGGAGAAGGAAATCCTCTAATGATGATGGCACATGTTGATACATTGGGGGCATTTGTGCATTATATTAAAGGTGATGGAAGACTTGCTATTTCAAATGGAACATTAAATCAGAATAATATTGAGACTGAAAATGTACGCATTTTGACAAGGGATAAGAAAATTTATGAAGGAACAATACAGTTGACAAATGCGTCTGTTCATGTAAATCCAGATATTAATGAAGAAAGAAAGTTTACAAATCTAGAAGTTGTGTTAGACGAAGATGTACGCAATAAAGAAGATGTAGAAAAATTAGGGATTAATCCAGGGGACTTTATTATGGTTGAACCTAGATTTCGTATAACAGATAGTGGTTACATTAAAAGTCGTTTCTTAGATGACAAAGCGTCTTCAGGTATTTTGCTTGCTATTGCAAAATATGTAAGTGAACATAAAGGATGCTTAAAGAGAAACGTGCAAATTTTCTTTACTGTACATGAAGAAGTAGGACATGGAGCTGCTTGTGGAATTACAGATGAAATAGAGGATATTTTAGCTATCGATATGGGATGCGTAGGTGAAAATTTAACTTGTACAGAAAGACAAGTGTCAATTTGTGCAAAAGATGGAAGAGGAGCTTATCATTTTGAAATGGTAAATGAATTAATTGATGTTGCAAAGAAAAATAGTTTAGACTATGCAATAGATATTTATCCTTTCTATGGTTCAGATACGGCAGCAGCTATAACAGCAGGAAGAGATGTACGACATGCATTAATTGGTTCAGGAGTATATGCTTCTCATGGGTATGAAAGAACTCATAAAGAAGGAGTTAAGAACACATTTGAATTGGCTTTGCATTATATAATATAAAATATTTAAAAAAAGCAATATATATAAAATTATGAACAAAAATCGCATAGACGAGAAGAAAAGATTTTTATATACTTGAATAAGCAAAGACTAGAGAGGAGAAAGTTATGAGCAAAGAAAAAATGACTGGAAGAGTAACTATACCTACAGACGTTGACGTAGTACCTGAAACACTAGAATTAGTGAAAAGATGGGGAGCAGATGCCATTCGTGATTGTGATGGTACAGATTATCCAGAAGAATTAAGAGATGTAGATGCAAAAGTATATTCGACATATTATACAACAAGAAAAGATAATGCATGGGCAAAGGCAAATCCAGATGAAATTCAACAAATGTATATTATGACATCTTTCCACACAGCAGTAGAAACAGAGTTGTCTATTCATTTAATGGATCACTTATATCCAGATATGTTAAAGGTGAATTCGCATGATGATATTACAAGATGGTGGGAAGTAATTGACCGTACAACAGGAGAAGTTGTTCCTGTAACAGAATGGGATTACAGTGAAGAAACAGGAGATGTAACTATTCATGGAGCAAAATTATTCCATGATTATACAGTAAGTTTTCTTGCATATATTATGTGGGATCCAGTACATATGTACAACGCAGTTATTAATGATTGGCAAGATGTGGAAAAACAGATTACATTTGATGTTCGTCAGCCAAAAACAAAAGAATTTACAATGAAACGTCTTCGTAAATATATTGAAGATAATCCACATATTGATGTTATTCGATACACAACATTTTTCCACCAATTCACATTAATCTTTGATGAAATGGCTAGAGAAAAATATGTAGATTGGTATGGATATTCAGCATCAGTAAGTCCATATATCTTAGAACAATTTGAAAAAGAAGTTGGATATAAATTTAGACCAGAATTCATTATTGACCAAGGATATATGAATAACCAATATCGTATTCCTTCTAAAGAATTCCGTGATTTCCAAGCATTCCAAAGAAGAGAAGTTGCTAAATTAGCAAAAGAAATGGTAGATCTTACACATGAACTTGGAAAAGAAGCAATGATGTTCTTAGGAGATCATTGGATTGGTATGGAACCATTTATGGACGAATTTAAATCAATTGGATTAGATGCGGTAGTAGGAAGTGTTGGTAATGGATCTACATTGCGTCTAATTAGTGATATTCCAAATGTAAAATATACAGAGGGACGTTTCCTTCCATATTTCTTCCCAGATACATTCCATGAGGGTGGAGATCCAGTGAAAGAAGCAAAAGTAAACTGGGTAACAGCACGTCGTGCTATTTTAAGAAAACCAATCGATAGAATCGGATACGGCGGATATTTGAAACTTGCACTTCAGTTCCCAGAATTTATTGATTATGTAGAAAGTGTATGTGATGAATTCCGTACATTATACGAAAATATCAAAGGAACAACACCATACTGTGTAAAAACAGTTGCTGTATTAAACAGTTGGGGAAAAATGAGAGCATGGGGAAATCACATGGTTCATCATGCTTTATATCAAAAACAAAACTATTCTTATGCAGGAATTATTGAGACACTTTCAGGTGCTCCATTTGATGTGAAATTTATTAGTTTTGATGATATTAAAGAAAATCCTGCAATTTTAGATGATATTGATGTAGTAATTAATGTAGGTGATGCGTATACTGCGCATAGTGGTGGAGCAAACTGGATTGATGAAACTGTTGTAACAGCTATTAAGAAATTTATTTATAATGGTGGTGGATTTATCGGTGTAGGTGAACCAACAGCATATCAATGGGAGGGTCGTTTCTTCCAGCTTGCAAATGCACTTGGAGTAGAAAAAGAGAACGGATTTAACTTAAACACAGATAAATATAACTGGGATGAACATGATCACTTTATTAAAGAAGATTGTACAAAAGATATCGACTTTGGTGAAGGAGAAAAGAATATCTTTGCATTAGATGGAACAACTATTTTAAGACAGATTGACAAAGAAGTACAGTTAGCTGTAAATGAATTTGGAAAAGGACGTTGTGTATATATCAGTGGACTTCCATATAGTTTTGAAAATAGTAGACTTTTATACCGTTCAATTATTTGGTCTTCACACGATGAAGAAAACTTACATAAATGGTTCAGTTCAAACTTCAATGTAGAAGTACATGCATATGTGAAAAATGGTAAATATTGTGTAGTAAATAATACATATGAACCACAGAGCACAACTGTTTATAAAGGAGACGGAACAAGTTTCGATTTAGATTTAGATGCAAATGAAATCATTTGGTATGAAATTTAAATAAGATAAAAAAAGTATTAGCGTGCAATTTCTATTGCACGCTAATACTTTTTTGTGTATTTAATTTTCTGCCAGTGCTTTAACTGAAGAAACATATTCTGAAGGGGTCATTCCAGTGATTTTTTTGAACTGCCTTGAAAAATAATGGATAGATGAATACCCCAAAGATTCAGAAATTTGTGTGAAGTTCATAAAATCAGTACGCATCATTTGTTTGGCAGCGTCTATTTTCATATGAGAAAAATATTCGATTACACCAAGTCCCGTTTTTTGTTGGAAAATTTTCTGTAATTGAGAACGGCCAACCATATTTTCTTTACATAATTGATCAATTGTTAGTCGAGAACTCAAGTGGTTTTCCATATATTCTAAAACTCGATTAAAAATTTCTGAGCTACCTTTTGATGCCATTGTTTTAGGAAATGAAGGTGCATTGGAATGTTGTGAACATCTAAGTAAATGAAGAAGAAAATGTTCCAACTGTATTCGAATCAATTGTTCTGAACCGATTGGCTGTTCTTCTTTTTTTGTCATTTCTGTTAGATACGGATCATCTAATCTACAGTTGAATAACAGTTTAGCTTCTTTAATGATATCCCCTAAAAGTGATTTCCCAATATCGTCTACAGTTAAAATTCGTTCTTTAAAGAAGTTCATGGCAGGGCTATCACAAGAAAAAGAGATAACAACAAGATTAGGCGCAGAACTTCCGGTTGCTTGTAGGCGATGGAATTCATTTGGTTTATGAAAAGCAATTTCTCTTTTCTTTAAGCGGGTATGAATAGTATCCATGTAAATATCAATTTCTCCTTTATCTACGAATACAAATTCCCAGAAATCATGTGATTCTCCAGCAAAAGAGAAGTCACTCATATACTCAAAATAGTGTATAGTAAATATATTTTCAATTGAAATGGTATCTTTGAGACTAACGCTTTTATAACTCATTTGTATACCCTCCGTTTTAGTGTAGATAAGATGCTAAGTGTTTAAAGATTTTCGGTATTCATTAGGAGATAAACCAGTTTCTTTGCGGAACACTTGAGAAAAATATGATTGGGATGAGAAACCGACTACAGAGGCAACTTTTGCAATAGGATAATTTGTTGTATTCAATAAATGCTTTGCTTCGGAAATCCTTTTTTCAATCAGATAATTGATAGGAGAAATTCCCTTATAGTGCTTAAAAGCATGTACAAGATAATACTTATTCAGATAAGTTAAATCGCTTAGTGTCTGTAGAGTAATGTCATCCATAAAATGTTCATCTAGATATTGTTCGATAAATCGGCATTCTTTTGTAATCTTTTTTGTTGGCGAAACGGAAAGTGTTGTTTGTGTTTTACGCATAATTGTCCAAATTAAAATTTCCAAAAGATTTTGACAAATAGATTCAAAATTTTCTTCTTTTCTTTGTACCTCATGTAATAAGGCCTTTAAATAAAAATAGACTTCTTCTCTATTATGTAGAAAATTGTGAATGCTATAATCAAATTTATCTTCGGTTTTGAATTGAAGACCGTTTATCCCAAGTACGATATATTCTAAAGGGGTGCCGTTTTTACCAGATTCAGTATGTGAAACATTGGGGTTCACAATAACTAAATCGTTTTCTTTAACTGGAAAACTTTGGTTTTCGATGATAAAGTTTCCAGAACCATGTGTTACAAAAAATAATTCTGTGAAATGGTGGGTGTGGACAATGCTATGCCAATCACTTCCATAACGTGCTTCTGTGATGTATAGTAGTCGAGCGTCAATTTTTTCTAAGGCTTTTTCTTCAAGACGATAGTTTTGATTGCTCATGTAGTACCCTCCTTTGCTACATAATTATATCGGGTTTTCAAAAAAAATTCAACAAAGGAATTGATACGCCAATTCGAAAATACCACATCCAATCATAACTGAAACGGGTTGTAATTTTGTTTTTCTAAGAAGAATAAGTGCCACAAGAAAAATTAATGTTCCACGGATGCTAAAATCCGTTTTGTTTGGAAAGAAAACAGAAAGTAAAATGGCAAGTCCTGCTATTGCAATCATAGAGACAACAACAGGGCGAAGGGTGCTTAAAATGTTTTGCATTATAGTTACATTACGGTATTTTATATATAATTTCGCCAGGAAAGTTACAATAATACAGGAAGGTAGAATACAGCCTAAAGTTGCACATAAAGCACCAAAAACTCCACCTACTTGTGTTCCTACAAAGGTTGCAGAGTTAATGGCAATTGGTCCTGGGGTCATTTCAGCAATAGTAACAAGATCGGAAAATTGACTTATTGTCAACCAATGGTATTTTTCAACAACTTGAGATTGAATTAATGACATAGCAGCATATCCACCACCAAAACTAAAAGCTCCAATTTGTAGATAACTGAAAAAAAGTTGAAGATAAATCATTATTGTTTCTCCTTTCTTGCAGTAAATATTGTTTTGCATACAGAAAACAGTATGCAGATAAAAATGATAAAAATAATATTGATTTTAAAATAATAATTGGCAATAAATGCACTGATCATAATAAAAATAGGAAGAAACTGTTTCCCTTTTACAATTCCGTATCCCATGTCCCATACAACAGAAACAATAACTGCCCCAACACCAGAGCGCATACCTGTAAGAAGGGATTGAACAATAGTATTGCTTTGGAATATGGTGTAAAATCCAGAAATAATTGAGATAATAATAAAAGGCGGAATAATCGCTCCAAGTATAGCAAGACCTACACCAGCGAGTCCGCAAAGTTTATAACCAACAACAATAGCACCATTTACGGCAACTGCTCCCGGTGAAGATTGGGCAATAGAAATTAAGTCCATCATTTCTGTTTCATCAATCCAATGAAGTTCATCTACAAATTTATTTTTCATTAAAGAGACGATGACGTAGCCTCCACCAAAAGTGAATGTACTTAAATATAAAGTGGAAAAAAATAATTTTTTTAAAATTTGTTTTTTTGTGAATTTATGTTCCATATATTTACAACCTCCTCATTCACATAGTATAATCTGATGCAAAACATAATTCAAATAATATTATTATATGTAAATGATAAGTAAAATGATATAAGGAGAAATTATGACACTTAGACATTTAAGGATTTTTATTACAGTTTATCAAAAAGAAAGTATTACAGGGGCAGCAGGACTTTTACATATGACACAACCAGCAGTAAGTCTTGCAATTAAAGAATTGGAAAACCATTATCAAATAAGACTGTTTGATCGCATAGGAAAACGGATTTATACGACAGCACAAGGAAAATGGTTATATGAGTATGCACTTCATATTGTTTCTTTGTTTGATGAAATGGAGGAAAGAGTAAAAACATGGAACGATAAGGGAGAATTGAGAATTGGATCAAGTATTACCATTGGAAATTTCATATTGCCGAAACTCGTATGTGAGTTTCAAAAACAATATCCAGAAATAGAAGTAAATGTATTTGTTCATAATACAGATACGGTAGAAAGAAAACTTTTAGATAATCAGATTGACTTTGCGCTAGTAGAGGGAAAAAATAATTATGAACAATTAAGAAGTGAACGTTTGATGGATGATCCACTTTGCTTTATTTGTTCGCCTAAGAGTGAATTAGCACAAAAGTCAAATGTGTCCTTGAAAGAATTAGAAAGATATCCGATGATTTTAAGAGAAAAAGGTAGTGCGGTTAGAGATGTAATTGATGAAAGTATGGGATATTATCAGGTGAACTATAAGGTAATATGGGAAAGTGTGAGTACACAAGCGATTACCCGTGCGGTTTCTCAAAATTTAGGAATTTCTATCCTTCCTTATTTACTTGTGAAGGACGATTTAAAACAAAAAGTAGTCTCTCTTGTGGAGGTTTCAGATTTTTCTATTTCAAGAGAGTTTTCTATTATTTATCACAAAAATAAATATTTTACACCAATGATAAAAGAGTTTATTAGATTATGCCGAAAAGAAATTCCAGATAAAATATAGAAAAGAAGGTGAAAAAATGAAGTATATATCATTCTTAATTAAACCGGCATCATCTCTGTGTAATCTGCGTTGTCCATATTGTTTTTATGAAGATGTAAGTAAAATGCGAGAAAAGAAAAGTTATGGGAAAATGGATGAGGAAGTCATGAAGATTCTCGTTTTGCGAGCTATAGAAGAAACAGAGGAAGATGCAACGTTAGTTTTTGCCTTTCAAGGTGGCGAACCGATGCTTGCTGGAATAGAATATTATAAAAAATTTGTGGAACTTGTAAGAGAGAAAAAGGGAAGTAGAAAAGTGCAATATGCTCTACAGACAAATGGAACATTGATTGATGAAGAATGGGCGAGATTTTTCTGGCAAGAGAAATTTCTTGTAGGGATTTCGTTAGACGGATATGAATCGAATACAAACCGATTCCGTGTGGATGAAAGTGGAAATGGAATGTATGAAAAGATTATAAGAGGAATCAATTTATTGAAAAAATATAAGGTGGAACATAATATTTTATCAGTAATTACTTCTCAGTTGGCAAAACATACCAAGGCTTATTATAAATTTTTGAAAAGTCAGAAGTTTTCTTATGTGCAATGTATCCCCTGTCTTGGGGAGTTGAATAGGGAAACAAAATGGCAATTAAGACCGGAAGAATATGCTGAGTTCTATAAAAAGTTGTACCGTCTTTGGCTTGCGGATTATTTGGCAGGTGAATATATGAGTATCACTTTATTTGATAATTTATTATTAATGTTGTCTGATAGACCGCCACAACAGTGTGGAATGCTTGGATTTTGTACTGCGCAATGTGTAGTAGAATCAGATGGAAGTGTATATCCATGTGATTTCTATGTGTTAGATTCGTATAAATGTGGAAATATAAAAAATGATCGTTTGGAAGAAATATTGAAAAGTGACCAAATGTTTCGATTTATAAAAGAGGAGAAGCACATTCCTACGGTTTGTAAAACGTGTCCATTTTGGAAAATATGTAGAGGTGGATGTAAACGACAAAACAGTGCTTTTTTAAGAGAAAATTGGTGTGGGCACCGAGAATTTTTAACAGAAGCATATCCAACTTTAATAAAGATTGCAAGAAGTATTTGTTAAATAAAAATAAAAGCAAATATATCCACATATTATTTTGTGGATATATTTGCAAAAAGTGTTGAGATTTATAAGAAAGAAAGGGAATTAACCGGAGTACAATTTGTCTGTAATGAAATTCCATCGCTATATCCTTCTTCACGATTTTTTAATTCCTGTATTAAAAGATTGCGAAGATAACTGATACGTTCTTGGTAATCGTCTTCCCCAATTAAATTGTGTTCTTCCCGGGGATCCTTCTTCAAATCAAAATATTGTTCAATGTTCTTCTCGCTGTACCAAATAAATTTATCTGTTTTTGTCACAATAAAGTGGCTTGATAATCCAGAATGGAAACTATGTTCACCATGTAAATATTCCCTATCGTTTTTATCTTTTCCTTTAATTTCAGGAACGAGAGAGAAACCATCTACACCTTCAGGAATTGGAATGTTCGCAAAATCTAAAATCGTCGGCATAATATCTCGTAATTCTACTAAAGTGTCACTTCGGAAAGGGATTGTATTACAAACATTTTTTCCAACATGAATAAGGAGCGGAATATGGCTACTACCTTCATATGCAAATACTTTTCGGTATAAGTGATGATCAAAAAGTAATTCTCCATGATCTGCTAAAAATAGAATAATGGTATTTTCGTATTCTCCGCTTTCCATAAGAGAAGAAATAAGTCGTCCGATTTGATGGTCCACATGAGTAATACAAGCATAATATCCTGCCATTGCATTGTGAATTTGTTCTTCATCATTACAACCAAAAATAGAATCTTTGCGATAACCAAATTTCTCAGTCATCTCAATATTATCCCAATCGCTGTAGGCTGGTTTGCGTAAGTCCTTATCTTTGTATAAATCAAAATAAGAAGCAGGTGCGTCAAATGGTTGGTGAGGACGCACATAAGAACTCATAAGAAAAAATGGACGAGTTCTATCACGTGTTTCTAAAAAACGAATACTTTCTTCTGTAACCCAGTTTGTTGGATGGAAGCGTTCTTCGTAAATCCAAGGATGTGTAACCCAAGAGTTACATTCAGGCCCACTGGCGTTAAAGTCTGCTTTTGTACCAAGAATGTTTTTTAAATCTCTTAGATAGTCATCTGTAATTTCTTGATGTTCATAATGAGGAATAGAACTATTTCGATAATATCCTAGATAACCGTCATGTAAACGAAGTCCTTGAAAACCACAATGTTTTCTTGAAGGATGTACATGCATTTTTCCAATGCATTGTGTTTGGTATCCATTTGCACTCATTTCTTCAGCAAGCATATGTTCGTAATTCCAATCAATTCCATCTTCATATCCGACACGTCCATGATGTTCTTGACTTTTTCCAGTAAATAGGGCAACACGTGCAGGAATGCAACTTGGACAAGAAGAATATGCGTGATCAAAAAATGCTCCTTCTGAGGCAAGTGTATCTAAATAAGGTGTTTTTACATCTGGGTGACCTGCGTAAGATAAACAATCTCCCCGGAATTGATCACACATCAAAAGTAAAATATTAGGCTGGTTCATAATATACCCCTTTCAGATTTCTATTATATAAGATTTTATATAGAATATAATAAAACGATAAAAAATAAAAGGCAAGATACTTTCTATACTTGATTTTATAGAAAGAAAATTTTTACATTGAAAGAATAAAATTGAAATTGAAAGAAAACAGAGTCAAAATCAAGGCTGATTTTTTATAAATTTAGTGTTTTATATATCCGATAGCAATATATATAAAAAGAAAGACAAGATTGCTATAGAAAAAGTGACGGAAGTGGTGTAATATAATGATTAGAAAATGAACAGAATTAACAAAAGGAGGAAGTTAATTATGAAAATGAAAAAAGTGACAGCACTTTTACTTTCAGTTGCCATGATTGCTACATTAGCAGTAGGATGTGGTAGCAAAGACAACAAAGATGCTAATAAGGATGGAAAAAAAGTTCTTAAAGTAGCAGCATTCGAAGGTGGTAACGGAGCACAAATTTGGAAAAATATTGAAAAGGCTTTCGAGGAAGAAAACAAAGATGTTGATGTAGAATTACACCTTTCTTCTGAATTAGACAAAGACTTAACAAAAGACATTAAAAATGGTAAAGTACCTGATGTTGTATACTACAATTTAGGACAGCAAAGCGGTTTCACAGAAACAATGTTGAAAGAAAAAGCAATCGCTGACATTTCTGATGTATTTGATGATGAATTAAAAGGAAAATTAGTTGCTGGTATTACAGAAAATGCTGCAGCACAGCCATATGGTGATGGTAAAATCTACTTAGCACCAATTATGTACACACCAACAGGTTTATGGTATAACAAAGATTTATTTGAAGGACCAAATAAAAAATATGATCTTCCAACAACTTGGGATGAATTCTTCGCACTTGGAGATAAAGCAAAAGCTGATGGAATTTCATTATTCACATATCCACAATCAGGATACTTTGATGCAACAATGTACCAGATGTTAGCACAGGCTGGTGGAATTGATTTCTACAACAAAGCTGTAAACTATGACAAAGATACATGGACATCAGAAGCAGGTAAAAAAGTAACTGATACAGTTGCAAAACTTGCTCAGCCAAAATATCTTCAAGCTGACACAGTTGCAAATGCAAATGCAGATGGTGGTTTCAAAATCAACCAGCAGAATGTAATCGACGGAAAAGCATTATTTATGCCAAATGGTAACTGGGTAATCGGTGAAATGGCTAACTCTACTCCTAAAGATTTCAAATGGAGCATGATGGCACCACCTAAATTCAGTGCAAATGATGAAAAACACTTCATTTACACATTTACAGAACAAATGTGGGTACCAGCAGAAGCAGAAAACATGGACTTAGCGAAAAAATTTGTTAAATTTATGTATTCAGATAAAGTTGTTGACTTAATGATTGCAAATGAAACAACAAACAAAGAAACAGGTGAAAAATCAGCAGCACCAATCGTAGCACCAGTTGTTGGAGCATCTGACAAATTACCTGCAGGAACAATTAAAGATACTTATACATTAGCAAACTCTGAAGGATATGAAACAGTATCAGGAGCATGGGCAACAACAAAACCAATCGAAGGTTTTGACATGAAAGCTACAGTATATGGAAAAATCGATGCTTTAAATTCAGGAGAAATGAAAGCAGCAGATTACAACAAATTATTAGTTGATACATGGAAAAAATTAGCAGAAAACGTAGAATAATTAATCGAGATAGTTATAGTTAGTTATTACAAACGGTGAGTTGTTATGACTCACCGTTTTTTAAAGGAGAAGGATAAGACCTATGAATAGAAAACGCTCAGAAAGACGATTTATCTTTGCTTGTTTGGCTCCAGCTACGATTTTATTAGTTCTTTTTATCTTTATTCCGACAATTGATGTATTTCGTATGTCTATGTACCGTATGGGTGGTATTACGAATAAAAAAGAATTTATCGGATTTGAGAACTTTAAAACTTTGATGGGAGACAAAAGCTTTTTGCAAGCTATGCAAAATACGATTTTAGTTATCGTACTTGTAATGCTTTGTACAATTATACTTGCTGTTTTATTTGCGGCATTGTTAAATAGAGGAACATTTAAAGGAAAGAATTTCTTCCGAATTATTTTCTATATTCCAAATATTTTGTCGATTGTTGTTATTGCGGGTATTTTTGGAGCTATTTATAATCCAAGCACAGGTTTATTAAATACATTTTTGGAAGCAATTCATTTAGATGGATTAACACATAAATGGATGGCAGAACCAAATGTTGTTATTTATTCCGTAATTTTTGCACTTGTGTGGCAGGCAATCGGATATTATATGGTTATGTATATGGCAAGTATGGCTGCAATTCCACCGGATTATTATGAAGCAGCATCACTTGACGGAGCTACAGAATTACAAATGTTCTTTAAAATTACATTTCCATTAATTTGGAGTAATATCCGTACAACATTAACATTCTATATTATTAGTACAATTAACTTAAGTTTCTTATTTGTACAAATTATGACAAATGGTGGACCAAATGGAAACACAGAAGTAGGATTAAACTATATGTATAAACAAGCATATGGTAACGGTGCATATGGTTATGGTATGGCGATCGGTGTAGTTATTTTCTTATTCTCCTTCGTTTTAGCTGGAATTGTGAATAAGATTACTGACCGTGAAGTATACGAATTTTAGGAAGGGAGAGCAAAAATGGGAAAGAAGAATAGAAAACCAACCAGTTTTATCTATAAATTATTTATCTATGTGGCTCTCTTTGCGTTAGCAATTTCAATTATTATACCGGTTGCATGGGTGTTTATGGCGAGTTTGAAACAGAACTCAGAATTTATCGGAGCAAATGTTAGTCCGTGGGCATTGCCAAAAGAATTTTTCTTTAAAAACTTTGTTGTTGCATTTAGAGATGCAAATATGGGAACATTTTTCTTGAACTCTGTAATTGTTACAGCGTTAGCATTGATTTTACTTCTTGTATTAGCATTGCCTGCATCTTACGCACTTTCAAGATTTAACTTTAGAGGAAAGAAAATTTTGAACATGGGATTTATGGCTGGTTTATTTGTAAATATCAGTTATATCGTAATTCCAATTTTCTTAATGTTAAGTGAAGTAGATAAAGCATTAGGAATGGAATTCCTTTTAAACAATCGTTTTGTATTAGCGTTAGTTTATGCATCTAGTGCATTGCCATTTACAGTATATCTATTAAGTGGATATTTCCAGACATTGCCAAAAGGATTTGAGGAAGCAGCTTACATAGATGGATGTGGATACTTTAAAACAATGGTTAAAATTATGATTCCAATGGCAAAACCAAGTATTATTACAGTTATTTTATTTAACTTCTTATCATTTTGGAATGAATATATCATTGCCTATACATTAATGGATGGAAATGATACATTAGCTATGGGATTGAAAAACTTAATGGCGGTTGAAAAAACAGCAACAAACTATGGTATTATGTATGCAGGACTTGTTATTGTTATGTTACCAACATTAATTTTATATATTGCAGTTCAGAAACGATTGACAGAGGGTATGACTCTTGGTGGATTGAAAGGTTAGGAGGTAAAAGTAATGAAAAATTCAGTGAGAAATATTATCATGTGTATTGTTTTTGTTATTTCCTTAGCCTTAATTATTATTGGCCAGAGAAATATTTCGGTTTCGGGATTGATGATGGAAGTAGTCGGTCTTATCGGACTTTTAACACTTTTATTTGTTTACAATCACAGATATAAATAAAGGAAAAGAGGTATTGCTAATTAAGCGATACCTCTTTTCTTTATAGGGCGAAAAGAGGACGATTGTACAAAGATAGGGAAAAATCACCTAAAGATTTATGAATTGAGTTGATATAAAATAATAGATAGTATAAAATATAGTTATAAGTAAAGTGATGGAGGCAGAAAGATGGAAAAACCAGTATTAGTAATTATGGCGGCTGGAATGGGGAGCCGTTACGGTGGATTAAAACAAATTGATCCAGTAGATGAACAGGGACATATCATTATGGATTTCTCAATTTTTGATGCGAAAAGAGCTGGATTTGAGAAGGTTGTATTTATTATCAAGAAAGAAAATGAAGTTGATTTCAAAGAGGTAATTGGAAAACGTATGTCTAAACATATGGAAGTTGCATATGCATTCCAAGATTTGAATAATCTTCCAGAAGGATTTGAAGTTCCAGAAGGACGTGTGAAACCATGGGGAACAGCACATGCTGTATTAAGTGCGATTAATGAGATTAACGGACCATTTGCAGTTATCAATGCAGATGATTATTATGGAAGAGATGCATTCCAAAGCATTTATGATTACTTATCGACACACCAAGATGATGATAAATATCGTTATACTATGGTTGGATATGAATTACAAAATACAGTTACAGATAATGGACATGTTGCAAGAGGAATCTGTCAGGTAAGTGCAGACGGAAGACTTGAAGGTATTCAGGAAAGAACACGTATCGAAAAACGTGATGGGAAAATTGCATTTACAGAAGATGAAGGAGAAACATGGACATATGTACCTGGAGAAACACTTGTATCTATGAATATGTGGGGATTTACAAGAAGTATTTTAGAAGAGATTCAAGTAGGGTTCCCAGCATTTTTAGAAAAGGGACTTGCTGAAAATCCAATGAAATGTGAATATTTCCTTCCTACAGTGGTAGATAACTTAGAAAAAGCAGGACGTGCTGAAGTAAGTGTATTATCTTCTAAAGATAAATGGTTTGGTGTAACTTATAAGGAAGATAAACCAGTTGTAGTAGAAGCAATTAGAAAAATGAAAGAAGACGGATTGTATCCAGAAAAATTGTGGGGAGAAGAATAATGGCAGTAGAAATAAATCAAGGACAAAGAGAAGCAATTGAAAGCTATCAGTTTGCAGGAGAACTAATAGATGTAAGAACATATGGAAGTGGTCATATTAATGATACATATTTAGTTACATTAAAAGAAGATGACAATGAGAAAAAAGTTATTCTTCAAAGAATGAACAAAAATATTTTTACAAAACCTGTTGAATTGATGGAAAATGTTTTGGGTGTAACTTCTTATTTAAGAGAGCGTATTATTGAAAATGGTGGAGATCCAGAAAGAGAAACTTTGAATGTAATTCCTACAAAAGAAGGAAAGGCATATTTTGTAGATTCAGAAGGTGAATATTGGAGAGCATATAAATTTATTACAGGTGCGACAAGTTATGATGCAGTAGAAACACCAGAAGATTTTTATCAAAGTGCAGTTTCTTTTGGAAACTTCCAACGTTTATTGGCAGAATATCCAGCTGAAACACTTCACGAAACAATTGAAGGTTTTCATGACACAAAAGCACGTTTTGCTGTATTTAAAAAAGCAGTAGAAAATGATGTTTGTGGTCGAGCAGCATCTGTAAAGAAAGAAATTGATTTTGTTCTTGCACATGAAGATGTGGCGAATGTGTTTGGTGATATGCTTGCAAAAGGAGAACTTCCTCTTCGTGTAACGCATAATGATACAAAATTAAATAATATTATGATTGATGATGAAACAAGAAAAGGTATCTGTGTAATTGATTTAGACACAGTTATGCCAGGACTTGCCATGAATGATTTTGGTGATTCTATCCGTTTCGGTGCAAGTACAGCTGCAGAAGATGAACAAGATTTAAGTAAAGTTAATTGTGATATGGGATTATTTGAAATTTATACAAAAGGATATATTGAAGGCTGTGGAGGACGTTTAACACAAAAAGAAATCGAAATGCTTCCAATGGGCGCAAAAGTTATGACATTTGAATGTGGAATGCGTTTCTTGACAGATTATCTAGAAGGAGATCATTATTTCAAAATCCATCGTGAAGGACATAATTTGGATCGTTGCCGTACTCAATTTAAACTTGTGGAAGATATGGAAGCAAAATGGGATACAATGCAGTCGATTGTAAAAAAATATAGTAACTAATTATATAACATTTAAAATATAGGAGGTAAAAATATGAAAATTTTAGTAACTGGTGGAGCTGGATATATCGGTAGCCATACATGCATTGAGTTAATTAAAGCAGGATACGATGTTGTTGTTGTTGATAATTTATGCAATTCATGTGCAGAAGCTTTAAATCGTGTAGAAAAAATCGTAGGAAAAGAAATTAAATTTTATGAAGCAGATATTCGCGATGCAAAAGCAATGGACGATATCTTTGCTAAAGAAAATATCGATGCAGTTATTCATTTTGCAGGATTAAAAGCAGTAGGCGAATCTGTTCAAAAACCATTAGAATATTATGATAACAATATTGCAGGTACATTAGTACTTTGTGATGCAATGAGAAAAGCAGGAGTAAAAAATATTATTTTTAGTTCTTCTGCAACTGTATATGGAGATCCTGAATTTGTTCCAATTACAGAGGAATGCCCAAAAGGACAATGTACAAATCCATATGGATGGACAAAATCAATGTTAGAGCAAATTTTAACAGATTTCCATACAGCAGATCCTGAATGGAATGTTGTATTACTTCGTTATTTCAACCCAGTTGGAGCACACAAGAGTGGAACAATTGGAGAAGATCCAAAAGGTATTCCAAACAATTTAATGCCATACATTACTCAAGTAGCAGTTGGTAAATTAGAATGCTTAGGCGTATTTGGTAATGACTATGATACACATGATGGAACTGGTGTGAGAGATTATATTCACGTAGTAGATCTTGCAGCAGGACATGTAAAAGCATTAAAGAAAATTGAAGAAAAAGCAGGTGTATGCGTTTACAATTTAGGAACAGGAAACGGATATTCAGTACTTGATATGGTAAAAGCATTTGGTAAGGCTTGTGGAAAAGAAATTAAATATGAAATCAAACCACGTAGAGCGGGAGATATTGCTACTTGTTATGCTGATCCTACTAAAGCAAAAGAAGAATTAGGTTGGGAAGCAGAACATGGATTAGATGAAATGTGTGAAGATTCTTGGAGATGGCAGTCAAATAATCCAAACGGATACGAAGGCTAAGAACCAGTTAAAAATAGATTGTGTTTTATTAAACACAGTCTATTTTTTTATTTCTTTAAAATTATGAGAAAGGGTGGTATAATAAAGTATCATATTGGATTTTATAGAGGGTAGGTATATGAAGAAAGAAATTCAGTTTAAAGGACAATTACGATTGTATATGCAATGGCCAGCTATTATGATGATTTTACTTATTGCGATGAATGTTTGGATTTATCAAATTGATAAAAAAGCTGGGTTTGTAATGACGGCATTTGTTTTAATTTATGGAGTGATTGTAGGAATATTATATTTTTACAATAAGTCATTACTTTTGTCAGAATTGGTAGAGTTTGCAGGACAATATGGAGCAATTCAGAATGTACTACTAAAGGAATTATCAATACCATATGTTATTCTTTTGGAAGATGGGAACATTATTTGGGTCAATGAACAATTTTCAGACTTAATGGGAAATCGAAGAGAAAATTATTTAAGTAAATACATTCCTGATTTAAATAGGGGATTATTTCCAGCAAAAGTAGGAGAAAAGACAAAGACAGAAATTTTTTACGGAGATAGAGATTATGAAGTGGAGTTCTCTAAGATTTCTGTGCAAGATTTCAATGAGGCGGAACCGCTTGTAGAAATTCCAAAAGGAAAAGAATATTTTATTACGGCATGTTTTAGAGATATTACAGAGTTAAAAACATACATTCGAGAGAATGAAAAACAACGACTTGTTTCTGGGTTGATTTATATTGACAATTACGATGAGATTATGGATAGTGTTGAGGAAGTAAGACAAAGTCTTTTGGTAGCATTGATTGATCGTAAAATTAACCAATATATTGCGAATGTAGATGGAATTGCAAAGAAATTGGAGAAAGATAAGTATTTTATTGTTATTAAAAAACATTTCTTTGAGCAAATGAAAGAAGATCGTTTTTCAATTTTAGAAGATGCCAAAAATGTAAATGTTGGAAATGATGTTCCGGCAACGCTTAGTATGGGATTTGGACTTAGTAATGATACGTATGCGCAAAGTTATAATTATGCTCGTGTTTCCATCGATCTTGCTCTTGCAAGAGGAGGAGATCAGGCAGTAGTTAAATCTTCAGAAGGAATTGAGTATTTTGGTGGGAAAAGAGAACAAACATCTAAGAATACACGAGTGAAAGCACGTGTTAAAGCAGAGGCACTTCGTGAATTTATTGCTGCAAAAGATTGTGTTATTATTATGGGACATAAAATTGGAGATGTGGATTCATTTGGTGCGGGAATTGGTATTTATCGAGCAGTAACAGAGATGGGGAAAGAAGCGCATATTGTTATTAATGATATTACACGATCTGTGCGTCCTCTTTATGAATCTTTTACAAAAAATCCGGCTTATCCAAAGGACATGTTTCTTACTTCTAAAAATGTAGAAGATTATGTAGATAATAACACGATGGTAGTTGTTGTAGACACGAATAAACGAGAACTGGTAGAGTGCGAAGATTTACTTGATTGGGCAAAAATGATAGTTGTTTTGGATCATCATAGACAGGGCAGTGACGTGATTGAAGGGGCGGTTCTTTCTTATATTGAACCGTATGCTTCCTCATCCTGTGAAATGGTTGCAGAAATTCTACAATATATTGTAGATGATGTAAAACTTCCATCTATGGAGGCAAGTAGTTTGTATGCAGGAATTATGATTGATACCAATAATTTCATGAATCGTGCAGGTGTTCGTACATTTGAGGCGGCTGCATTCTTAAGACGATGTGGAGCGGATATTACATTTATTAGAAAGATGTTCCGTGAGGATATAGAAACATATCGTGCAAAAGCAGGAATAATAAGTAATGCAGAAGTATATAGAGATATTTATGCCATTGCACGTGGTGAAAATATGAAAATTGATAGCCCGACAATTATCGGAGCACAGGCAGCAAATGAATTGCTTGATATTGGAAAAGTAAAGGCATCGTTTGTTTTGACAAATTATAATGGAAAGATTTATGTTAGTGCAAGGTCTATAGATGAGGTAAATGTGCAGATTATAATGGAAAGAATTGGCGGTGGTGGTCACATGAATACCGCTGGAGCGCAGTTTGCACATACAGATATGGATAGGGCTGTTGATGTATTGAAAGAAACTATTGATGTAATGATTGAAGAAGGAGATATTTAAAATGAAAGTAATATTATTAGAAGATGTAAAATCACTTGGAAAAAAAGGTCAAATTGTAAATGTAAATGATGGATATGCAAGAAATTTTATTTTGCCAAAGAAATTAGGATTAGAAGCTACAAGTAAAAATTTAAATGATTTAAAATTGCAGAATGCAAATAAAGAAAAACTTGCACAGGAAGCATTGGAAGCAGCACAGGAACTAGCGAAAAAGATTGAGGCAGGAAAGATTGTTGTTCCAATCAAAGTTGGTGAAGGTGGAAGAACATTCGGTTCTGTTTCTACAAAAGAGATTGCAATTGAAGTAAAGAAACAGATGGGATACGATATTGATAAAAAGAAAATTCAGTTGAAAGATGCGATTAAAACTTTGGGCACACATATTGTTCCAGTTAAATTACATCAGAAAGTAGTTGCAGAATTAAAAGTAAATGTAACAGAAGGCTAGGAGGAAGATCCCATGGATGAGGCACTCATCAAAAGAGTTTTGCCACATAGCGTAGAGGCAGAACAATCCGTTGTCGGTGCGATGTTGATGGATAAAGATGCAATTATGACAGCAGCAGAGATTGTTAGCGGTGAAGATTTTTATCAAACAGCATATGGAGTTGTTTTTGACGCGATTGTAGAATTGTTTAATGAGGGAAAACCGGTAGATTTGATTACTTTGCAAGAGCGATTGAAAGAAAAAGATGTTCCTGCAGAAATTAGTAGTTTAGAGTTTGTAAGAGATTTGGTGACAGCAGTTCCGACTTCGGCAAATATAAAATATTATGCAGAAATTGTATCTGAAAAATCAATGTTGCGGAGATTGATTAAATTAAATGAAGAAATTGCAAATACTTGTTATTTAGCAAAAGAACCCCTGGAAGCAGTTCTTGAAATGACGGAAAAAAAGGTGTTTGAACTTGTACAAAAAAGAAATTCTGGTGATTTTGTTCCAATTAAACAGGTTGTTTTAAATGCCCTAGAGAGAATTGAGAAGGCATCTAAAAATAAAGGTACGGTTACAGGTATTCCTACAGGATTTTTGGATTTAGACTATAAAACTTCGGGATTACAACCATCAGATTTGATTTTAGTAGCTGCTAGACCATCTATGGGGAAAACAGCGTTTGTACTTAATATTGCACAGCATGTTGCATTTAAAGAAAATAAATCTGTTGCCATTTTCAGTTTGGAAATGTCTAAGGAACAGTTAGTTAACCGTTTGTTTTCTCTTGAATCTCAAGTGGATGCACAATTGTTAAGGACAGGAAATTTAAAAGATTCAGATTGGGAGAAATTAATTGAAGGTGCTGGAATTATCGGAAAATCAAATTTAATTATTGATGATACTCCAGGTATTTCTATTTCTGAGTTGAGATCCAAATGTAGGAAATATAAATTAGAAAAAGGTTTAGATATTATTATCATTGACTACTTGCAGTTAATGACTGGTCGTGTAGGTGGTAGAAGTGAGTCTAGGCAGCAAGAAATTTCGGAGATTTCTCGTTCTTTAAAAGGGTTAGCAAGAGAACTAAATGTTCCTGTTATTGCTTTATCTCAGTTGAGCCGTGCAGTAGAACAAAGACCCGATCATAGACCAATGATGTCAGATTTGCGAGAATCTGGAGCGATTGAACAAGATGCCGATGTTGTCATGTTTATTTATCGTGATGACTATTATAATAAAGATACTGAAATGAAGAATGTGGCAGAAATTATTATTGCTAAACAGAGAAATGGTCCGATTGGTACAGTTAATTTAACATGGTTACCAAATTATACAAAATTTGCAAATTATTTGAAAAAAGAATAAAGGGAACTCCTGATGATTTCATCAGGAGTTTTTGTATTTTATATAGCGTAGAATGAAAAAGAAAAGTGGCATTATTACTAAAAAAATAGAGTGGTTTAGTATAGAAGAAAAGATAAAATGTATATTTTCATAATAGAATAACACTAAAAGACGTTGATTTGTATAATATGCATAAATCAAATTGAATTTAACTGGTGAAAAAGCACAAAAATAAGATGATAATACAAAAAAATCAGTGAAAAATGCAAATAATAAATTTTGGAACAGAGATATACTTAACATAGTATTTCAAAAAATATAAAAAAGGAAGGCAAAAATATGAAAAGGAAAAGTTTGAAAAAGGTTTTAGCAGGGATGTGTGCACTTGCGTTAACTGCAACTTCTATTCCGTTTTCGATGCAGACAGAGGCAAAAGAAGCACCAGTGAACAAAAGCAAATTACGTCTTTGGTATGATGAACCTGCGTCAGAAGGAAAGAATATCCTAAGTGGTGGTAGCTTTGGTACTACACCAGAAGATAACACATGGCAACAGCAGACACTCCCAATCGGAAATAGTTTTATGGGAGCAAATGTTTACGGGGAAATCGGTCAAGAAAGATTAACATTCAATCAGAAAACACTTTGGAATGGTGGACCAAGTACTCAAAGACCAAATTATAAGGGTGGAAATAAAGAAAAGGCAGACAATGGAAAGAAAATGTCTGATGTTTATAAGGAAATTATAGATTTATATAAAAAAGGTCAAGATGAAGAAGCAAATAAACTTGCAAGTAAGTTAGTCGGAGAAGAAGCGGGTTATGGTGCATATCAGTCTTGGGGAGATATCTATGTTGATTTTGGATTTAAGAAAGAGCAAGTTAAAAACTACAATAGAGATTTAAATCTAGAAAATGCAGTAGCATCAGTTGATTTTGATTATAACAATACTAAGATGCATAGAGAATATTTTGTCAGTTATCCAGATAATGTAATGGCAATGAAATTCACAGCAAGCGGGAATGAAAAATTGAATTTTGATATTTCTTTTCCAATTGATAATGCAGAAGATGTAGTGAAGAACAAATTAGGTAAAGATGTTCAAACAACGGTAAAAGATAACACTATTACAGTTGCTGGTGAAATGCAGGACAATCAGTTGAAATTAAATGGAAAAGTAAAAGTAGAAGCGAAAGATGGAAAAGTAGAAGAAAAGGGTAAAGATAAACTTCAAGTTTCCAATGCTTCAGAAGCAATTGTGTATGTTTCTGCTGATACAGATTACAAAAATGTTTATCCAAAATACCGTACAGGTGAAACAACAGAACAATTAGATGCCAGTGTACAAAAAGTGATTGATCAAGCAAGTAAAAAAGGATATGAAAAAGTAAAAGAAGATCATATTGCTGATTACTCAAAAATCTTTTCACGTGTACAGTTAGACTTAGGACAAAATGTACCAAGTAAAACAACAGATGTTTTATTAAGTGATTACAAAGCAAAGAAAAATACAGAAGCAGAAAATCGTGCATTAGAAGTATTGTTGTTCCAATATGGAAGATATTTAACAATTTCTTCATCACGAAATGGAGATTTACCAGCTAACTTACAAGGAGTATGGCAAAATCGTGTAGGTGATGCTAATAGAGTTCCATGGGGGTCAGATTATCATATGAATGTAAATTTACAGATGAATTATTGGCCAACATACTCTACAAACATGGCAGAATGTGCTACACCATTGGTAGATTATATTAATTCTCTTGTTGAACCAGGTAAAGTTACAGCAAAAACATATTTTGGTGTGGAGAAGGGTGGATTTACAGCCCATACACAGAATACACCATTTGGTTGGACTTGTCCGGGATGGAATTTTAGTTGGGGATGGTCTCCAGCGGCACTTCCTTGGATTTTACAGAACTGTTGGGAATACTATGAATATACAGGTGATGTAAAATATATGGAAGAACATATTTATCCAATGTTAAAAGAGGCAGCTCTTTTATATGATCAAATTTTAATTGAGGATAAAAAGACAGGAAGACTTGTTTCAGCACCAGCATATTCTCCAGAACATGGACCAATTACAGCAGGAAATACATATGAACAATCTTTGATTTGGCAGTTATATGAAGATGTTTCTACAGCAGCTGAAATCTTAGGAAAAGATGAAGCGAAAGTAAAAGAATGGCGTGAAAGACAAGCAAAATTAAAACCAATTGAAATTGGTGATAGTGGACAGATTAAAGAATGGTATACAGAAACAACTTTAGGAAGTATGGGTTCAAAAGGACATAGACATATGTCACATTTATTAGGACTTTTCCCTGGAGATTTGATTTCTGTGGATAATGCAGAATATATGGATGCTGCAATCGTATCACTTAAAGAAAGAGGAGATACAAGTACAGGCTGGGGAATGGGCCAGAGAATAAATGCGTGGGCTAGAACAGGGAATGGAAATCAGGCACATAAATTAATTCAAAACTTATTCCGTGATGGTATTTATCCAAACCTTTGGGACAGTCATGCACCATTCCAGATTGATGGAAACTTTGGTATGACATCAGGTGTAGCAGAGATGTTATTGCAGAGCAATATGGGCTATATTAATATGCTTCCATCATTACCAGATGTATGGGCAAACGGAAGTGTTCAAGGGCTTGTTGCACGTGGTAATTTTGAAGTAAACATGAAATGGGCAAATAAAAATGTAACAGAAGCAACAATTTTATCTAAAAATGGTGGAAAAGCAACTGTTCAAGTGAAAAATGCTTCATTAGCAACTGTTTTAGATGAGAATGGAAAAGTAGTAGAAGTAAAACCAATTTCAGCAGATAGAATTTCTTTTGACACAACAAAAGGTCACAAATATACAATTAAAAATATTCCAGCAGGTGTAGAAATGCCTACAGGACTTACTGCAGAAAGAGTAGATGCGAATAACGTAAATCTAACTTGGGATGAAGCAAAAGCAGAAGGAAGAACATTTAATGTATATCGTAAAGTAGAAAACGGTGATGTACAGTTAATTGCAAGCAATGTAAAGACAAATTCTTATAAAGATATTACTGCAGATAAAAAACTTGGGGAAATGAAATATCAAATTACAGCAGTAGTAGCAGGACAAGAATCAAAGAAAACAGAGTTTGTTTTAGTAAATGATATGAGTGATATGGCAGGTATGATTGATGATAGAGATAGTCGTATACAATATCATGGGGCATGGGCAAATTGGGATGAAAATGTAAATCACAATGGCACAATTAAATACTTAGAAACACCACAAGGTGGAGAAACAGCTTCTCTTACATTTGTTGGAACAGGAATCGAAGTGATTACTTGTACAAACCACGATAGAGGAAAAATCGAAGTATTTATTGATGGTAAATCACATGGAGAAGTAGATACATATAGTGCGTCAACAGAACGTAAGAAAACGGTATTTACAAAAGATAATTTATCTAAAACTCCTGAAAAGCATACAATTGTTTTAAAAGTATTAAATAAGAGTAGCCAAGGCGAAGGAAAACGTACAAAAGTAGAATTAGATGCATTCAATGTATTAGATCGTACAACTGCAAAACCTTCTTCTGTGAAAGTATCTACAGTAGCTGGTATTACAACTGTAGGAAAAGCAAACAGTACTGTACAAATGAAAGCAGAAGTTTTACCAAAAGAAGTGAAAGATCAGAGTGTAACATGGACATCTTCAGATGACTCTATTGCAACAGTAAATGAAGCTGGTCTTGTGACAGTGAAAGATAAAAATGGTGAAGTTAAAATTAAAGCAGTGTCAAAAGCGGATAAGACAAAATCTGGAGAAATGACATTAAAAGTAGCCATTAAGAAAGACAATGAAGTTCAGGAAACAATTGTAGAAGATGGAACAAAGACCGGAGATAAAGGAACTAGAAATGATAAAATAACATGGCATGGAAATTGGTCTACATGGGCTGGAGAAGCTGATCGACATCATGGTGGAACGAAAACAGAATGTGGAGAGGAAAATGCATATTTTGAATATACCTTTAATGGAACAGGAATTGAAGTGTATGTTCAAAAACATACTTCTTGGGGAAGTTTAGAAGTATTTATTGATGGTCAAAGTCAAGGAATAAAATCTTTAGAAGGTTCTGCAAATGGTGATGACCAACAATTATTATTTAAAAAGATGGATTTGAATCAAGGCTCACATAAGATAAAATGTGTAGTGAAATCAAGAAATGGTAAGAAACAAGTTAATCTTGATTATTTAAAAGTTTTATCTTCTACAGAAGGTGTTAAAGTAGATAAAGCTCAATTACAAGATACAATTACAAAAGCTTCAAAACTTTCTGAATCAGCTTATGCACAAGATAAATGGACAACATTTAAAAAAGTGTACGATGAAGCTGTGAAAGTTATGAATAAAGATGATGCAACACAAGAAGTAGTTAATAAAGCACAAAAAGATTTAGAAACAGCAATTACAACATTAGGAAAAGCACAAGCTCCTGTTGTAAATGATGAAAAAGGAAAAGCGATTCTTGTTGAATCAAAACTAGTAGCATTAGAATGGGATGCTGTTCGAGGTGCAACTTCTTACGAAATCGTAGATGCAGAACACAATGTAAAAGTAGAATCTACAGATACATTTATAAAAGTAAAAGGATTGAAACCAGGAACAACATATAACTTCAAGATTTACGCAGTAAATGAGGGCGGAAAATCAGCAAAAGCAATTGAAGTCAATCATGTGACAACAACAGACCCAAATGCAGACAATACACTTCCTTCAGTAACAGATATTGTAAAAACAATTTCTGGAAAAGATAGTGTAAAATTAACATGGAAAGCACCAGCAGCTACAGAAGTGGCAGGTTATATCGTATATGTAGATGGTGTGAAAAAAGGAACAACAGATAAAGAAGAATTTACTTTAGCCGGACTTGAAAAAGACAAAACATATGTTGTAAAAATTATTGCATTTGATAACAAAGGACATCAGTCACTTCCAGCACAGTTTGCCTTTGTGTTTAGTGAAGAAAAGGCAGATCAGGTAATCGTAAGTGTAACAGAACCTGAAAGTTTAACAGTAGAAAAGGGAACCGCATTTGCTCAATTAAATTTACCAAAGACAGTTATGGTGCAGTTGGAATCAGGATTAGACAAAGAACTTTCAGTGAAATGGGAAAAAGGCGATTATAATAGCGATGAAAATGGAACTTACACACTACATGGAGTATTAGAGTTAAAAGATGGTGTGATCAATCCAAATGATGTTTCTACTACAATCAAAGTAATTGTAAAATCGGAAACGATTACTCCTCCAAATCCTGATGGAAATGGAGATAACAATGGTGGAAATAATAATGGCGGAGATCATGACAATGGAAACCATGACGGAAATACGAGTGGAAATAATAACGGAACTGTAAATGGAAATGGCAGTCAGAATAGTAATCAGAATAGTTCTGTAAAAACAGGCGATACAGCACCTATTGTATTATGGGGAATCATTGGATTGTGTGCTATTACAGGTATAGGGATTATTATTAGAAGAAGAAAAATGAAATAATAACTTAATAAGAAAACGGGGAGGTAACAAATGTTATCTCCCCGTTTTTTAGATTTCGCCGACACCAAGAAGACGACGAAATTTTCTGGTTGCAGAAGATTTTCCAGCTTCTTTTCGCAAGGTTTGTTGTTGTCGAATAAGTGAATCTAATTTTTTGAAACGTTCTTCTTCTTGTCGTTCTTTTGCTTCTAGAAGAAAACTGATTTCTTTTGAGACTTTTTCGCTGACAGCTTTTGTAACAGAGGCTTCTAATGCTTTGTTATTTTGTTCAAGGATATGTTGAAAAGCTTGTCCAAGAAGAGTTTGTAATTGCTCATGTTTATGGTCTTGTACAATTTGAGCCTTGGAAACAGTCATTTCCGTCTGCTCCTTTGTCTGCGCCATTTTCTGTTCTTTTAGACGAAGAATATCAGGTATCATATTTTTTAAATCTTTTAAAAACATTCCTTGTGCCTTTAGTTCTTTGATACAACGGAATAGTTGTATGTTCTCTTCTGTATAGTACCGGTGTCCCATTTCTGTACGTCCAATAGGTAATTCCAACTCTTCTTCCCAATAACGCAAAACATGTGTTTCTACGTTGACACGTTTAGACGCTTCAGAAATCATATAATGGACTTCGCCCATACAATCGCCTCCTAAGTTGTTTTATATCGTTTTAATACATCTTAATCATACCATAGAATATGGTATGAGATGAAAAGTTTTGACCGCAAGTTTTGACAATATTCGAGAATATAAAAAATAAAAAGAGTATAGTGAAACGAATCTAGTTTCACTATACTCTTTTAGACTGATGTCCAATATATAATGTGTTATTATTGAGCAGAGATTGCTCCTGTTGGACACTGTGCTGCACAAGCACCACAGTCTACACAAGCGTCAGCATCGATTTCGTAGTGTTCAGCACCCTGAGAGATTGCTCCTACTGGGCATTCTGCTTCACAAGAACCGCAGCTTACACATTCATCACTAATTACGTGTGCCATAGTATGTATCCTCCTTTTTGATCTGGTAAAAATGGTTCTACCATTTATAAGATTTATTCTAATACAAAATAACAAAAGATACAAGAGCATTTATGCTCTGAATTTAGTACATGTTTTCTGTTTTCCCTTTTTTGTAAGCAGAAAGAATAATATTTTTAGCAGCAGCAGCTTCTTCCTTTGTTGCTTCTCGAGTATCTTTTAAAGGATAATCCATGCCTAAATTTTCATATTTTACTTTGCCCATAGAATGATATGGAAGAACATCAAGTGCTTTTACATTATTTAATGTACTTATAAACTTGCCTAAACGTTCTAAATATTCTTGATAAAGTGTAATTCCTGGAACAACAACATGACGAATCCACACAGGAATATTTTTTTCATCTAGATATTTTGCAAAAGCAAGAATATTTTTATTCGATTGTCCAGTCAGAGTTCTATGTTTTTCATCATCAATGTGTTTGATGTCAAGCATGATTAAATCAGTTAGTCCAAGAAGAATATTTAATTTATTCATGAAAATTTTGTTATGTGGTTGAAACATAATTCCTGAAGAGTCAATACAAGTATGCACACCATCTTTTTTTAACTGGGTAAATAACTCAATTAGGAAATCCATCTGCATCATTGGTTCACCACCAGTAACAGTTACTCCGCCATTTCGGTAAAAAGGTCTATTGGTATAAAAACCTTCTAATACTTCTTCGACAGTAAGTTGTTTACCTACATTAACTTTCCAAGTATCTGGATTATGGCAATACTGACATCTCATAGGACATCCTTGAAGAAAGACAACATAGCGAATTCCAGGACCATCAACTGTTCCACAACTTTCTATAGAGTGTATATAACCTTTTGTCATAATAAAACCCCCTTTTATATACAGGCACTAATGAAAAACCGGACAAATCCTCATGAAAGCATGAAGTTGCCCGGTTTGATTCATATCTGAACTTTATTGTCTACATACCTTCGTGGAATGTACGTGAAATAACGTCGTCCTGTTGTTCTTTTGTTAATTTGATAAAGTTTACTGCGTATCCAGAAACACGAACTGTTAACTGTGGGTAGTTTTCTGGGTGTTTCTGAGCGTCTAACAATGTTTCTCTAGTAAAAACATTTACATTTAAGTGATGTCCACCTTGTTCTACATAACCGTCTAACATATTTACTAAGTTATCGATTTGCTGTTGATTTACTGCCATAGTGATTTCCTCCTATATTGTTTTATTCTTATTCGTTATCAATACTTTCCATGATGTTTGGAATGTTACAAGCTTGATTTCCGCATTCTTCGATTCTGTCAATGTCAAGATCTCCTGCAAAAATCTGATCTTCTTTTCCTAATGCTCCAGGAATAATAGAGAATGTATTTGAAATACCATCCTGAGCGTGTCTGAAAGGAATTTTAGCAACTGATGCAAGTGAAGCTAATGCTCCGTGAGAATCACGACCGTGCATTGGGTTTGCTCCTGGTGCTAATGGTTCTCCCATTTTTCTTCCGTCAGGTGTGTTACCTGTTTTCTTACCATATACTACATTAGAAGTAATTGTTAAAATAGAAGTTGTTGGAACACCGTGACGATATGTGTGGTGTTTTCTTACTTTGTCCATAAATGTACGAACAATTTCAACTGCGATTTCATCAACACGGTCATCATTGTTTCCGTATTTAGGGAAATCTCCTTCTACATTGTAATCTACTACTAATCCATCTTCATCTCTTACAGGTGTTACTTTTGCATATTTAATAGCACTTAAAGAGTCAGCAACTACTGAAAGTCCAGCGATACCTGTAGCAAAGTAACGTTTAACGTCTCTATCATGAAGAGCCATTTGAAGTCTTTCGTAAGAATATTTATCATGCATATAGTGAATGATATTTAATGTATTTACATAAAGTCCTGCTAACCATTCCATCATATCATCAAATTTTGACATTACATCATCATAATCAAGTACATCGCCTTCTACTGCACGGTATTTAGGTCCAACCTGAATTTTAAGTTTTTCATCAATACCACCGTTGATAGCGTATAATAAACATTTTGCAAGGTTAGCACGTGCTCCGAAGAACTGCATTTCTTTACCAACTCTCATTGAAGATACACAACAAGCAATTGCGTAGTCATCACCGTGAGTAGGACGCATTAAGTCATCATTTTCATATTGAATAGAAGATGATTTGATTGACATTTTAGCACAGTATTCTTTGAATGCGTGTGGTAAACGTGTTGACCAAAGAACTGTTAAGTTTGGTTCTGGAGCAGTTCCTAAGTTATCTAGTGTGTGTAAGTAACGGAATGATGTCTTTGTAACAAGTGGACGTCCGTCAACACCAACACCACCAAGAGATTCTGTTACCCATGTTGGGTCACCTGAGAATAATGCATTATATTCAGGTGTACGTGCAAATTTAACAAGACGTAATTTCATAATAAAGTGGTCAATGTATTCCTGAGCTTGTTCTTCTGTAATTAATCCTCTGTCTAAGTCACGTTGAATATAGATATCAAGGAATGTAGATGTACGTCCAAGACTCATAGCAGCACCGTTTTGTTCTTTAACTGCTGCAAGGTATCCAAAGTATAACCACTGGATAGCTTCTTTTGCGTTTGAAGCAGGTTTTGTGATATCATATCCGTAAATTTCACCTAATTTAGCTAATTCGCCAAGTGCTCTAATTTGTTCAGATAATTCTTCGCGAAGACGGATATTATCTCCTGTCATTCTTACTAAAGAAGTTGCTAATTGTTGTTTTTTGTCTTCGATTAACCAATCTGTTCCGTATAATGCAACACGACGGTAGTCACCGATGATACGTCCACGTCCGTAAGCATCTGGAAGACCTGTGATAATAGCAGATTTTCTTGCAAGTCTCATTTCTGGTGTGTAAGCGTCAAATACACCCTGATTGTGTGTTTTTCTGTATTCTGTAAAGATTTTTACGATTTCAGGATCTACTTCGTATCCGTTTTCATGACAAGCATTCTGTGCCATACGAATACCACCAAATGGCTGAAGAGAACGTTTGAAAGGTTTGTCTGTCTGGAAACCAACGATTTGCTCTAAATCTTTGTTTAAGTATCCAGGTCCATGAGAAGTAATTGTAGATACGATTTTTGTATCCATATCTAATACTCCACCTGCTTCACGTTCCTGTTTAGAAAGGTCCATTACTTGAGCCCAAAGTTTTGTAGTTGCTTCTGTTGGTCCAGCTAAGAAAGAATCATCTCCTTCATATGGAGTGTAGTTCTCCTGAATAAAGTTGCGGACATTTACAGATGTACGATTCCAACGGCCAGGTTTAAAACCGTCCCAACTAGAATTCCAGTTTTTTTCCATTTTAAAAATCCTCCTAAATTGTGTTTGCTTTATAATGCTACTAGAGAAGTGTACATATACACTAGTCTTTAGTTTGTTAAAATATTCACTACGCCTAAATTATAAGGAAAAAAGGGGCAACCGTCAATAGTATAAAGGTGGTTAGATTGTACTAAATTGAATACAGTATACAAGTTGAGAAGGTTTTGGATAAGTAATTTATAAAATTAAGAAAAAATTTATTCTTTTTTCACAAAATTAGTGTATAGTAACAGTATCAAAAATAATGTGAAATAATTAGGAGTGTATAAAAAAGATGAAAAGAAAGTTACAAGTGCTTTTAAGTTTAGTTTGCACTGCGGTATTGTTTTCTTCATGTGCTTCATCGGATACACAGAAAGAAAATATCGTATTAAAAGATGGTGAAAAGCAAATAAATGAAAGACAAGGAAATCTTGATGTTTTAAATCCAATTGCGTATAGTGATGTATCAGGAATCAAACTTGAACCAGGTTCTTACATATCTATAATAGGAAAGAGTAGCGATAGTGAATTTTGGAATGAAGTAAAAAAAGGAGCCGAAAAGGCAGAAGAAGATTTGAATAATGCCTTAGGATATAAGGGTGAAGATAAAATTAAAGTGAATTATAGTGGTTCTGCCAAAGGTGAGAATATCGAGGAGCAGATTAATATTTTAGATGAAGAGTTGGCTAGAAATCCGGTTGCAGTTGGAATTGCGATTATTGATTCCACAGCTTGTGAAGTACAGTTTGACTTAGCGGCAGAAAATGGGATTCCAATTGTTGCTTTTGATTCGGGAAGTGATTATAAGAATATCCAAGCAATGACTTCAGCTAATAACAGCGAAATAGGGAAAATGGGAGCTACAAAATTAGCATCTATAGTAGATGATGCGGGAGATGTGGCATTGTTTGTACATGATAAGGAATCTACAAGTGCAAAACAACGTGAACAAGGATTTTTAAATGAATTAAAAGAGAATCATCCGAATATAAAAGTGCCTCTTGTATATCATTTAGATGATTTGGAAGAAGTGTCAAAAGTGATTGCTGCTGAAAGAAACAAGAATAAAATGGAGGGAGGAAAAGATGTCCTTCCAGAAGAAATAACACAGACAGAAGCCATTCGCTATATGATGAAGAAAAATCCAAATATTAAAGGTGCTTTTTCTACGAATGTTACGGTGAATGAAGAGTTGCTAAAGGCGTTACAAAAAGATAATGAGTTAAAAATTGTTTCTGTAGATGGTGGAGAAAATCAATTAAAAGCATTGAAAGATGAAAGAGTAAGTGGACTAATTGTGCAGAATCCATATGGAATGGGATATGCTACAGTTATTTCAGCAGCAAGAGCATCTCTTGGTATGGGAAACCAAGCATACATTGATTCTGGATTTATATGGGTAACAAAAGATAATATGGGTAAGAAATCTATTAAGAAAATGTTATATTAAAAGTCAGGGGGATAATTTATATCTCCCTGACTTTTACTTTTTGGAAAGCGAAAAAATAAATTCTGTTCCAACACCTTCTGTACTAATGACATTAATGCTTTCTCCATGAGCATTGATAATTTCTTTTACAATTGCAAGGCCAAGTCCTGTCCCTTTTTTGTCCTTCCCACGGGATAAATCAGTTTTATAAAATCGTTCCCAAATTTGCGAGATACATTTTTTAGGGATGCCAATCCCTGTATCTTTTACAGAGATAAAGACTTTTCCCCCATGTTCAGTTGTTTCTATATAAATATTCGATTCGCAAGTACTAAATTTGACTGCATTATCCAGTAAATTGTATAAAACTTGTTGAATTTTTCTTTTGTCTGCGTAAACCAAAAGTGTTTTGGAAGCAAATAAAAGTTCAATGGAAATTTTCTTTGTGGTACATCTTCCTTCAAAAGAAACTGCAGTAGTGCGAATGATTTCATGGATATCAAAAGAAGATTTATCTAAGAGAAGTTCCTTTGTATCAAATTCATTTAGAGTAAGTAAATCTTGTGTCAAATCTGTTAAACGCTCTGTTTCGAATAAAATAATATTTAAATATTTTTCGTACATTTCTATTGGAATTGTTCCATCTGCAATTGCATTAACATATCCCTTGATAGATGTGAGTGGAGAACGGAAATCATGAGAAACATTTGCAATAAATTTTTTCTGATAATTGTTCATATCTTTTAATTGACTTGACATATAGTTGAGTGATGCAGATAGATATCCGATTTCATCATTTGTGTTAATATGTATTTCGTGTTCCAAATTTCCAGATGCATATTGTTTGGCTGCCTCTGTAATTTTACGTAATGGACAGTAAATAAAAAAGTGTAGTCCCAACAAAATTGAAAAGGATAAAATATAAATTACTAATAAAGTAATGTATCCAATATTTAACATAGAATTTTTATCTTTGATTAAATCAGAATAAGGTTTGTGGATTAAAATATATCCTTTTGTATAAAAGCCTTGTGTAATTGGGGCAATAACCGTAATCATTTCTTCTGGAAAAGAATGGTGGTAATCTCCAATAAGGTACTGATCACTACCTGCTTCTGCAGGATTGAAATTTTCAATTTTTGCAGAAATAGGACTAGATGGGTTGAGTTGTGATGAAAGAAGGATTTCTCCAGTTGGGTTTGTAACCCAGACATCGGCATTTAAGTAAGTGTTCATTCCATCTAGTTGAATTTGTGTATCATTTAGAGATAATGTGTTTGTGAAAAATCCAGGTAAATAGTCTTTTCCCATTAGATTAGCCTCTTTATATAATTCACCGCCGATTTGTTTTTCTAAATTTGCAGTAAGAAGAGTAGAACCTAAGGTGGCTACAGTAAAAATGCTTAGGAAACCAAATGCAATATAAATTAAAATAAATTTTAGATAAAGTGTACTACGCATGCTATTTAACCTCGAATTTATAACCGATTCCCCAAACTGTTCCGAGACTCCAAGTAGGATGGTCTTTTATTTTGGCGCGTAAGCGTTTTATATGTACATCTACGGTTCGAGTATCGCCGACATAATCATATCCCCAAATTTGATCTAGTAATTGTTCGCGAGTGAAAACTTGATTTGGAGATGAAGCAAGGAAAAATAATAACTCCAATTCTTTTGGTGGCATTTCTACAGGAATATTGTCAACAGTTACAGAATAATTTGTTAAATTGATTTCGATTCCAGGATAAGAAACACATTTTCCTTTATCTGCTGTAGTAACCTCCGGCTTAATAGGTTGATAACGTCGTAGAACGGCTTTTACTCTTGCGACTAATTCTTTGGCATCGAATGGTTTGATCATATAATCATCAGCCCCAAGCTCTAAACCAAGTACTTTATCAAAAACTTCACCTTTTGCAGATAACATAATAATTGGTGTGTTAGATTTTGCGCGAATTTCACGACAAACTTGATAACCATCGATACCTGGAAGCATAAGATCGAGTAAAATTAAATTTGGCTGATAAGTCTCGAAAGCAGTTAGAGCATCTTCTCCATCATGAACCATCATTGTGTTGAAACATTCTTTTGTTAGATAGAGAGAAATTAGTTCTGCAATATTCTCATCATCGTCAACAATTAGAATTTTTTGTTTATTCACCATATATATCTCTCCTTTTCTTTTATTTAAATTCAACGATAGTTACACCTGCATCCCCTTCGCCAAAAGCACCAAGACGATAGGATTTTACATATTTCAGACGTTTTAGATAATTGTGTACTGCCTGACGTAACGCACCTGTTCCTTTCCCGTGTACAATTCGTACAGGGCTTAAGTGAGCAAGATAAGCGTCATCTAAATATTTATCCAATTCTGCAATTGCTTCGTCAACAGTTTTTCCGAGTAATTTGATTTCCGGACTAACTGAAAGTGATTTTTGCATTTTCATTTTACCGTTTGATGTTCTGCGCATTTGTTTTGCAGTAATTGTCATTGGTTCTTCAATGATTTCTAAGTCAGAAATATTTACTTGAGAGCGAAGAATACCCATTTGTACAAATAGATTTCCTTTGGCATCTGGAAGAGAACTAACTGTTCCAGTTAAGTTCATACTTAAGACTTTTACAGATTCTCCAAGTTTAAAATCACTTGGTTTATGTTGTTTCTTCGGTTTTCTTGGCTGTAAAGAGGTTTTTTCCTGTGTTTTGGAAATCTTTTTTCGAAGACGTTCTCGTTCTCGTTCCATTTCGGAAACAGAAATATTTTCTTTTCCAAATTTGCGGAAGTTTTTCATTGTTTCATCGGCAACCTCTTTTGCTTCGCGTAAAATAACATTTGCTTTTTCGTTTGCTTCGCGAAGAATACGCTCTTTTTGTTCATCTAAGCGGACTTGTTTTTTCTCCACACGAGATTTTAGTTGTTGGATTTCTAGTTTATACGAGGCAATTTCAGCTCGTTCTTTTTCAATTGTTTTTCTACTTTCCTCAAGATCAGAAAGTAAATCTTCAAAGGATTCGTCGTGTTCTGATAATTGCAATTTAGCTTCATCAATAATGTAATCTGGTAGTCCAAGTTTTTTTGATATAGCAAAAGCATTACTTTTTCCCGGAATACCGATTAGGAGTCGATAGGTTGGTCGTAGCGTTTCCACATCAAATTCACAGCAGGCATTTTCTACTCCTTCTGTAGAAAGAGCGAATACTTTTAACTCACTATAATGCGTTGTTGCCATTGTACGAATACCTCGTTGGTGTAAATGAGAAAGTATAGCGGTTGCTAAAGCTGCTCCTTCTGTTGGATCAGTTCCTGCGCCTAATTCATCAAATAAAACAAGAGAATGTTCGTCTACATCTTGCAAAAAGGATACGATATTTGTCATATGAGATGAAAATGTACTAAGACTTTGCTCAATACTTTGTTCATCTCCAATATCTGCATAAACTTCATGGAATACAGCAAGCTCAGAGCGATCCAATGCAGGAATATGAAGACCTGCTTGTCCCATTAAAGTAAATAATCCAACTGTTTTTAGAGAAACTGTTTTTCCGCCTGTATTTGGTCCAGTGATGATTAGTAAATCGAAAGTATCTCCCAAAGTTAATGTAATGGGAACGACTTTTTTCTTATCTAAAAGGGGATGGCGACCTTCGCGGATGTGAATATATCCTCTTGTGTTGAAAAGTGGTTTACTAGCATTCATAGATAATGCGAGCATTCCTTTTGCAAAAATAAAATCTAATTCTGTAAGAATAGAGAAATTCGTTCGCAATTCTTGTACATATTCTCCAGTTTCATTGCTTAGTCTTGCAAGGATTACTTGAATTTCTTCTTGTTCTTTTCCATATAATTCTTTTAAATCATTATTTAATTTGACAATAGCCATAGGTTCGATAAAAAGTGTAGAGCCAGTAGAAGATTGGTCATGAATCATACCAGGAACTTGACTTCTGTATTCCGCTTTTATAGGAATACAATACCGGTCCCCACGCATTGTAATAAGAGAATCTTGCAAATAAGATTTTAATGAGCCATTAACAAGTGAATTCAATGTAGAGTGGACACGTTCGTTTAGTAATTGAATGCTTTTACGGATATGCTTCAAAGTACTGCTGGCATCATCACTGATTTCATACTCTCCTAAAATGCAACGAGAAATTTCGTTTGATAAAATGCTTAATGGTTCTAATTGATTGAAATAAGGATCAAGGCAATCTTCTGAATCATCAACAGTATCATGACGACCAAAGGATTTTACTTTATTTGTTACTTGTAGAAGTTTAGCGATGTGTAAAAGTTCATTACAAGTTAAAACACCACCGACTTCTAGACGCATTAGAGAATCTTCTATTGGATAACAACCGCTAAAAGAGATACGTCCTTTTTTAACAATTCTTGTAAAGGCAGACGCCGTCTGCTCTTGTGCTAACTGAATATCTTCAATCTGTACCATTGGATTTAACTTTTTACAGCGTTGTTTTCCACTTGGAGAAGAAGCTTGTTCTTCTAATAAATCAATAATTTTATTGTATTCTAATTTTAATTGTGCTTTTTTATTCATATTCCACCTCAATATTTTAGCAAATTACAAAGTCCTTTGAGTTACATTTTACCTTATTTAAAGAGCAATGAAAAGGAAAATATTGAACAATGAACATCAATCATGTATACTATAGAAAGGAAAATGAAGGAGTCAATGAATGTCTATGGAATCAAACAAAATCCCAGAGGAATATTCAAAGGAACAAAGAGAGGAAAAGAAGGAATTTTCCTTTTTACAAGAGACAATAAAGTCGGAGCAGATGACAGGCAGAAAATTGGCAGGTCGCGTGATTATGATAGTGGCTTGTGGGCTTCTTTTCGGCTTGATGTCATGTGTTGGTTTTTTTGCGCTAAAACCATGGGCAGAATCGATATTTCATCAAGACACAAAAAAAGTTACCATTCCAAAAGATGAGGAAAAGAAAGAACAAATAACAAAAACAGAACAAGTGCAATCAGATACCCGGGAGATGAATTTAGCTAACCATGAGCAATTAAATGAAGCTTTATTTGAAGTAGCAAAAAGAGCAGAAAGAGGCGTCGTGGAGATTAGAGGAATTCATGGGAAAGAGGGATGGATTAAGGAAACATATGATACCGTGAATAGTGTATCAGGTGTGATTGTTGCAGATACCGGAGCGGAAATTCTTGTTTTGGCGGATAATGGTGTGTTAAAAGATGCAGAAAGTTTAGAAGCTACATTTTGTGATGGAAATACATACAATGTAGAAGTGAAAAAGCAAGATAAAAACGTAGGTATTGCCATATTTCGAGTGAAAAAGGCAATACTGAAAAGCACAACAACTCGTCAAATTATAACACTTAAGCTTGGAAATTCTAATTTAGTGACGCAAGGAGATACGTTAATTGCGCTTGGAAAGCCATTTGGATATTCAGATGCGATTAGCTATGGCATTGCAAGTGCAGTGGGTAAAAAAATTTCTTTTGCTGATGGGAAATACCATATGATTTTATCTGACATTGCTGGAAGTAACAATGGTAGTGGTATTTTTGTTAACACAGCAGGAGAAGTTGTTGGATTAATTAAATCTAATTTGTCAGGAAGTGGGAATGTATCTACAACAACAGCATTGGCAATTTCCGATTTAAAAACAGAAATTGAACTTTTATCAAATGGGAAAAGTGTTTCGTATGTAGGGATTACTGGAGCAGAGATTACAGAGCGCATAGAAACCGAACAGGGTTTACCACAAGGTTTGTATGTTAAAAATGTAGAGGCGGATTCTCCGGCGATGGCAGCAGGTATTCAATGTGGAGATATTATTACAAGTGTAGGAAGAACAAAAATAACTACGCAAGAAGAATATCAGAAATCTGTTTTAGAGAGTACGCCAGGAACGCAGATAGAATTAAATGGGAAAAGAAGAAGTAACAATGGATATGTAGAAATTAAATTTAATGTAACGGTTGGAAGTAAAGAATAGAAAGAGGAAAGAAATGAAGTATATTAATACATTGCATGAAGGGGAAACAGTTAGGGATATTTATTTATGTAAGACAAAACGTTCAGCGGAAACAAGAAATGGGAAACCATATGATAATTTACTTTTGCAGGATAAAACAGGAACGTTAGATGGAAAAGTATGGGATCCAAACTCAGGTGGAATAGCAGATTATGACGAAATGGATTTCATTGAAGTTTTTGGAGAAGTGATTAGTTATAACGGGGCTTTACAGTTAAATATCCGTCAAATTCGAAAAGCATTTGAAGATGAATATAATCCGGCAGACTATATGCCTACGAGCGAAAAAAGTGTAAATGGAATGTATGATGAGCTACTTGGCTACATCAAGAAAGTAGATAATGTATATTTACGACAAGCGTTAGAATATTATTTTGTTCAGGATGAAGTGTTTATCAAACAATTTAAAGGACATTCGGCTGCGAAAACAGTACATCACGGTTTTGCTGGAGGATTGTTAGAACATACATTAAGCATTGTGAAATTATGTGAGTACTATGTGGGAGCATATCCTATTTTGAATAAAGATTTATTGTTTACAGCAGCAATTTTTCATGATATTGGAAAAACAAAAGAATTATCAGCATTTCCAGAAAATGATTATACAGATGACGGCCAATTATTAGGACATATTATAATAGGAGTGGAGATGATTCAAGATGCAATTCGCACGATTGATGGTTTCCCACAAAAAATAGCCAGTGAATTAAAACATTGTATTTTGGCACATCATGGAGAATTAGAATATGGTTCGCCAAAAAAACCAGCACTTGCTGAGGCTGTTGCATTAAATTTTGCCGATAGTACAGATGCGAAGATGCAGACGTTAACGGAGATATTTAAAGATAAACAAGGAAGCGAATGGCTTGGATATAATCGATTGTTTGAATCTAATTTAAGAAGAACAAGTTTGTAAAAAGTGTGAACGGGGACGTAGTAAAATTGAGAAATGCTATGTCCCCGATTGAAGTTTATTGTATTCCAAAATGAAGGAGTAAGTATGAAAAAGAATGAAACGGCAGTAGTTAAAATAGAAGATATCGGTGTGAATGGTGAAGGAATAGGGAAAGTTGATGGTTATACACTTTTTATTAAAGATGCCATTATTGGAGATGTTGTAGAAGCTAAGGTAATGAAGGCGAAGAAAAATTATGGTTATGCTAGACTGATGCGTATTTTAGAGCCTTCAAAAGATCGTGTGGAAGCAAAATGTCCAGTTGCAAGGCAGTGTGGAGGGTGTCAGATTCAAGAACTTTCTTATGAAGAGCAATTAAGATTTAAAGAAAAGAAAGTTAGAGGGAACTTGGAAAGAATTGGAGGATTTGCTTCAGAACTTTTGGATTCGTTGATGGAAGATATTTGTGGAATGGATAATCCGTTTTACTATCGAAATAAAGCGCAATTTCCATTTGGAACAGATAAAAATGGTCAGATTATAACTGGATTTTATGCAGGGAGAACGCATCAAATTATTCCCAATAGGGAGTGTTCTTTAGGACGTAAAGAAAATGAGAAAATTTTAGATATTATTGTAGATTTTATGAATGAATATCATATTAGTGCCTATGATGAAACTACAGGAAAGGGACTTGTGCGCCATGTTTTAATTCGATTTGGATTTACTACAAAGGAAATTATGGTTTGTCTTGTAGTAAATGGGGATAATTTTCCTCACAGCGAAAAATTGGTGGATAACTTACGAAAAATTGAAGGAATGACGAGTATTACTTACAGCATTAATAAGGAAAATACAAATGTGATTATGGGAAAAAATATTCGTTTATTATGGGGACAGACCTATATTACAGATTATATTGGAAATGTAAAATATCAGATTTCTCCTCTTTCTTTTTATCAAGTGAATCCAAAGCAAACAGAACAGTTGTATCAGTATGCACTTGATTATGCAGGACTGACTGGTGAAGAAACTGTATGGGATTTATATTGTGGAATTGGCACGATTTCTTTGTTTTTAGCTCAGAAGGCGAAAAAAGTGTATGGTGTGGAAATTGTTCCACAAGCAATTGAAGATGCAAAACGAAATGCAAATCTTAATGAAATTAAAAATACTGAGTTTTTCGTGGGAAAAGCGGAAGAAATTTTGCCGGAATATTATGAAAATTATGCTAGAGAGCATGATGGTGAAAAAGCGTATGCAGATGTGATAGTAGTGGATCCTCCACGCAAGGGTTGCGATGAAACATTACTTTGTACAATGGTGGAAATGAGTCCAAAAAGAATTGTGTATGTGAGTTGTGACTCGGCTACTCTTGCAAGAGATTTAAAATATTTGTGTGAGAATGGATATCGTTTGGAGAAGGTTCGAGCAGTGGATATGTTTCCGAATACCGTGCATGTGGAGACAGTCTGTTGTTTAGAAAGAGAAACAGTGTAGAAATCTTTAATTTCAGATATTTTTCAAGCATACAGTCTTGGCGAGTGAGGAGAATAAAATCAGAAACTAAATATTTAATTTGAGGGGGACTTGTAAAAAGTATTCCCCTTTTCAATGTAAGGCGTTTAGAAATGAGCGCCTGTTTTTTAAATTAACTATTAAATTTTATTTCAAAACATTATCGAATATTTTATGTTTTTTACTTGTTTTTTAGATTTGTTTAGAATATATAGTTATTGCATATAAATAAAGTTCTTGATTCATATGTTTATGTGTAGTTGTATTGCTAATGGCACATTGCTTTCATAGCCATCTTAAACAAAATAAATTTTTATGATTATCAATGAATCTATACGTCATTAATTGATTTCTAACGCAAAGAATGTCGCTACTTTTTAAGAAAACAATTGTTTCCTCTTTCTCGTTAAGAAGTTATACTTGTGGTATAAAGTTGTTCTTCTGTACTGGTTTATCCATTAGCTAACAGTACTATTGTCAATAAAAGTAGAGGGAGTAGAAATCAGAAATATGAATTGTCTCTTGATAGTTGTTGAATAAAGCTTGATTTGAAAGCAGTAAAAGAAATGGTTTTATTTATTCGTGGGTGCAATAACAATTCAAATCAATACATAAAAAGTCAATGAAATACGAAGTATTTCTGCAGAAGATATTCATGACTTACAGATTTGCTTGGAAGAAATATAGGAAACATTTAAGGAGATACAATGAATACACAGCAGGCACCAGTAAAAACAGGAATGTTGGATTTTTTGCGTATGAGCTCTGGAAATCAATTGGTAATTCCCGTGTATCAGCGTAATTATACATGAATTGCCAATAAGGAAGTAAAACAATATTTTGAAGATCTTACCTATGTTGTAAATGGAACTTATGATAAAGAAAATGATATTATTAAAGAAGAAGTCGATGGACTAGCAAACTTTTTTATAAATATTTTCGACTCCAAATTAAGGATTGTCTGAAATTAAAAAAACTACCGCCAATCCTTAATTTGGAGTCGTTTTTATATAGATTTATGTAGTTTACATTCTCATAATTTTAATTTTTTGACTTGAAATACTATAATTTCTTTTTTATTTTTTTAAGAACTTTAATATTAGTATTATTATAAGTACCACTATAATAATGGAACCTATCACTGCAACTACTCCAGTCATATATTTTCAATTTCCTTTCTGTTTGATTTAATAAATTGTTAAAAATTGTAAGTAACTTTTATATCATTATTTTTCCCTGTCACTTTTCCTTGTAGACATCCATTAAACTTAACTAAATCCAAAAGTGTCGTGATGTTCATTGACAATCTAGCATATGTTGAAATCTTAGCAAGCTTATCATTGGAATAGGAACAACCAATAGTCATAATTTTCTTATTATATGCACTAATACATTTATTATTTGATACCTTCATATAAAAATGACAATTGATTACGCCGGATGTATATGATACTTTCCATGTACGAACAGATTTCCTTTCTGGTGTTGCTACTTCTGTAATTTCGAGAATTCCTTCATTTCCCTTGCTATCTACTACAGTCTGAGATATTACAGAATCATTGGTTATATTTTCTGTAGATAAAACAATTTGATTTGTGTTCGACTTTTCTGCAGCTTTAACAATTGTAGTGTTAGATATCCCTGTTGCTACAACTAATGTTGCTAATAATCCAACAAAAAATTTTTTACTTTTTCTCATTTCTTTTATTCCTTGCGGATTCATTGAATAATATAAGTTCCTTATGAATTTCTTCTCCTTTCTGAATATATTTTGAAAGTAAAGCGATGCCTCGTTTACAAATGCACCATAAACCACTAAACAAGATAATCCATATAATAACAATTACAGTTGTCGCAAGAAAATGTAGTTGATAACTTATCATAAGAATCATAGTTAGTATAAAAGATATGATCAAAACTGTTTTGATATATATTTGCTTTTTACATTTTTGATTTATATTTCTGTCAAAATCCCGTTGAGTATTGCGTTTGCTTTCTGGCTCGTTTATATCTCTAATCAAGTAATCTAACGAAACATTAAACAAATCACTTATGTGAATCATATTTTCTATATCTGGAATAGCACTTCCGGTTTCCCATTTAGAAATAGTCTGACGTGATACCAGCATTTTTTCAGCCAAATCTATTTGTGTCATACCAGTATTCTTTCTTAACTTTTGCAATTTTTCCTTAAACTGCATTTTTGCTCCTTTCAATGGTTTCAATATAGTGTTTCTATTTTCTAAAGTAAACCATTTGTAGTTTACATCTATGCTACTTTCAGTTGCAGAAACTATTTTGTTTTCATAGCATTAGGATGAAACTGTCATTTATGTCCTTCAATATATTTTAAAACTAAAAATAAGCGGTGTAAATGGAAAATAACAAAAAAGTGAAAGTTAGGTTGCTCAAATATGAGTACCAGTATATTGTCTGGTGGATATAAATAATGAAGTAGCTACAGAAACCTTACACTTGACGGTTCCTATAAATCATAGTATGATTTTATATACTAAATTTAGCAAGAATGGAGGCAATGTTTTATGAAAAAGGCAGGATTTATTGATCTCGATTTCTCTTTGTATTTTGAACCTGAAGGCGGTATCAACACCCCAGAGGAATTCACAAAGGAACTTATGGATTGGGCTAGAAAAGAAGAAAAACACTTGTGTATTTTGGAAGAAACAATGGAGCCAATTATTGATTTGGACGGCGAAAAATATGTGTGTAAACTGGCTGATGCAGAAGTGGCATCCCAAAATAATCCATTGTGGAAACTTTTTTGTAAACAAGGTGTTAACCATTCTGTTGGTAAATTGCTAGGTTATAAGTGGGTATATCTTTATAAAATATAAATAAAGGAAAATAAGAAGTAGTATTTATTTTCGGCTGAGAATGAATTATCTCAGCCGAAAGTGAATACTATTTTTCTTTTTTTAATAATTTCTTATAACTAAATTCCATGCCAAAAGCACCTAAAGGAGCAGTGATTAAAATTGCAACGACAGCTATTGTTAATACCATATTACCACATGCTAGTCCCATAGATAGAGGGATTCCACCAATGGCAGCTTGTACAGTCGCTTTTGGGGTGTATGCAATCATACAAAAGATTCTTTCTTTTATGGTAAGGTTTGTTTTCAATAAGCAGATGAATACACCAAACATTCTAAATAAAACAACGCCTAAAATTAAAATAATAGATACAATACCTGCTGATATTGCATATTTTAAATTTACAGTAGCCCCAACTAATACGAATAAAACAATTTCAGCTACAACCCAAAGTTTATTGAATTTCATAGACAATCTATTTGCAACAACTTCACGTTTTTTTTGCAAGGCAATACCAATTGCCATAACTGCAATTAAAGAAGAAAAAGGAATTATATTTGTAAATGCATCTTCAAGAGTAACCAGAATAAAAGCAATACACAAAATAATTACCACTTTAGAAGTATCTCTAATATGAATCTTTTCAAAAAAACTTGATAAAATGATTCCGATAACTCCACCGATAACAACGCCCATAACAATAGAAAGAGGAATATTAACAAAACTTTTAATAGAGAAACTATTTCCTTGTGCAAGACCTGTAAATGCAGTGAATAATACAATTACAAATACATCATCAACAGATGCACCGGCAAGTATTAACTGAGGAATACGGTGTTTTTGTCCGTATCCATTGTCCATAAGTTTTAACATCTGTGGAACAATTACAGCGGGAGAAACGGCTCCAACAACCGTTCCCATAATTGCAGCATCTAAAATAGATATTCCTAGTAACTTGGGTGCTAATATAATCATTCCTAAAATTTCAAAACAGGCAGGGATAAAGCACATTAAGATGGCGGGACGCCCTACTTTTTTTAGATCATTTAAGTCTAAAGAAAGACCTGCTCTTGTTAAAATGATTATTAAAGCCATTTTTCTTAAATCAGCAGATATGCTTAACAGAGATTGGTCAATCATATTTAATAAATGTGGACCGAGGATTATACCTGTTAAAATCATTCCAGTTAAACTGGGAAGATGGATTTTTTTGCATAGCCATCCCATAAACATTCCTATTAACAATATTAGTGCAACACTCATTAACATATTTTTATTTCTCCTTTTTACTTTATTTAGACACAAAAAAAGTTGATAATTTCTGCCTTTAAAAATGCAGAAGTCATCAACTAGTAATAGTGGTTTTAGTTTATTCACTATGGGAGAACTTCATTCCCTATGAGAGAATGATAGCAAAAGCAAGCATGTTTTGTCAATACTTAGAATAATATCATTTTCCATTGGTTTTATGTCTGAATTATGGAAAAATAAAAATGTTTGACACAAGAAAAACTGAAGTTTATAATGAAACGAAATAATTATTGTTGAATGGGTGTTTAAAGTGAAAAAAGATTGGCAAAGGTGTGATAAAGTGAGATATATTAGACAATATTTTGGCATGCGTAAAGAACTTTATATTTTATTTTGGGGTAGGGTTGTAACAAATATGGGGGCACTTATTTGGCCAATGATGACCTTGATATTAAAGAATAAATTGGGGTATTCGGCATCGCAGATTGCAAGTATTCTTATTATTCTTGGTATTGCACAATTTCCTTTTACAGTAATAGGTGGGAAATTAGCAGATCGATACAATAAAAGAAATTTAATTATTCTATGTGATATGGTAACAGTTATAAGTTATTTTATATGTGCATTTTTGCCAGCATCAGAGAAATGGATACCACTTTTGGCTTTAGCGGCTATTTTTGCACAAATGGAATGGCCAAGTTACGATGCTTTAGTAGCGGACTTATCTTCGTCAGAAGAAAGAGAAAAAGCATATAGTTTGAATTATTTAGGAGGAAATCTAGGATTGGTATTAGCACCAATAATAGGCGGATTTTTATTTGCAAATCATCTTTCGCTTGCATTTTTAATCAGTAGTTTTGCGACACTTTCCTCTACTGTATTGATTTGGATTTTTATTAAAGATATTACACCAGTGAAAACTGAAGCAACAGTAGAAAAATATGAAGGAACTCGAGATGGAGATAGTGTTTGGAAAATTTTGAGGGAAAATAAATTGTTGATTTTATTTATGCTATGTGGAGGGGTTTGGACGTTTGTTTATAGACAATTAGATTTCCTTATCCCTTTAAATCTAGAACAATCTTATGGGGAACAGGGGGCAGTTTTGTTTGGCACACTTACAAGTGTAAATGCGTTAGTTGTCATTGTTGGAACACCGATACTTACAAAGGTTATGGAACGTGTACGAGATGTGGAACAACTTTTGATAGGACAAATTTTGATTACACTTAGTCTTTCGGTATACGCAATTGTACAAAATATTTTTATTATTTATTTTGTTTCTATGGTGGTTTTCACAGTTGGAGAGATTAGTACTACACTTGGAAATAATCCTTATTTGACAAGACGTATTCCGGCATCTCATAGAGGAAGGTTTTCTTCTTTTTATACAATGGTTGCGGGAGCGTTTCAATTAGGAGGACAGAAGGTTGTTGGAAGTATGGTAGATGCAATGGCGTTACAAACAGTATGGAAGTACATAGTAGTTGTCGGTATATTGAACATAGTAGGATATCTTATCTTGTGTAGAAGAGATAGAAAGATCTTTTCGCTATTTTATCAATAAAAAGAGTTATAACATAAAAGAATGCTCCGATAGGCATATGCCTATCGGAGCATTCTTTTATATATATTCTAGTCGTATTTGTTCATCCAGTTAATAAGTTCTACACAGTAGTCATCATGTCTATCTACGAAGCAAGTATGTCTTGCACGTTCCCAAAGAATCCATTTAGAATTTGGAATTCCATCTGCCATTGTTTTAGCGATGACTGGAGAGCAAAGATCTGAGATACCACTACAGATTAATGAAGGGATTTTAATTTCTCCAAGTCTGTCGATGTATTCAAAGTCTCTAAGAGTTCCTGTAGGTGCAAATTCATTTGGACCCCATCCTTCAACATAAGATTCAGAACCTGATTTTTTAGGTCTCTTACAACATTCAGGAACATCATCACCAAGCCAGTAGTTGCAGTATCTATCCATATATTCAGCAACAGCTGCATCGTATGCTTCTCCTGTGAAGTCGCCTGTTTCAAGTGCGTGGTTGATAGCATCTTGCATATCTTGTGGCATCATTTTGATACGGCGAAGTCCTTCTCTCTCCCAAAGAGAACTACTTGGGTGTCCACTGGAAATGATGAAACTTTTAACCCCTTCTGGTTTGTAGTCTAATGCGTATGCAATTTGCATCATACCACCCCAAGATTGTCCGATAATGTGACATTCATCTAATCCAAGATGTTTTCTTAATGCTTCAAGTTCGTCTAACCAAACTTTTTGATTCCAAAGTTCAGGATGTCCATCAAGGTAAGAGTTACCACAACCAATTTGGTCGTACATAACGATCATACGATCATCATCATCAGCAACATTGTCTAATACTTCATAGTAATTGTGAGTAGAACCTGGTCCTCCGTGAAGACAGATTAAAGGTGCCTTTCCATTATTTTTTCTTTCGCCAACTATTCTATAATATGTTTGATATCCAAGATATGGCATATATCCTTCTGTAATTTTTGCCATGATTTTTCTCCTTTCTGACAAGTTTTTCACTAATATCTAGTATAATACATTTTTGTTAAAAATGCATCAATTTTTGCATATATTTTTTGTGAAAATGAAATTGGGTTCTAATTTCACGAAAGACATTCAGAATGATGAAAGAAGAAAAAAGAAAAATTGTGCAAAGTAAACAAAGAAACAAGAAAATAGTACAAAAAATGTTGACAAATGAACAAAAATAGAATATATTCTTATCAAATTATACAGTGTATGAACGTAGTAAGGAGGGATTGAATGAAGAAAAGAGTTGTAGCAAGTATGTTGACAGTTGCAATGCTTGGAATGTCGTTTAGTGGTTTGCAGGTGCAGAATGTACAAGCAGAGGAAAATTTGGGAAAAGTGGAGATGCATGTAGTGGCAAAAGAGGGAGGATATGATCAAGTTTTGTCAGATTTACAGTTTAAGAAAGCAGATCCAGCCAAGAGTAGTGGATATGTGAAGGTATATCCAAAAGAAAAAAGACAGACCCTGTTAGGTGTTGGTGGAGCGATGACTGAATCAGCAGCATATAATTTACAAAAACTAAGTAAAGACAAACAAGAAGAAATCTATGAGGCATATTTCGGGGAAAGCGGTGCAAAATATTCTGTTTTACGTTCAACGATTGGTTCAGCAGATTTTTCTACAAGATCCTATAGCTATAATGATACAGAAGAGCCTGATCCACAATTAAAACACTTTAGCATCGAAAAGGATTGGGATTATATTATTCCGGCGGTGAAAAAAGTGCAATCATATAGAAAGGATATTAAGTTTTTTGCGGCACCATGGGCGCCACCAGCATGGATGAAACAAAGTGGGGTTAGAAGAGGACAGACAGGAACAGCAGGGTTGAATCTTGTAAACAACTCAGTTAAGCCAGAATATTATGAAAGTTATGCAAATTATTTTGTAAAATATATCCAAGAATATAAAAAAGCGGGGATAGATGTGTATTCATTATCAATTCAGAATGAAGCGCAAAACAATCCAAAATGGGAGGCTGCCACATGGTCTACAGATGCAATGATTAATTTTGTAGGAAATCATCTTGGACCAGCATTAGAAAGAAATCATTTAGATCCAAAAGTGCTTATTTGGGATTGGGATAAAGGAAACGATCCAATGCATCATGATGGTTTTGTGAAATTTAATACGAAAGTATTAAGTAATGAAAAAGCAAGAAAATATATCGACGGGATTGCATTTCACTGGTATGCAGGAGATTTGTGGCACGAAATGGAAGGTGTCCCAATGTGGTCAAAAGATTTTGATAGTTTGGACAAAGTGAAAGAAAAATTCCCAGATATCCATTTATATGCTACAGAAGCCTGTCAAGAAAAAGGGCCATGGTTTGGAAGTTTTGATCCAGCAGATCGTTATATTTATGACATTTTAAATGATTTTGAACATGGAACAGAGACATGGATTGATTGGAATCTTTTACTTGATAGACAAGGTGGTCCAACACAGGGAGTAGTGAATAAATGCCATGCGCCAATCATGTTAGATGAAAACAATCAGGTGCACTATCAGCCTTCTTATTATATTTTAAAACAAATTAGTCGTACAGTACAGCCAGGAACAGTTAGTATTAAAACAACAACAGATACAGATATTGCGAAGACGGCAGTTATGGATGATGAAGGAATGGTTTCGGTTATGCTTGGTAATGTTACTGATCAGGCAAAGACGGTCACTGTTATAGATGATGACAGAAGTGTGGAAGTTACATTACAGCCACATTCATTAACAACCTTGAAATATAATAGTGATTACCAACCAGATGAAGAAATTGATGTGACTCTTCCTGATAGAGAGGTTAAACCAATTGCTGCAACAGCAAGTAGCTACGAGAAAAATCCAGTTTATAACTATCAAGCATCTTCAGCTATTGATAATAATATGAAAACAAGATGGGCAAGTGATTGGACAAATCATGAAAATATTACCTTCGAATTATCATCAAGAGCTACGGTATCCGGCATACAGTTGTATTTTGAAAATGGATATGATGCATTGTATCATATTCAAACATCTGATGATGGGAAGAATTTTAAGACAGTCAAAACGGTAATGATAGAGGAAATGAAGTCTCCAAATGTAACGGTAAAATTTACACCTACAAAAGCAAGATATGTAAGATTGCAAGGGGTTCAAAGAAATAACAAGTACGGATATTCGATTTATGATGCAAAGGTTTTTGTAAAATAAGGAATAAAGAGGACGTGATTTTTGAAAATCACGTCCTCTTTAAAGTTTCTTTTCAATCATCTTCCTGTATTTTCCGGGAGGCATATTAATTATTTTATAAAATAACCTAGAAAAATGTTGGGCATCGTTTAATCCAATTGATAATGCAATATCGATAAGTGGCATATCTGTTGAACTCATTAGTTGGATTGCTTGGTTAATGCGATAAATATTAATATAGTTGGCAAGGGTTAGATTCATGTGTTGTGAAAAAAGCTTACCAAGATAACGTGTAGAAATATTTAATTCCTTTGCAATATCAGGAATAAGAATTTTTTCGTGAAAATGCTCGGCAATATATTGGAGAGTATAGGAAATATACCGGTTTTGTATATGCACGCCTGGGGTTAACGGTTCATCTTTAGAAACTTGTTCTAAAACATAAAGCATTAATTGGGCAACATACAAATTGTTGGATATAGCAGAGTAGGAATGGGGTGTTTGATAAACACTTACAATAGAAGTCATTAAATTAAAAAGAGTAACATTTGATGTTTGCTTATAATAAAAATTAGAATGAAATGATAAAGCGTCTGATAAAGATATAGAAAATTCAGGCGTTTTTTTAACTAAAATATGAGCAAATAATTCAGGTTCAAAATGTACATGAAGAAATTCACATTTCTCTTTCTCAGCTACTTCAAAAGAATGCACTGTATTTGGTAAAATCATAATGAAATCATCTTTTTGGCAAAAAATATCTTCTCCATTAATGTTCATTGAACAAGTTCCTTGGGTGATTAAGTAGGCTTCAAAACTGGTATGAATATGACGTTCAAAGAGATAAGGACCTGAGTGGCTTTGTAAGCAACCACCTGAAACAGCACAGGCGGAAATATCAAAATAATCCATTGTAGACCTCTTTTCTGCCATGAAACTGGCGATTTTTCTATCTACAGTATATAAAGAAAAAATGGCAATGTAAAGAAGGAAGTTCCGAATTATACAAAAAGAAGAAAACTTATGGTACATATATACAAGCATTTTTTGAAAAGAAATGATATGATAGAAGTATAAACAAAGAAAGTGATTAGGAGAAAATAGATTGAAAAAGAAAAAAATGTTGGTAATAAGTACTTGTATTATCATTATTATGATTGGTATTTTGGTTATAAGTCAAAAAATGAAGCAAGAAGAAAAAGAAGATGCTTCTCAAGTGGTAACAACGATATCTCAAGAAGAATATAATTTTTATTGTGAAATTGTACAAAAAGATTATAAAGGGAAAGACAAGAAAAAACTGGAAAAATTAACAAAAGAATATGCAGAGAGTGTCTATGCACAATATGCACTTGGACAAAAGTATGGAGTTTGTGAACCATATTCATATGAATATTTGAAAATGAAAATGGAGACAGAAAATCAACAGCGAAAGGCAAAACATGAAGCTGGAGAAGTAGTTTATGGCATATTAGAATACAAATTAGACGGGTATTTACAATATCAGTTAAGTAATGTAAGGCTTTCTGTTATTGATCAGATAGTAAAAAGTAGTGATGAAAAATTAGAGAAAAAGGCAAAAGAATATTGGAAAGAAAATCAGGTTAAATTTAAAAGAATTGATTCTGTGGAATATCAACTTGGTCAAGAAAAGAAAACTGTGACATGGAAAGATTTTCCTACATTAGAAAAAATAGATAGTCAGTTATTTACATATTTATATGAAGGCAAAGAAGGAGATGTATTTTCTATTGAAAAAGAAGGTGATACAATCCAAGGGAAAATTATAAGAAAAACAATGAAAAACCCAAAGTTTGAGGAAAATAAAGTGGAAATAATTAAAAATTATGTTGCAACGGTTTATTATGATAAATTGACTGAGGAATTTAAGAAAGAAAATATACTTGAGTATGAATAAAACAAAAATAGAATTCAAACTATTTTTGATTTAGGATAAAAGATAAAAAGGAGGAAAATTATGAAAGGGAAAAAAGTAAAACGTCTTATTGCGATTGCATTAGCAACAGCAATGACAGTAACGATGTTTCCGGAAATAACACCGGGAAATCTAAGTGCAGGAAAAGTGAAAGCTGCATCTACGGTAACAAATGAAAATTTGTTAAAGAATCCAACTTTTGAGGAGGACAAACCTTTTACAGAACATTCAGAACAAAATCAAAATAATAAAGTAGGAAATTGGTTTAATTTTCAAGATTCTGTAAAAAAAGAAAAAGGGAATGCACATGCAGGGGAATGGGCAGCATCTTTAGAAAAAACAAATGATGCATTAGAACAGGATATACCGAATTTGCAAAAAGGGGCAACTTATAAAGTTTCCGTATGGGCAAAAAATACAAATCCAAATGGAACAAAAGCATATTTATGTGTGAAATCATATGGTGGAAGTGAAAAGAAAGTTCAGATTACATCTTCAGACTATAAAAAGTATGAAGTAGAATTTGTTTACACTGGAGATAGCACAGGAAAAAATACTAGAACAGCAATCTGGGTAGAAAGAGCAAATGCAGGAAAGATTTATGTGGATGATTGGTCTTTTACAATCTCAAGTGATTTAAAAAGTCTTAGTGTAGAAAATGGAATGTTAACTGCAAAGTATAACGAAGATTATACAGGGAAAATTAGTGCAAGTGATTTTGATTTTTCTTATACATCTTCATTGGACAGTGAAAAGGTAGAAAAATTAGAAATTACAGAAGAAAATGTAAATGGAAAAACATTAACAATGAAATTTGCACCAATTGCAAAGCAACCTGTTGAACAAAAAATTACTGTAACAGCAACTTATAAACCTAAGAAACAGCCATTAGAAGTTGATTTTACAGTAGCACCATCTGGAGAAGCCGTTACAGAAGCAAAATTAGTAGGAATATCAGCAGAAAACGGGAAAGTAATTGGAAATTTAGATGTAGTTCCAACAGTAGCACCTGCGAAAAAAGATTTTTCTTTAGAATATAAAGTAAATGAAGGTGTATTTACTAAAGCAGATATCAAAGAATTTACATATGACAAAGCCAATAAGAATGTATCTTTAACATTTGAGAAAATTTCAAGTGCAGTGAATGAAAAAAAAGTAACTGTAAAATTAACTTATAAAAATGTTGAAAAGACAGCACAATTTGTTGTAAAACTTGGAAGTGGCGTAAAATATTATGTAGATGCAACAAAGGGTAAAGATTCAAATGATGGTACAAGTCCTGAAAAAGCATGGAAAAGTATTGATAGAGTAAACAAAGAAACATTCCAGCCAGGAGATCAAATCTTATTTAAAGCAGGAGAAGAATGGACAGGGGCATTAAAACCACAGGGATCAGGTGTAGAAGGAGCTCCTATTGTGATTGCAAGCTATGGAGAAGGAGCAAAACCTCTTTTCAAACCAGGAAAAGACTGGAAAATATCTCATATGAATATTGCAAATAAAGTGGTTTCTTCACCTACAGTAAATAATATTATTACATTTTTCAACCAAGAATATTGGGAAGTAAGAGATTTAGAGCTTTATGATCCAACATATAGTCAAAATGCTCAAACTAGAATTTTCCGTAGAGGAATTAATGTTTCGGCAGAAGATGCTGGAGATTTACATTACTTTAAATTTGATAATTTAACAATTCACGGTTTTAGAGGACCTAATGATAATGACGGAAAATCATCTGGTGGTATTATTATGACAGTCAATACAAACCTTACGGATGCATCTAAACGTGTAAGAACTGCTGTTCATGATATTAGTGTTACAAATTGTGAAATGTATGATTTGGGAAGATCTGGAATCAACTTCATTTCTCCTTGGACAACAAGAGAAGGTGCTGAATGGAATAAATATGGACGTTTTGATTATGTTGGAAAAGGAGCATGGAAACCATATGAAAATTTCCGTTTGAGTAATAATACAATTTATAATATTGACGGAGATGGAACAATTGTAGATGGATGTAAAGATGTAATTGTAGATCATAACACAGTATATCGTACAGTATTAAATTGTTGGTATGGAGTTGGTTTATTCAACTGGAATTCAGATAATGTTGTATTTGAATACAATGAAGTATATGAAGCATCACCTGCAGACGCACTTTTAGGAGCTGGAGATGGACAGGGAATAGAAATTGATGCTTTAAATAAAAATACTTTAGTACAGTACAATTATTTACATAATAATGCAGGTGGAATATTTATGTGGTGTTGTACAGCAACTTTAAGAGGATTTAATGGAATTTACCGTTATAATATCAGCCAGAATGATGGAGCCAAACATGGAGTAATTGACTGGAGACCAGGTCATGAAGGAAGTATGGCTTACAACAATACTATTTATTTAGACAATAGTGTAGAAAGAGAATGGTTGAAAAACGGATATACTGGTGGAAAGAGCGAAGCAAAATTCTGGAACAATATTATTGTAAATAGAGGAAAAATGAAAGCATCAAACTTTAATGAACAAGAAATTGATTACGAAAGAAATATTTTTGTTGGATTTGATGCAGTTCCATCTAATGATGAAACAGTTATACAAGAAGATCCTATGTTTGTAGCAGAAGGTACTGGTAGTAAAGGAATTGATAGTTTAAAAGGTTACCAATTACAGAAAAACTCTCCAGCGATTGATGCGGGAATTCATATCGAAAATAATGGTGGAAAAGATTACTTTGGTACAAAGTTAAGCGATGGTAAAACGGATATCGGTGCAGCAGAATATGTAGAACCTACACCAGAAAAACCAGAAAAACCAGAAAAACCGGAGGAACCAGAAAAGCCAAGTAAACCAGAAAAACCAGAGGAATCAGAAAAGCCAAGTAAACCAGAAAAGCCAAGTAAGCCTCATACAGAAAACACACAACAGACAAAACCACAAACACAAAATGAGGTTGTAAAAACAGCAGATGTATCTCCTGTTTTGCCACTTTTGGTTATGTCATTTATGGCACTTGGAGTAGTTATTTTCTTAGAAATGAAAAGAAAAAAGAATAAATAAGAAATAAACGGAATAAAGACTATTGCGAATAAGAAATACTTATAGCAATAGTCTTTTTTGTTAATTCGCCCATTGACACTTTTCTGTATATATTTTATTCTATTCAAAACAAATTAATTAAAGAAAAAAGGAGAAGATATATGGGATTTTCATTTGACGTAAGTGTACCAATAGTTACGGTGTTTTTTCAAGGATTATTGAGTTTCTTTTCGCCATGTGTATTGCCGTTAATACCGATTTATATTAGTTATTTATCCGGAGGAACGGGAGTAAAAGGAAAGGATGGGAAGATACATTTTAAAAAGAGTAAAGTAATGCTTCATACGTTGTTTTTCGTTTTGGGAATTAGTTTTACTTTTGTCGTTTTGGGATTAGGTGTTTCTGCATTTGGAAGTTTTTTCAAAGAGAATCAGCTGATTTTTGCAAGAATTGGAGGCGTTCTTGTTGTAGGATTTGGATTGTATCAATTAGGTGTTTTTGGAAAGAGTTCTTTACTTGGAAAGGAACGAAGATTGCCAATGAAGGCAGATGTTCTTGCAATGTCTCCAATCGTTGCGTTTATTATGGGATTTTCGTTTAGTTTTGCATGGACACCATGTGTTGGTCCAGCACTTGCTAGTGTACTTTTAATGGCAGCATCTGCGACAACAAAGTGGGCTGGATTAGCATTGATTGGTGTTTATACGATTGGGTTTGTTCTTCCTTTTTTAGTAGTGGGATTATTTACAACTACTGTCCTAGAATTTTTTAAAAATCATATGAATGTAGTGAAATATACAGTGAAAATAGGTGGAATATTAATGGTCCTTATGGGATTGTTGATGTTTACAGGGAAAATGAATGCATTTACTGGATATTTATCAGGAACAACTTCTAAGTCGGAAGTAAAGAAATCGGAGAAGGCATCCGAAGAGAAATCGAAAGAAAAAGAAGATGAAAAAGAAGATGAGATGTCTGCTATTGATTTTACTCTGTATGATCAATATGGAAAAAAACACTCTTTATCAGATTATAAGGGGAAAACAATTTTCTTGAATTTTTGGGCTACATGGTGTCCGCCATGTAAAGCAGAAATGCCACATATACAGAAACTTTATGAATCTTATGGCGATGATGGAGAAGTAGCTATTTTAGGTGTTGCTGCTCCGAATTTTGGGAATGAGACAGATGAAGAAGGAATTAAGGCATTTATGAAGGAAAATGGATATACTTATCCTGTTCTTATGGATACAACAGGGGAATTATTTATGCAATATGGAATATCTTCTTATCCGACAACATTTATGATTGATAAGGAAGGAAAGGTTTTTGGATATGTAAGTGGACAGTTATCAGAAGATATGATGAAAAGTATTATTCGTCAAACAATAGAGGGGAAACGTGAATAAAAGTTAGGAGGGATTGTTATGCCAGCACTTTATGCACATAACCAATTTGGAAATCGTGTTTTACAAAAACTTGATGTAAAGAAAAGAGCGTTTTTATTGAAAAACTTAAGACAATTTAGAATAGGGTTACATGGACCAGATTATTTATTTTTTTATAAGCCTTTATCACCAAATCCAATTAGTCAGATAGGATTTCAGATACATGAAAGACCAGCATCAGAATTTCTGGAATATGCACGAAAGGTGATTTGGGAGAATGGAACAGAATCACCAGAGTATGCATATATTCTTGGATTTATTTGCCATTTTGCTTTAGATAGTGAGTGCCATCCATTTGTTGCAGAAGAAATGAAGAGAACAGGAATTGGTCATGTAGAATTGGAAAGTGAATTTGAGAAGTTTTTAATGCGAAAAAATGGGGAAGATCCACTTTCCTATCCAGTAGGGAAAACATTTCCAACGGATAAGGATACAGCAAATTGTGTAGCGAAATTTTATGAAGGTGTGGAACCAAAGGAAGTGTATAAAGCGCTAAAGTCTATGCGAAAATATAAAAGTATTCTTGTAGCGCCAGGAAAGTTGAAAAGAACAATTTTAGATAAAGGGATGAAGTTGGTTGGTCAATACGATGCCCTTCAAGGACACTTATTTAAAGTGGAGGACAATCCAAATTGTATAGAAAGCAATGAAGGGTTGTATGAGCGATTTAAGAATGCGGTTCCAATAGCGGAATACCTTATTCAAAAATTCGATGCATATTTGGAAGGAGGCATATTGGACCAACGGTTTGAACGTGATTTTGAGTAGGAGGAGGAAAAGGAAGTGAAAGTAAAAAAATTAAATGTAGAGGACAATATAGGAATAGGTGTTTTCTCTTCGTCTTCGCCTATATCAAGTACAACACCTATTCGTTATATGAATGGGAAAAAATATTTAGAAGAAAAGGGCTATAAAGTTATCGATGGATTATTATTTCAAAAGAGAGATTTTTATCGTTCAGGTAGCATTTTAGAAAGAGCAAAAGAATTTAATGATTTGCTTTATCGAGATGACGTGCAAATTTTGATGTCCTCTATAGGTGGCAATAATACAAATTCTATTTTACCTTATATTGACTATGCCTATTTGAAAAAACATCCTAAAATGATTGTTGGATATTCAGATACGACAGCATTGTTATTAGCAATTTATGCAAAGACGGGATTGATAACATTCTATGGACCTGCATTGGCTGCATCTTTCGGAGAATTTCCTCCATTTGTGGATATGACATATGGATATTTTGAAAAGTTACTTCAACACAAAGAAGATGTATTTTCCTATCAACAGCCTCGATATTGGACAGATGAATTTATTGATTGGAGTATTCAGGATCGTTCTAAAGAAAAAAGAGATAATGAATGGGTGTGTGTGAATGAAGGGAACTGTATAGGCAGGATTATAGGAGGGAATCTGAACACGATAGAAGGATTTTTCGGAACAGAATATATGCCAGAAATACGAAAAGGAGATATTCTTTTTATTGAAGATTCATTGAAAGATGCTTGTACCATTGAGAGAAGTTTTTCGCTATTAAAATTAGCAGGAGTGTTTGATAGAATTGGTGGATTGATTTTAGGAAAACATGAAAAATTTGATGATAATGGGACGGGAAGAAAGCCGTATGAAATTTTAATGGAAGTAATTGGAAAAGCAGATTTTCCGATATTGGCAGAATTTGATTGTTGTCATACACACCCTATGTTTACTGTGCCAATAGGATGTATGGTTCAGTTAGATGCAACAAAAAAAGAGGTAACGTTGTTAGAAAATCCATTTGATTTGTAAAAAATTCTCTTTCATTTCAAAAACTTTTGCAGTTTAAAGCATAAAAACGTTGAAGAATTGCAGAAATGAAGTTATAATGAGTTGGAAGAAAATGAAAGAGGATTTGAGTATGAGAATAATTAGTACATTATATAATTTGATGTGGGGGGATTTGGTTACGATACCACTCCCAGGTGGAAGTTCTATAGGATTATCTTTGTTGGTAATGATATTAGTTCCAGTAGGAATCTTTTTCACAATTAAAACAAGATTCATTTTATTGAGAAAGTTTCCACATATTTTTCAGATTGTAAAAGAGCAGAAAAATGAAACACAAAAAAATAGTATTTCGGGTGTACAAGCCTTAATTGTATCAACAGCAACTAGAGTTGGAATGGGAAATCTAGTTGGAGTAGTAGCAGCAATATCAGCAGGTGGAGCAGGTGCAGTATTTTGGATGTGGCTTTCTGCTTTGATTGGTTCATCCACAGCATTTATAGAAGCCACATTGGCACAAATGTATAAAGAAAAAGATCCGTTATATAAAGGATATCGTGGTGGTCCGGCATACTATATACATGCATATATGACACAAAGAAAAGAGAGAAGATATAGTTTGATTGCTGTTTTATTTGCAATTTCAGGATTGGTGTGTTGGTGTGGAATTAGTCAAGTTATTAGTAATTCTGTAACAACTTCAATGGAAAATGCATTTCATATTCCTCCAATTTATACGACGATAGCACTTGTTTTGATTTCGGCAATTATTGTTTTGAAAAAAAATGCGACAGTGAAAGTATTAGATATTGTTGTCCCAATTATGGCAGGTGGATATTTATTGATCACACTGTTTATTATTGGGAAAAATATAGGAATGATTCCAAGTGTTTTTGGTAGAATTTTTGCAGAAGCATTTGGATTCCGTCAGATAGTAGCAGGTGGATTCGGTGCAGTTTTAATGAATGGTGTGAAAAGAGGACTTTTTTCTAATGAAGCTGGAAGTGGTTCTGCACCTTGTGCAGCTGCGGCAGCAGATGTAAGCCATCCAGCTAAAGCAGGACTTTTGCAAGCGTTTGGTGTTTTTATTGATACAATTGTTATTTGCAGTTGTTCTGCAATGATTATGCTTTTAGTACCACAGGCAAAAGTGGAAGGGCTTGTAGGAATGGAATTTTTACAAAAAGCAATGGAACATCATCTAGGAGAATTCGGAGTAATCTTTATTACGGTAACGCTAGTGTTGTTTAGTTTTTCTACATTTATCGGAGTACTATATTATGCAAGGTCAAATGTTGCATATTTGTTTGGAGATAATTGGACTTCCCAGACGCTTTATAAAATCGTAGCATTGGCAATGTTATTTGTTGGAGGTTTAGCTACATATACATTTGTATGGGACTTAGGAGATGTAGGTGTTGGCTTGATGACGATTTTTAATATGATTGTGTTACTTCCAATGTCAAAACAAGCGATAAATATGTTGAAAGATTATGAGAGAAAAGTATAAAGAATGGAGGAAATATGATATCTCCTCCATTCAGAGCGTAGACAAAGTTGGTGTTGGAGCGTTAGCTCCAACGCCACTTTTCTTTTTGGGGATAAATTTTTAGTTTTTTGAAAAATTGCACATACAAACTTTTAACATTGAATAAAAACTGACTATTCAAGTCCATTCTATCCATCATTTTTGCTAACTTCTTTAAATTCATGTATGCAAATGTAAGCACTGCTTTCATGTTCATTAGCGCTTTTCCTTTATATTGAGTATATCTGAAACCATCCACTTTCTGGATCAGTAACACTTGCTTTTTTGATTTTCACATTTTTAGCATTTTCAGATATGTTTTTATCATCGCTATCTACTAGGCCTTCACCTGATGATGTTGGAGGTGAATTATCATCCTCTTTGTTTTTGAATGGCTTTTTTCCATGACGTCGTGATCTGCATTGATTTCTTTTTGTAATTCTTCTTCATACCAGACTTCATACCAGAGTGCTTCTTGCACTGCAATTCGTTTTCGCATTTTTTTACTATTAGTTGTAGCTTATATTTCATGCACTGCTCTAATATATGTCCAAAGATTTGTTCAAATAAATCTGTATCTTTAAAACGACGTGTATAGTTTTTACCAAATGTAGAAAAAGGTGGAACTGAGTCATACATATCTAATC
>JARICA010000016.1 GCA_029264305.1 Faecalimonas sp. | reverse complement strand
AATAAAATGGCACAAAAAAGAGCAAGTAACTTTTTCCATTGTTTCATTTTTTCATCTCCTTTTCGTATTTAGACAACAAAAAAAGCACTCTTCTTAGAATGCTTTCTCTTTTTCTCTATACTATTTTATCGCTCCACACAAACAATGATACACTGTTTCGTAATAATCCAATACTTCTTTATACCCTGTATGCCATCCTGCATGATATGGATTCGCATCCATATGTTCATCAATATTTTGTGTAATATCTTTACCACAAGTATTACATACATCAATAGGTACTTTTTTATATCTTGGAATTTTCTTTGGTATCCATTTATGTGTATGACTTGGCTTACTTGGTTCTGGTTTACTCGGAGTTGGTTTGCTTGGTTCTGGCTTACTCGGAGTTGGTTTGCTTGGTTCTGGCTTACTTGGTGTTGGCTTACTCGGTGCTGGTTTGCTTGGTTCTGGCTTACTTGGCACTGGCTTACTCGGTGCTGGCTTACTTGGTGCTGGCTTACTTGGTGCTGGTTTGCTTGAAGGTTTTGATGCTTCTGTAGAAAAAGTTTTCTTCTCTTCCTTTGTTGATTTCTTTTCTTCTGTCTTTTTCGATTTTTCTTTTTCTTCTTTTTTAGATTCTTTTTTCGTTTCTTTCTTTTCTTCAGATGAAGAAGTTGCTACACTTTCTTCTTTTTGTTCTTCAGATACATTACTTTCTTCTGTATTCGATTCTTCTGTCTGTTCCTGGCTGTCCTCATTATCTTTGCTGTCCTCATTGTCTTGATCTGTTTCTAAAACTATTTTTGTCTTTTTGTCTATATGCTTTTTATCGCTATTGCCATTCATTGCAACACTTCCGACTGTTACTCCACCTACTGTGAGTAGGATTGCCAATGCAATTACAACTTTCTTTTTCATTTGGTTTCCCTCCTATACTTTGGCAAATACATTATTCAAAAAAGATGATATTTTATGAACCATTAACACCACTATAGGCTATTCCTACTGTTAACCCTAACACTACAATAATTGCTCTCAAAATCGGAATATATATATAATGTATAATTAAAGGTATACAAATAATAACCAAAATAACTCCTAATATACTTATCATCAACTCATCAAATTCATATTTTGTTTTCTTTATAAGTCGTATTCTCCTAAAACATAAACATATACCTATCACTATCAAAAAACATGCTATTGCAAAATATATTATCGGCAAATAATCTTTATATTTAAGGATTTCAAATACATTCAATTTTAATGCTATAAGTTCATGATTTAACTTATTTAAAAACACTAGAAATACAACTGTACCTATCAAATAAATCAACTCTAAACTTAACATTTTTATACCTTTTTTCAATATATCCATCTTTTCCCCTTTTTATTAATGTCCTGTATTCTTTCGTACCTCTTCAATCGTCAGAAGATAACTATAAATTTCTCGTAATTCTTTCACATAACCTATCAAAACAGATACCACAATAACTGTTAAAAAAATCACCAAAAGCACTGAAAGCAAAACCCCTAATTTTGCTACTTCAAATTTATTTAATATCTGATTTTCTGTAAAACTAATTACTCGCTTCACAAAATCAAAAAAGTACTTCCATACTTCCATCAATATCGCTAAAATAACTGTTACTACAACTAAAGAAAGCATACTTTTCTTACTTTCATACTTTGCCTTTGTATTAACATATTCTGCATCAAGTTGCTCAGATGTTAAACTTTTCAAATACTGTATTTTCTGACTGTAGGCTTCATATTCTCTTCTCTTTCGTTCCTGAAATGATATATACATTATCTTTTCCTTAATTCTATCTTTCAGCATAACAGTCCCCTTTCCACATACTTCAAATGAATGTATACGCCTCTACAATTTTGATTTAATTAAAAAAGACTTTTCAATCAAATCTATTGCGGCTTCAGTATACCATAATCTATTATTTCAATCAATCATATGTATCATCACCCCTTTATAAAATTTTTCTATTCTTTCCATACGTTCATAGTTGTCATAACATATCTCTACTCATTTCACACTCCCTCTTTTTGACTACAAATTCAATGAATTTTCTAATCGAAATATTAATCACTGCTAGCAAATATACCGTTATAATACTCTTATAATCCAATAAAAATGCTCCCACACAAATCAAATATGCAGGAATTAATAATATGATATTTTTCGCTCCTCGAGATAACATAAATAATGCAACCCCAATTAATACACCTGCAAAAAACAAAAACATGATATTCATATATTCTCTTTTGCTAAATTGCTGAAAATCTTCTATCACGTATCCTGTTCCTAAAAAAACAAAAAACGCTATCAAAATAGTGTTTACATATCCTGTAAAATCATAAATCCCTTGTATAACTTTTTCTTTTTTACTCATCACTTTTTCCTTTTCTTTATCATAAAATTAGTAAACGGTTATTTCAAATATCTGATTTTTTATCACCCTTTCAACTTTTTTTATTTTTGACGTCAGATTTTTCTCCGAAGATTGTATATATAATAGAGGAACTTATATTTGTGAAGTTGGGGTATGGCAGTTAAGACCATACTCCACTGTCCTCTTTATTTTCACAAAAAAATAACAGGTTACTGAACCTGCTATTTCTCATTTTTTACTAATCTCTCTATAGTATCACTTAATAATTCAGATTTTACTAACTGTTTCTTATATAAATGACCTAATTGAGAAATTATTATCGCTTCAACAACAATTATAAATACTAATATTATTACTAACACAGTCATCCAAATAATCATATTTTTATATCCCTTTTTATTATCATATATTTATCCATATTCTTTTAACCTATATAGATAAAATCTATCCTACTAATTCCTTTGCCAATGAATCTGCAATCTTTTTTGCTAGTCTTTCCTCTTCTCTACATTTGTCTAAAAAGTTCATTCTTACTGGTTTCATCTTTTCATGCTGATCTGGACTCAATACACGATTATTCATCTTCTCCAATTCTTTTTGCAATTCTGCTTTTTCACTTTTTACCTTTTTATATTCTTTTACATATTCTAAAAAAAATTCTTCACATTTTATTCCTGCCATGTTATACCTTCCTTCCTATTCTGCCGCACTTTCGTTTGCCCTATCGCCCTGCATGAATATATCCTTTCTGGCTATACTCATTTCGGTTGATTTGTAATTTACTTTTTGCTTTGACACATTCAGCTTTAAGTTCCCTTAAACTGAAAAGTAAAATCTTTAACGTTTTTAGCCGGCTTTGTTCGGCTTTGCACTCTTCAGGACGTCTTACCTGTACTCTGTTCTACGTCGTAGTAATACGCATATGTAATTTTCAAGGTGCTATCGCAAATTTAATTAAGGAAGTATTCTATGCCTACGCCAAAATATTTTGCTATCTTCTGTAATGTATCTAACTTTGGTACACTTTTTTTCTGCTTCCAATTTGTAAATATAGAACGTGAAATACCAACTTCATCTGCTACTTTACTCGCAGATACATTATTAACCTTCAATAGATACAAAAATTTTTCATACATCTTTTCGTACATTTTATACCTCCTTAATCTATTTGCTTTCAGTACAAAAAAACGTTATACTATTAATCGAGCATTTTAATAATATATGGTTTTAATTTTCGTACTGTTTGTTATATTATAGTATTGATTTTCGTTTATGTCAATATTTTTTGTACGAATTTTAAAACTGTTTTCTAAGGAGGTATTATGTACAAAACTTATTGCAAAATTCGTGATGAAAAAGGATACAAGGACGCTGACGTTGCTAGAGGAGCTAATATTACAAAATCAACTCTTTCCGATTGGAAAAGTGGACGTTGCCAACCCAAACAAGAAAAGCTTCAAAAAATCGCTGATTTTCTTAATGTATCTTTAGAATATCTAATGACTGGAGAAGAAAAAAACAACGACAACAAATACTATCTGAATGATGAAACTGCTGAAATCGCACAAGAAATTTTTGAAAACAAAGATTTACGTTCCCTTTTTGATATGTCTAGAAAAATGCCTCCTGAACGTCTGAAGGCACATTTAGAATTTATGAAAAAATTGGAGGAACAGGAAAATAAATAATCATTATGTATAACTCTTTATTAAACGAATATATCGGTGTGCATCTTATTGATATGGACTCTCTTGTCAAAGAGCAAGTTGTATATAATCCAGATGGGAGTTTTTCTATATTTATTAATGCACGTTTAAGTGCCGATCAACAAATGAAAGCATATCATCATGCTTTATCACACATCATAAATTCAGACTTTGAAAAAGAAGATGTAAATCAAATTGAAACAGACACGCATCGAATGAAATCTTATGAATTTCACACACAAAAAAAGTAGAGGGCTTTTCCTCTACTTTTATACATTGTTTCTTCTTTCCAATAGTTTAGAAAAGATAATCTTATTTTAATTCTTCCGTCTTGAATACATTGTATCCTTCATAATGATAGCTTGCATCTATACCTTTCATATACACTTCACGGTCATTGATTTTATCAGTCAGCGCATTTTGGAGCAGGAACTTAATTTCCACATCTTTAACCGGGCTTCGCTCCATTGCAAGAAGATAATCCTCTTTGTCTACCAAACTCCAATCTATCACCTTGCCAAGTTCACATTTTAATATTGCATCCAGCCAAATACGAGTACTTCTCCCATTTCCCTCACGAAATGGGTGTGCTACATTCATTTCCACATACTTCTCAATGATTTGATTAAAATCCTTTTGAGGCATATGGTCTATGCTGTCCAATGCAGCGTTAAGGTACATTACAGGGGCAAAACGGAAGTTTCCTTTTGCAATATTAACACTCCTCATTTGTCCTGCAAACTCATAAATATCTTCAAAAAGATAGCGATGAATCGCCGCCAATCCTGCAAAGGTTCCCACCTCAAATATATCCAACATACCTGTTTCAAAAAGTTCCAGGGCTTTCTTTTTGCTCATTTTCTCCTCGACTCTGGCAAGTTCTGCCGAGTCAGTAATTCCAAGTTTATTTTCTAATGCCATTTTTACGCCCCTTTCTTAATATCATTATACATACTATTTTTATTATATACAATATTTACATTAAAATTTTAATGAATACCAAGAACTTCTTATTGTATTTTAGATAATCTTCATAATCCATTTCATAAAAAAGTAGAGGTTTACACAGACCTCTACTTTTCTCTTTCTTATATTCTTCTATAGTACTATTTACCTTATCCGTAATAATTAGTAATTTTCACAGCGAACTTCAAAATAACTCTTAGGATGTTTACATACTGGACAGACTTCCGGAGCCTTTGTTCCAACAATGATGTGTCCACAATTTCTACATTCCCAAACTTTTACTTCACTCTTTTCAAAAACTTGTGCTGTTTCAACATTATGAAGTAAAGCACGATATCTTTCTTCATGAGTTTTTTCAATTTCTGCAACCATACGGAATTTATGAGCAAGTTCAGTAAATCCTTCTTCTTCTGCTGTTTTAGCAAATTCTGCATACATATCCGTCCATTCGTAATTTTCACCTTCAGCAGCATTTTTTAAATTTGTTGCAGTATCACCAATTCCATTCAATTCTTTAAACCACAGTTTTGCATGCTCTTTTTCATTCTCTGCTGTTTTCAAAAATAATGCTGCAATCTGCTCATATCCTTCTTTTTTTGCTTTTGATGCAAAATAAGTATATTTATTACGAGCCTGAGATTCACCTGCAAATGCCATTTCAAGATTTTTTTCAGTTTGTGTTCCACTGTATTTTGTTTTCATAAAAATCATTTCCTCCTTGAATATAATCTTTCTTAAACTAATTTTTCTTTTCTCTCTTCATAATTTTTACTAACGACTTCCCAATTAATCAATTTAACAAATGCATCAAAATAATCTGGACGACGATTCTGATAATCTAAATAATATGCATGTTCCCAAACATCAACCGTCATCAACGGAACAAATTTACTAAAATCCGGAACATCTTGATTAGGAGTAGAACAGATAGACAATACTCCATTCTCATCTGTAACAATATATGCCCAACCAGATCCAAAACGTCCAACGGCTGACTGTTTAAGTTTGGCAATCATTTGCTCCATACTACCAAAATCACGTTCAATAGCTGCCTGTAAATTTATAGAAGGCTTTGTGTCAGTATTTGGATTTGTAAGTGTAGAAAAATACAACTCATGATTATACACACCACCACCATTGTTACGAACAGCAGTCTGTATAGCCTGAGGAATTTCATCTAGTTTATTTAGCAAATCGCATAAAGAAAACTTATGAAACTCTGGGTATTCCTCTAATGCTTTGTTCAAATTCTCCACATAAGCATTCATATGCTTATCATGGTGAAAATGTAATGTATCACTACTCAAAACAGGTTCTAAAAATTCATAAGCATATGGCAACTCTGGTAATGTAAATGGATAAGTTCTCATCGTTAATCATCCTTTCTTTTGAACAACAAATGTTTATACAATAGTTCTCAGAATATATTTTATTCTCTATTTTCAGACTAACACAACCCATTGGTAAATACAACTTATTTTTTATGAATATAATTAACTATTCTGTTCTTCATTCCACTGTTTATATTCATCTAATCTTTTTATATATTCATCAAATTCCGGAACTGTAAAATCTAATTCTTTATAGCGTACCGAAAAAATAATCCCCTTATTAATCAACTGAGCTCTAGTAGTAGATATTTGATTTATATTTTTCTGAAGATTCTTAGCAATATTGGATATCGTACATGGTAATTCCCCACATTTTACCATAGCAATATACGGATGATTAACAAGATATGAAACACTGTAAACATCGTAAAAAATAATGGCTTATCTTATATGTGTAAACACGGATAGATATTAGTAATATCAATGGTTTCTTGCAAATATAAAAAGCTACTGAGCTATCCTAGTAGCTTTAATATTTTATAACCTATTTATATGGATCTTGTTGTAAAAACCATCTGTATGAAGTAACATGTAACTTCTCGTATTCTTTTCTAAAAAAGAATTTTGAAAATAGTTGTATTGCTAAATATTCACATTTTCCAACATAATTTTCAATTTCTTTTTCATCTATAATATCTCCATGAGCTATTTTATTTCTTAGGTGAACAAGTTTATTTATATCTCCTACATTTATGTCAATATTATGCTTCGTAATAAAGAGAGCAATTTTATTATATGTACTTCCATAAAACTCTTCTAATATTTTATTATATATTAAATCTGTCTTATTATTTAACATATCATCTGTAAGCTGTACTTGTAAATCTTCTAATCCATATTTTCGCAAGAAATCCTTAATCTTATTTTTATTCCTTTTTTTTGTACTTTTATTATACAATTTTCTTTGTGTTATCTTATAATCTTCTTTTGCAATACGTTCTACAACCTTAAAGAAAAACATAAATGCATCTTCATCACGTTCCTTGAATAAATTGTCAAAAGCAATCACTAGAAGATCTAAGGATTGGTAAAAAACCGTTTTTGTCTTTTTGAATTTATGAACCTTATTTTCTATATATTCCACTTTCTTCAACGATTGTTTTGAGAACAATGTGTTTTTTTCTATTGTCCCTTCCACCTCATAAAATTGATTTTCTTTAGAATAAAATGGAAGTGCAAAAATATAACTAAGCACCTTCGATACTTCTTTGCAAATTTCATAAGCTTCTTCTTTTGAATATTTTTCCCCATTTACCCAAAATATTATCAAATGTTCACTTAAGGTATAGAACTTAACTCTGCAATCGAACAATTCAATTACTGCACCATGTCGAACCTTCGGAATACATTCAAAAACTTCTGAAAAATTTTCATAGTCATAATACATTGCATAATTCATAATCCATCCTCTTTTCCAAACCTCTTATGTATAATTCTTAATCTCCACTTATTGCTCATTACCCTCTTTTTCTATATCTTCTATATTCTTTGCTTCTTGTTGTTGCCACAAAATAATCTTTGCATTGATTCCATGTACCATTGAAATTAGATTATCTTGTCCAATTACTTTTACCAAATTTGCAATTTGGCTGCCTAATGCTTGCTGATTAAAATGAAAAATAGTTGTTTGGGTATGTTCCTCTTGAATAAATTTAGCTATAATATCCTTATCTGTAATGTCAAGAGAATGCCCGAATATATATACATTAAAATCAATATAATTTTCCTCATAAATTAGCATGCCTCTATATTGCTCTTTATGCTCATTTAACCAATCAACATGTTCACATCCTGTCTTTTTATATATTCTCTGAAAATACTTTTTAAACTGAATAAACTCTGTATTCTTATTCTTCTCATCTTCATCCAGATATTCATCAATTCCTAATACTAGATTACAACTATTTTTATCATGTTTTATGTCTGCTTTTCCATGAATATAGTCATATTCTATATCAGGATTTTTATTCCCATAGATCCGTTTATATGTATTTGTATAATTAAAACTCAAGACTTTATCAATTTCTAATCCTTCAATGTCAGATAGTTTCTTATTAATAGGGTAGTTATTAACAAAATCACTCAAATAAATTTCTAAAGCTCTAATCAATCTATTCAAATCATTTAGCATATTTATTTTAATCAATGCAAACGATTTTAATGTTTGATGATTTGTACTATTTATAATAAATTTTTCCAATCTATCTGTTTGAAATTGATCTAAAAATATATCATTTCGATTTTTTTTTACATTCTCCAACATTTTCAAATGTATAGAATCAAACTCTCGCACTATATTAGATATCTCACTTTCAAAGTCTATCCATCCTTCCCTTCCTTCTTGTTGCATTTGTTTGTAAATTGATATAAAATAATCTAACCAAACATTCTCAGAAATCATTTTTACCAATTCTTCAAAAAGTTCTTTTTTCTGATTACATAAATTTCCTAAATATACAAGAAAATCTTTTTCTAATTTTTGACCTTTACCCCATTCAGACTTTATAGAACATCCAGGAATCAAAGTCTCCTTATGATTTTCATATGTATTTACAAATTCTAAAAAATGCTCATACTTTGTAGGCAAGCCATGAGCCAAATCAAATCCATTTCCAATAATTAGTATATTCATAATATATATTCCTCCTTTTACCATCTGTACCTTAATATTCTAACAACTTTTTTCATCTTGTACAATCATCTATTTATTTTGAGGTTAGTAGATTTATGTCGTTCAACTGTTGATCTTGATAAATAAAATGTTACATAATTCTTTTAAAGAAAGATAAATCTACGCTTTTTTATTAAAAAATAATGCTAGAAATTTGGGTTTCTTTTTTGATAATAAATCAAGTTTCTGCATTTTTTCTTCTAACATTTTCAGCGCAATTAATATAAATAGTTCTGATATAACAATGAATGATATATTATTAATAATAGCCATTAAAGCGCTCAAGAATAACTTCTCAAATTATATATCCTAATTCAAATAATTTTACTGATGGTAAATATTCTTTTTTCAGTAAAAGAAGAATACAGAAGAAACAAAAGTAGAATGGATTCACTTTAATCATATGATATTCACCTCCACATTTATCCATGTCAACGTATTCACAGTGTTTTACGCTATTATATATCCTATAAGATACTATAACTTTCATATAACATTTTCAAAATAATCAAATCCTTGAATAACACTACATCCGCAATATATAGGGTTATTCAAATATTTAATTGGTATACGTCATAAGAGTACTTTCTCTTGTCTCCTATCTCTCTACGCCACACATGAAGCATATAAACATAGTAGACAGATTATGGATTACACATTTTACATGGAGAATAGGATTGTTTTAATAATTCTTCTTTTTTCCCGTGAAAAGTTTCTTTATTCTCTTCTTTAATATCCTTTATCCCTCTACATGTAGGAAGATGAAATTTTTTTGTATTTGTATTCAATATATACGAACTTTCTTTTTGATTACTTTCCTTTTTAGATGTTTCCTTTTCATATACAACTGCTACAGAGTCTTTATCCAAAAATTCTCCTGTATATTCTGAATCTCCTGTCAAATAATTCATTTCAACTCCTGGCTGTACATTATAGAAAAATACGCAATAAGAAATTCCTTTTCCACTGTCTTCAACAGAGTATCCTTCCATAAGCAAACCTCTGCAAAGCATTTCTTTATCTACAAAAACAGGCGTTACTCTATACATAACATGGTTTCCTGTTTCTTTTATATAGTCTGCTACCATATTTTCATACTCTAACATTTCCAGATTCATATATCTAGTTCCGCTTACAAGATTCTTTTCATTTGCATTTTCTGCTCCTAACTGCCAACCAATACAATGCGCTCTATTTAAAATAAATTTCCCTTGCACACAATCATATTTTTTCGAGTGCCATCCAGTAGGTTTTACATTTCCAATTTTCCCTCTTTTTTCCTTCTCATCTGGCATAGTATCTTTACTTAAACTAGCAACCGAAGTTGTACAACGTCCTAACGAATCTAATTCCCCATATGTTTCAAAAGATTTATCTGTTACTTCTTCTTTCGTAAAATACGGAACATTTCCATTCACTTCAACATATGGTTCTCCACTGTATTCTGGAATAGACTTATAATCAAAAGTTCCACCTGATAAAGCAACCTCATTTTCTTTCTGATTAGATGTCAATGTTTTTACATCTCCACAAGCAATTACGCTAGTAGATAGCATAAAAACAAGTAATAAACTTTGCATTTTCTTTAAAATCTGTTTCTTCTTCATAATTTTTCATCCTTTCTTTATCCATATGGATTTGAAAAACGATAATAAATATCTAGCATACCATCTTCATGTACTTCTATTTTATCTATCAATTCCAAAACCATTTCTCGTGTAAGTTCTGACACGTCTATGTAATTTTTAAAAGCTTCAACCCACTCATCATGTTGAACATCCAACTTTTCTTGTAAATTCAATTTTTCAATCACATTATCCCTTTGTAATTGCAACTCTCCGATCTGCTTATCATATTCTCCAATATAATAGATATATTTTTTCTTATCTATTAATTCTTCCATAAAATTTTGATATGTCTTATTTTTGTAGGTTTCTATTTTTTCTATCTGTCCTTCTATCTGTTTTAATTGAATCCTATAATTCACTTTACCTGATTCAATTACTTCAAATTTTTGAAGTTCATCTACATCTGCCTGTGTCAATATTTTTCTTGCTTCTTCTTTTATTGAAGCCAATACTGTCTCTTCTAGTTCATCATTTTTAATGCTATGACTACTACAAAATTTTTTCCCATGTTGCTTATATGTTTTACATATATACCCAACAAACTTTTGATTTTGTCTTCTTTCATATTTTCTATTCATGCTATGCTTACAATCTGCACAAAAAAGAACGCCTGAAAATATTCCTTTCGTTTCAGTTCCGGAAACACTTCTTGTTTTCATTTTCTGTATTTCCTGCACTCTGTTAAAAATCTCTCTGCTTATGATAGCAGCATGTGTATTCGCAACAATAATCCATTCCTCTTTCGGTAAAGAAAGTTTCTTTTTATCCTTATACGAAAGTTTATTCGTTTTGTTCTGCACTAGATCTCCCACATAAGTCTGATTATTTAAAATAGAATGTATCGTTTGATAAGACCACACTTTTGTTGTCTTTAATGCTTTACTGTTCTTATAATTTTCCCCCAATATTTGTTGTTTATATAAAGTCGGAATTAAAATCCCTTCTTCTGATAATATAGAACCTATTTTCGCTTTCCCATATCCAGTCAAATACAATTGAAATATTTTTTGAACAACATTGGCAGCGTACTCATCTATAATTAAATGATTGTGATTTTGAGGATCACGTTTATATCCATACGGACATGAAGAACCCAAAAACTGTCCATTCTTCATTTTTATTTTAAAAGCACTACGAATATTTTCTGATAAATCCTCACAATACCATTCATTTACTAATCCGTTTATCTGACGTGACTTTTTATTGGAAGCTACTGCTGTATCTACTCCATCCACTACACCTATAAAACGTATACCCAAATTTAAAAAATCATGATGCAAATATTTTTCTATATGTTCCATATTTCTCGAAAAACGTGATTGTGTCTTGGCGAGAATAATATCAAACAAACCTAACTTTGCATCTTCTATCATTTCTTCAAACCCTGGTCTATCATCATACAAACCACTTTCATCATCGTCTGAATAAACTTTTACAATCTGAAAATTATTTTTCAAAGCATACTCTGTTAATAATAATCTTTGATTCTTTATACTAGCACTATCATCTCCTTCATTTACTTTGTCCAAGTCTTCTTTACTTAATCTAAGGTATAATACTACACGATTTTTCATTTAGCATTGCTCCTTTTGCATAAAATATTATACCCTTATGACATATACTCCAAAAGTATACATCATAAGGGTTATATTTACCATCTCTATTTTCTATGGATTTTAATTACATTTTTCATGCACTCTAAAAGAGATTTCTCCCCATAAATCACTTTGATTTTTATATTTTTTCTGTTTTTATCGTTCACTTTTATCCTCGCTTTTCTTTTAATATATGAGTAGGTTGAGTAATCTTATAACATTAATTTGCAGATTTTTCCTACTCCCATTTTAATTCTTTCAAATCTTCTTTTGCTTCTCTAATTTCCATTATCTTGTCCAAAAGTTCATAAAAATCCACATCACCATATACTTTTCGTAGTATTGCATCACGTTTCATCCTATGTATGATTTCTAATGAATCACAATAAATCCTTTCCAGTCGTTCCTCACTTATTTTCTCTACACAGATGTACTCTTTATCCATTTTATTTTCTTTCAATGACCTTCCAATTATCTTGCTTTTCTAACACTAGATTGTATTCAAATGGCTGAAGTACATCTGTAAATAAAGACTTATATGAAACCAAAAGATGAACTTCTACCCTATTTTTATGAATAGACGTAATCACTACTTTATCAAGTGTGTTAAATTGATAACTGTCCATATGTATTTCTGGCATTATTCCCTCTTTCGCATAATACTTCAATTCTTTTTCTGATAAAGATGGGTATACTGCAAAAAAATCTTCTAAAAATTCACTTACACTTTCTTTTAAATCTCCTTCAACATTTTCTGCTTCTATCTCTTCTTTTAATAGAACCGGTGACTTTTTCGGTAAATCTGTTAATGTAGGAAACTTCTTAATAAGCATATTGTTCTTTTTATCTACATACACAACTGTTTCATAAGATTGTTCTATTTTCTTTTCTCCTGTAGCATTAATCACTTTCTGGCCGACTTCAAACACTACTTTATATTCCTTATCCTTAATTTTTTCTACATTCCATACATCCAATTTATAAACTTCCGAACGATTTGTCATTTCTGCTGTAGACATTCCTTGTATAGTCCGCACTAGATCTTCATTCGCATATTTTTCCAGCTCCATTACTCGTAAATCCATATTTTCTTTTGTGTTATCCCAAGAAAAATACTCTCTTGCAAACCCTCTAACAAAATTTTCAATTCCGTTCGTACTAACCACTCTTTCTTCTACTATTTCTCGTTCATGAATCGTATGTCTATCTATTGCTGTAAAATTTTTATAAAGCGCAAACACAAAGCTTATCCCTAATAAAATCCACAAAAAAACTACACGCTTACTGTGTAGCCCTTCATGTTTCACTCTTTCTTTTTGTCTCTGTTCTTCTTTCTTTTTACCTATTTTCATTTTCATCACTTCCTATTCTTCTATTCTTGTTCCAAAGAAAAATTTATACTTCTCATTTTTTATTGTTACACAAAATACTTTTTTATCTATTCGAGGTATTACAAATGAAAAAACAAGTCCTATTCTATCTTCATCTTTCTGAACTTCTTCTAATATAACCTCCCTTCGATATTCTTGCGCTTCTAACAAATAGCCCGTCATTTTTTCAATCAACTTCTCTTGATTTACTTCCTTAGGAATTTTTTCCTTTCCGCCCACAATAACAATCTTGCCAACATCTACATTTTCATATCCTGGATCATAACTTTCATTTACTAATGCTTTTTCTTCTTCTGTAGGTTGCTTTCTAGCAACACTTTCTATTTCTTCAATTTTAGGCAAAGTATCCGTAAATGCAAATTTAACTTCTTTATCAAACTTAAACACTCCTTCTACTTTATATGCACCGTTATTTACAAGACAATAAAATTTCCAACTTCCTTGATCAAGTTCTTCTATCTTTTCATAAATTTCTATTTTCTTTGGAGTAACTCCCTCATCATACAACCACTCTTGTATACTCTTTTTAAACTCTTCTAACTCTTTTGCTCCAAAGAAAAATAATCCATCAAGATTTTCAAAAGAAATACTTTCTTGCATTCTTCTTTTTTCTTGTGCATTTATATTTCGTTTCTTTTCTATCAATAAATTCTTTTCTTTTTTATTTTTTACCTCCTTCTTATCTTTGGCCAAAAACATTGTTGTAAAAATACTCCCTATAACTAAAACCATTAATGAAATCACTATTTTTTTCTTCATTCTTTTTCCTCCTAAAATTTCTTATAATACTCTAATGCTTTTTTTATTCGCCTAGGCATATTTGGCTTTCCTGCTCTTTCAAAGCAAGTTTCAAATACTTTCGTTGCCCACTCAACATTAGTTGTATGCATAAAGGAGTTAAGGCCACCATAATTCCTATCCATTAATGTCTTTGTTGTTGGATCGCCACCTTGCAGCTCAAATATAAGAAAATCAAGTTGTACTTTTATATCCGTCCATGGCACTCCTCTTCCTTTAGCCATAGCATCTAATCGCTTCCAACGTCCTACTCCTTTAGTATAATTCTCCCATTGGCATATTCCTGCCGCTGGCCCTTTTCCTCCACCTTGAATATTCGCTGGATTAACACCACTCTCTTGATACATATTTCCCATTATCCCACATGTGCTTGCCTTAGAAAATCCTGCTTTAATCAAATAATTATAGACCTGTTCTTCTAAACTATTTCCTTCTACATTACTATTAAATGGGTACGCTGGTATTCCATATCCATAGACATGTTCCTTTGTCCTTGTTTTTACAGCACACGTATTTCCATGTGCATTGCTAAAATCACTTGTATTTCCCTCAACTGTAACTATTGTATCTCCTGTACTGTACTGTACTATTCCAACGTGATCCGTTATGGAATCTCCATTCCAATCATAAAATATAATGTCTCCTGATTTTGCTATATAATCTTTTCCCTTCCATTGTCCATGCTGCTTAAACCATGCTTCGCCTGTCGGACAATATGAAAATTTAGGTATGATACCACTTTCAATATAACCACATTGATTTGCACACCACGAAACAAAGCAAGCGCACCAGTTCACATGATTATTAAATCCATACCACTTCCAATAAGGATCACCACCTACATTACCCACTTGCGAAAGTGCTACATCAACTATTGCCTGACTTGATCCAGATATCACTTTATTGTCTTCTTGAGAATTACTAGGTGCTGTTGAAAATATAATTCCTACAATTAAAATAACTGGACTTAAAAGTAAAAGAATACCTACCCCTATCTTTTTCCACATACTCGCACCTATTCTTTCTTCGTATTCATATGATTAGATTTTTCACGAGAAACTAAATTTGAAGATTTTGAAGATGCGGTTTGCACATTATTTATACTTGCAAGTCCTTTTTCTTTCCCTTTCAACATCTCCTTTTTTCCGTAGGATGTTGTATCTTTTGCATCTTTCAAATTCTCTTTCCTCTCATAAATTTTATTTCTACTAGATAGTTTTTTCTCAGGCAAAGTGTTTTCTTTTACATTTGGCAATTTAGATACTTCCTCTTTTTCCTTATTCACATATATTTGATTCATACTGGACAATTTCTTTTCTTTTGGAAGTTTCTTATCCACCCCTTCACGTTTAACCATTTGCGTTACTTCTGGCGTATTTTTTGACTTTGATTCTGGATTTTTCTTCTCTGTTTCTGAATTTTTCTGCGTTTTCATCGTTTGTCTTTTTTCTTCATTTTCTTTTGTATAGCCTTCTGACATTCCCATTTTTCTTTGCATACTGTAGAAACTCGTTTCTTTTCCTAACTGTTTATCAATTTTCTTTTCTTCGCTATTTCTAATCATATTTGCTTTTCTCGTTAAATCACCTGTATTTTTACCTTTGGATTTTTCTGAAACCATTCTGGACACTTCACTTTTTCCATGCGTTGCAACTGCTTTAACAGTTCTTGTAGCCATTTTCCCTTTTTCTTTTGCTTTATGAACAACTTTCTTTTCAACCGCTCTTTTCTTTTCATCCACTTTCCTGATCGCTTCGCCACCGCCAAGTTTCTCTCCAATATTACCTAAATTCTTATATACGCCTATAAACAAAACTAACTGTAATATCATTACAAAAAATAATGGTGTCTTCGCTGATAAATCAAATATTAATTGAGAACTTGAAAACGTAATCATCAAAATAAAACTAACTCCTATTTGAAGGAACATATAGGAAAATACACTCACAATTCCTTTATAAGCCACTTGTGATTTTCCCGGCAACAATCCAACTATAAAATTAATCGGAAGAAACAGTGAGAAAAACACAAACAAAACTTGCGCCAATATGAGCAATACAGCTAGAACTGATACAAAAAACGTTATTCCTGTATTAACCAACAAAAAAATAAGTGCCATTCCTAAACGTTCTGGCAGCTTATCTCCTGATAAATATCGATTTCCTTCCTTATCAACTTCTTTTTTTACCAAATCCTCTCTCTTATCTTCATCATCATATGGGTTCAATTTTTCTAAAGCTTTTACCCTCTTTTCTAAATTTCCACTGATTTGAGGCTCTCCAAATTGTAACATTATCCATGGATTTCTCACTTGCACCTGAAACAAAATATCCTTAACTCTTTGTGCCGGTGTACCTTCTTTTTTCCCACTTTCTGATGTAACTAAGTTTTGGCCAAGCTGTAGAACTGATTGATTTACAGAATTTGATACCTCATGTATTTGTTTCGTATACGTTTCTCCTCCCAAAGCAAAGACAACTACCATTACAAATACCAACACATAATTAATGACCATACTATATGCTTGAGAAAATTTTCTTTTATAAATCCCCATAACCAAAACATATGCTCCCATAATCAATATGGTAAAAATAAGCAAACTTGGAAAAAAACCTTCTTTTGCAAACCCATTCTTCGTAATTCCTAATAATTTACTAATGCTCTTTCCTAATTTCCCAATAACCTTTGATAAAAAATCAAATTCATATGCTTGTCCAATGAGAAATGCCCCAATCTGATAAATGCCTAAAGAAAAGAACCATAGCATACTTAAGACTGCAAATAACGTGGCATTTATAGGTGCATCAACCGTATCTCCCACAATACCACCTATACCATCACTTGTATAATACTTAAAATCCAATTCATAATTTAGCAATGGATATTTTTGATATAAAAGTTTTGCATCTTTTACAACTTCAGATGGCAGTATACCTTCCGCATTAGCAACTATTCCTGTCAATAACACAAATGTTAAAATTGCCAAGAATACAAACAAACATATCCGAATTCTTTTTTTACTTTTTTGGCATATTGTCATTTATACCACCACCTTCAATTCAGGTGTGGTGCTAAATCCTTCCATTAACTCTTCAAAAACTAAATCTACATACATCACACCTACATTCCCATAAATGTCCATGACTAAACACTCTCCATGTTTAAGACTTCTCATCAACTTATACAGTTCTTCATCTTCCGTATCTAAATTCATAAATTTCAAAATATTTGCAATTTCTTTATCTTCTCCACTATGGAAAGCAAATTTCATTCCAATATTATTTCGTATATCCTTATTTCCCAAATCGTCTGCACCCTGCGTGATAAAATAAATCCCACTATTCATAGAACGTCCTGCTCGAACGGATTTGTTTTGCAAAGCTTTCCCCTGAGCAGTTCCAAGCATGGCCCATGCTTCATCTATCGCCATAACTTTAAACACACTTTTATCGGATTCCATATATTCTAAACCAAATGTTCCAATAATAAGCATAGCTGCGACAGATAACATTTCTACAGAAGTATATTCTGTTACAGGTGTATCTTTATCTGGTAGCATTAAATCTGCAATCTGCAATATATTCATACTTTTATCTAGAGATATTGTTTTCTTTTCTATTTCGCCATTTGAAAACAACAATTTTGCAAAAGAATAACTAACAAAACTTTTAATATGTCCTGCCAACTTCTTTGCAACCTCATCTTCCATTTTTTCTAATTCATCAATAACCCTCAACATCCCTCTTTTTTCACTTTTTCCAACCAATTCAACAGCCCTTGTCAATAATGGAAATCTATCCCCATCAGATACTGACATACCTGTTAAGTATGTAATTACATCTATTGCCAATCTTTTACTTTCTTCTATATCATTTAATATCACGAATGGATCTAACATTCCTCTATTTTCTTCATTAGATGTTAAATTAATAATATTCAGTTCATCTTTTAATTCAGGAAAATATTTCCCCCACTCTCCACGTTCACTTTTGGGATCTAAAATAAACACTCTTCCACCAAAAAGACATATATAATACAACAATGTATTTACTGCAACCGATTTTCCCCAGCCTGTTGCTCCCAAAAATGCACTTGCAAGTGAATTGGTGATAGCTCCTTTAACACCCTGTGCAGCTAATTCCGGACGTAAATATACTGGTTTCCCTGTCAATTTATTAAACCCATAATAAATTCCATAATCATTTCCCAACTTCGTTGTAGCACCAAATCCTAAACCACTAATAAAATCTTCTGTAACATGCTGTATATAATCATCTACTGCTCTTTTTCCCCCTGGCAAAAATTCATAATGAAAATCCAACATATTTTTTCTTGGCCGCACTAATTTAATTCGATAGCCGTCATAAAAATCTTTTAATTCCATGCAACAACGTTCTAACTCTTCTTTTGTCTTTGCCCACACTCGAATTAAATAACTCACCTTATACATATCACTTTTCGTTCTTTTTAATTCAACACCTAAATCTTTTGCTGTTTCGTTTGCTTCCAGAACATCATCTGAAGGATCAACATCTTTCTTTAGCGCATGCTCAATTAAATCTTTTGTTTCCATTTCTTTATTATGTGATAATCGAATCGCTGATTTATTATCCACAACTTCTATTCGAATAGAAGTATCTACCGGAAACGTTATACCACTTTGCTGATGATATAATAATTCCGAATTTGGAAACACTAAATCTTCTATGATCGTACTAATACTAAAAAATGCACTATACATTTTTCCCTCATCCCTTTCAATTTCAAGAGAATATGGAGTTTCTCGTAATAATGCATTTGTCAGTTTTAAAAAGTCATATTTTTTCACAATAATATTTTCAGAAGTTTCTTGGGTTGGAATTTGATATTCATAATCCTCGTAAGATACTCCTGTATTACCATATTCTTTTTCTATCAAATATCCGATTTCTCTTGGAGTTAATCTTTCAAAAGAAAATTTATTGGATATTTTCCAAAACAACATTTTCTCAATAGAACGATACCTTCCAATCATGCCTTGACTCATTACCTGGTAATCTCCCATGGCATCACTTCTAACTTCTCCTAAAAAGTTCAAAAAATCTCTCCACAAGTCTATTACTGCTTGTTTCAAATTCATTTTCTCATCTGCTAATTCCAAACTAAATCCAATATAATGACGATATTTTACCTGATACTCTCCATATTTTTCAATAAGTACATCTGTTTGCAAATCGACAAGACGTGACGCAAAATTCTTCATTTCTCCATTTATACACTTCTTTGACTGCTCTTGTATCTTCCGGAAACTATCTTCTGTAGCTACTTGCAACAAATGAATATCTTTACACTTACTTTGACTAATCAATCTTCCTATTTCATCACTAATTTTTTGCTTTTCTGCTAATGATATAAAAGCATAATTATAATCCTTCATCTCATAATAGGCATACACCCTTCCATCTGTTGTAAAAACCAAATTATCTTCTATATATTTTACATTATACACGTATTCCACCTCTTTCTGTTTTTACAAGTGTTATCTGCAGATGTTCTTTTTTCTTTCGATAACTCACTTTACAACCTGCATAAGTTATTCTTGGCCTAAAAAAATACACTATTTGTGTTTTTAGAAAATTAATTGGTTTCTTATCATCCAAGGTTTTCATATCCATTAAATAGGCAATTAACAAAGGAATCACACAGAATCTTACTAATGGGTTATCGAAATAAAACAAAGGAATATATTTTCCTATTGACATCATAAAAACTAACGTCAACACAAAAAATCCTGCAAATGTAAAACTTACTTTAAACCCTAAACTGCCAATATTAAAATACAGGTTTCTTGATACATTCCAAACACTTGTAAATGACCTCATTATTTTCATGACAACTCTCCTTCTTTTTAAAAAAAGAGCCTACTTTTACCTCTGTAAAGTAGACTCTTTCCTTAGCTAAATCATTTTCCCTTTATCCAAATAATGTTGTTACTATAGTTCCCAAAAAAGTTTTTATACTCTCTGGATAAAATACCAACGCAACTGCTATTACAGCTATTCCTGCAAATCCAAAAAACTCAGTAAACTTTCTTTTTGCAAGCAAAATTACACCGAACACAGATAATCCTATGTATACTAAAGGCTCTAACCATGACATTACTAATTTACGACCATTTTCTACAGGATTAGTTGCAGCTAATGCTCCTATTGGTAATACTGATACACATAACATTATTCCCAAAATTCCTGTGATAACCAAATGACGCTTTTCCCATATTTTGCTCCCTACTCTTTTCAACATATTTCTTACTTTCATTTTCTAATTATCCTCCTTATTTCCATGGTAAAATTTCACTTTCCCTTTTTCATCAATTTTTACTTTTAATTCTTCAATAATTCTCCTTTCCAACCCTAACATTTTCTGCATCTTTAAACTTGGCTCAGCATTATTCATCATATCTTCAATATCTGTAGTTCCTTTCTGTATATCATCTGCAACTAATCCCATAATCGTTGGCATACATTGTCTGCTTACCCAATTTAATGTTCTCCTCCTGCTAAATGGTTTAGGTTCTGTTGCTAGTCTTAATTTATCTCGATAGCAACCAATAAAATGTTGCCACATCAAATCATTTTCCCAAAGAGTTTTTTTAACATCATCATCTCTTACTGCAAATCTTATATAATGGTTAATAATCCCAAATACGACTGTTTCAATAAAATCTTCTTCATAACGTTTCAATATTAATTGATGTATTGCTTCATCTGCTCTTTCATTTGCAAGTCGTATTTCAAAACGGTTTTTTATCACTGCTTCTTCGATCGGAATATCATTCACAATGTATTGTTCATAATCCTTTTCATAAATACAAAAATACACTTCACTTTGCCTACTTCCTACATATAATGTTTTTCCCATTGCAAACTTTTCGAATCGCAACTCCCCACTTCCACAAACTGAAAATTTTCTATTTTTACTAATACATTCTCCATTTTCACATTTTTTTGCTAAGTAAGAAACATCTAGTATTCCATATGCATCATTAACTGCTAAATCCAATCTCTTATATACCCCATCATATAAATTTACATGTTCAAAAAAATCTATCCAGGACTGCTCTCGATATTCCAAATATAATTCAAACTGGCGACATCCTTGGCCACGCATTTCAAGTAATATTCCCAATTCTGAATTATAAGAAGAACACAAAAATATATTTCCATATGCAAAACAATTTTCATAATTATTCCATCCATGAGATTGTTTTTCAAAACCTTCTTCAAAAGGAATTTTCAGCAAATCTTCTGCTATCGTCTGTATCGTCACTGAATCCGATGAAGGAAATCGTATTCTTACATAATCTATCAAAAGAGAAAGTGGGGCATCTGGATTTAATCGTTCCAGCATAGTTTCTATTTTTTCTTTCATTTCTTCAGTTAAAGCTACTGCTCCATTTCTCATATTTCTATAATGTCCTGAAGAAATTTCTAAATGTATTGCTAAACGCCCTTGTGTTATCCGATATTCTTTTCGCTTACTTTCGATTGCATCCCACCATTCTTCTTCTCCCATTCTTTCTCTCCATTCATACTTTTCCCACTTTTATTTTTTGTTTTTAAGACTATATGTCATATCAAAGATAAAAATGTCATAATTCACTACTCAATATGACATTTTGAAAATCCCGATAAACCCTTATAAACTCTAGGTTTGTAGGCATTGGCGTTGGATTTTGTACCCCCGTATTACTGAACGGGGGTAAAGCACGTGAGGGGCTTTCGCCCCTCACGTGAAACCAGCACTTCGCACGCTTGTGTGCTTCTGTCTCCGACCGCACACTACACGCACTTGTGCTTCCTCTTAGTTTCTATTTTCCATCCATTTTCTCTCCGTCCACTTCCCTTCCTGTTCTGCCGCACTACCGTTTACCCTATCGCCCTGCATGACTATAGCCTTAACGTCTATATTCATTTCGGTTGATTGCTAACTACACTGACAAAACACTACGCTATTTAAAAATCTTCCTCTTCTTCATACCTCTCTGAGACAAAATTTTCTTCAAATATATTCTCTCGTTCATTTGCTTTTTCCAACAAATGCATCTCTCGAATATTTTTTAGAAAATCATATCCTTTTGGCACAAATGGAGAATAAAATTCTGTAATAACATTTGTTCCCGTATCTACATACCCTCGTCCTTTAATACGCTTATTAAAAAACTCCTTCTTACACTCCGAACCAAACATCATTGCATATCCCATTTCAGAATTTCTTCCCAACGCAATTCGCAGATTGAACTGATCACGAATACCGTCGGCAAAATATTTTGCATCCGGTCTTTGACAAGCAAGTATTAAGAAACAACCTACTTGTCTTCCAAGCATAGCAATCTGTTTCATATAATTTAATACTTCCTCTTTTTTTCTACCAACCATTTCCACAAATGCAACATATTCATCAAGAACCAAAAAATGTGGCTGCATTCCTACATAAGCATAATTTACACCTGTTTTATAGTTTTCCATCTGCTTTATAACCGTAGTGCGTTCCATCATTTTTTCATAAAAATTCTTTAATTCTTCAATCATGTCATCTGGCATAAAATATACATTCGGCATCACATCTGCTAAATCAGCCAAATCTGCTCTTTTAGGATCTAGTACAGATAATTCTGCACCACTTTTTAACAATGCCTCTATCAAAGTCAATATAAAATACGTTTTTCCACCACCTGTACCACCACAAATAAGAGCATGGGGCAAATCGTCAAACTCCCAATACATCCCTTTCATCAGAAGCATTTTGCCATTTTCTACTTTCACATCTTCGATAGATATTCGATTACAAATAACATCATAAAGAAAGACATATTCTTTATAGAACTCCTTTAATTCTTCATCAACAAGTTCACAAAACAATCCGGTTTCCAACTCTTTATCCAAATGTAATAACGGCTCTCTCAACTTTCCAGTAGGAATTTCTACTGTAATATAAACTTTTCCGTTTTTCATTCGATAAAACATCTTTGGAAAATACGTTATTTTTTCCTGTTCACTTTTGAAGATTTCCGGCATTTCCACAAACTCTTTTGTTTCCTTCTCCGAACGATACCAGCCATTATCCACTATCAATCGTGCTATTCTCTGCCTGTGCTGGTATTGTCTAAACTTATCGGGAAACAACTTTTCAAAAGCAAACTCCACACCCACACCTAATGCAAACGGAAGAATTACTACCCATAACAAAACTACATATGAAGGAATATTCACTATATCCTCAAAAATATGTATTCCCTGCTTATCACTTGTTTTTGAAAGATAAACAATAAATGTACCCAGTCCCAGCACAACAAAAAATCCGATTTTATAAGCAATCCTCCGATACACCAAATGTATATCCCGATAATGAATTTTTGTTCCTGATAAATACAATTTTAATAAGAAAAACACTTAAATCTCCAATCCTACTCTTCTGCCTTATACAAAATCGTCAAATCATTCTTATAACGCCAAACTTTTACATTCTCGTCTTTATGCTTATAATCTTCCATACAATATTTCCAAACCACACTATCCTCAAAAGAAAGAGGAATCACATCAGAAACACCCTTTTTATCCTTACCATCAACTGTTTTCACTAAGATTTTTTTCTTCAAAAAACCAACAACTGAATCTATTTGTGATTCTAATTTTTCAATTCGATCTTCAGCTTCACACATAATATAGTTGAATTGTTTTACCGATAATTTTCCCTCGGGCTTATCTGTAAAATACAATTCTTTCATATTTTCAACGTTAAAACGCTCCTTCACATCATCTTCATTATAAGGAAATGTTACAACACTAGTAATATTTTCTTCTTTTCCTTTTGTTGTTAAACTTCTCTCTACAAACATACCTATCTTTCCTTTCTTCATCAAACAAAAAAAGTAGCCTACTTAATAGACTACTTTTCTGATATATTATTTCTTATCTCCATTTTGGACTGGCTGCCCCTGTTGACCTTGCACTTTCTTCTCACCAGCTTTAATCATATCTCCAGCAACAATATAATATGTACGCTTATTACCATATCCAGAATCTACTATAGAACTGATATTTACATCAACCAATTCTACTTTTTCTTCTTCTTTAAATTCCTTAAGTGCTACTTCCGCTGGAATAAATACTTTAATTATTTCTCCCTGTCGTACACTATACAGATTATACGCACGTCTTGTTAATACGCCTGTACTATTTCCATCTTCATCCCTCTCAAAACGTTCTGAATCAAATTCCATAAACATTAAATCTCCAAAAGTTGCCTTACTATCACATACTAATTTTTCCTGAATTAATCTCATTTTTTATTCTCCTCTTCTTTTCCAATTATTTTACTTCTAAAACATCATCTGCATACAATATATAATCTGCATAAGCAACACCACCGTTAATAGACTCTCCTGTTGTTTTTAAAATAGGATTTACTAACATGACCTTCGTAAGTGGATCATAGTTTCTCGCTGGAGTATTTCCTTTCACAATCACTTCAATATTTCCTTTCTGCTCACTTGAACGAAGGTTATATCTTCTCTCTGTAACAACAGTTCTTCTCTGAGCGTTTCTTCCTTCTGTCACTCGTCCTGTTCCTAAATACTTTAATGTTCCAAAACTTTTTTCCATGTCTAATACAATACCTTTTAATAAATCACTCATTTTTAATTTCTCCTTTTCTTTACTTTCACGTCATTTAACAACTACAAACAAATTTCATATACTTTATTTTTCCCAAAAATAAAATCTCTTTCAATCAACAGATCCCTTCCATATGCTGCATAATCAAAATACCTTCTTGCAAATTCAGATAACTCATTGTCAAATTCTTCAACAAAATAATATGCCAAATCAACTTCATCATTTACATCCGGATAAATTCGAATATCTTCTTTATGTTCAACCAATTCTTCAAGACTTCCACATATACCTATCATTTCATTGACAACACCAAATTCTATTCCGTCTTCATCTAAACAGCATAAATTTTCATATATCTCATTCAATTCATCAATAGATATATATTCTGGCAAATCCATTGGCATTTCGTAATCATGTACTGCATATTCTTCATAAACTTCATTTAATCCTAATCGTTCAGATACTTCCTCCTTATCTAATGGTAAACAAAACCATGCTCCAACGCTTTCTCCTTCAATATACTTTCCTAAATTAACCAAATACACTTGTAAATCTTCCACACTTACACCTTGCCTTTCCTACAGGCTACCCTTTATAATAAAAGACAGCCTGTACTTTTCAGGTTACTCTTTTATAAAGATCTGTCTGCTTTGGTCGGTGACAGGTCTTTATTTTTTCCCTTCTTTACACAATAACCACCCCCCTGAAATTACAATCAAAACCATAGCTCCCACAACAAAAAACAACCACTTCTCCAAATCTTTTTCATCTCCTGTTTTAACAGTTTCTGGAGGAATAGGTGTATGCTTTGGCATTACTTTTACGTCATAAACCATTTCACCGTTTATTTCATCAAATGTAGGAATAGATACCAATACCGAAGTCACGTTATCATATATCCCTCTATCTGATACAGTCAGTAAATACACTCCTATCGAAAGATTCTCAATAACTGCTTTTCCTTTTTTATCTGTAACAATTTCTCCATCTTTTTCAACAATCTTTTCAAGTTGTTCTGCAGCTTTCTTTAAATCCTCTGCATGCTCCAACTTATTCAAATCTACATTAGCCTGCTTATATCTCTCTAATAATTCATACTTTCCATTTACTACATCAGCAACTTTCGTATATGCAAACCGCACATTTTCCTTACTTGTACCGGAACCAGCTTCTGTCAATTGAATTTTTATGCTTCCAATATTTTTAAAATCATCTTCCTTTGCAAATCCAGTAACAGAAAATACCATGACAAGTAATAATGACACTATCATACTTTTAATTTTCTTTCCCTGTATTCTCTTCATCTACTCGCTCCCTTCTTTCATGACACCATACACAAATCGCAATAATAGTTAAAACAATAGGCACTATCGCAAATATAATTTCTCGCAAGGAGAACATTTCTTTTTTAATAGAATCTTGCATTTTCTCTTCATAGGGAATCCTTTCTCCAGTAACAACCAATCGATGTGTATTCAATCCATATGGTGTACACGTTA
>JARICA010000018.1 GCA_029264305.1 Faecalimonas sp. | reverse complement strand
GATGATCATGTTGAAGCATATAGCCAATTTTATCAGTATTTTCTTTTAGAGGTTTCCCTTGAAATAAAACGGCTGGGAAATCAGGCGTTAATAGACCGCAGATAATGGAAAGTAAGGTTGATTTGCCACAGCCAGAAGGTCCTACAATAGATAGAAACTCTCCTTTTTCCATTGAAAAAGTAATATTTTTTAATGCTTGTGTTTCACCACTTAAGGTATGGTAAGTATAGCTTAAATTTTTGATTTCTAATATCTTTTCCATAAAAGCCTCCGTTTTTCGTATATAGTAATTTATGTGAGAATTAGAAATGAGTGCTTGATTGAAGTGTGGAGAAAGGGTATAATTTATAAAATAAAGTATTTATGGAGAAAAACAATGAACTATCAAAAAGAATTGGAAAAATTACTAGTAAAGTTAGAAAAAGAAAATAAAATCCCAAGACTATTATTGCATAGTTGCTGTGCACCATGTAGTAGTTATGTGTTGGAATACTTATCAAAATATTTTGAAATTACAGTATTTTATTATAATCCGAATATTTTTCCGGAAAGTGAATATACAAAACGCATTTTAGAGCAACAAACACTCATAGAAGAAATGGAAATGAAATATCCTGTGTCATTTATTGCGGGAAATTATGAGAAAGAGAAATTTTATGAAATGGCAAAAGGATTAGAACATTTAAAAGAAGGAAAAGAACGTTGTTTTAAGTGTTACGCACTTCGACTAGAAGAAGCAGCTAGACTTGCTAAAGAAGGAGAATTTGATTACTTTACGACGACGCTTAGTATCAGTCCAATGAAAAATGCAGAGAAATTAAATGAAATTGGAAATGCATTAGGAAGAGAATATGGTGTTGAATATTTACAGTCTGATTTTAAGAAGAAAAATGGATACAAGCGTTCTATTGAACTTTCAAAAGAATATGGGCTTTATCGACAGGATTATTGTGGCTGTGTGTATTCTATGCAGGAGAGAAAAAATAGTTAAAACAAAAGATAGTAAGAAATGAGGAATGGAAAATGAAAGAAAAATTAAGAGTTGGAATTCTTGGAGCGACAGGTATGGTTGGGCAACGATTCATTTCTTTGTTGGAAAATCATCCATGGTATGAAGTAACAGTAGTGGCAGCAAGTCCTAAATCAGCAGGAAAGAGTTATGAAGAAGCAGTTGGAAATCGTTGGAAAATGGATACACCTATTCCAACGAAGATAAAAAGTCTTAGAGTAATGAATGTTCATGAAGTAGATGAAATTTCGGCACAGGTTGATTTTGTTTTTAGTGCTGTTGATATGAATAAAGAAGAAATTCGTAATATAGAAGATGCTTATGCAAAAGCTGAGACTCCAGTGGTTTCAAATAATAGTGCACATCGTTGGACAAAGGATGTACCAATGGTTATTCCAGAAATCAATGCAGAACATTTTGAGGTGATTGAAGCGCAGAAAAAAAGATTAGGAACAACACGAGGGTTTGTGGCGGTAAAACCAAATTGTTCTATACAAAGTTATGCTCCAGTTCTTACTGCATGGAAAATGTTTGAGCCTAAAGAAGTGGTTGCTACAACATATCAAGCGATTTCTGGTGCGGGAAAAACATTTAAAGAATGGCCAGAAATGATTGAAAATATTATTCCATTTATTTCTGGAGAAGAAGAAAAAAGTGAACAAGAACCGTTAAAAATTTGGGGCGAAGTAATTGATGGAGAAATTGTGAAAGCAGAGTCACCAGTAATTACAACGCAGTGCATTCGTGTGCCGGTTTTAAACGGACATACTTCGGCAGTATTTGTAAAATTTGCAAAAAAACCAACAAAAGAACAATTAATTGAGAAATTGTTGGAATATGAAGGAACACCACAGAAATTACATCTTCCGAGTGCTCCGAAACAGTTTATACAATATTTAGAAGAAGAAAATCGCCCAGAGGTGAAAAAAGATGTCAATTATGAGAATGGCATGGGAATTTCTGTTGGAAGATTGAGAGAGGATACTCTTTTTGATTTTAAATTTGTAGGGCTTTCTCATAATACAATTAGAGGAGCAGCAGGGGGAGCAATTCTTTGTGCGGAAACATTAACAGCACAGGGATATATTCAAGCAAAATAGTTAATGACAAAGGAGAGATGAATAATGGGTATTATTTCAAGAAGTTTTGGTGTGACTTCAAAGGGAAAAGAAGCAACTTTATATACAATTACAAATAAGTCTGGAATGAGTATTTCTGTTACAGATTTTGGCGCAACTTTAGTAAGTGTAATGGCACCAGATAGAAACGATGAATACTTAGATGTTGTACTTGGCTATGATGATGTGACAGGATATGAAAATGGAACATTATTTTTTGGTGCTAGCGTAGGGAGATGTGCAAATCGTATAGGTGGGGCTAAGTTTATGATTGATGGAAAGACATATCACTTAGAAAAAAACGATTACGGAAATAATCTTCACAGCGGAACAGATTTTTATAATAAAAGAATGTGGGAAGTGCGTTCTAAAAATTATGAAAGTGTTACGTTTACTCTTCATAGTAAAGGAGGGGATCAAGGTTTCCCGGGTGCACTAGACATGGAAGTGAAATACACATTGACAGAGAATAATGAAATAAAAATAGAATATTATAGTGTTCCAAGCGAGGACACAATTATTAATATGACAAATCACAGTTATTTCAATTTAAATGGGCATGATTCAGGTAGTGCTATGGAACAGGAAGTTGGAATTGCAGCAAAATATTTTACAAAAACAGATATACAATCTATTCCAACAGGAGAAATTGTTGAAGTAGAAGGAACTCCTATGGATTTTCGTACAAAAAAACCATTAGGAAGAGATATTGAAGAACAATATGAACCACTTATTTTTGGAAGAGGATATGATCATAACTGGGTATTAGAAAATGAAGGAAAGTTTGATAAAGTGGCTGAAATGTCCTCAAATGAAAGTGGGATCGTTATGGAAGTTTATACCGATTTACCAGGGATGCAGTTGTATACAGGAAACTTTGTCGAAAATGAGATTGGGAAAAATGGGGTTATGTATGACGTACGTCATGGTGTTTGTTTTGAAACACAATATTTTCCAGATGCAATTAATAAAGAAAATTTTGTAAGTCCGATTTGTCTTGCTGGAGAAAATTATAGGACGATTACAGTGTTTAAATTTAGTGTAGAGTAATTTTATGAGAAAATCAGTATATATAGCAGAAAAGCCAAGCGTAGCACAAGAGTTTGCTAAGGCGTTAAAATTAAATGTAAAGAAAAAAGATGGATATTTGGAATCAGAAGAAGCAGTTGTAACTTGGTGTATAGGTCATTTGGTTACAATGAGTTATCCAGAAGTATACGATGAAAATTTAAAACGATGGAGATTAGAAACACTACCATTTTTACCCGAAAAGTTTTTATATGAAGTAATCCCTGCAGTAAAAAAACAGTTCGAAACGGTTAAAAGAATTTTGACGAGGGATGATGTAGATACTATTTATGTTTGCACAGACTCTGGACGAGAGGGAGAATATATTTATCGGCTTGTAGAGCAAATGTGTGGTGAGAATGTAAAACAAAAACTTAGGAAAAGGGTATGGATTGATTCGCAGACAGAAGAAGAAATTTTAAGAGGAATCAAAGAGGCAAAAGATTTATCAATGTATGATAATCTTTCGGCTTCGGCATATTTGCGTGCAAAAGAAGATTATCTTATGGGGATTAATTTTTCTCGTCTTTTAACATTAAAATATGGAAATAGTATATCGAACTACCGTCATACAAAATTTACAGTAATTTCGGTTGGAAGAGTAATGACTTGTGTTTTGGGTATGGTGGTGAGAAGAGAACGAGAAATTCGGAGTTTTGTTAAGACACCATTTTATCGTGTGTTGAGTACTCTGAAATTAGGGGAAGTTAATTTTGAAGGGGAATGGAAGGCAATAAAAGGTTCAAAATATTTTGAGTCGTTTGACTTATATAAGGAAAATGGGTTTAAAATAAGAGAAAAAGCAGAAGAATTAATCGAATATTTAAATGATGAAAATCCTTTGACGGCACGAGTTGTATCTATAGCAAAGAAAAAGGAAAAGAAAAATCCACCACTTTTATATAATTTGGCTGAATTGCAAAATGAATGTGCCAAAAAATTTAAAATTAGTCCAGATGAAACACTTCGAATTGTGCAAGAATTGTATGAAAAAAAACTAGTTACCTATCCAAGAACAGACGCAAGAGTATTATCCACAGCAGTTGCAAAAGAAATTTCAAAAAATTTGAATGGTCTATCAAAGTATGAGATGGCAAAACCATATTTAAGTGATATTTTGCGTTTTGGAAGTCATAAAGGACTAGAAAAAACTCGTTATGTAAATGACAAACAGATTACAGATCATTATGCCATTATACCGACAGGCCAGGGGCTAATAGCTTTGCAATCAGTATCTGCAATTGCAAAACAAGTTTATGATACGATTGTAAGAAGGTTTCTCAGTATATTTTATCCACCAGCAGTCTATCAAAAAATGAGTATTGTAACTCAAATGAAAGAAGAACAATTCTTTTCTAATTTTAAAGTGCTTGCAGAAGAGGGGTATTTGAAAGTAACAGGAGTTTTACAGGTGAAAAAGGAAACAGAGTCAGAGGAAAATACATCTGATGCGGGGTTATTTTCTGCTATTCAACATTTAAAAAAAGGAGATGTTCTTCCGGTGAATGCGTTAGCGATAAAAGAGGGTGAAACATCTCCACCAAAAAGATATAATTCGGGATCAATCATTTTGGCAATGGAGAATGCAGGACAATTAATAGAAGATGAAGAATTGCGTGCCCAGATTAAAGGGAGTGGAATTGGTACAAGTGCGACAAGGGCAGAAATTTTAAAAAAACTATTAGGTATTAAATATTTGTCCTTGAATAAGAAAACACAAATTATTATTCCTACATTACTAGGAGAGATGATTTTTGATATAGTGGAAAATTCTATTCGCTCTTTGCTGAACCCTGAATTAACTGCGAGTTGGGAAAAAGGGTTGACATATGTGGCAGAAGGTACGATTACCCCTGAAGAATATATGGTAAAACTTGAAAATTTTATTAAGAGCAGAACGCAGGGAGTGTTAGGATTAAATAATCAGTATAAATTAAGAAGTTGTTATGATGCTGCTGCACAGTTTTATAAGAAGGGAAAATAAATTATGGAAAAATTGATGGTAAAAACTTTATTCAATTTAGATGAGACAATTGCGAAAGAGTTGTTCAGTAACGTAACATATCCATGGGAAGTTCTTCCAAAAATCAGTGAATTTATTATAGAGTTGGGAAAATCATTAAGTGAGGAAGAGTATGATAGATGCGGGGAAAATGTTTGGATTGCTAAAAGCGCTATGGTAGCACCAACAGCTTTTATTCAGGGACCTGCAATTATAGGAAAATATGCGGAAATACGACACTGTGCTTTTATTCGTGGAAATGCAATTGTAGGTGAAAGTGCAGTTGTTGGAAATTCTACAGAATTAAAAAATGTGATTTTATTTAATAAAGTACAAGTGCCACATTATAATTATGTTGGAGATTCTATTTTAGGCTATAAATCTCATATGGGGGCAGGAGCAATTACTTCTAATGTAAAATCGGATAAAACGCTTGTAATAGTAAAGAACAATGGAAAAGAAATAGAAACTGGTTTGAAAAAATTTGGAGCGATATTAGCTGATGAGGTGGAAGTGGGCTGTGGCTCTGTGTTAAATCCGGGAACAATTATTGGGGAGCATACAAATATTTATCCGTTATCTATGGTAAGAGGTTATATTCCGTGTAATTGTATTTATAAAAAGCAAGGTGAAATTATAGAAAAGCAATAAATAAATTGACAATAAAAAAAGTCAAGTGTATTATTATGAAAAATAAGAAATACGCTTGACTTTTTATTGTTGAGAATTTGTAGGGGGATTAAAATGCTTGAAGTACAAAACTTAAAAAAGATGTATGGAAAAAATTTGGCTGTTGATCATGTGAGTTTTACTGTTCCGGATGGAAAAGTTGGGATTTTACTTGGACCTAATGGTGCAGGCAAATCAACGATTATTAAAAGTATTGCAGGACTTTTAAAATACGATGGGAGCATTGAAATTCAAGGATATGCTGCAAAAACTATAGAGGCGAAAAAAATATTTGCATATGTTCCAGAAATTCCATCCATGTTTGAGGCGTTGACAATTAGAGAACATATTGAATTTGTAAAAAAGGCATATATGAGTACAATTTCTGATAAAGAAATAAATATTTTGTTAGAACGATTTGAACTTTTAGATAAGCAAGATAAATTAGGAAACGAATTATCAAAAGGAATGATGCAAAAAGTTAGTATTTGTTGTGCATTAACACTTCAACCTCAAGTGATTTTATTTGATGAACCGATGGTTGGACTTGACCCGAAAGCAATTAAAGAATTAAAACAAGTGATAGTTGAATTGAAAAAAAGAAATGCTACAGTTTTGATAAGCACACATATGCTAGACATGGTAAAGGAATTGTGGGATGTAATGTATATTATGGAAAAAGGGAAAATTGTTGGTACATATACGAAAGAACAATTAGGAGATAAGAATATTGATGATGTATTCTTTGAATTAACGGATGGTGATAAATAATGAGAGCACTATTGTATGTTTCAAAAAGAAGTTTGGTTAATTTTATAAAAAAGGCTATTAAAAGACCTACTACATATTTGTTCCTAGGTGTTATGATGGTATATGTGATTATTTTTGGTATGGGAGTATTTGTATGGCGAGACTCTGGAATTTTCACAGAAAAGGGATCGTTAGTCGCTATATTGACAATATGGACAACATTTATATTTTTTAGTAATTTTATTACTTATGCAAAGAAAAAGGGGATTTTGTTTAAGCAGAGTCATGCACATTTTGTTTTTGTTGCACCGATTTCTCCCAAAATGATTCTTCTTATGGGAGCAATGAAAAATTATATATTTAGTATTGTTGTTACACTTTTGATTTTTTATGGAGAACTGGTTGTTTTTCAAGTAAATTTTTTAAAAGCAATGTTAACCTCTTTTGGAATGTTGATTTTGGAATTGATTTTAGAGATGAGTCTTGTGATTTTTCTCTATGCTAATGAAACAATGTCTTTTAAGACAACTACTTGGATTTGCAGAAGTCTTTATGTATTTCTTTTAGGAATTGTTTGTGTAGCTATTTTCTATTTTAGAAAAAATGGAATGTCATCAGAAACGCTTGTAGAATTTATAGATTATCCAGTTATACAACTGATTCCGATTTTGGGATGGAATATTTCAGTCTATCGCATGGTATTTTTAGGTGCGACAACTTTAAATGTTGTTTGTAGCATTTTGTATGTTCTGTCAGTTGTAGGTATGTTTTTTATTGCTTATAAAATGAAATGTACAGGAGAATACTATGAAGAAGCTGCAAAATTTGCAGATGATTATGCTGAATTTCGTAAAAAAAGCAAAAATGGTGAAATGGTTATGACTGTTGGACGAAAGAAAAATTTCAAAAAATCGGTAAAACTAGATTACAAAGTATCAGGAGCAAAAACGATTTTTTATAGACAGTTGCTAGAATATAAAAAAGAAAAATTTTTTATTTTTGGAGGCATGACATGTTTAGTAACAATTATTGCGCTTTTATTTATAAAAGTCATTGGGATAAAAGATGGATTATCACCACAAATGATGTTGCTTCTTATTATGGCGTATATTATATTTTGTACAACAGGATATACAGGGAAATGGGAAAAGGAATTAAAAACTCCGTATTTATATTTAATACCAGATACACCGATTAAAAAAATGTGGTATGCAACAATGATAGAGCATATTCGTTCGTTCGTCGATGGGAGTATATTAGCGATTATAATAGGTATCGCATGGAAAATTCCTGTTTTTGAAATCATATTAGCAATATTAATTTATGTTGTATTGCAAGCAAATAAGCTTTATATACGTATATTGGTAGAATCTATTTTAAGTGCTTCGGCTGGAGTGAATTTGAGAAATATTTTTTGTATGCTTTTTCAGTCAGCAATACTTAGTATTGGAGGAATTCTTGGAGGTTTAGTATCCCTTTTTATTAGTGCTAAATTACTCTTTCCGATTATATTTATTTACAGTATACTAATGGTAAGTATAATAGCGTTGTTGGCTTCGTCAAGATTTTGCCAGATGGAAAAAAGAGATTAAAGACAGGAGGAAAAGAAATGATTCAAGATGATTATGTTATGTTTGAAATTGGAGAAAGAAAAAATATAGCGCTAGTTGCTCATGATGGAAAGAAAAAAGAACTTGTTGAATGGTGTGAACGGAATAAAGATATTTTAAAAGAGCATACTCTTTGTGGGACGGGAACAACATCAAGATTAATTGCAGAGAGAACAGGCCTTCGGGTGAAAGGGTATAATAGTGGGCCACTCGGTGGAGATCAGCAAATTGGTGCGAAAATCGTAGAAGGAAAGATTGATTTTATGATTTTTCTTTGGGATCCTTTGGAGGCGCAACCTCATGATCCTGATGTCAAAGCGTTACTTCGTATTGCGGTTGTGTATGATATACCAATTGCGAATAATTTGTCTACGGCAGATTTTATGTTGCATTCAGAATATATGAAAACAACATATAGTAGAAAAGTAGAAAATTTCAATAAAAAGGTAGAAGATCGTGTCAGCCAAATGAAATGATCAAAAATATCTCTGTAAATTGTTGCAGAGATATTTTTCTTGAGAAAATAAGTTGAATATGTTATTCTAAAAATAGTTCTAATAAATCATTTGAAATGAGTATTCACTCGTAAATTCCCTTTTTAAGTAAATTGAATAAAGAAGGTGATACTACTAAGAAAGTATTGACATTTAGAAAAAAGTATACTACTATATCATTAGAAAAACGAACATAAGTTCGTGGAAAAGGAGATTATTATGGCGACAGAGGATAAATTAAAAGCATTAGATGCAGCGATATCTAAATTAGAAAAAGATTTTGGTAAAGGAACAGTAATGAAACTAGGCGATGCTGGAGCGAATGTGTCTGTGGAAACTGTTCCAACAGGTTCGCTAAGTCTTGACATTGCATTAGGATTAGGAGGAGTTCCTAAAGGACGTGTTATTGAAGTATATGGACCCGAATCAAGTGGTAAAACAACTGTTACTTTACATATGATAGCAGAAGTACAGAAAAGAGGAGGAATAGCAGGATTTATTGATGCTGAGCATGCTTTAGATCCTGTGTATGCCAAGAATATAGGTGTTGATATTGATGAATTATATATTTCACAACCAGATAGTGGTGATCAAGCTCTTGAGATTGCTGAAACTATGGTACGCTCAGGTGCTATGGACATAGTTGTTATCGATTCAGTAGCTGCGTTAGTTCCAAAGCAAGAAATCGAGGGTGATATGGGAGATAGTCATGTGGGACTTCAAGCTAGACTGATGTCTCAAGCATTGCGAAAATTGACTCCTGTTATCAGTAAATCTAATTGTGTCGTTATTTTTATTAACCAATTACGTGAAAAAGTTGGTGTTATGTTTGGTAATCCTGAGACAACAACAGGAGGTCGTGCATTGAAATTTTATGCTTCTGTACGCATGGATGTAAGACGAATTGAAACGCTAAAACAAAGTGGAGAAATGGTTGGAAACCGTACAAGAATAAAGATTGTAAAAAATAAAATTGCACCTCCATTTAAAGAAGCTGAATTTGACATTATGTTTGGAAAGGGGATTTCTAAAGAAGGAGATATTTTAGATTTGGCTACAGGAATAGATTTAGTTAGTAAAAGTGGTTCTTGGTATGCTTATAATGGAGAAAAAATTGGTCAAGGGCGTGAAAATGCAAAGACTTATTTACATGCACATCCTGAGATTATGGATGAATTAGAAGCGAAAGTTCGAGAACACTATGGACTTGGTGTGGAAAGTAATAATATAGACAAAGAGGAAGAATAGGATGATTGTTACTAGAGTGGAGCCTCTTACGAAGATAAAATGGAAAGTGTATCTTGATGGAAAGTTCGTTTTTGTATTATACAAAGGCGAACTTTCGCGTTTTCACATAGCTCAAGGGGAAGAAGTTTCAGAAGAACTATTTGTAAAAATAAAACAAGAAATAATCTTAAAGCGTGTGAAATTGAGAGCCCTTCATTTGTTGAATCAAATGGATAGAACAGAGGAGCAGTTGAGAACAAAATTAAAACAAGGATATTATACCGATGAGATGATTGACCAGGCAATTGCTTATGTTAAGGGGTTTGGTTATATAGAAGATACTGGTTACGCAAAGCGTTATATTTTAAGTAAGCAAAAGAGTAAAAGTAAAAAAGAAATTTATGCGCAATTACGTCAAAAAGGAATTGATAAAGAAATAATTAACTATGCGATGGAAGAATGTTATGATGAGGATGAAGAGCTAGAGGCAATTAGGAAACTAATTGAAAAGAGACATTTAGATATCGAAAGTGCAACGGATAGTGAAAAAATAAAAATATATGGATACTTGTCAAGAAAGGGTTTTTCTTATGAATGTATCCGTCAGGTAATACAAAATTCTGACTGGAATGCTTGACAGATTTGGCGAAACAGTATAAAATTTAAGTGTTGTATTTGTACAATGAAAATTAAATAAGGAGGTGCTCCTGTGCCAATTGTTAGTATAATTGTTGCTGTAGTTATTACGCTTGTTATAACGGCAATCGTTACTCGCTTTGTTACTGTGTCTAATCTGAAAAAGAATGCAGATTCTAAGATTGGTAATGCAGAAAGCAGAGCAAGAGAGATAATAGATGACGCATTGAAAACAGCTGAAACAACTAAGAAAGAAGCTCTCTTAGAAGTAAAAGAAGAGTCTATTAGGACGAAAAATGAACTTGAAAAAGAGACAAAGGAACGCAGAGCAGAATTACAACGCTATGAAAAGCGTGTGCTTTCTAAAGAAGAAGCACTCGATAAGAAAGTGGATGTGATTGAACAGCGTGAGGCAAATTTTGTTGCGAGAGAAGAAGAAATTAAGCAACGAGAAATGAAGGCAGAAGAACTTAGCAAACAACGTGTACAGGAACTAGAAAGAATCTCAGGACTTACCTCTGAACAAGCAAAAGAATATCTGTTAAAAACTGTAGAAGAAGATGTAAAACATGATACTGCGAAGATGATTAAAGAATTAGAAACGCAGGCAAAAGAAGAAGCAGGGAAAAAAGCGAGAGATTATGTTGTTACTGCTATTCAAAAATGTGCAGCAGACCATGTTGCAGAAACGACAATTTCTGTTGTGCAACTTCCAAGTGATGAGATGAAGGGAAGAATTATTGGTAGAGAAGGTCGAAATATTCGTACTTTAGAAACATTAACAGGAGTTGAGTTAATTATAGATGATACTCCAGAAGCAGTTGTCTTATCAGGATTCGATCCAATTCGAAGAGAAGTAGCGAGAATTGCTTTGGAAAAATTAATTCTTGACGGACGAATTCATCCAGCAAGAATTGAAGAAATGGTTGAAAAAGCACAAAAAGATGTAGAAACAATGATTCGTGAAGAAGGAGAGAATGCTGCACTAGAGGTAGGTGTACATGGTATTCATCCAGAATTGATTCGACTTTTAGGAAGAATGAAATTCAGAACAAGTTATGGTCAAAATGCATTGAAACACTCTATTGAAGTTGCTCAATTATCAGGACTTCTTGCAGGAGAAATTGGATTAGATGTAAGAATGGCGAAACGTGCAGGACTTTTACACGATATAGGTAAATCTATTGACCATGATGTAGAGGGATCGCATATTCAGATTGGTGTTGATTTATGTAGAAAATATAAAGAATCAGCAATTGTAATCAATGCTGTAGAATCACACCATGGAGATGTAGAACCTGAAACATTGATCGCATGTATTGTGCAGGCGGCAGATACTATTTCTGCAGCAAGACCAGGTGCAAGAAGAGAAACATTAGAAACATACACAAACAGATTAAAACAATTAGAAGACATCGCAAATCAATTTAAAGGTGTTGATAAATCTTTTGCTATTCAAGCAGGTAGAGAGATTCGTATTATGGTAGTTCCAGAACAAGTATCAGATGCAGATATGGTACTTTTAGCTAGAGATATTTCTAAACAAATTGAGTTTGAATTAGAATATCCAGGACAAATTAAAGTTAATGTAATTCGAGAATCACGAGTTACAGATTATGCAAAATAAGAAAAATAGAACCCTTGTCATTTGACAAGGGTTTTTACTTATATAAAATATGGATGACGGGAGATAAGATGATGGAAAAATTGAAACGAATAAATAGAACATTAAAATATGAAGGAGCAATATTAAAAGTATATACAGATGAAATTCAACTTCCTAATGGCAATAGAACCCATTGGGATTACATACATCATAACGGAGCGACAGCTATTGTTCCTATTAGGAAGGATGGGAAGATTTTATTAGTACGTCAATACCGTAATGCTTTAGATCGAGAAACGTTGGAAATTCCGGCAGGAAAATTAGATGACGAAAGTGAAAAACCAGTATTATGTGCTTTGCGTGAGTTAGAAGAAGAAACAGGATATGTTGCTGGAAAAATCAGCCATCTTCTTACATTGTGTACATGGGTTGCATTTACCAATGAAAAAATAGAAGTATATGTGGCAGAAGAATTACAATCTGCAGAGCAACATTTGGATGAAGATGAATTTATTGATGTGGAAGCGTATACAATAGAAGAGATAAAAGAAAAAATTTTCAGTGGAGAAATCCAGGATGCAAAAACAATCTCCTCTCTATTGGCGTATGAGAATTGGAAGAAAAAAGAATAAAAAGAGAGACAAGGCATATAATGAAATATCTAAAAGAATGGAGGAATCTAAGTGAATATACATCAGAGCAAGACTCAGATAGTCATATTTTGTGTGGCGGGTTTTTTTGGAGGTATCTTATATGCCAATTTTATTTCAAATCAGATTTTTAACACATCAGGGATTTTCAGCGAGTATTTTTTGAGCCAGTATCCATCTATTGAAATTATTTCAAAGGAATACATTTGTTACGTTTTGCGAATACGACTAACTCCATTAATTTTCCTTTTTTTACTAGGACAGACAAAAATACGAAAAACAATGATTTCGCTTTTCCTTTTTTGGATAGGATTTTCTGGAGGAATTTTAATTGTAACTTCAATTTTTCGTTTGGGAATGAAAGGAATTATGCTTTTTGTTATAGGAACTATGCCACAATTTCTTTTTTATGTTTTAGGATATGCACTGGTGATTTGGTATTTATATATATACCCAATGTCAAAATGGAATTATAGTAAAACGGTATTTCTTTTTAGCATGATCGTTCTTGGTGTTATAATGGAAGTATATGTAAATCCAATATTGATGAAAATGTTTGTACGTACAATATAAAGTTAGGTCGCAGTATATGCGGCCTAACTTTATGTTGTCAAGATAAATATCTTTTGAGAAAGAGGATGGATAGAATGGTAATCGCACATTGACTAATAATTAAGCCCCATAAGTACCCAAGAATACTATAAATGGGAATTAATATTAAAATACCTACTATTCTGATAAGAAGTCCGATTACATTGATGAAAAATGTTGTGGTTGTTTTCCCTAATCCATTTAATGAACTAATTAAAGTGTTGTTCGTATATAGGAAAGGACAAATCCAAGCCAACGTTAAAATAAATTTTGTAGCAAGTACACTATGAAAAAGAGTGTTTCCTAGTAGTTTTCCAAGTAAGAGAAAGCTAAAAGTACAAAAGAATCCGAGGGTAAACGTGTAAACTCCGATTTTTTTGATAAGCATACGTAGACGTGTTTTGTCATTTTGAGTTTGTATTTCTGCAATCGTTGGAAGTAACATAGTAGAAATGGACGTTGTAATGGCAGAAGGAAAAAGAATACATGGGAGAGCCATTCCTGTTAATACCCCATAAGTGGCTAGTGCATCAGTGTTTGTTAATCCATATGTAATCAAACGCGCAGGGATGGATATAGCTTCAATACTTTGTAAAAGATTTAAAAGAATTCTATTTGCAGTAAGAGGAATGGAGAGACGAGAAAGTTCAAAAAAAGAAAAGTAGAATGGGGAATGAAAATGGCGAACTTTCGTATTGGTTGTATTATGATGAAAATAAAAAATACAATAAAAGGAAGAACATATTTCTCCACATATTAATCCTAAAACGGCAATAGAAATAGAAGGAGTCATATTATGTTTTGTTCTTGCGAAACAAATAAAATATACAAAAGCAACTCGAGAACATTGCTCTATCAATTGAGAAATGGCTGGGACACGAGTTCTTTTGAAACCAAGATAATATCCGCAAACGCAACTATGTATAGATGAAAATGGAAAAATGTAGGAAAGAGTAATTAGTAAAATAGTACATCTAGAATCGTGCAAAAAGTTTTTTGCGATGAAAAAAGCGTGTTTTTGAAGAAAAAGCATTGTGAAAAAGGAAATAAATAAAGATACAGTTAATCCTACATATAAAGTTTGAAGAGCTTCTGATTGCTTTTTTAGAGATTGCTTTTGTGCGACAATACGTGAAATGGCAATCTCAATTCCTGCTGCAGTGAGAGAAAAACAGAGGGCAAAAATAGGAAAGATTAGTTGGTATAGTCCTACACCTTCTTCGCTGAAAGTACGACTTAAAAAAATCCGATAAAAAAATCCGATAAATCGACTAAGAAATCCAGTAATGGTTAAAATAAAAGTTCCTTTTATGATAGTGTTTTTTTTAGATGTATTAGACATAGAATAACTCCTATATAGTTTGGTTTAAATATATTCAAGAAATAATCTTGACAGAACAAAAAAGGAGTGCTATCCTAAAAAAGAATTCCTAGTAAAATGCTAGGAATTTAAAAGAGAGATAAAGAAGGTGAAAACTTGAAATTATCAACAAAAGGAAGGTATGGTTTGAGAGCTTTAATAGATCTAGCACAATATAGTGAAGTCGAACCTGTTTCTATTAGTAGCATTTCTATGCGACAAGGAATATCAGAAAGATACTTAGAACAACTGATGGCACTTCTGAAAAAAGCTGGGCTTGTGAAAAGTATTCGAGGAGCTGGTGGAGGTTATGTTCTTGCAAAGGAAAAAACGGATATTTCTGTTGGAGATATCCTAAGAGCTTTAGAAGGAAAGTTAGAACCTGTTGAATGTTCAGGATTTTCTTCTGAGGAAAGTTGTGAGGCGGCTGGTGGTTGTGTAACAAAATATGTTTGGAAAAGGATTAATGAAAGCATAAATCAAACCGTTGATGAAATCAAACTAGACAAACTTGTAGAAGAAAGTAAAGCGATGAATCCTACAAATAAGTATGAAAATAGAAATTGCAACAAATAAATAGGAGGTTAGAAAATGGAAAGATTTATTTATTTAGATAATGCAGCAACAACAAAAACGGCGCCTGAAGTTGTGGAGGCGATGGTGCCATATTTTACAGAAAATTATGGAAATCCATCAAGTGTATATAGTTTTGCTGCCAAAAATAAAAATGTGATTACAAAGCAACGCGAAATTATTGCAAATCTACTTGGAGCAGAGGCAAATGAAATTTATTTTACAGCAGGTGGTTCGGAAGCAGATAATTGGGCGTTGAAAGCAACAATGGAGGCTTATAAAGACAAGGGAAATCACATTATTACAACAAAAATTGAACATCATGCAGTTTTGCATACAGCAGAATATTTGGAAAAGCAAGGATTTGAAGTTACTTACTTAGATGTAGATGAAAATGGTATTGTGAAGGTAGATGAATTGAAAAAAGCAATTCGTCCAACAACCGTTTTGATTTCTGTTATGTTTGCTAATAATGAAATTGGAACAATTCAGCCGATAAAAGAAATCGGAGAGATAGCGAAAGAAAATGGTATTCTTTTCCATACAGATGCTGTGCAAGCGTTTGGACAAATTCCTATTAATGTAGATGAATGTCATATTGATATGTTAAGCGCTAGTGGACATAAATTGAATGGACCAAAGGGAATCGGATTCCTTTATATTAGAAAAGGAGTAAAAATTCGTTCGTTTATCCATGGCGGTGCACAAGAAAGAAAACGTCGAGCAGGAACAGAAAATGTTCCGGGAATTGTAGGTTTTGGAACAGCTGTAAAACGTGCTGCAAAAACGATGAAAGAACGTACAGATAAAGAAATCGAATTAAGAAACTATATGATTGAGAGAATTTCATCTGAAATTCCGTATGCAAAATTGAATGGGGATGCAAAAAAAAGACTTCCTAATAATGTAAACTTTAGTTTTCGTTTTATTGAAGGAGAATCCTTGCTGATTATGTTGGATATGAAAGGGATTTGTGCATCAAGTGGTTCAGCTTGTACATCAGGATCTCTCGATCCATCTCATGTTTTATTAGCAATCGGTTTACCACATGAAATAGCACATGGATCAGTTCGTATGACTTTAAGTGAAGAAACAACAAAAGATGATATTGATTATGTGGTTGATAACTTAAAAGAAATTGTAAATAAATTAAGAAGTATGTCACCACTATATGAAGATTTTGCAAAAAAACATAATAAATAAGAGAGAAAGAAGGAAATTAATATGTATACAGAAAAAGTAATGGATCATTTTCAAAATCCAAGAAATGTAGGAGAAATTGAAGATGCAAGTGGAGTAGGAACAGTAGGTAACGCAAAATGTGGAGATATTATGAGAATGTATCTGGACATTGATGAAAATCAAGTTATAAAAGATGTAAAATTTAAAACATTTGGATGCGGAGCTGCTGTTGCAACAAGTAGTATGGCTACAGAGTTAGTAAAAGGAAAAACAATTTATGAAGCTTTAAAAATAACAAATAAGGCGGTTATGGAAGCACTTGATGGACTTCCACCAGTGAAAGTACATTGTTCATTGTTGGCAGAAGAGGCTATTCATGCAGCGCTTTGGGATTATGCAGAAAAACATGGAATTAAAATTGAAGGGTTAGAAAAACCAAAATCAGATATTCATGAAGATGAAGAAGAGGAAGAAGAATATTAATAAGGAGTTATAATGGAAAGGAAAAAGGTAGTTGTTGGATTATCAGGAGGCGTAGATTCATCGGTTGCAGCTTATTTATTGAAAGAACAGGGGTACGATGTGATCGGTGTCACAATGCAGATATGGCAAGATGAAGATAGGGCTATTCAAGAAGAAAATGGTGGATGTTGTGGACTTAGTGCTGTAGATGATGCACGTAGAGTGGCAAATGATTTAGAAATCCCTTATTATGTAATGAATTTTAAAAAAGAATTTAAAAAAGAAGTTATTGATTACTTTGTTGATGAATATAGACGAGGAAGAACGCCGAATCCGTGTATTGCCTGCAATCGTTATGTGAAATGGGAGTCTCTTTTGAAAAGAAGTATGGATATTGGAGCGGATTATATTGCTACAGGACATTATGCAAGAATTGCTCAATTAGAAAATGGACGATACACATTAAAACGTTCTGCAACATTGGCAAAAGACCAAACATATGCTTTATATAATTTAACACAGGATCAGTTATCTCGCACGTTGATGCCAGTAGGGGAATATACAAAAGATGAAGTGAGACAGATTGCGGAAAAAATTCAATTGCAGGTAGCGAATAAACCAGATAGTCAGGATATTTGCTTTGTACCAGATGGTGATTATGCGTCGTTTATCGAAGAGACAACTGGTGAAAAAATAGAAACGGGAAATTTTGTTGATGTGAATGGGAATATTCTCGGAAAGCATAAGGGACTTATTCATTATACGGTTGGGCAGAGAAAGGGACTTGGCTTATCGTTAGGATATCCGGCATTTGTATTAGAAATCTGTCCAGAAACAAATGAAATTGTTATTGGTTCAAATGAAGACTCTATGTCATATACTCTACGCGCGAACCAGTTGAATTTTATGTCCGTTTCAGATTTAGAGGACGATATGCGAGTATTTGCGAAAATTCGTTACAATCACAAAGGAGCGTGGTGTGTAATTAAGAAAATCGCAAAAGATGAATTACTATGTACATTTGATGAAGCACAACGCGCTATTACACCAGGACAAGCAGTTGTTTTTTATGATGAGGACTATGTGGTGGGTGGCGGAACAATCATAGGAGTTTAAAAATGCAATCAGATTTTCATATGCATACCAATTTTTCTACAGATGCTTGTACAATACCTCAAGATATGATTGAAGAAGCAATATGTAAAGGATTAAGTCGGATATGTATTACTGACCATATGGATCAAGATTACAGTGAAGAAGGGACACAATTTGTTTTTCCCCCAGAGAAATATTTCTCAATGATGAAAAGACTTCGCGAGAAATATTCCTCGCAGATCGACGTACGAATAGGTGTTGAGATGGGTTTACAACCTCATTTGAAAACATTTATTAATGATTTTGTGAGTAAATATACATTTGATTTTGTTATTGGTTCTGTTCATTTGATTGATGGAAAAGATCCACATTTTAAAATAGAAAACTTTAGAACGGATAGGGAAATTTACCAAAGAGGATTTGAACAGATTCTTGAATGTGTAGAAAAGGATATGGATTTTGACGTTCTTGGACATATGGATTATGTTGTTCGGTATGGGAAAGAAAAGATATATTTCTATCAAGAATATAAAGAAATAATAGATCAAATATTATATTCTTTAATTTCTCAAGGAAAAGGAATAGAACTGAATACGGCAGGACTTAAGTATGGATTAGCATTTGCCCATCCGCATCCACAAATTTTAAAAAGATATAAAGAATTGGGTGGCGAAATTATTACTGTTGGCTCAGATGCACATGAACCCAAACATATTGCTTATCAATTTGATCGAGCAAAAGAGCTTTTAGAAGAATGTGGTTTTAAATATTATACAGAATTTAAAGGAAGAAAACCAATTTTTATACAAGTTGGATAAAAATACAAAATAACCTTGAAATTTTGTTTTGAATTTAGTACAATGTTAAAAGGTTGATGATTCTTTAACAAAGAAAGAAGAATCTCACATTTATATACTGTTGAACAGTGATTTTATAATTAAACTTTAGGAGGAATTAATCATGGCAGTAAAAGTAGCGATTAATGGATTTGGACGTATTGGACGTCTTGCATTCAGACAAATGTTCGGAGCAGAAGGATATGAAGTAGTTGCAATCAACGACTTAACATCTCCAAAAATGTTAGCTCACTTATTAAAATACGATTCATCTCAAGGAAAATATGCTTTAGCAGATAAAGTAACAGCAGGAGAAGATTCAATTACTGTAGATGGAAAAGAAATTAAAATTTACGCAAAAGCAAACGCTGAAGAACTTCCTTGGGGAGAAATTGGTGTTGATGTTGTATTAGAGTGTACAGGATTCTATACATCAAAAGATAAAGCAGAAGCACATATTAAAGCAGGTGCAAGAAAAGTTGTTATCTCTGCTCCAGCAGGAAATGATCTTCCAACAATCGTTTACAATGTAAACCATGACACATTAAAACCGGAAGATACAGTTATTTCTGCAGCATCTTGTACAACAAACTGCTTAGCACCAATGGCTGATGCATTGAATAAATTAGCAACAATCAAATCCGGAATTATGTGTACAATTCATGCATACACAGGTGATCAGATGACACTTGATGGACCACAGAGAAAAGGTGATTTAAGACGTTCTCGTGCAGCAGCAGTTAATATTGTACCAAACAGCACAGGTGCAGCAAAAGCAATTGGATTAGTTATCCCAGAATTAAATGGAAAATTAATTGGATCTGCACAACGTGTTCCAACTCCAACAGGTTCTACAACAATTTTAACAGCAGTTGTTGAAGGAAATGTAACAGTTGACGAAATCAATGCAGCAATGAAAGCAGCAGCAAACGAATCATACGGATACAATGAAGATGAAATCGTATCAAGTGATATCGTAGGAATGAGATATGGTTCTTTATTCGATGCTACACAGACAATGGCTCTTCCATTAGACAACGGAACAACAGAAGTTCAAGTTGTATCTTGGTATGACAATGAAAATTCTTACACAAGCCAAATGGTAAGAACAATCAAATACTTCTCTGAATTAGCTTAATCTTAAATTAGAGATAAAGATTCCAAAAGGGGTCCGGTCTTATAGGACTGGGTCCCTTTATTTATACAAATAAGGAGGCAAAATCTATGCTTAACAAAAAATCAGTGGATGATATTAATGTAAAAGGAAAAAGAGTTCTTGTAAGATGTGACTTTAATGTTCCTTTAATCGATGGAAAAATCACGGACGAAAATCGTCTTGTAGCAGCACTTCCTACAATCAAAAAATTAGTTGCAGATGGTGGAAAAATTATTCTTTGCTCACATCTTGGAAAACCAAAGGGAGAACCAAAACCAGAATTATCTTTAGCACCTGTTGCCGTAAGATTATCTGAATTATTAGGACAGGAAGTTAAATTTGCAGCAGATGCAACTGTTGTAGGAGAAAATGCTAAAGCAGCAGTAGATGCAATGAACGAAGGTGATGTTATTCTTCTTGAAAATACACGTTATAGAGCAGAAGAAACAAAAAATGGAGAAGAATTTAGCAAAGAACTTGCTTCTTTATGTGACGTATTTGTAAATGATGCTTTTGGTACAGCGCACAGAGCACACTGTTCAAATGTTGGAGTAACTCAATTTGTTGATACAGCAGTAGTTGGATATTTAATGCAAAAAGAAATTGATTTCTTAGGAAATGCAGTAAATAATCCAGAAAGACCATTTGTTGCTATTTTAGGTGGAGCAAAAGTATCAAGTAAAATTTCGGTTATCGAAAATTTACTTGATAAAGTAGATACACTTATCATTGGTGGTGGTATGGCATATACATTCTCTAAAGCAAGAGGTGGAAAGATCGGTCTTTCTCTTTGCGAAGATGATTATATGGAATACGCTTTAAATATGCTTAAAAAAGCAGAAGAAAAAGGAGTGAAATTACTTCTTCCAGTTGATCATCGTATCGGAGATGATTTTTCTAACGATGCAAATGTACAGATTGTAAATAGTGGAGAAATCCCTGAAGGTTGGGAAGGTATGGATATTGGACCAAAAACAGAAGTTCTTTTTGCTGATGCTGTTAAAGATGCAAAAACAGTTGTGTGGAATGGACCTATGGGATGTTTTGAAATGCCTAAATTTGCAAATGGTACAGAAGCAGTTGCAAAAGCTCTTGCAGAAACAGATGCCGTAACAATTATCGGTGGTGGAGATTCTGCTGCGGCAGTAAATCAATTGGGATATGGAGATAAAATGACACATATTTCTACAGGTGGTGGAGCTTCCCTTGAATTCTTAGAAGGAAAAGAATTACCAGGAGTAGCAGCAGCAAACGACAAATAAGTTAAACAGAACAAATGTGAACGAGATAAAAATGTCTCGAGAATATAAAAATAAGGGAGATAATAAAATGGCAAGAAGAAAGATTATTGCTGGTAACTGGAAAATGAATAAAACTCCTAGCGAAACAGTTACTTTATTAAATGAATTAAAACCATTAGTAGCAACAGAAGAAGCGGATGTTGTATTTTGTGTACCTGCAATTAGTATTATTCCAGCAATTGAAACTGTAAAAGGCACAAATATTTGTATTGGTGCAGAAAATATGTATTTCGAAGAGAACGGGGCATATACAGGAGAAATTGCACCAAATATGCTTACAGATGTTGGGGTGAAATACGTTATTATTGGGCACTCTGAGAGAAGAGAATATTTTGCAGAAACAGATGAAACTGTAAATAAAAAAGTAAAAAAAGCATTTGAGCATGGAATTACACCAATTATCTGCTGTGGTGAGACATTATCACAGAGAGAACAGGGAGTTACTATTGATTTTATTCGTCAACAAATTAAAATTGCTTTCTTAGATGTAACAGCAGAGCAGGCTAAGACAGCAGTAATCGCTTATGAGCCAATTTGGGCGATTGGAACAGGAAAAGTAGCGACTACAGAACAGGCTCAAGAAGTTTGCGCTGCAATTCGTCAGTGTATTGGAGAAATCTATGATGCAACAACAGCAGAAGAGATTCGTATTCAATATGGTGGTTCTGTATCTGCAGATAGTGCTCCTGAATTATTTGCACAGCCAGATATTGATGGTGGACTTGTAGGAGGAGCTTCCTTAAAAGCAGATTTCGGAAAAATTGTAAACTGGAAATAATTTCTTATTACGAAAAGGGGCAGGAGAAATCCTAGCTCCTTTTTTGTGAATGCTAAGCGGGGGTTAAAAATGAGGAGAATTGAAAAAATAAATCAAGTCACAGATAATCGGTTTTTGAATATGTATACGTTAGAAATGAAGAGTGAGGAGAACAAAAAAAGTACATATTACGTAGCTTCTCGAGCCAAAAACATTAATGAGCTAAAAATTACAACGAAAAGAAATAAAGCGGATGGGGTGATCATATATAGCCTATATTATGATCAAGATAATAAGTGTGAAAAAGTTGTTCTTATTCGTCAATATCGTTGTCCGATCGATGACTATATTTATGAATTCCCAGCTGGATTAGTGGATGAAGGGGAAGATTTCAAAACAGCAGGAATTCGTGAATTAAAGGAAGAAACAGGGCTAATTTTGTCACCAATTGATGTAAAAGATATGTTTACGAAACCTTTTTTTACCACAGTAGGAATGACAGATGAATCTTGTGGAACGGTATATGGATATGCAAAAGGAAAACCATCTAAAGAAGGCCAAGAAGAAAATGAAGAAATCGAAATTGTATTGGCAGATAGAAAAGAAGCAAGAAGAATATTGGAAGAAGAGAACGTATCCATTATGTGTGCATATATGCTTATGCACTTTTTACATACTGCTGAGGGAAAAGTATTTGATTTTTTAGAAGCGATTTAAAGGTAAAACCTTGAAACCATTAAAGAAATCATGTAAAATAATTCAAGTAAAGAAAACGTTAATCAATTAACATAAAGGAGATAAAGAAATGAGTAAAAAACCAACAGTTTTAATGATTCTTGACGGATATGGTTTAAATGACAAGCACGAAGCAAATGCCGTTTATGAAGGAAAAACACCTGTTATGGATAAATTAATGGAAGATTATCCGTTTGTCAAAGGAAATGCAAGTGGAATGTTTGTAGGACTTCCAGATGGACAAATGGGGAATTCTGAAGTAGGGCACTTGAATATGGGTGCAGGACGTATTGTATATCAAGATTTAACAAAAATTACAAAATCAATTCAAGATGGTGATTTCTTTGAAAATGAAGCATTGCTTGCAGCATGTAATAATGTAAAAGAGCATGATTCAGCTCTTCATTTATTCGGACTAGTATCTGATGGTGGAGTTCACAGCCATAATTCACATATTTATGGATTGTTGGAACTTGCTAAAAAAAGAGGAATTGAAAAAGTTTATGTACATTGTTTCTTAGATGGACGTGATACGCCACCTGCATCAGGAAAAGAATATGTACAAGAATTAGCAAACAAAATGCAAGAAATAGGAGTAGGTGAAATAGCTTCTGTTATGGGACGCTATTATGCGATGGATAGAGATAATCGTTGGGATCGTGTAGAATTAGCCTATAACGCAATGGTAAAAGGTGAAGGAGAAACAGCAGAATGTGCAGTGTGTGCGGTACAAAACTCTTATGATGCTGATAAAACAGATGAATTTGTTCTTCCTACAGTTGTTGTAAAAGATGGAAAACCAGTTGCGACAATAAAAGATAACGACTCGATTATTTTCTTTAATTTTAGACCGGATAGAGCAAGAGAAATTACAAGAGCTTTTTGTGATGATAATTTTGAAGGGTTCAATAGAGGAGAACGTATTAAAACAACATATGTATGCTTTACAGAATATGACGTAACAATCCCAAATAAATTAGTTGCTTTTCATAAAACAGAAATCACAAATACGTTTGGAGAATTTTTAGCTAACAATAATATGACACAAGCAAGAATTGCAGAGACAGAAAAATATGCTCATGTTACATTTTTCTTTAATGGAGGGGTAGAAGAACCAAATAAAGGAGAAGATAGAATCTTAGTAAAATCCCCTAAAGTTGCAACATATGATTTACAACCTGAAATGAGTGCATATGAAGTGTGTGATAAATTGGTGGAAGCTATTAAGTCGGATAAATATGATGTTATCATTATTAACTTCGCAAATCCTGATATGGTTGGACATACAGGAGTAGAATCGGCAGCTATTAAAGCTATCGAGACTGTTGATGAATGTGTCGGAAGAACAGTAGAAGCATTGAAGGAAGTGAATGGACAAATGTTTATTTGTGCAGATCATGGAAATGCAGAGCAGTTGGTAGATTATGAATCAGGAGAACCATTTACTGCTCATACAACAAACGAGGTTCCATTTATTTTGGTAAATGCAGATCCTTCATACAAGTTGAGAGAAGGAGGATGTCTTGCAGATATTGCTCCAACTCTTATTGAATTGATGGGAATGGAACAACCAAAAGAAATGACAGGAAAATCCTTATTAATTAAATAAATTAAATAGTAAGTAAAAAAACACGAATATAAAATTAAAACATATCCCAATAGTAGATGAAATATGTACCGACCCCCAAAAGTTAGACCAAAAATCTAACGATTGGAAGGTCGGTATTTTTGTGGCTAAAAAGCATATAAAACTTTACCTTCTGGCTGCATAAAAATAGCAAGACAGCTAAAAGCTGCCTTGCTATTAAAGTCTAACTTTAAGGGGTCACCTCAATATCTTTAACATTTGGAGAGGGATTTTATTATGTCTAAATATTTTTGTTTGGTTGGATAATTAAACCATTAAATAAGAGAATTTTCTCTTTCTAAATTTTTATTTGCTGTAGAAAGCATTAATTTAATTCGATTTAATTGGTTTACTTCACTAGCTCCTGGATCATAGTCAATTGCAACAATGTTCGCAAGAGGGTGACGATGTCTCAATTCTTTGATTACTCCTTTACCTACAACATGGTTTGGTAAGCAAGCAAAGGGCTGTGCACAAACTATGTTGTAAATCTTATTTTCAATAAGTTCTAACATTTCTCCGGTTAGGAACCAACCTTCACCTGTCTGATTTCCAAGTGAAACAATTTCTTTTGCCATATTTGCTAAATTAGTAATATCTGCAGGTGCACTGAAATGTTTACTTTCAGCAAATGCCTTTTTGGCAGGAGCGCGGAACCACTCTAGTGCTTTGATTCCAAGGTTTGCTTTCCATGCGGATGATTTCTTTATACCTAAATGAGAAACTTTAAAATTATTATTGTAAAAACAATAAAGGAAAAAGTCTAGTAAATCAGGTACAACAACTTCAGCTCCTTCTTGCTCAAGCAATTCTACTAAATGATTATTTGCAGTTGGATGAAATTTCACTAGAATTTCTCCTACAATTCCTACACGCACTTTTTTAATATTTTTAATTGGAAGAGTATCAAAATCATTTATGATTTCTTTGCACATTTTTTTGAATGTGTGTCGACTAGGATGTTTTTGTGTTAAAAATGTAATACATTTTTGTTTCCATTTTTTGTGCAGAGCATTTGTACTCCCTTCTATTTCTTCGTATGGTCTCATGCGATATACAGCACGCATAAAAATATCACCAAATACAACAGCGTACATTCCTTTTAATGCAAGTGGAAGAGTTATTTTAAATCCTGGATTTTCTTCTAAACCACTTAAATTCAAAGAAATAACAGGAATTTGAGAATAACCTGCTTTTTCTAATGCACGCCGTATAAATCCGATATAGTTGGAAGCACGACATCCACCGCCAGTTTGAGAAATAATAACAGCAATTTTATCTGTGTCATATTTACCTGAAAGAATTGCTTCCATAATTTGCCCTACCACAAGAAGTGAAGGATAGCAAGCATCATTGTTTACATATTTTAAACCAGTATTAATTGCAGATTTACTGTTATTTCCTAAAACTTCAATATGATAGCCACAAGAACGAAAAGCAGGTTCAACAAGTTCAAAATGAATAGGTGACATTTGTGGACACAAAATAGTGTACGTTTTTTTCATTTCTTTCGTAAATGGAACCTTTGTAATTGCAGAACTTTGGATATTGTGTTCTATTTGCTTTTTCTCTCGTACACGAATGGCAGAAAGAAGAGAACGAATTCGAATTCGTGCTGCTCCAAGATTATTTACTTCATCGATTTTCAAAGAAGTATATATCTTTCCTGATTGTGTTAAAATATCTGAAACTTCATCTGTTGTTACTGCATCTAGCCCACAACCGAACGAATTTAATTGAATTAAATCTAGATTATCTTTTGTCTTAACATAGTTTGCTGCAGCATACAATCTAGAATGGTACATCCATTGATCCATAACACGAAGAGGTCGTTCTACAGGATGCAAATGCGAAATGGAGTCTTCGGTTAAAACAGCGATATCATATGAATTAATTAATTCTGGAATACCGTGATTAACTTCTGGGTCAATATGATAAGGACGACCAGCAAGAACGATGCCTCTCTTGCCTGTTCGATCAAGGTAGGCAATGGTTTCTTCTCCTTTTCTTCTAATATCTTCACGACATCTTTTCAATTCTTCCCATGCAAAATGAACAGCTTGTTTTATTTCGGTCCCATTAATAGAAAACTTTTCACTAAATTCTTCAACAAGACGTGTCGAAAGAGTTTCTTCGCTTTTGAAAGATAAAAATGGATTCATAAAATCAACCTTACCACTTGTAATTTCATCCATGTTATTTTTAATATTTTCTGCATATGAAGTGACAATAGGACAATTGTAATGGTTGTTTGCATCTTTGAATTCTTGCCGTTCATATGGTATACATGGATAAAAAATAAAGGAAATACCTTCTTGAATGAGCCATTCAACATGACCATGTGCTAATTTTGCAGGATAACATTCAGATTCGCTAGGGATTGATTCGATTCCTAATTCATATATTTTTCTTGTAGAAGCAGGAGACAAAATTACTCTGAATTTTAATGCATTAAAGAATGTAAACCAAAATGGATAGTTTTCATACATATTCAAAACACGTGGAAGTCCGACAGTACCTCTTGTAGCATCTTGTTCGGAAAGTGGTGTGTAATCAAAATAGCGTTTATTTTTGTAATCAAATAAATTTGGTATTTCTTTTTTTGTTTTTGATTTTCCAAGACCACGTTCACATCGGTTTCCGGTAATGAAATTACGTCCGCCACTAAATCTATTTATAGTAAGTCGACAATTATTTGTACATCCTCTACATTTAGTTAAACTTGTGCTATATTCTAATGCATTGATTTCTTCGATAGAAAGCATTGTTGTATTTTTATTGTCTTCATAGCGTTCTCTAGCGATGAGAGCCGCGCCAAAAGCGCCCATAATTCCTGCAATATCGGGACGAATAGCTTCACAATTAGCAATCGTTTCAAAACTTCTTAGCACTGCATTGTTATAAAAAGTTCCGCCTTGGACAACAATATTTTTTCCGAGTTCGGAAGCATCAGATACTTTGATAACTTTATAAAGTGCGTTTTTGATTACGGAATAAGCAAGTCCGGCAGAAATATCTGCTACAGAAGCGCCTTCTTTTTGCGCCTGCTTTACTTTAGAATTCATAAATACAGTACAACGTGTTCCTAAATCAATTGGATTTTCCGCAAAAAGAGCTTCTTGTGCAAAATCTTCTACAGAATAATTTAAAGATTTAGCAAATGTTTCAATAAATGAACCACATCCAGAAGAGCATGCCTCGTTTAATTGTACACTGTCTACAGTTTGGTTTTTGATTTTAATACATTTCATATCCTGCCCACCAATATCAAGTATACAATCTACATCAGGATTGAAATATGAAGCTGCATAATAATGAGAGACAGTTTCTACTTCACCTTCATCAAGCAAAAGAGCGGCTTTGATTAATGCTTCTCCGTATCCTGTAGAACATGAATGAACAATATTCGCATTTTTAGGAAGTTTATTGTAAATATCCTTAATAGCTCTTATAGTTGTGCCGAGAGGATCCCCTTCATTATTATGATAGAAAGAATATAATAGTGTTCCATCTTCGCCTACAAGAGCAGCTTTTGTTGTAGTAGAACCAGCATCAATACCTAAAAAACAGTTTCCTTTATAAGTGGACAAATCCTTTACAGGTACTTTGTGTTTTGAATGACGTGCTTCAAAAGAATGATATTCCTCTTTGTTTGAAAAAAGTGGTTCCATACGTTCTACTTCAAATTCCATTTCAATTCGATTGGCAAGACGTGTCTGCAAAGCAGTAAGTGGAATTGGGTTACTTTTTGCGTTCAATGCAGAGCCGATTGCAGCGAATAAATGAGAATGATCTGGTGCAATAATATGTTCCGTATCGAGTTTTAATGTCCGTACAAATGCTTCACGCAATTCTGAAAGGAAATGAAGTGGACCACCTAAAAAAGCAACATGACCACGAATAGGTTTTCCGCAAGCAAGACCGCTAATGGTTTGATTAACAACAGCTTGAAAAATAGAAGCAGAAAGATCCTCTTTTGTGGCTCCTTCATTAATCAAAGGCTGAATATCTGATTTTGCAAATACACCACAACGAGCAGCAATCGAGTATAGAGCTTTGTATTGTTTTGCATATTCATTTAATCCAATTGCGTCTGTTTGTAAAAGAGATGCCATTTGATCGATAAATGAACCTGTACCACCGGCGCATATACCATTCATACGTTGCTCTACATTTCCATCCTCAAAATAGATAATTTTTGCGTCTTCTCCACCAAGTTCAATGGCTACGTCTGTTTGTGGGGCATAATCTTGAAGAGCAGTAGAAACAGCAATTACTTCTTGTACAAAAGGAACTTCTAAATGTTTTGCCAATGTAAGACCACCTGAACCAGTTATTACTGGAAAAACGGTTATTGTACCAAGATTTTTTACAGCTTTATCAAGTAAATCAGAAAGTGTTTCTTGAATATTAGCAAAATGGCGTTTGTAATCGGAAAACAAAACTTCATTTTCGGTGTTTATAATGGCGATTTTCACTGTTGTAGAACCGATATCGATTCCTAATCTATGTAGTGGTTTTTGCATATTTAACTACTCCTTACTATATATAAGTATCTATTGTTTCCTATTAATATAAAAAATCATATTTTTTACAATACACTACATTATACGACAATCATAAAAAAAACACAATTGGAAAATTAATACTGAAAATGTTAAAAACATGTAAACTCTTTGGATTGAATTGACAAATTAGTTAGTAAAAGGTAGAATAAATCTCATGTTAAGTAAAATATGGAGGAATATAGTTTTATGAATTGGATTCAAAAATTAGAACGAAAATTGGGGCGATATGCAATACATAATCTTATGTACTATATAATTGTTTTATATGGTGTTGGATTCGTTATTTCACTTGTAAATCCAGGATTCTATTATCAGCATTTGTCCATGGATGCTGGTGCGATTTTGCACGGACAAATTTGGAGAATTGTCACTTTTCTAATGCAACCTCCTTCATCAAGTCCTATTTTTATGGTGTTTGCACTATATTTATATTATATGATTGGTCAACATTTAGAAGCATCATGGGGAGCTTTCAGATTTAATTTATACTTTTTTACAGGAGTATTGTTTCATGTAATTGCAGCTATAATTGCGTATCTGATTACTGGAATTTCATTTCCACTTGGAACAGGGTATTTGAATTTGTCTTTATTTTTTGCTTTTGCTGCCATGTATCCAGAAATGGAATTTTTAGTATTCTTTATTTTGCCAGTTAAGGTGAAGTGGTTAGCTATTTTGGATGGTGTATTGTTTGGTTATACGATTTTACAAGCGTTTTTACCAGCCTATAGTGTGGGAATTATGGGACTTATTACAAAGTCAAATGCAATAGCTGCAGCTGTTTCTGTTTTGAATTTTGTGATTTTTTATTTTTTGTCAAGAAATTTTAAAATACATTCACCAAAACAGATACATCGTAGAAGACAATTTCAAAGGGATATACGTAATGCTAATGTGAATCCGGAAGCACAATCAGTAGGTGCTAAACATCGTTGTGCTGTTTGTGGACGGACAGAGATTGATGATCCTAATTTAGAATTTAGATATTGTTCAAAATGTAATGGGGCATATGAGTATTGTCAAGAACACTTGTTTACTCATGAGCATATAAAATAGCAAAACCAGAGTATAGGTGCTCTATTTATTATATAAAGGGAAAAGAAAGGATAAAAAAATGAGAAAAACTAAAATTGTATGTACAATGGGACCAAACACAAATGATCGTGAACTAATGAAGAAACTTGTAGAAAAGGGCATGAACATTGCACGTTTTAATTTCTCTCATGGGGACCACGAAGAACAAAAAAATAGAATGGATATGTTAAAAGGAATCCGTGAAGAATTAGGAAAGCCGGTAGCTATTCTTTTAGATACAAAAGGGCCAGAAATTCGTACGGGAATTCTAAAAAATGATAAGAAAGTTTTTCTAAAAGAAGGAGAAATTTTCACTCTTACAACAGATGAAATTGAAGGAGATGAGAAACGCGTTTCCGTAAGTTATGAAGGTCTAGTAGAAGATATCGAATTAGGAAAGAGAATTTTGATTGATGATGGACTGATCGAACTAGAAGTAAAAGGGATAAGTGATACAGAAATCACATGTAAAGTGTTAAATGGTGGAGAACTTGGTTCTAAGAAGGGAGTTAATGTACCGAATGTACCAGTACGTCTTCCGGCTTTAACACAAAAAGATAGAGAAGATATTATTTTTGGGGTTGAACAAGGTGTTGACTTTATTGCGGCGTCATTTGTTCGTTCTGTAGAAGGGGTACTTGAAATCAAGGCATTATTAAAAGAATGCGGAGCTCCTTTTTTGCCAGTTATTGCCAAAATTGAGAATGCTGAAGGAATTCGTAATATTGATGAGATTATTCATTGTGCCGATGGAATTATGGTGGCAAGAGGGGATTTGGGTGTAGAAATTCCGGCTGAAGAAGTTCCATACTTACAAAAAATGTTAATCAAAAAATGTAATGATAATTTCAAACCAGTTATTACTGCTACACAAATGTTAGATTCGATGATGAGAAATCCAAGACCAACTAGAGCAGAAGTAACAGATGTTGCCAATGCGGTATATGATGGAACAGATGCGGTTATGTTATCGGGAGAGACTGCCCAAGGAAAATATCCGGTAGAAGCATTAGAAATGATGGTGCATATCGTTGAAAATACAGAAGAGCATTTAGATTATGATATTTTACTGGAAAAAGCACAAGAGCACAGAAGACAAGGAATTTCTAGTGCAATAGGCTATTCTTCTGTTGCAACAGCAATGAATTTAAATGCAAAATGCATTATTACGCCAACACTGTCGGGAGCGACAGCAAGAGTTGTTTCTAAATTTAAACCTAAAGCGGATATTATAGGTGTTACTCCAAATGAATCTACACTTCGTAAAATGCAAATTAATTGGGGGGTTCTTCCAGTTAAATCTATCGAATATCATACAACGGAAGATATTTGTAATGATGCCATTGATTTGGTAAATGCAAAACGATTAGTAGAAACAGGAGATATTGTTGTGCTGACAGCAGGGATCCCTTCTCCTGTAATGAAAAAAGCAAGGGATGGAGTAAGTAATATGATGAGAATAGCAGTTATTGAATAATGAAGATATACAAAATCAAAGCAATTGTATTCGTGTATGCAATTGCTTTGATTTTTGTTATAAATATCAAAAAAAGTATAGAAATTTGAATAAAATTATGATAATATCAAATAAAAAATGTGAGGTGTACTAGTTATGAAGAAGAAAAGTGTTGTAGCAGTTTTAATGGTATTGGTAATGTGTTTGCTTACTGCTTGTGGAACGAAGTTTGATGCAAAAGAATATGTAGCTTCTTGTTTGGATGTCCAATTTAAAGGTGAATATGAGCAGTATATGAAGATGACAAAAACATCGAAAGAAGATGCACAGAAATTATACAAAGAAGGAATAGATTCATTTATGAAAGGATATGAACAATTGTCTTTGCCAGATGAATTGAATAATAAGTTCCGTGAAGCATACAAAAAGATGTTAAAATCAGCTAAGTATACAGTGAAAGATGCAAAAGAAACAGATAATGGATTTAAAGTAACGGTAACGGTTAAACCAATGAAATGTTTTGAGAACTATGATCAAGAACTAGCAAAAATGCAAGAAAAATTCTTAAAAGATTTTCAGGAAAAATTTGCAAAAGATGGTAAAATTCCTTCAAAAGAAGAAATTACAAAACAAATGGCAGAAATTATATATAAAGATTTAGAGGAACGTATTTCTAATTGTGAATACGGCGAAGAAGAAACTTTTGATGTTTCCGTAGAAAAAGAAAATGATAAAACTTATACAGCAAATGAAACAGATTTAGGGAAAATTGCAAAAGCAGCATTAGGAGTATAATTTAAAAAAATAAAAAAATAGAAAAAAACACTTGCAATTAAGTTGATTACATGATATTATAATACTCGGCTCAAGAAAGTCGAGTATATGCCGATGTGGCGGAATTGGCAGACGCATCAGACTCAAAATCTGACGTAGGTGACTATGTACCGGTTCGAGTCCGGTCATCGGCAGTAGAATGAAAAGCGATAGTATCTTTGATACTGTCGCTTTTTCTAAATGTAATATATAATATGTAGCAGGAAAATATAAATGGAGAAAGAATATGAGCAAAAAAATTGTATTGATAGATGGACATAGCATTTTAAACAGAGCGTTTTATGGAGTGCCTGATTTGACGAATTCAGAAGGGCTTCATACGAATGCGATTTATGGATTTTTGAATATTCTATTTAAAATATTAGAAGAGGAAAAGCCAGAATATTTAACTGTTGCATTCGATGTGCATGCACCTACATTTAGACATCAAATGTATAAGGAATATAAAGGAACAAGAAAACCCATGGCAAATGAACTGCGTCAGCAAGTACCAGTGATAAAAGAGGTTCTTCGTGCAATGGGGATTAAATTAATCGAACAAGAAGGATATGAAGCAGATGATTTACTAGGAACAATTTCTGTATTAGCAGAAAGAAAAGGAATGGAAGTATCTATTATTTCGGGAGATAGAGATTTATTGCAGCTTGCAACAGAAAAAGTGAAAATTCGTATTCCCAAAACGAAGAAAGGAAAAACTGAAATAGAAAATTATCATGCGGAAGATGTTTGTGAAAAATATTCTGTGACTCCGAAAGAATTTATCGATTTGAAAGCACTAATGGGGGATTCTTCTGATAATATTCCGGGTGTTGAAAGTATTGGAGAAAAAACGGCAATAAAGATTATTACACAATTTCACTCCATTGAAGAAGCATATAAATGCTTAAGTGAAGTGACCCCCCCAAGAGCAAGAAAAGCTTTAGGTGAACAATATGCTATAGCACAGATGTGTAAAGAGTTAGTTACGATTAATGTAAATGTTCCTATAACTTATGATTTTAACGATGCCAAGTTAGGTGATTTATATACAGAAGAAGCATATATTTACTTTCAAAAGTTGGAATTTAAAAATTTGTTATCGCGTTTTAATGTCTCATCTCTAAAAAATAATATAGAAGATTCTTTTAAGATTATTCGTACCAAAGAAGAAGCAGAGAAAATATTTTTAAGAGCTTCAATGCAAGAAGTGGTAGGAGTTGTTTTTGGGAAAAATACAGAAAATGTTTTACCTCTTTTTGCGTCTGTAGCTGAAATTAGTCATATCGGAATAGCGTTTAGCGATGAAGATATATATTCGATGTATATTGGAGATGAGCTTTCATTTTCATATTTGCAAAAAAAATTAACAGAACTTACATCTACAGTAAAAACAATTTCTATTTGTCAGATGAAAGAAGCGTTGAAATGGATTGTCTTTGCAAATGAAAAAGCCGCATTTGATCCAATCATTGCTTCTTATCTACTGAATCCGTTAAAGAGTGATTATGAATTTGAAGATGTAGCAAGAGAACAATTGAATATTTATGTTGATGAGAAATTAGAAGAAGAAAAGAAAAGTTGTTATGCAGCATATACGGCATATAAATCTGTTTTCTCACTTTTCCAATTGTTAGAAGAGAAAAAAATGTCGCATTTATTTACTGATATTGAAATGCCTTTAGTGTTTACACTTTTTAGTATGGAACAAGCAGGGGTAAAAGTAAAGGCAGAAGAATTGAAAAGTTATGGACAACAACTCGGTGAAAAAATCAGTGAGTTAGAAGAAGATATATATAAAATTGCCGGGGAAACATTTAATATTAATTCCCCAAAACAATTGGGGATAGTGTTGTTTGAACATTTAGAACTTCCTAATGGAAAGAAAACAAAAACGGGATATTCGACAGCAGCAGATGTTTTAGAAAAACTGGCACCTGATTATCCGATTGTTTCTAAAATATTAGAATATCGTCAATTAGCTAAATTAAAATCAACATATGCGGACGGATTAGCGAATTACATTCAAAAAGATGGGAGAATTCATGGGAAATTTAATCAAACAGTTACTGCAACGGGAAGAATAAGTAGTACGGAACCTAATCTACAAAATATCCCTATTAGAATGGAACTTGGACGATTGATTCGAAAGGTGTTTGTTCCAGAAGAAGATTATGTGTTTGTAGATGCAGATTATTCTCAAATTGAACTTCGTATTTTGGCTCATTGCTCAGAGGATGAATCTCTTATCAACGCCTATAAAGAGGCGAGAGATATTCATCGCATAACTGCATCTCAAGTCTTTCATATTCCGTTTGAAGAAGTAACGGATTTGGAACGAAGAAATGCAAAAGCAGTAAATTTCGGTATTGTATATGGAATTAGTTCTTTTGGATTAAGTCAAGATCTAAGTATAACAAGAAAAGAAGCAGCAGAATATATTGATAATTATTTTAAAACTTATCCTGGAATCAAAACATTTCTAGATGATGCTGTGAATCATGCAAAACAAGAGGGGTATGTTGTTACTTTGTTTGGACGAAGAAGACCTGTTCCAGAATTACAATCAAGCAATTTCATGCAAAGATCTTTTGGAGAGAGAGTTGCCATGAATGCTCCTATTCAGGGAACGGCAGCAGATATTATGAAAATAGCTATGATAGGAGTGAATCGTGAACTGAAAAAAAATCAACTAAAATCAAAACTTGTTTTACAAGTACACGATGAACTTTTGATTGAGGCCCATAAAGACGAAGTAGAACAAGTAAAAGAAATATTAAAAAAAGAAATGGAACAGGCTGTTTGTTTGCGTGTCCCACTTGATATTGACATGCATACAGGAAATAGTTGGTATGAGGCAAAATAGATGAGAGTAATTGGGATTACAGGTGGAATCGGTGTAGGAAAAAGTTGTGTTTTAAATTTGATGGAAGAAGCATATGGAGCTGTTATCTGCCAGACAGATATTATAGCACATCAATTACAAAAGAAAGGTGAAGAGTGTTATCAAAAAATCGTTAGAGTATTTGGTAAAACAATTTTGACAAAAGAAGGAGAAATTGATAGAAAAATACTAGGGATGATTGTGTTTGACGATGCAGAAAAATTACAAAAACTAAATGAAATTGTGCATCCAGTAGTCAAGGAAGAAGTTAAGAGAAAAATTGAGGAAGCTAAAAAAGAGAAATGCAAATATTTTTTAATTGAGTCGGCTCTTTTGTTAGAAGATCATTATGAAGAGATTTGTGATGAATTATGGTATATTTATGCCGACGAGAAAGTGAGAAGAAAGAGATTGAAGGCTTTTCGTCTTATGGATGATGAAAAAATTGATTTGGTTATGAAAGCACAAGCACCCGAAGACGTATTTAGAAAATACTGCCATAAAATAATAGATAATAGTGGAACAATAGAAAATACAAGGAAGCAAATAGAACAAGCAATCAATGGGAGATAAAAATATGAAATTGTGTAGTATTGCTAGTGGAAGTAGTGGCAATTGTATATATGTAGGAAGCGAGCATACGAATATACTTATTGATGCAGGGATAAGCAAAAAAAAGATTGAAGAAGGTCTAGAAAAAATAGGAATTCCAGGAGAAAAATTAGATGGTATTTTAATTACCCATGAACATTCAGATCATATTCAAGGGTTAGGAGTACTTAGTAGAAAATATGAAATACCAATTTATGCAACAAAGGGAACGATATTAGGTATAGAGAATTATAAAAGTTTGGGGAAAATGCCTGTGGGTCTGTTTCACGAAATACAATCGGATAAAACCTTTGCTTTAGGAGAATTAAAGATAAAGCCCTTTGCTATTTCGCATGATGCAATAGAACCAACGGGGTATCGTATTGAGAAAGACAAAAAATCTATTGCTATAGCAACGGATTTAGGAATCTATGATAATTATATTGTGGAGTGCTTGAAAGGTGTGAATGCTCTTGTTTTAGAAGCAAATCATGATATTCATATGGTTGAAGTAGGACCTTATCCATATTCATTGAAGAGAAGAGTTTTAGGGGAACAAGGGCATTTGTCAAATGAATTGTCAGGACGCCTCCTTTGTGATATACTACATGATGATTTGCAATGTGTTATGCTTGGACATTTAAGTAAAGAGAATAACTATGAAAGTCTTGCCTATGAAACGGTAAAATTGGAAGTGACACTTGGAAATAATAAGTATAACGGCGATGATGTGAATATTATTGTGGCCAAAAGAGATAGTGTATCAGAAATGATAATAGTAAAATAAACAGAACGGAGAATGGAATATGGGAAAAACAGCGATTGTGACAGACAGTAACAGTGGAATTACACAAGAATGTGCAAAAAAGCTGGGAATTTATGTGTTACCAATGCCTTTTTACATAAATGAAAAATTATATTTTGAAGATATTACATTAACTCAAGAAGAATTTTATGATAAATTAACAAATGATGCGGATATTTCTACTTCGCAACCTTCACCTGCAGATGTCCTGGATTTATGGGATGAGTTATTAAAAGAATATAATGAAATCGTTTATATTCCGATGTCGAGTGGGTTGAGTAGTTCGTGCGAAACGGCAACTGCACTTGCTAGAGATTATGAGGATAAAGTACAAGTTATTGATAATCAACGTATTTCTGTTACTCAATCTAAGTCTGTGGAAGATGCAATAAAATTAGCTGAACAAGGAAAAAATGCAAAAGAAATCAAAGAAATACTTGAAAAAGAAAAAAAAGAATCGAGTATTTATATAACAGTAGATACCTTAAAGTATTTAAAAAAAGGTGGGAGAATTACACCTGCTGCAATGGCAATTGGAACCGTATTGAATTTGAAACCTGTATTGCAAATTCAAGGTGGAAAATTAGATGCATTTGCAAAAGTAAGAGGTTGGAAACAAGCGAAAAAGACAATGTTAGAAGCCATCGAAAAAGATTGGAAAGAAAGATTTTCTGGGGACGAAGTATATATCCAAGGAGCGTATACATCTTCAAAAGAAGAAGCTGAACAGTGGAAAGTAGAAATTGAAAACAGATTTCCAAATGCTGAAGTGGAAATGAAGCCACTTTCATTAAGTGTTGCTTGCCATATAGGACCAGGAGCATTGGCAGTGACTTGTACAAAGAAAATGAGATGATTGAATTAGAAAAAGGAGATTATACGCTTTAATAACGTATAATCTCCTTTTTGTGTTCGTTGATGAAAGGTACTTGAAATTTATCTGCGACAACAGATTCATATAAATCAGAGGCAAAAATGTCTTGTTGTAAAAACAAATTTTCTTCTAATGGAATAGAAGACAGTTTTGTAATTAGTGGGACATTACTTTTTTGCTTTAGAAGAGACAATATCGAGGTACTGTCTTGACGAAAGCCTAAAATATGAGCATAAGTAGGAGTGAATTCATTTGTTTTTTTTATTTGTAATAAAATATGAAGCAAAGCACGACTTACGCGTGTATGTGTTAAATCTTTCGTTTTTATTTTTTCACAGAATTGTTCAAAAGATAAAAAATGGTTTCTGTTTTTATATATACGATTTGCCAATGTCTCATTTATATCCATATAAGAAAGTAGTGTTTCTTTTGTTTCGGTTAAAAGTTTATATTTTAATAATAAAGAAAAGTCATTTGTATAGATTGGATATCTTTTTTGAAAGGTGCTCTTAAGAAGAGGAATTGCATTAGGTGGTATTTGCTGTTTTAATGTATCTTCTATAAGAGAAAAATTTGTCCTTGTTGTAGAAAAAAGATTTCTTATGGCTGTGGCTGAACTGTATAGTGGTTTTAAATCGGTATCATGGTAATGAGATTGCTCTCTTTTAATAGTTATAGGAATTATAGTGCTATTCAAACGGTATAGTGCTTTTAAATATTCGATGGCTAAAATGTTATTTGGCGATTTTAAAATAGAAAAAAGCGTGTTATCTTCAGTAATTTCACTAAAAGCTTTTTGGCGAGCAAGTGGGAAAGAATTACCAGATTTCAAATGCTTTTGCAAAGCAGCTTTATATTCGATTGGTTCGTCATTAAGAATATGAGCAATTTTTTTTAAAGCGTTCATATCTCCAGATTCCGAACCAAAGCAAATATAATCAATGCAATTTAAAGAATGCAATAGTGAAACGGCACCCATTGCAAAAAGTTCAGCGCTTCCTGTTGCGTATAAGATAGGAAGTTCAATGACAATAGCAGCACCAGCCTCCAATGCAATTTGAGTTCTCAAATGTTTCGGGAGAATTGCAGGAGTTCCTCGTTGTACAAAATCTCCACTCATTATAACAATGGCATAATCGGCACCTGTCTGACGCAACGCCTCATTTAAATGATGTTTATGTCCATTGTGAAACGGATTATATTCTGTAATTAAACCTACTATTTTCATAAATCTTCCTCCTTTTTTATAGGATGTATTATACAATAAAGAAGAGTACAAAAGCAATTATTGACAACAAATAGTATTACAGTATAGAATTAAAATGATTAATTGCGTGTTATAATATAAAAAGATTCACTTTGTGAGAGGAAGGAGAGGCATATGACGGAAGAACAGATGCAAGAATTGTTAGACGAAAGAAAGTATAAAGAACTTAAGATAGAATTAGAAAATTTATATCCCGTCGATATTGCACAAATCCTAGAAGAGTTTAGTGAAAAACAAAGAATTATTGTATTTCGTCTTTTGACAAAAGAAGATGCTGCCGAAACATTCACATACATGAGTAGTGAAATGCAGGAAGATTTAGTAAATGGATTGACGGATGCCGAAATCGAAGAATTTATGGAAGAAATGTATCTTGATGATATGGTTGATGTTTTGGAAGAAATGCCTGCAAATGTCGTAGATAGATTGCTTATGGCTACAGATGAAGAGACAAGAAAACAGATTAACATACTTCTTCAATATCCGGAAGATAGTGCTGGAAGCATTATGAATGTAGAATACATCGGACTTAGAAAGGAAATGACGGTTGCTGATGCGATTTTAAAAATTCGCCAAGTTGGAATTAATAAAGAAACTATTTATACTTGTTATGTTACAGAAAAACGAAAATTAATAGGAGTTGTGGATGTAAAAGATTTGTTAACAACTGGAGAAAATCGTTTGATAGAAGAGATTATGGAAACGAATATGCTTTATGTTAATACACATGACGATCAAGAAGAAGTTGTTTCTATGATTAACAAATATGGATTGATTGCGATTCCGGTTGTAGATTATGAAATGTGTATGGTTGGAATTGTAACAGTAGACGATGCTATGTCTGTGTTGCAAGAAGAAACAACAGAAGATATGAGTATGATGGCAGGTATTGCGCCGAATGAAGAACCGTATTTTGAAACATCTGTATGGCAACATGCAAAAAACAGATTTCCATGGCTGTTATTTTTGATGTTATCTGCAACTGTTACAGGGTTGATTTTAGGACATTTTGAAGGTGCTTTAGCGGTAATGCCTGTTTTAAATACGTTTGTTCCGATGTTAACTGGAACTGGTGGTAATTGTGGCTCTCAGAGTTCGACTCTAATTATTCGTGGGCTTGCTGTGGATGAAATAGAATTTAAAGACATTTTTAAAGTTGTATTTAAAGAAATACGAATCGCCTGCATCGTAGGGTTTTTATTAGCTGTAGTAAATGGAATCCGAATTGTTTTGATGTACCAAAATCTATTACTTGCTTTTGCAGTTGGGATTACGTTAATGTGTACGGTTTTGCTTGCAAAAACAATTGGATGTATGCTTCCACTTATAGCAAAAAAATGTGGATTGGACCCAGCCATTATGGCAGCCCCATTGATTACTACTTTGGTAGATACAGGAACAATTTTAGTATATTTTACAATTGTAACGAAAATTTTTGGAATTTAAATAGCATTGTACGTGAAAATAGACATTATACACCTTGTATACAAAAAACGTTTGCGTTATAATAAAGATATATGAGAACAAATGAAAGGGGCTTTAAATCATGGGATTTATTGACGAAATTAAAGCAAAGGCGAAAGCCAATAAGAAAACAATTGTACTTCCTGAAACGGAAGATATCAGAACATACGAAGCAGCTGAAGCAGTATTAAAAGAAGGTACTGCGAATTTGGTGTTGGTTGGAAGCAAAGAAGAAATTGAAAAAAATGGTGCAGGATTTGATGTTAGTGGAGCAACTATTGTAGATCCTGCAACAGATGAAAAAACAGCTTCTTATATCGAAAAATTAGTAGAACTTCGTCAAGCAAAAGGTATGACTGAAGAACAAGCAAAAGAACTTCTTTTAAATAATTATTTATATTATGGAGTTATGATGGTAAAAATGGGTGATGCGGATGGAATGGTATCTGGAGCATGCCACTCTACAGCAGATACATTGAGACCATGTTTACAAATTTTGAAAACAAAACCTGGGACAAAATTGGTTTCAGCATTTTTTGTTATGGTTGTGCCTGATTGTGAAATGGGAGCAAATGGAACATTTATTTTTGGTGATTCAGGACTTGAACAAAATCCTGACCCAGAAAAATTGGCTGCAATTGCACTTTCATCAGCAGAATCATTTGAATTACTTGTAGGGGAAGAACCAAAAGTAGCAATGCTTTCTCACTCTACAAAAGGTAGTGCTAAACACGCTGATGTTGATAAAGTAGTAGAAGCAACACGTATTGCAAAAGAACTTGCACCTGACTTAATGTTAGATGGAGAATTACAGTTGGATGCTGCGATTGTTCCTGAAATTGGAGAATCAAAAGCCCCAGGAAGTGCTGTTGCAGGTCATGCAAACGTTCTTATTTTCCCTGACCTAGATGCGGGAAATATCGGATATAAACTTGTACAAAGATTAGCAAAAGCAGAAGCATACGGACCATTAACTCAGGGAATCGCAAAACCTGTTAATGATTTGTCTCGTGGATGTAGTGCAAAAGATATCGAAGGAGTAATTGCTATTACAGCAGTTCAAGCTCAGGCTGAATAATCTGATCATCTGATAGGAATGGTTATGATATAAAATAGGATGGAGGAAAAGAAAATGAATGTATTAGTTATTAATTGCGGTAGTTCGTCATTGAAATTTCAGTTAATTAATTCTGAAACAGAAGATGTGCTTGCGAAAGGGCTTTGCGAGAGAATTGGTATTGACGGAAGTCTTACATACCAACCAGCAGGAAAAGAGAAAGTAACAACAGAAAAATCTATGCCAACACATACAGAGGCAATTCAATTTGTTATTGATGCCCTTACAGATGCTGACAGAGGAGTTGTGAAAAGTTTAGAAGAAATCAATGCGGTAGGACATCGTGTTGTGCATGGAGGAGAAAAATTTGCAAATTCTGTAGTGATTACAGATGAAGTTATCTCTGCAATAGCAGAATGTAACGATTTAGCTCCGCTGCATAATCCAGCAAATTTAATTGGTATTAATGCTTGTGCAAAATTAATGCCAAATACTCCTATGGTTGCCGTATTTGATACAGCATTCCATCAAACAATGCCTGAATCGGCTTATATGTATGGACTTCCATATGAATATTATGAGAAATATAAAATTAGACGTTATGGTTTCCATGGTACAAGTCATAGCTTTGTTTCTAAGAGAGTGGCAGAATTATTAGAAAAACCATATGAAGAACTAAAAACGATTGTATGTCACTTAGGAAATGGTGCAAGTGTATGTGCTGTTAAAAATGGAAAATCAGTAGATACATCTATGGGTCTTACTCCTCTTGAAGGATTAGTGATGGGGACACGTTCAGGAGATATTGATCCAGCCATTCTTGAATTCCTTGCCAAAAAAGAAAATTTAGATATTGCAGGATTAATGAATGTGTTAAACAAGAAATCAGGTGTGTTTGGTTTATCTGACAATTTATCAAGTGATTTCCGTGATTTAACGGCTGGAGCAGCAAATGGAAATAAACCTGCACAAATTGCACTTGATGTATTCTGCTATCGTGTAGCAAAATATGTTGGAAGTTATACAGCTGCTATGAATGGAGTGGATGCAATTGCATTTACAGCAGGAATTGGTGAAAACGTATCTATTGTTCGAGCAAAAGTATGTGAATATCTTGGATATTTAGGTATTGATGTCGATACAGAAGCAAATGCAAAAGGTGGAGAAGAAGTTGTGATTTCTACACCGGATTCAAAAGTAAAAGTGCTAGTTGTACCTACAAATGAAGAACTTGCAATTGCTCGTGAGACAGTTGCGTTAATTTAGTAAAAAATTTTAAATAATGAATTGACAAATCTGTTTTACATGATATAATAGTTTAGGTATGAATAGGAGTAACACAATGTTAATTAACCTATCAGGTGTTTTAACTGAACATCATAAGACGATTGAACAAGATTGTTTGATTGAAATGGAAGAATTTAAAAGTGAATTGGGTAGTTTCCCTATTGTAAAAAAGGAAGCTCTTCATATTATGATAAAATATATCAAAGGAAGAGAACTTTTAATTAAAGGGAATACAGAAATTACTATTAAGATTCCTTGCGACCGTTGTCTCGAAGAAGTTCCAACTGAGTTTGGATTAGATTTTGAGAAAATTGTCAATTTAAATGATGAACAGGAAAACGAATCAGATGAAAAGAATTATATTGACGGATATCATTTAGACGTAGACAAATTACTCTACAATGAGATTTTGATAGGATGGCCGATGAAAATTCTATGCAGCGATGACTGTAAAGGCATTTGCAACGTATGTGGTCAAAATCTAAATGAGGGAACTTGTGACTGTGAAGATACGAGTCTTGACCCTAGAATGTCAGTTATCCGCGATGTGTTTAAGAATTTTAAGGAGGTGTAATCTATGTCAATTTGTCCAAAAAATAAATCTTCTAAAGCAAGAAGAGACAAAAGAAGAGCGAACTGGAAAATGAGTGCTCCAAATTTAGTTAAATGTAGCAAATGTGGAGAATTAATGATGCCTCATCGCGTATGTAAAGCTTGTGGCTCATACAACAAAAAAGAAATTATTTCAGTTGACTAATAGGTGTTTATACCTAAGAAGCGTGAGTTTATAATGTGAACTCACGCTTTTTCTGTATTGAAATTAGGTATTGCTTTTTAAGGTAATGTTTAGTAAAATTAGCATTAGCAATTAGGAGGTAGAATCATGTCTGAAATTACAAAAGTAGCGTTAGATGCTATGGGTGGTGACAATGCACCGAAAGCAATTATTCAAGGAGCATTAGATGTTATAACCAAAAGACAAGATATTCATGTTTTCCTTGTTGGAAAAGAAAAACTTATAGAAGAAGAACTAAATAAACATGAATATCCCAAAGAACAAATTTCTATTGTAAATGCAACGGAGATTATAGAAACAGCAGAACCACCAGTAATGGCAATTCGCAGAAAGAAAGATTCTTCTATTGTGGTAGCAATGAATATGGTAAAGACTGGACAAGCAGATGCTTTTGTTTCAGCAGGAAGTTCAGGAGCAATTCTTGTAGGTGGACAGGTTCTTGTAGGTCGTATTAAAGGTGTTGAGAGACCACCATTAGCACCATTGATTCCGACACAAAAGGGAGTTTCGCTATTAATTGATTGTGGAGCAAATGTAGATGCTAGACCATCGCATCTTGTTCAGTTTGCCAAGATGGGTTCAATTTACATGAAGAATGTCATTGGTATCGAGAATCCAAAAGTAGCCATTGTCAATATTGGAGCAGAGGAAGAAAAAGGCAATGCTTTAGTAAAAGAAACATTCCCACTATTGAAAGAGTGTGAGGATATTAATTTTATTGGTAGTATAGAGGCAAGAGAAATTCCTCATGGAGAAGCAGATGTTATTGTCTGTGAGGCTTTTGTTGGAAATGTTATTTTAAAATTATTTGAAGGTGTTGGATCCACATTAATAAGCGAAATAAAAAAAGGCTTGCTTACAAATGTTCGAAGTAAAATAGGAGCTTTACTGGTGAAACCAACTTTAAAGGAAACATTGAAGAAATTTGATGCAAGTGAATACGGTGGTGCACCATTATTGGGGTTAAATGGATTAGTTGTAAAAACACACGGAAATTCTACTGCAAAAGAGGTGGCGAATTCTATTATTCAATGTGTTACATTTAAAGAACAGCATATTAATGATAAGATTAAGGAAACCATTCAAAAGCAAGATGAATAAGATATAAGAAAAGAGAGGATTAATTATGGAATTTGAAAAGATCAAAGAAATTATTGAAGATGTTTTAAATGTAGGGGCTGAGGAAATTACAATGGATACAACTTTTGTAGATGATTTAGGAGCGGATTCATTAGATATATTCCAAATCATTATGGGGATTGAAGAAGCGTTTGATATTGAAATTGAAAATGAAGATGCAGAAAAAATTGTTACTGTGGGAGATGCTGTAGAACAAATAAAAAATACTATTAACTAAAAAATAACGGAAAAGCCCATTAGGGCTTTTTCATTTTATGAGGGAGAAATATGAAACAAAAATTAAAAGAGTTAGAAACAAAGATTGGTTACAAATTTCAGCAATTTGATTTGCTTGAGCAAGCAATGCGTCATAGTTCTTATGCAAATGAAAAACATATGGAAAAAAATGAATGTAATGAGCGTTTAGAGTTTTTAGGAGATGCTGTGTTAGAACTTGTATCAAGTGAATTTTTATTTTTTGAGAATCCAAAGATGCCAGAAGGAGAGTTGACAAGAACAAGAGCAAGTATTGTTTGTGAACCATCTCTTGCATTTTGTGCGCGGGAATTGGATTTGGGATCATATTTATTATTGGGAAAAGGAGAAGAAACTACTGGCGGAAGATTTAGGGATTCTCTTACTTCAGATGGACTAGAGGCCTTAATCGGAGCAATTTATTTAGATGGTGGTTTTGCTAGTGCAAAAGAGTTTATACACCGTTTTATTTTAAATGATTTGGAACATAAAAAACTCTTTTTTGATAGCAAGACTATCTTGCAAGAGATTGTGCAAGGAAATTTTAATGAATCTATCAAGTATACGCTTCTTAAAGAAGAGGGACCAGATCATAATAAATCTTTTTTTATTTCCGTTTCTATTGGGAATGAAGTTTATGGAAATGGTAAAGGTAGGACAAAGAAAGCAGCAGAACAGGAGGCTGCTTATCAGGCGATTTTAGAATTGCATAAAAGAAAGTTAAAATAGGTGCTATATGTATTTAAAAAGTATTGAGGTACAAGGATTTAAATCTTTTGCAAATAAAATAGTATTCGATTTTCATAATGGAATTACTGGAATTGTCGGTCCAAATGGAAGTGGGAAAAGCAATGTTGCAGATGCAGTTCGATGGGTCTTAGGAGAGCAAAGAGCAAAACAATTACGAGGTGGCTCGATGCAAGATGTTATTTTTTCAGGAACAGAAAATAGAAAACCACTAAGTTATGCTTCTGTTGCAATTACGCTTGATAATACAGATCATCAATTAGCTATTGATTTTCAAGAAGTTACGGTAACGAGAAAATTGTATCGTTCTGGTGAAAGCGAATATTTAATCAATGGGAGTACATGTCGGTTAAAAGATGTAAATGAATTATTTTATGATACTGGTATTGGAAAAGAAGGATATTCTATTATTGGACAAGGTCAAATTGATAAAATATTAAGTGGAAAACCAGAAGAGAGAAGAGAATTATTTGATGAGGCGGCAGGAATTGTTAAATTTAAAAAAAGAAAAAATATGTCCGTTAAAAAACTTGAAGAAGAAACACAAAATTTACTTCGTGTGACAGATATTTTATCTGAATTGGAAAAGCAGATAGGTCCATTAGAAAAACAATCTGAAAAAGCAAAAGAATATTTGAAAAAGAAGGAAGAATTGAAACTATATGATATTAATCTCTTTTTGTTAGAGAGTGTACGTATACGTGAAGAAATAAAAGAAGTTGAAAAGCTATTAACTAATACAACAGAAGAAATTAATGCTACACAGACAAAATATGATTATACAAAAACAGAGTATGAGAATATTGAAAACCAGTTAGAAAAACTCGATCATACGATAGAAGATGTAAAAAAACAACTTAGTGAAACGCAGTTGTCAAAGCAACAACTTACTGGACAAATTGAGTTATTAAAGGAACAGATTAACAGTGAGAAAATAAGTGAAAATCATTGTAGTCAGCGTTCGTCTAATATTGATGAGGAGATTGCTGTATACAAAAATCAGCAAGAAGACTATTTACGAGAGAAGAAGGTTCTAGCACAAAAAATAGATGATAGAAAAAAAGAAGAGAATGATATTAATTCGAAATTGAATCAAATTCAACGACATATTATGGAATTATCTGCTAATGTTGAGCAATGGAAACAAGATATTATGGATATTCTCAATCAAAGAGCGGTGACAAAAGCGAAAATGCAACATTTTGATACATTGCTGGGGCAGATTAATGTTCGCAAAGCAGAGATGAATAAACGGTTAATTGAAGTAAGTAGTGATGCGAGTGGACAGGATGAAACAATTCAAAAATATGAATATGAATTAAAAGAAATTACTGATGAAATTCAAAATAATGTTACTGAAGTAAAAAAACAGGAAGAAAATATAAAGCGTTTGCAAGAAACAATTACAAATCAAACTGAACAATTACGTATAAAACAAACAACCTATCATCGAGAAGCCTCTCGCTTGGAATCTCTAAAAAATATCACAGAGCGATATGATGGGTATGGAAACAGCATTCGTAAAATAATGGAGAAAAAAGATCAAGAAAGTGGATTACTTGGTGTTGTTGCTGATTTAATTAAAGTTGATAAAAAATATGAAATTGCCATTGAGACAGCTCTAGGGGGCAGTATTCAAAATATTGTGACAAATAATGAAGATACTGCTAAGAAAATGATTCAATATTTAAAGCAAAATAAGTTGGGGAGAGCAACATTTCTTCCAGTAAATGGTATTACAGTTGGAGGAATGATTCGTTATCCGGAAGCTTTAAAGGAAAAAGGGGTAATTGGGCTTGCAAATACACTTGTTATTGTAGAAGAAAAATATAAAGTTCTTGCTGAACATCTTCTTGGAAGAACAATTGTTGTAGAAAAAATTGATGATGGAATAAATCTTGCAAGAAAATATAGGCAATCACTTCGCATTGTTACAGTAGAAGGCGAATTGATTAACCCAGGAGGCGCTATTACTGGTGGAGCATTTAAAAATACAAGCAATTTATTGAGTAGACGTAGAGAAATTGAAGAAACTGAAAAAGCAATTATGCACTTAAAAAAAGAATTGACTGTGTGGGAAGAGAAACTTGCACAAGCAAAGGAAGAAAGAGCAGATTGCTATAAAAAAATTGAATGTACAAAGCAGCAATTGCAGAAAAAATATGTTATTCAAAATACGCTGAAAATGAATTTAGACCAAGCAAGTATGCAAAAAGAAAATATTTTAAAAATGGCTAGTGATATGCTTTCTGAAGAAAAAGAATTGGAAGTACAAGTTACAGAACTTTTGGAAAGTCAAGAATCCATTCAAATTGAATTAGAGACTTCTGAAAAAATAGAAAAAGAATTAAGCAAAAAAATCGAAGAAGAACAGAGTATTCTAGAAAAGGAAAAAAATACAGAGAGTAAAATTGCACACAAAGTGGAAAATATTCACCTAGTATTGGCGAATTTAGAACAGAAAAAAGATTTTATTGTTGAGAATCTTTTGCGCATCCAAGAGGAAACAGAGAAATATCAAGAAGAATTACAACAGTTAAGTCAAAAAAAAGAAAAATCTTCTTTGGAAATTGAAGAAAAGCAAAAATTAATTCAAGAAATTCAAACAACTATTTTGCGTTCTCAAGATACATTTGAAGAGTTTGAATTAAAAATTCAAAAATTAAATCAAGAGAAAGAATTTTTGACGAAAAAAAATAAAGATTTTTTGGAAAAAAGAGAAACTCTGTCAAGACATATAGCGGATTTAGATAAGGAAAAATTCCGATTGACAAATAAGAAAGAAGGATTCGAAGAAACTTTAGAAAAACAAATTAATTATATGTGGGAAGAGTATGAAATCACATATAGTAAGGCACGTGAATTGCGAAATGAAAGATTTACCAGTTTATCTGAAATAAAACATCAAATTCAACTTTTAAAATCTGCTATTCGCAATCTAGGTTCAGTTAATGTAAATGCAATAGAAGATTATAAAATTGTTTTTGAACGATATGAATTTTTAAAGACACAGTACAATGATTTGGTGGAAGCAAAGGAAACACTTATTCAAATTATTAAAGAATTGGATATGTCCATGAGAAAGCAATTTTCGGAACGATTTAAAGAAATTGCAAGTGAGTTTGATCGAGTGTTTAAACAATTATTTGGTGGTGGGAAAGGAACTCTTGAATTAATGGAGGATGATGATATATTAGAAGCAGGAATAAGAATTATTGCACAGCCACCAGGGAAAAAATTACAGAATATGATGCAATTATCTGGTGGAGAAAAAGCATTAACAGCAATTTCCTTATTATTTGCTATACAAAATCTAAAACCATCACCATTTTGTCTTCTTGATGAAATTGAGGCAGCACTGGATGATTCGAATGTAACAAGATTTGCGCAATATCTTCATAAATTAAAGAAAAATACACAATTTATTGTAATCACACATAGACGTGGTACAATGTCAGCTGCAGATAGATTGTATGGTATTACGATGCAAGAGAAAGGGGTTTCCACATTGGTATCTGTGGATTTGTTGGAAAAAGATTTAACAAAATAGGAGAGGTATTATGAGTGACGAAAAAAAAGGATTTTTTAAACGACTTGTTTCAGGGTTAACAAAGACGAGAGATAGTATTGTTTCAAGCATGGATAGTATTTTCAAAGGTTTTTCTAAAATTGATGAGGAATTTTATGAAGAACTTGAAGAAGTGCTTATTATGGGAGATCTAGGTGTGCAAGCAACATATGCTATTTTAGATGATTTGCGTGCAAAGGTTAAAGAACAGAAAATTAAAGAGCCTATAGAATGTAAACAACTTCTTATCGATAGTATTAAGGAGCAAATGCATGTTGGAGAAACAGCATATGAATTTGAAAATAAGACATCTGTTGTTCTTGTTATAGGTGTAAATGGAGTTGGAAAAACAACAACTATTGGAAAACTTGCAGGAAAATTACGTGCAAATAATAAAAAAGTTGTATTGGCAGCAGCTGATACATTCCGTGCAGCAGCAGGAGAACAACTTGTAGAGTGGGCAAGAAGAGCAGATGCAGAATTGATTGGTGGGCAAGATGGTGCAGACCCTGCAGCGATTGTATATGACGCAGTAGCCGCAGCAAAAGCAAGACATGCAGATGTACTTCTTTGCGATACAGCCGGAAGGCTCCATAATAAGAAAAATCTCATGGAAGAATTAAAGAAAATCAACCGTGTTCTTGAAAGAGAATACCCTGAGGCATATCGGGAAACTCTAGTTGTATTAGACGGAACAACAGGACAAAACGCACTTGCACAGGCTCGTGAATTTAATGAAGTGGCGGATATTACAGGAATTGTATTAACTAAAATGGATGGTAGTGCTAAAGGTGGAATTGCAGTAGCTATCCAATCGGAACTTAAAATACCTGTAAAATATATAGGAGTTGGAGAATCAATTGAAGATCTGCAAAAATTTGATTCTGATGAATTTGTTAATGCCTTGTTCTATGTAGATGAAACAACAAATCAGTAGAAAGGGGATTAAGTATGAAGCATGAAAAAGTTGTAAGAGGAAACTGTTATCAATTTACGAACGGGAAACAATGTCAAGTTATAGAAATTCCTCTCGACTTTGATACAGGAGAAGAAATGGTTGTTTATAAAGAAAATGAAGATGAGGAAAAAGTTTATGTACGACCATTATCTTCTTTTGTGGAAGAAATAAAACAAGTTTCTAGTGAAGATATGAATTTGATTGAAGAATTTCTCGATTTAGATGAAAATGAGCAAAAATTATATTTTTTGCAGAAACATAAAAGAGATATTACAGAGAAATTTATAAGTATTGTGGCACAGAGTATGGACTTTGTCGAGAAAGAAACTAGTTTGGAAATGCGATATCAAGATATTTTGCATTTTATCAATATTAAAATGAAATATGAAAGTGGAAGATTTTTATAAATGTGTCATATGAAAGAGTTGGATGTATAATTTTAAATTAGACATCCAACTCTTTTTGTTCTCTTTTCTCTTGACATATTTTGTATAATTGTATACAATTATACAAAATAATTTGGAGAAATAAAAATGGAAAGAGATAAGGGATATTCGTTAAGTGAAAAAGTGTTTCACAAATTGCGTGAAGATATTTTATCTGGTATTTATCCAGAAAATAGTGAATTACGAGAAGTGACAATTGGAAAAGAGTTAGGTGTTAGTAGAACGCCTGTCCGAGAAGCGTTTAAAAAATTAGAGTTGGAAGGACTTGTTAAGACGATTCGGAATAAAGGGACGTATGTTACAGGTATCAATAAGAAGGATATACAGGATATTTTTATTATTCGTTCTTTATTGGAGAATTTATGTACGGAGTGGGTTATAGACAATATTACGCAGAAAGAAATTAATGAATTAGAGGAAATCATTTTATTATCAGAATTTCATCTAAAAAAATCGGGTACAGATAAAATGATTATATTAGATGGGAATTTTCACCGTGTTTTGTATGAAACTTGCGGGAGCAAGATATTAAGGCATATATTATCTGATTTGCATCAGTATGTACAGTTTGCACGAGTATATTCAGTAAAAACAGAAGGGCGTTTAGAAAAATCAGTTGCAGAACATAAAGCGATTTTGGAAGCCATAAAAAAGAAAGATAAAGTAGTTGCAAGTGAACTTATAACCAATCATATGAAGAGTGTACTAGAAAATTTACAAAAAAATGGTTTTTAAATAGAAGGAGGAAACTTAGATGGAAAAAATTAAAATGACTACGCCACTTGTTGAAATGGATGGAGATGAAATGACACGAATTCTTTGGAAGATGATCAAAGATAATTTATTGCTTCCGTATATTGATTTAAAAACGGAATATTATGATTTGGGATTGGAAAATCGTAATATTACAAATGATCAAGTGACAATTGATTCTGCAAATGCGACAAAAAAATATGGAGTTGCCGTTAAGTGTGCTACTATTACACCAAATGCAGCTCGTATGAGTGAATATAAGTTAAAAGAAATGTGGAAAAGTCCAAATGGAACTATTCGTGCAATGTTGGATGGAACAGTTTTTCGTTCTCCTATTGTTGTAAAAGGAATTGAACCATGTGTAAAAAATTGGAAGAAGCCAATTACATTAGCAAGACATGCATATGGGGATGTATATAAAAATACAGAAATGATTATTGATAAACCAGGAAAAGCAGAATTAGTTTATACAACAGAAGATGGAGTGGAAAAGAGAGAATTAATTCATGAATTTAGTGGTGCAGGAATTATTCAGGGCATGCATAATACAGACGATTCTATTGAAAGTTTTGCAAGAAGTTGTTTTAATTATGCATTGGAAATAAAACAAGATTTATGGTTTGCAACAAAGGATACAATTTCTAAAAAATATGATCATACATTTAAAGATATTTTCCAAGAAATTTATGATAAAGAATATGCAGAAAAGTTTAAAGAGTATGGGATAGAATATTTTTATACATTAATTGATGATGCCGTAGCAAGAGTAATGAAAGCAGAAGGTGGGTTTATTTGGGCTTGTAAAAACTATGATGGAGATGTGATGAGTGATATGGTTTCTTCAGCATTTGGGTCATTGGCAATGATGACATCTGTTTTGGTTTCGCCAGAAGGATACTATGAATATGAAGCTGCTCATGGAACGGTACAAAGACACTATTATAAATATCTCAAAGGGGAAGAAACATCAACAAACTCTGTTGCCACCATTTTTGCCTGGACAGGAGCTTTGCGCAAACGTGGTGAATTAGATGGAAATATAGAGTTAATACAATTTGCAAATAAATTAGAAAAAGCAACCATTGATACTATTGAAAGTGGTAAGATGACGAAAGATTTAGCTTTAATTACATCCATTTCAAATCCAACAGTATTAAATAGTGAAGAATTTATTAAAGAAATAGCAAAGATATTATAGTTCATAAAATAAACAAAAAGAACATTCTCTAAATGTAAAATACTTATCATTTACGAGAATGTTCTCTTTGTTATGTTATTCTTCAGCTAATTGTTCCCATGTCTCATATAAAAATTCTAATTCCTGCATAATATTTGCTTTTTCTTCAGAAAGTTCACGACATTTCACAGAGTTAGTATAAATTTCTTCTTGCGTCATCAAATCATCTATTTCACTATCTCTTTCTTCTAGGAGAGAGATTTTTTCTTCCGTTTTTCGTAAATCATTTTGTCTTTTTCGCTCTTTTGCTTGTTGCTCTTTTTGTGCCTTCCAATCTAATTTTGTTTCTGATTCGGATGTAGAAATAGAAGAGCATGGTTCATTCACATTTGTATAGGCTGCTGTTAATTCTTCTTTTTTTTCTAGATAGTAGTCATAATTTCCAATATAATTCACAAATTTATGGTTTACTAAGTCAAGAATACGGGTTGCTGTTTGGTTGATAAAATAACGATCATGAGATACATACAGTATAGTTCCGCTATAATCATTCAATGCTTTTTCTAAGATTTCTTTTGAAGTAATGTCTAAATGGTTTGTAGGTTCGTCCAAAATTAAAAAATTAGCTTCGGAAAGCATTAATTTTGCAAGAGAAACACGACCTCTTTCTCCACCGCTTAAATCTTTAATTTGTTTATAAACATCGTCACCTGTAAAGAGAAAAGCAGCCAAAGTATTTCGAATTTGCGTGTTTGTTAAATCTGGATAATCATCGGAAATTTCATCGAAGATTGTCTTTTCCATGTGCAAAACATGATGTTCTTGATCATAGTAGCCAATATGTACATTTGTTCCTAATGTAAATATACCACTGTCAGCAGTTTGTACTTCATTTAAAATTTTTAAAAGAGTTGTTTTTCCTGTTCCATTATCTCCTATAACGGCGACATGTTCACCACGTTTGATTTCAAAACTTATATCTTGAAATAATTTTAAAGCATCAAAAGATTTACTTAAATGTTCTACAGTCAATACATCATTACCACTTATGCAAGATGGCTCTAACGAGAGATGAAATTCTGAATTTATATCAGCAGGTTTATCAATTAAAGTCATTTTATTTAACATTTTTTCACGACTTTCTGCACGACGTATAGATTTTTCACGGTTAAAAGAACGTAGTTTTTCAATAACGGCCTCTTGATGTTTGATTTCTTGTTGTTGTTTCATATATTCTTTCAACTTTGCTTCGCGAACAAGGCTTTTTTTCTGAGCAAATGCAGTATAATTACCTAAAAACATCATAATATTACCTTGTTCTACCTCAATAACTTTAGTTACAACGCGATTTAAAAAATAACGGTCATGCGATACAATAAGCACAGCTCCTGGATAATTAGAGAGATAAGTTTCAAGCCATGAAATGGAACTTAAATCTAAATGATTTGTAGGTTCGTCAAGAAGAAGAATATCTGGTTTTGTTAAAAGTAATTTTCCCAAGGAAACCCTAGTTTTTTGTCCCCCTGAAAGTGTATCTACAGATCTTTTGAAATCTTCTTCTGAAAAACCAAGTCCTTTTAAAACTCCTATTATTTCACTTTCATAGGCATATCCATTAGCACGCTCAAAAGAAGCTGTGAGATGATGATATGTTTGTAGACGTTTTTCAAGTGCTTCGCCTTTGAGATGTTTTAACTCTATTTCAATAGAACGAATTTGATTTTCTAGCTTGATAATATCCGATTTGGCAAGCTTTACTTCTTCGTAAATAGTGTTTCCGCTTTCTAATTTCTGATGTTGTGAAAGGTAACCGATAGTTTTACCTTTTGCAAGAATAATTTCTCCCGCATCTGCAGGCAATTCTCCCATGATCATTTTTAAAATAGTTGATTTTCCAGCTCCATTTAAACCTATTAAGGCTGCTTTTTCATGTTCTTCTATATGAAAAGAACCATCTTTAACGATGATTTGTTCTCCAAATGCTTTATTAAGATTATGACATGCTAAAATCATAATAAATCCTCCCAAAATAACTCATATCTTTTATATTATACTTAAATAGTGTAAAATACAACTAAAAAATTGACTTTATAGAAACTATTCTATATAATATTGCGTAGAACAGATTGGAAGGTGAAATGGATGGAAGAAAGAGAAATTTCTCAGGCAGTAATCCGAAGATTACCAAGATATTATAGATATTTAGGAGAATTGCTAGAAGATAATGTGGAACGTATTTCTTCAAATGAATTAAGTAGAAGAATGCAGGTGACTGCCTCTCAGATACGCCAAGATTTGAATAATTTTGGTGGATTTGGACAACAGGGATACGGTTATAATGTGAAATATTTATATACAGAAATTGGAAAAATTTTGGGATTGGATATAGACCATAATATGATTATTATTGGTGCAGGAAATTTGGGACAAGCATTGGCTAATTATACATCTTTTGAAAAGAGAGGATTTATTTTTAAGGGGATCTTTGATGTGAATCCAAGACTTTCAGGTGTGTCTATTCGTGGTGTTCCAATTAGAATGATGGATGAACTGAAAGAATTTATCAATGAACATAATATTGATATAGCTGTTCTCACAATCCCGAAGACAAAGGCAGTAGATGTTGCAAATCTTTTAGTTGACAATGGTGTGCGTGCTATTTGGAATTTTGCACATACAGATTTGGATTTGCCGGAAAATGTTATTGTAGAAAATGTACATTTGTCCGAAAGTCTTATGCGTTTATCTTACAATCTCAGTCGTTACAATAAAGAGCATATAGAATAGAAGAAAACAACGTGTAGAGAAGATGTGGGTTTCCTCCTTTTTCTATACGTTGTTTTCTTCTAAACAAAAATGGAGGTACGTGCTATGAGATATGTAATAACAGGTAAACAAATGAAATATGCTGATCATTATACAATTGAAGAGATGAAGGTACCCTCGTGCGTTTTGATGGAGAGGGCTGCTCTTAAAGTTGTAGAAATTTTGGAAAACGAAAAAATAGATTGTTCCAATACTTTAATTGTATGTGGTTCTGGAAATAATGGAGGAGATGGGCTCGCCATTGCACGTCTTTTACATTTAAAGGGAATGCATGTAGATATATGTTATATAGGGAATAAGGAAAATGCAAGTGAGGAAAACAAACTACAATATACCATAGCAGAGAATTATGGCATATCTATTAGAACTTCAATTTCCCCAAAAGAATATAGTGTTATTATAGATGCTCTTTTGGGAATTGGTTTGAAAAGAGAAATTACAGGAAAGTATTTGGAAGTTATTGAACAATTAAATTTAATGAACGGAACAAAAGTGGCAATAGATATACCGACAGGAGTATGTGATACAACTGGAAATATAAAAGGATGTGCTTTTAATGCAGATATAACTGTATGTTTTGCTTTTGAAAAAATTGGAATGTTATTTGGAAAAGGCCGTTTTTGTGTTGGGAAAACATATATTGTTGATATTGGAATTATGCCCGAATCACTTCCAGATGAAAGCAAATTATATACATATGACAAAGATGATACAGCTATTTCAATACCAAAAAGAGAGTTGAATGGAAATAAAGGGACATTTGGAAAAGTGTTAATTATAGCAGGAAGTAAAGGGATGGCAGGTGCTGCTTATTTTAATGCAAAGGCAGCCTATTTAGCAGGAGCAGGTCTCGTACAGATTTATACACATGAGGATAATCGTATGATTTTGCAGCAATTACTTCCTGAAGCAATTGTTTCTACATATGAGACATTTGATAAAAAAGAATTAAAATCCTTGATTGATTGGAGCGATGTGCTTTTAATTGGATCTGGATTGGGGAAAAGTGAGTTATCAGAAAAAATATTTATTTATACAATGCATTATGCTAAAGTACCACGTGTCATTGATGGTGATGGACTGACTCTTTTATCTGAAAATTTATCAGTTTTAGTGGATGGAAAACAAGTCATTTTAACACCACATTTAAAAGAAATGTCTAGATTACTTCAATGTACAGTAAATGAAATACAGGAAAACAGAGTTGAGACGATAAAAAAATTTGTTGCTAGTTATCCTGTTGTTTGTGCAATGAAAGATGCTAGAACTTTAGTAGCAGGCGGAGATAAAGATATCTATGTTAATACAACTGGAAATCAATCTATGGCGAAAGCGGGTGCTGGAGATATTCTTGCAGGAATAATAGTAGGATTTTTAGCGCAAAGAATGGATTGCAGAAAGGCATGTGAAACAGCTGTTTATGTGCATGGATTATGTGGGGACTATGCAAAAGATGAAATGGGGAGTTATAGTGTATTAGCAAATGATTTACTTGATAAAATCGGTTATGTAATGAAAAAACTTGAGAAGGAGTAGACAAGATGAAAACTTACAGTAGAGTATATGCTAAAATCGATTTAGATGCAGTGACATATAATATGGAACAAATGAAACAGAAGATAAATGGAAACACAAAAATTATGGCAGTAATTAAAAGTGATGGATATGGTCACGGGGCTATTCAAGTCGCGGAAGTGTTAGAAAAATACGATTATATTTGGGGATTTGCAGTAGCAACTCTTGATGAGGCAGTTGTTCTTCGTACTGAAGGTATTAGAAAGCCAATACTTGTACTAGGATGTATCTTCCCTGATCAGTATTTGGAAATGTTAGATAATGAAATTCGCATGAATGTATATACAGAAGAAATGGCAAAAGAAATTTCTTATATGGCAAGAAGAGAAGGAAAGACAGCATACTTACATATTAAACTAGATACAGGAATGGCACGATTAGGGTTTGCAATAAATGATGAAAGTATTGATGCAATTACTAGAATTAGTAAATTGCAAAATGTAAATATGGAAGGAATATTTACACATTTTGCTAAAGCAGATGAAACGGATAAAACTTTTACTGAAAATCAAATTAATCAATTTGTAACTATGACACAAAAATTAAAAGAAAAAGGAGTAACTTTCTTGTATGAGCATTGTGCAAATAGTGCTGCTATTATTGATGTTGAAGATGCTCGTTTTGATATTGTTCGAGCTGGTATTTCGACGTATGGCTTATATCCATCTGATGAAGTGGATCAAAATGCCGTACATTTAAAACCTGCTTTGGCTTTAAAAAGTCATGTGGCTTTTGTAAAAGAAATAGAACCTGGGACCCCAGTAAGTTATGGTGGTACATTTGTTGCAACAAAAAAAATGAAGATTGCAACCATTCCAGTTGGGTATGGAGATGGGTATCCAAGAAGCCTTTCAGGGAAAGGATATGTGCTGATTCGTGGGAAAAAAGCAAATATTATAGGCCGTATTTGCATGGATCAATTTATGGTAGATGTAACGGATATTGAAGGAGTAAGTTTTGGTGACAAAGTAACTTTAATTGGTCGTGATGGAAATAAGTCTATTTCTGTTGAAAAGTTAAGTGAACTATCGGGTAGATTTAATTATGAATTTATTTGTGCATTAGGGAAACGAATTCCAAGAGTATATGTGAAAAATGGGAAAATTGCAGAACAAGTAGATTATTTTGCGTAGTGCAAAGTGGCATTTATAGAATACTTCCGAAAAAGATGGAAATACTAATTTTATCTTAAAAAATCGGAGTGTGAAATAGGGTGCAAGTTAGACGTGGAGATATATATTATGCAGATTTAAGTCCAGTGATTGGATCAGAACAAGGTGGAATACGTCCAGTGTTGATTATTCAAAATGACGTGGGGAATAGACATAGTCCTACCGTTATATGTGCTGCTATCACTTCAAAAATGAATAAATCAAAATTGCCAACACATGTAGAAATTGATGCTGGAAAATATCATATTGTTAAAAATTCGGTTGTATTATTAGAACAAATTCGAACTATTGATAAGCAAAGATTGAGAGAATTGGTTTGTCATATAGATAAAAAATTGATGTTAGAAATTGATGAAGCAATCAAAATTAGTTTTGAACTTCATACATAATAAAGGAGTAAAGGACAATGGAGGAAAGCGGTAGTCTGTGGGATAGACTAATGTATAATTTTTCTGGTGAAGAAAAAGAACAAGAAGATGTGGAGCGTGAAATTCTATCTTTAATTCAAGAGGGAAGAGAAAGAGGTTTTTTTTCGGGTGGTGAAGGAGAACTGATAAGTAACATTTTTTCTTATAGTGAAAAAAAAGCAGAAGATATTATGGTTCACCGTAAGCACATAATCGCATTAGACGGTGAGAAAACAATTCAAGAAACCGTTCAATTTATGCTAGAACAAAACAATTCAAGATTTCCTGTATATGAGGAAGATATCGATTCCATTATCGGAATTTTTCATTTGCGAGATGCAATGAAATGCTATTTTCATGAGGAATTACAAAATATTCCAATTAAAAATTTGAAAGAGTATATGCATCCGGTTAGTTTTGTTCCTGAAGCGAAAAGCATAAATAAATTATTCAAGGAAATGAAGCAAAAGAAACATCATATGCTTGTTGTTTTAGATGAATATGGTCAAACAGCAGGAATTATTGCAATGGAAGATATTATTGAAGAAATTGTTGGAAATATTCAAGATGAATATGATGATGAGGATGAATGTATTCAAAAAATCGCTAAAGGAATTTATGTTGTAGATGGAATGACGGGATTAGATGAATTGGAAAAAATATTGCAAATTTCATTTGAAAATGAATCTTTTGAAACGTTAAATGGATATCTTGTTCATTGTCTTGAACATATTCCGTTGGAAGATGAAGAATGCTCAATTGAGTATGAAGGGTATCGTTTTTCTATAGTTTCTGTGAAGAATAATTTAATTGAAAAAGTACGTATTGAAAAACTAGCCTTGTAAACACTAGAAAAGAATGATAAAATAGGAAAAGCAATTTTAGAAAAAGAAAAGAGGTACAAAAAATGTCAGGACATTCAAAGTTCGCAAATATTAAACATAAAAAAGAAAAAAATGATGCAGCAAAAGGTAAAATTTTTACAATTATTGGTAGAGAGATTGCTGTTGCAGTAAAGGAAGGTGGACCTGACCCAGCAAATAACAGTCGACTTCGTGATGTTATTGCAAAAGCAAAATCTAATAATATGCCAAACGATACTATTGATCGTGGAATTAAAAAAGCTGCAGGAGATGCTAATTCTGTGAATTATGAATCTGTTACATATGAAGGATATGGTCCAAGTGGGGTAGCTATTATCGTTGATGCTCTTACAGACAATAAAAACAGAACAGCATCCAACGTACGAAATGCCTTTACAAAAGGTAGTGGAAGTGTAGGAACACAGGGATGTGTATCGTATATGTTTGATAAAAAAGGGCAAATTATTGTCGCAAAAGAAGAATATGAAACAGATGCAGATGAATTAATGATGATCGCATTAGATGCAGGAGCAGAAGATTTTGCAGAAGAAGAAGACAGTTATGAAATTCTAACTGCACCAGAAGATTTTAGCGATGTGCGTCTTGCACTTGAAGAAGCTGGTATCCCGATGGCGTCGGCAGAAGTAACTATGATTCCTCAAACATGGGTAGAACTTACTGATGAAACAGATTTGAAAAATCTTCAAAAAACTTTAGATTTATTAGATGAAGATGATGATGTTCAAGTAGTTTATCATAATTGGGACGAATAGGATAAAATAGATAGAGGGGGAATATGATATGTATTCCGAGGCACAGGAAACTTTAATTAATTTATTTGAAGATGCTTTAGTTTTAGGAAAACGTTTTAAGCGTGATGTCTACAGTAATGATTTTGAGACGTATTATAATAAATATAAAGATTTTTTTGTGAATGTAAATGAATCTTTAAGAGAAGAGGAAGGGAAAGAGGAAGTTATTGTTGAACTTGCCAGAATCATTCCTACATATGTTAATGAAAAATTAGAAAAAGTCGCTCAAAAAAGAAAACGTGAGCTTCTTATTCTTGATTATAATATGGCTTTAGTGACTTATGTGCTCCCAATAATCAATTATGGAGATGGAGAATATAGAAAAACTATTTCAGAAAAAATTGTAGAATTGTGGAATAACAATATTTCAAATGTTGCAATTCAAAATGCAACTTATGAATCTATTACGCAAGGATTTAAGCAAAGATTATGTTATATCACTACAGCAGTATGTGAAAATCTTGGAAAACCAGATAATTGTTATGAATTAGAATTGCTAAGAAATTATCGTGACGAATATTTGCTTGAGGAAGAAGCGGGTAGAGATATTGTAAAACAGTATTATAATGTAGCACCTACAATTGTTAAGCAAATTAATAAACGGGATGATGCAAAAGAAATTTATAATAAAATTTGGACAGAGTATTTATCGCCGTGTATTCATCTCATTGAAGACGATAAAAAAGAAGCCTGTAAAGAAGTTTATAGTAATATGGTACGCAATTTACAAAAGAAATATATATATTCATAGGAGGGCAAGAAATGAGCAACAACTACAAAATAGAAACAAAATGTATTCAATCCGGTTGGGAACCTAGACAAGGTGAACCTAGAGTTGTTCCAATTTATCAAAGCACAACATTTAAGTATGACACAAGTGAACAGATGGGACGATTGTTCGATTTAGAAGATTCTGGATATTTTTATACAAGGCTACAGAATCCTACAAATGATGTTGTTGCTAATAAAATTTGTGATTTAGAAGGTGGAGTTGCTGCAATGCTTACTTCATCAGGGCAAGCAGCAAATTTTTATGCTATTATGAATATTTGTGAAGCAGGAGATCATGTTGTTTGTGCTTCTGCACTTTATGGAGGTACATATAATTTATATGCACACACAATCAAAAAAATGGGAGTGGATGCAACTTTTGTTGATCCTGATGCAAGTGAAGAAGAAATTAGTAATGCGTTTAGAGAAAATACGAAGGCATTGTTTGGTGAAACAATTTCTAATCCTGCATTAGTTGTATTAGATTTAGAAAAATTTGCAAAAGTTGCACATGAACATGGAGTACCATTTATCGTAGATAATACATTTGCAACACCTATTAATTGTCGTCCATTTGAATGGGGAGCGGATATCGTAACACATTCCACAACAAAATATATGGATGGACATGCAACAAGTGTGGGTGGTTGTATTGTTGATAGTGGTAATTTTGATTGGGCGGCATATGGAGATAAATTTAGTTGTCTTACAAAACCAGACGAAACATATCACGGTATTGTATATACAGAAAAATTTGGAAAAGGTGCATATATTACAAAAGCTACTGCTCAACTTATGCGAGATTTAGGATCTATTCAATCACCACAAAATGCCTTCTTACTGAATCTAGGATTGGAAACTCTTCATTTGAGAGTACCTCGCCATTGTGAGAATGCGAAGAAAGTAGCAGAATTTTTGAAAAATCATAAGAAAGTGTCTTGGGTAAATTACCCTGATTTAACAGACGATAAATATTATCCACTTGCACAAAAATATTTGCCAAATGGAAGTTGTGGAGTATTGACATTTGGAATTAAAGGTGGCCGAGATGCCTCTGTCACATTAATGGATAATTTGAAATTGGCTGCAATTGTAACACATGTGGCTGATTCCAGAACATCTGTGCTTCATCCTGCAAGTCATACTCATCGTCAAATGAATGAAAAAGAATTAATTGAAGCTGGTGTACAACCAGACTTGATTCGATTTAGTGTTGGAATTGAAAATGTAGATGATATTATAGATGATTTAGCACAGGCATTAGAAGTAGTGTAAATTTTAAACAAATGAGGAAGAAAATTTCGTGAACGAATTTTCTTCCTTTTTTTGTTTGAAATTATAGTTTAATTACATAAAAATGACTAATCGGCGAATACTAAAAGAAAAAAAGGCAGGGAAGTATCATGGAAGAAAATATAGAAAATCAAAACGAAGAAATAAAAGAAATGGGAACTGTATCTTTATCTCATAATAAAAAGCAACATCATATTCAACTTTTAACAATCATAGGAGAAATTGAAGGTCATGAGGCAGTTTCAGGAAGTACAAAAACAACAAAATATGAACATTTGCTTCCTAAACTAGCAGAAGTGGAAGATAATAGAGAAATTGAAGGAGTTTTGATTTTATTAAATACGCTTGGTGGAGATGTGGAAGCTGGACTAGCTATTGCAGAAATGATTGCTTCAATAAGTAAACCTAGTGTATCTCTAGTACTTGGAGGAAGTCATTCTATAGGAGGACCACTTGCAGTTTCAGCAGATTATTCCTATATTGTTCCAAGTGGGACGATGGTTATTCATCCGGTTAGGTCCAGTGGCACTTTTATTGGAGTAATGCAAAGCTTTAAGAATATTGAAAAAACACAAAATAGAATTACTAAGTTTATTTCTGATCATTCAAACATTACACAGAAAAGAATTGAAGAGTTGATGCTTGATCCAACACAACTTGTAAAAGATGTTGGAACTATATTAGAAGGAAAAGAAGCAGTAGAAGAAGGGCTCATTGATGAAGTGGGCGGAATGGCACAAGCATTAAAAAAATTGTATGAATTAATAGAAAATCAAGTGGAAAATAAATAATGACACAAGTTTCTTAAAATGGTATAATAATATATGTATGTTTATAATTAGAGGAGGAGAGTTCATGGCAGCAAAGTCAAACAAAAGCAAAAAGGCAGCCAAGCGAACGCCAGTAAAAAAGAAAACAAAAAAACAAACAAAGAAGAAAACGGTACAACAAAATACATTTTTGAAAAATGAAATTTTTATTCTATTTTCTCTTACTATATGTATTTTACTGCTCATAAGCAATTTTGGCATAGGAGGATTTTTAGGAGATATTGTATCCTCCTTTTTATTTGGAACTTTTGGATTAATGGCATATATTATACCAATTTTACTTTTTATCGGGATTGCTTTTATCACTTCAAATAAAGGTAATTCCGTTGCGTACATAAAACTTGGAGCTGGAATTGTATTGACAGTGTTAAGTTGTACTTTTATACAGTTGCTTACAGGTGACTATAATAGTAAATCAACGTTATTATCGTATTATCATGTGTCTTCATTAGATAAACAGGGTGGAGGTGTAGTAGGTGGAATTTTTTCTGAATTATTATGTCATTTTTTCGGCGTAGTAGGTGCGTATATTATTGTCATTATTTTAAGTATTATTTGCTTTATTGTTATAACTGAGAAATCGTTTTTGAGAAGTGTAAAACAAGGCGGAGAAAAGGCGTATGAGACAGCAAAAGCAGATGTGCAAAGAAGAAGAGAACAATCTGTTGTCCGAAAAGAAGAGAAAAGACAAAATAAGGAATTACAACGAAAGGATAAACATGTTAAAGGTGTATCTTTTGATACAACATTAATGCCAAAAGAATTAGATGAAGATATAAAAGAAATATTCCCAGAAGAAACACCCCCACTATATTCAGAGGAAATTTTAGAATCTCCATTTCAGGAAGATGTAATTGAACCAATTCCAGAAACAATGGTTATTCATCGTGCAGAAGAAAAAAAACAATCCAAGAAAAAAAAGGATAAAGAAAAAGAAAAGGAAGAAATTTCAAATGAAGTAGAAGAAGTGGCAGAAATTATTGAAAAAGAATGTTCTAAGTCGAATTCGGAATATATATTTCCACCACTTCAACTGTTAAAAAATGGTAAACGTAGCAATGGAGATTCAGATACTTATTTGAGAGAAACAGCAATAAAATTACAACAAACATTGAAAAATTTCGGTGTAAATGTTACTGTAACAAATGTAAGTTGTGGTCCTTCTGTTACAAGATTTGAATTACAGCCCGAACAAGGTGTAAAAGTAAGTAAGATTGTAGGATTGAGTGATGATATAAAATTAAATTTAGCTGCAGCGGATATTCGTATTGAGGCACCTATTCCTGGAAAAGCTGCTGTAGGAATTGAAGTGCCAAATCGAGAAAATACTGCTGTAATGTTAAGAGATTTGTTGGAAACAAAAGAATTTCAATCGCACCCATCAAATATTGCTTTCGCAGCGGGAAAGGATATTGCAGGGAAAGTAGTTGTTGCTGATATAAAAAAGATGCCTCATGTTTTAATTGCAGGGGCAACTGGTTCCGGAAAATCTGTATGTATCAATACACTCATCATGAGCATTCTTTATAAAGCAAGACCAGACGAAGTTAAGTTAATTATGATTGACCCTAAAGTTGTAGAACTAAGTGTTTACAATGGCATTCCACACTTAATGATTCCAGTTGTAACAGATCCCAAAAAAGCATCAGGAGCATTAAATTGGGCAGTTGTAGAAATGGAAAAACGCTATCAATTGTTTGCTGAATACAATGTAAGAGATTTAAATGGATATAATGATAAAGTTGAACAAATAAAGGATTTAGAAGATGAAACAAAACCTGAAAAATTACCTCAACTTGTTATTATTGTAGATGAGTTAGCTGATTTAATGATGGTTGCCCCAGGAGAAGTGGAAACGGCTATATGTCGCTTGGCGCAATTAGCAAGAGCAGCAGGGATTCATTTAGTATTAGCTACTCAACGTCCGTCTGTAAATGTTATTACTGGATTAATTAAGGCGAATATGCCTTCAAGGATTGCTTTTTCTGTTTCTTCAGGAGTAGATTCTCGTACAATTATAGATATGAATGGAGCAGAAAAACTACTGGGAAAAGGAGACATGTTATTTTATCCTTCAGGGTATCAAAAACCAGTGCGTGTGCAGGGATCGTTTGTATCTGACAAAGAAGTGCAGGCAGTTGTTGATTTTCTTGTAAGTAAAAATGGAAATGTTTCTTATGATGAAGAAATCACAAAACAAGTGGATAGTGCATCAAATATGGGCGCAAATTTGTCTTCTGCTGGAAATAGTGGAAATGAAAAAGATGTTTATTTTGTAGATGCAGGTCGTTTTGTTATTGAAAAAGAAAAAGCTTCTATTGGAATGTTACAAAGAGTATTTAAAATTGGGTTCAATCGTGCAGCACGCATAATGGATCAACTTTTTGAAGCTGGTGTTGTAGGTGAAGAAGAAGGAACTAAACCTAGAAAAGTATTGATGTCTATGGAACAATTTGAACAATATATAGAGGAAACTGTTTAAACAAAGGAGGAAAAAATGAAAACGGATATTCAAATCGCACAAGAAGCAACTATGAAACATATTAAAGAGGTGGCTAGCTCTGTAGGAATTCAAGAAGATGATTTAGAATTTTATGGTAAATATAAAGCTAAAATATCTGATGAATTATGGGAAAAAGTAAAAGATCATAATGATGGTAAGTTAGTATTGGTAACAGCGATTAATCCAACTCCAGCAGGAGAAGGAAAAACAACTACAAGTGTGGGACTTGGACAAGCGTTGGCAAAATTAAATAAGAAAGCGATCATAGCTCTTCGAGAGCCTTCTTTAGGACCATGCTTTGGTATTAAAGGGGGAGCAGCAGGTGGAGGTTATGCACAGGTAGTTCCGATGGAAGATTTGAACTTGCATTTTACAGGTGATTTTCATGCCATTACATCTGCGAATAATTTGTTAGCAGCCATGCTTGATAATCATATTCAACAGGGAAATACTTTACAAATTGACCCAAGACAGGTTGTTTGGAAACGTTGTTTAGATATGAATGATCGAGTTTTAAGAAATATTGTAGTAGGTCTTGGAAACAAGATGGATGGAATGGTTCGCGAAGATCATTTTGTTATTACTGTTGCATCTGAAATTATGGCTATCTTATGTCTTGCCAACGATTTGCAAGATTTAAAAGAAAGATTAGGAAAAATTATTGTTGCATACAACTTTGCAGGAGAACCAGTAACCGCAGAGCAATTAGAAGCGACAGGTGCTATGACTGCTCTTCTAAAAGATGCAATTAAACCAAATTTAATTCAAACATTGGAACATACACCAGCATTAGTGCATGGTGGACCATTTGCTAATATTGCACATGGATGTAACAGTGTTCGTGCAACAAAAACAGCATTAAAATTATGTGATATTGCTATTACAGAAGCAGGATTTGGTGCCGATTTAGGAGCTGAAAAATTCATGAATATCAAATGCAGAAGTGCTAATTTAAGACCGGATGCTGTTGTTTTGGTTGCTACAGTTAGAGCGTTAAAATATAATGGTGGGGTTGCTAAAAAAGATTTGGCAGAAGAAAACTTGGAAGCACTGAAAAAAGGAATTGTCAATTTAGAAAAACATATTGAAAATCTACAAAAATTTGGAGTGCCAGTTGTTGTAACATTAAATTCTTTTATAACAGATACAGATGCTGAAAACCAATATATTAAAAATTTCTGTGAAGAACGAGGATGTGAGTTTGCTTTATCAGAAGTATGGGAAAAAGGTGGCGAAGGCGGACTTGCTTTAGCAGAAAAAGTTTTAGAAACACTTGAAAAGAAAGAAAGCCATTTCCACACATTATATGATGATGATTTATCACTAAAAGAAAAAATAGAAACGATTTCAAAAGAAATTTATGGTGCGTCTTCTGTTGAATATGCACCTGCTGCAGAAAAACAACTCGCTAAAATTGAAAGTATGGGATTTGGAAATCTTCCAATTTGTATGGCGAAAAATCAATATTCTTTATCTGATGATGCCACGTTATTAGGACGACCAGAAAACTTTACCATTCATATTCGAGAAGTATATGTAAATGCAGGAGCAGGATTTGTTGTCGCACTAACTGGAGCTGTTATGACAATGCCTGGACTTCCAAAAGTTCCTGCTGCAAACGGAATTGATGTAAATGAACACGGAAAAATTACCGGATTATTTTAAATGTAAGGGGTGATACGATGCCGAAATTAATTAACGGAAAAAAAATTGCTTTGGAAATAAAAAATGAATTAAAATTAAAAGTAGAACAACTTAAAAACGTAGGAAAAGATGTTTGTCTTGCAGTTATTCAGGTTGGAAATGACCCGGCATCGACAGTATATGTGAATGGGAAAAAAAGGGATTGTGAATACATTGGCATTCGCTCTCTTTCTTATGAATTACCTGAAAAAACCACTGAACAAGAATTATTGAATTTGATATACAAATTAAACGAGGATGCAGATGTGCATGGGATCCTTGTTCAATTGCCATTGCCGGGGCATATTTGTGAAGAAATAATTACGCAAGCAATTTCTCCTCAAAAAGATGTAGATGGTTTTCATGAAGTGAATATCGGTCGTCTTTGCATAGGGAAAAAAGGTTTTGAATGTTGTACTCCAGCTGGAATTATTCAACTTTTAAAGCGTTCTGGGATTGAAATTGATGGAAAAGAATGTGTTGTATTAGGGAGAAGCAATAATGTTGGAAAACCAATAGCACTTTTATTATTAGAAGAAAATGGAACTGTTACAATTGCACATTCACATACGAAAAAATTAAAAGAAATCACAAAAAGAGCAGATATTATAGTTGTAGCCGTTGGAAAACCTAAATTTATTACAAAAGAATATTTAAAGCCAGGATCTGTAGTTGTGGATGTGGGAATTCATCGAAACGAAGACAATACTTTATGTGGAGATGTGGATTTTGATGATGTGGCAGAAACAGTAAGTGCAATTACTCCTGTCCCAGGCGGTGTTGGTGTAATGACACGTGCAATGCTTATGTATAATTGTGTTGAAGCAGTATACAAGGAGGCATTCTAGTGAGGTGTGGAAAATGTGGTGCAGAAATAAAAGAAGGTTCCCTATATTGTGAAATATGTGGAGCAGAAGTAAGAATTGTTCCTGACTACAGTTCTTTAGATGAACTTCTTGCTGAACATGTAAAAAATGAGTTGCATAGCAATATGCAACAACAACATGAGAAAAAAGTAGCTATAAAAGCAAAGCGAGCACAAAAAAATAACCATAAAAAAATACTTGTTATTTTGTCAACACTTCTTTTGTCTATTTTAGTTGGATTATTATTTTACCAAATATCTTATGAAGGTTATATAAAAAAGGGATATAATTCATTGAAAAAGAGAAACTATAATGATGCAATTGAATGTTTTGAATCTGCTATAAATAAAGAGCCTAAAAAGGCTGGTGGATATAAAGGAATCGCTGACGTATATTTAGAAAAAGATGATTTTTATTCTGCAGAAGAAGTTTTTTTAAAAGAGATAGAAAAGCAATCTAATAATGAAGAATTATACAAAAGCTTAATTCAAATTTATATAAAGACTAGAAAGAAGGATAGAATCCCTATTCTTTTAGCAAATTGCAAATCACAGTCGGTCTTGTCAGTGCTTTCTGATTATGTTGTAGAAAAACCTTCTTATTCTTTAAAGAAAGATTTTTATAATGAAAAAGAAGAATTAGAGTTATATTCTAAAGGAAATGATATCTATTATACATTAGATGGTTCTGAACCATCAGAAACGACAGGAGCAAAATACAATAAAGATTTCCCCATACTTTTAGAGGAAGGTAATTGGACTGTCAGAGCGATTGCTGTAAATAAAAAAGGAATACCAAGTTTATTATCAAAGCATACATATAAAATCCAAAGCCCTCTTGCAGAAGCACCTATTGTTTCGCCTTCAAGTGGATTATATGAACAGCAAGAAAAGATTAGTATTGAAGTCAAAGAAGGATATACTGCTTATTATGCATTTGGAACAACCGAGCCTACAAAAGAAAATTGGAAAAAATATGTTGGACCAATACCTATGCCACAAGGAAATTTAATTTTTAGTGCAATACTTGTAGATAATTCTACAGGAAAAGCAAGTGCAATAACAGTAAGAAACTATGATTTGGAAATGGATGTAACAGAAGATCAAAATGTACAAGAATAAATCCAAAATTACTACAAAAATTTGACTAAAAGTATTGCGTTAAATATTTAACAGTCGTATAATAATATTGTCAAAAACATGGCAAACAATATATTCAAAGGAGATGCAAAATAATGAGCAGATTTACATTACCAAGAGACATTTATCATGGAAAAGGTTGTTTAGAAGAACTGAAAAACTTAAAAGGTAAAAAAGCAATTCTTGTAGTTGGTGGAGGATCTATGAAACGCCAAGGTTTTTTAGATAAAGCTGTTAATTATCTAAAAGAAGCAGGTATGGAAGTTCAGTTATTTGAAGGTGTTGAGCCAGATCCATCTGTAGAAACAGTTATGAAAGGTGCTGAAGCAATGCGCGCTTTTGAACCAGATTGGATTGTTGCAATGGGTGGTGGATCACCAATTGATGCTGCTAAAGCAATGTGGGCATTTTATGAATATCCAGACGTAACTTTTGAAGATTTATGTATTCCATTTAACTTCCCTGAATTAAGACAGAAAGCCAAATTTGCTGCTATTCCATCTACATCAGGAACAGCAACAGAAGTAACAGCATTTTCTGTTATTACAGACTATGCAAAGGGAATTAAATATCCTTTAGCAGACTTTAATATTACACCAGATGTTGCTATTGTAGATTCAGAACTTGTAGAAGGGCTTCCTGCACATCAAGTTGCTTATACAGGAATGGATGCATTAACACATGCTATTGAAGCATATGTATCTACTTTGAATTGTGCATATACAGATCCACTTGCTATTCAGGCAATTGAAATGGTATTTGATTATTTACCATCATCATTTAAAGGAAATATGACAGCAAGAGCAAAAATGCATGATGCGCAATGTCTTGCTGGTATGGCATTTTCAAATGCTTTACTTGGAATTGTACATTCAATGGCACATAAAACAGGTGCTGTATTTTCAACAGGACATATTACACATGGTTTAGCAAATGCAATGTATCTTCCATATGTAATCAAATACAATGCAAAAGATCCTGTTGCCGCAAAACGTTATGCTGAAATTGCTCGCAGAGTAGGTCTTGAAGGAAACTCAGAACAAGCTTTAATTAATAGTTTATGTTCAAAAATCGACTCATTTAATGTAATTCTTGGAATTCCAGCAACATTAAAAGAATTCGGAATTAAAGAAGATGAATTTAAAGAAAAAGTTGCTACTATTGCAGAAAATGCAGTTGGAGATGCCTGTACAGGATCTAATCCTAGAGAAATTGATCCGGCAACAATGGAAAAATTATTTACTTGTATTTATTATGGAACAGAAGTTGATTTCTAAAAAGTATTTAAATGGGCGACTGATTTACAGTCGCCTTTTTCATACCTATAATAATAAATAGTTTCCAATATTCATCTTGATATTTTAGGATGGATGTTTTATCATTATAGGTAGAGAAAATTTAAGGAGGAACGTGATGTATAAAATATTAAAAGCAGAAGAACTTGCAGATAAAATTTATCTCATGGATGTGGAAGCACCAAGAGTTGCAAAACACTGCGAGCCAGGTCAATTTGTAATTGTAAAAATGGATGAAAAAGGAGAGCGAATTCCATTAACAATTTGTGATTATGATAGAGAAGCAGGAACAGTCACAATTGTGTTTCAGATTGTAGGAGCATCTACTCAAAAGATGGCTGAATTAAAGGTAGGAGATAGTTTTAGAGATTTCACAGGACCATTAGGATGTGCATCTGAGTTTGTTTCAGAAGATTTAGAAACATTAAAAAATAAGAAAATGTTATTTGTAGCTGGAGGAGTTGGAGCTGCGCCAGTTTATCCACAAGTAAAATGGTTACGTGAAAAAGGAATTGATGCTGATGTTATTGTTGGTTGCAAAACTAAAAGTATGTTAATTCTAGAAAAAGAAATGGAAGAAGTTGCAGGAAACTTATATATCTGTACAGATGATGGTTCTTATGGTCATGCAGGAATGGTTACAAGTATGATCGAAAAACTTATAAAAGACGAAGGAAAGAAATATGATGTATGTGTAGCAATTGGACCAATGATAATGATGAAATTTGTCTGTCTGCTTACAAAGCAACTAGAACTTCCAACAATTGTAAGTATGAACCCAATTATGGTAGATGGAACAGGAATGTGTGGTGCATGTCGTCTTCAAGTAGGTAATGAAATAAAGTTTGCCTGTGTTGATGGTCCTGAATTTGATGGACATTTAGTTGATTTTGATCAAGCAATGAAAAGACAGCAAATGTACAAAACTAAAGAAGGACGTGCAATGTTGAAATTACAGGAAGGTGATACACATCATGGCGGATGTGGTCATTGTGGAGGTGATAACTAATGGCTGATGTATTAAAAAAAGTTCCAGTAAGAGAACAGGAACCAGCAGTTCGTGCAAAAAATTTTGACGAAGTCTGTTTAGGATATAGCAAAGAAGAAGCAATGGAAGAAGCTACAAGATGTATTAATTGTAAAAATGCAAAATGTATCGAAGGTTGTCCTGTTTCTATTAACATTCCAGCTTTTATCAAGGAAGTAAAAGAAGGAAATATTGAAGAAGCATATAAGATTATTGGGCAATCTTCAGCTCTTCCTGCAGTTTGTGGTCGTGTATGTCCACAAGAATCGCAGTGTGAAGGACGATGTATCCGAGGAATTAAAGGTGAACCAGTATCTATTGGTAAATTAGAAAGATTTGTAGCAGACTATGCTCTTGAAAACAATATTAAACCAGTTGGAGCAGAAAAAACAAATGGACATAAAGTTGCCGTTATCGGATCTGGTCCTGCAGGGCTTACTTGTGCTGGCGATTTAGCGAAATTAGGATATGAAGTAACGGTTTTTGAAGCACTTCATGAATTGGGCGGTGTGTTGGTGTATGGTATTCCTGAATTCCGTCTTCCTAAACATGCGGTAGTAGCTAAAGAAATTGAAAAAGTAAAAGAATTAGGTGTTAAATTTGAAACAAATGTTGTTATTGGTAAATCAACAACTATCGATCAATTGATTGAAGAAGAAGGATTTGAAGCAATATTCATCGGTTCTGGTGCTGGTCTTCCCAAATTTATGGGTATTCCTGGTGAAAATGCAAACGGTGTATTCTCAGCTAACGAATACTTGACAAGAAGTAACTTGATGAAAGCTTTTGATGAATCTTATGATACTCCTATTGCTGCTGGAAATAAGGTAGCAGTTATCGGTGGTGGTAATGTTGCTATGGATGCAGCTAGAACAGCTCTTCGTCTTGGAGCAGAAGTTCATATTGTATATCGAAGAAGTGAAGAAGAGCTTCCAGCTAGAGTAGAAGAAATCCATCATGCTAAAGAAGAGGGCATTATCTTTGATTTACTAACAAATCCTCAAGAAATTCTAGTAGATGATGATGGATATGTAAAAGGAATGGTTTGTGTTAAGATGGAATTAGGTGAACCTGATGCATCTGGAAGAAGACGTCCAATTGAAATTCCAGGTTCAGAATTCACAATGGATTTAGATACAGTTATCATGTCACTTGGTACATCTCCAAATCCATTAATTTCTTCAACAACAGAAGGATTAGAAATCAATAAATGGAAATGTATTGTTGCAGAAGAAGAAACAGGTAAAACAACAAAAGAAGGTGTTTATGCTGGTGGTGATGCTGTAACAGGAGCAGCTACTGTTATCTTAGCAATGGGAGCAGGAAAAGCAGGAGCAAAAGGAATTCACGAATATCTTTCTAATAAATAGTATTTGATTTATAATTTTAAAAAGTATAAAAAATATCTTTGGACGATTTGTCCAAAGATATTTTTGTGTTGTTATCATATACAACATATTTATAAAGTGTTTGATGTAGGGGGAAATTATGCAAAAAGAAAAAATAAGAAATAGCATATTGCTTTTGTTAACTGCTGTTATCTGGGGAACGGCTTTTGTCGCCCAGAGTGTTGGAATGGATTACATAGGGCCATTTACATTCAATGCTGCTAGATTTTTGATTGGTGGAACTGTATTGCTTCCATTAATTGTATATCGAGCAAAAAAAAATCCTATTTTATATCGTCAAAGTATAGAAGAAAAACAAAAAAACAAAAAAATTGTTTGGAGTGGGGGGATTTGTTGTGGTATTGCTCTTTGTGCAGGAAGTCTTTTTCAACAAATGGGAATTCAACATACGACAGTAGGAAAAGCAGGTTTTATTACAACATTATATATTATTATAGTGCCATTAATAGAATTGCTTTTTGGTAAAAAAATCGCAAAAAAAATATGGGTTGGAGCAATATTAGCTATTATTGGATTATATTTACTTTGTATTAATGAAAATTTTTCGATTGGAAAAGGGGATGTGCTTATCTTAATTTGTGCACTGCTATTTGCAATACATATTTTAGTTATTGACTATTTTGCTCCTAAAACAGATGGCGTTTGTTTGTCTGCTATTCAATTTTTTATAAGTGGTATAATTAGTTTAATTGGTGCACTGTTATTTGAAAATCTTAATTTTCTGGCAATGACGAAAGCGATTTATCCAATTTTATATGCTGGAGTAATGTCATGTGGCGTTGCCTATACATTGCAAGTAATTGGACAAAAAAATATGAATCCGACAGTTGCATCTATGATCTTAAGTTTGGAATCAGTTATTTCTGTTTTGGCTGGTTGGATTATTTTGGGACAAGCATTAAGTACAAAAGAAATAATCGGATGTATTATTGTATTTATCGCAGTTATTCTTGTGCAATTACCAGAAAAGAAAAGCAAATAACAAAGTGTCTCTTTACGTTGATAAATAAATATTATAAAATGTCTTTGTGCAAGTATTGCAGAAAGACATTTTTAGTTAAAGGAATTGAAAAATGAAAATTACAGTTATTTCCGTTGGAAAATTAAAAGAAAAGTATTGGAAAGATGCCATTGCAGAATATGTAAAACGTTTAAGTAAATATTGCAAATTAGAAATTATAGAAGTGGCTGATGAAAAAACACCTGACACAGCTAGCGAAACGGTTGAAAATCAAATACGTTCTAAAGAAGCTGAACGTATTATGAAGTTTATTAAGGAAGATACATATGTAATAACTCTTGAAATAGCAGGGAAACAACTGGCTTCGGAAGAATTTGCACATAAGATTGAAAAGTTAGGTGTACAAGGGAAAAGCCATATTACCTTCGTTATTGGTGGTTCAATTGGACTTGGACAAAAAGTATTGAATCGTTCAGACTATGCACTTAGTTTTTCTAAATTAACTTTTCCACACCAACTTATGAGAGTTGTTTTGTTAGAACAAATTTATCGAAGCTATCGTATCATAAATAATGAACCTTATCATAAATAAGGTGAAAAATCAAATTTTAAACAAACGAAAACCAAAAATATATTGACCTTATACCGACTATATCCCTTATATTTTAGATACGACATAAACAAGGGGGAATAAAAATGTTAAATATTAAATTTGTTGAAGAACTGACAGGAATTACAAAACAAAATATTCGTTATTATGAAAAGAAAGGACTTCTTTCTGTAAAAAGAAATACGGAAAATTCTTACAGAGAATACGATGATAAAGATATATATACTTTAAAGGTAATAAAATTATTAAGAAAATTAGATATGCCCATCGAAGAAATACGTAAAGTACTTGGTGAAGAAATTTCTCTTTCCGATGCAATTTCTAAACAGAAAGCACATTTAGAAAAGGAAAAAGAAAAATTACAAGCTGCTATTTCTTTTTGCGATAAAATAGAAGCAAATACATTGCATTCCTTTGATGTGGATAAATATTTGGCTACCATAGAGGTAGAAGAGAAAAATGGATCTGTTTTTGCAGATATTTTTTTGGATTTTAAAAAATTAGCAAAAGAAGATGAATTACGAAAGTTTACATTTCGTCCGGATACGATGTGTATGAATCCAGCTGAATTTACCGAGGAACTACTTAAATATGCAGAAAAGAATCATTTATCCATTTTTATCACAAAGGAGAGTATGTATCCTGAGTTTGAATTAAATGGTATTGAATACATGGCATATAGAGAACTTGGACGTTTTGGAGCAAATATTATTTGCAAAGCAAAAAATACAAATAAGACACATACGGAAGATATACCAAAAGGAAGAAAAATACTATATTTATTTTTAAAAGTATTATTTCCGACTCTAATTATATTGTTACCAGCGTATTTTATGTTTATGCCAAGAACAACTAAAACAGAAATTTTTCTTTTCATATATATAAGTATATTACTTGGAAGTTTGTTCGTATATAATCGTTTTAAAAAATAAGAAAGGTACATGATATATGACAATTGAATTAGAAAAATACTATAATAAGTTTTGTGAAGAAAAAAGATTAACAAGGAGACACGGACAGGTAGAATTCATTACTTCAATGAAATACATTCATAAATATTTAGAAGGGAAAGATGGAGCACGTATTCTTGATGTGGGAGCAGGGACAGGTAGATATTCCGTTGCTCTTTCTGAAGAAGGATACGATGTAACTGCTATTGAACTTGTAAAGTATAATTTGGGTATTCTAAAATCAAAAGGAAGCAACGTAAAAGCGTATCAAGGAACAGCCCTAAATTTATCCCGTTTTCCTGAAAATACGTTCGACATGGTTCTTGTCTTTGGACCAATGTATCATTTATATACAATAGAAGATAAAATAAAAGCTCTCTCAGAAGCAAAACGAGTTGTAAAACAGGATGGGATTATTCTCGTCGCCTATTGTATGAATGAATATAGTATATTAACTTATGGTTTTAAAGAAAATCATATTGAAGAAAGTATTCAAAATGGAAAAGTGGATGAAAAATTTCACGTTATTTCTAAGGCTGAAGATCTCTATGATTATGTTCGTGTTGAGGATATTAATGCGATTCAGAAAGGGGCAGGCTTAGAACGGATACAATTAGTTTCTGCTGATGGACCAGCTAATTATATGAGACCTATTTTAAATTCTATGACCCCTGAAACATTTAAACTTTTCATTCAGTACCATTTATCTACCTGTGAAAGACCAGAATTATTAGGAGCAGGTGCACATACTTTGGATATTTTGAGAAAAACTGACAAGTAAAGGAGAATTTACGTGAGAAGAGAAGTGAATATGAAAGAAATTTCAGACGGGAAATTATATAAAGCGAATGACTTAGTAAAAGCAGATTGTAATGATTGTCAAGGCTGTTCCGCCTGCTGTCAACAAATGGGAACATCCATTATTCTTGATCCGTTAGATCTATACAGATTAACTTTTGGACTGCATCAGAAATTTGAACAACTATTAGCAGATAAAATAGAATTAAATGTTGTAGATGGTATTATTTTACCAAATTTGAAAATGTCAGGAGTAGAGGAAAAGTGTGCCTTTTTAAATAATGAAGGACGGTGTAGCATTCACACTATACGTCCAGGAGTCTGCCGACTTTTTCCACTTGGAAGATATTACGATGGAGAATCTTTTCAATATTTTTTACAAATTCATGAATGTAAAAAAGAGAATCGAACAAAAGTAAAGGTAAAAAAATGGATAGATACACCAGATTTAAAAAAGAATGAAAAATATATTTCAGATTGGCATTATTTTTTGAAAGATATACAAAAATTATTACTTGAATTTCAAAATGATGAGAAGGCAAAAAAGATAAATATGTTGATTTTACAGACTTTCTTTTTGGAGCCATATCATCAAGGAGAGTTTTATGTGCAGTTCTATGAAAGATTAGAAAAAATCAAAGCATCTATTCAATTGTTGGCAAGGAGAATGTAGATAATGAAATACTATTTAGCACCACTGGAATCGGTTACAACATACGTTTTTAGAAATATCTATCATAAATATTTCCTCCCATTAGATAAATATTTTACCCCTTTCATTGTTCCACATCCAAACAAACGTTTCAATACAAGAGAAAAAAAGGAACTTTCTCGAGAACATAATCAAGGACTTTATGTTGTGCCGCAACTTTTAACAAATAGAGCAGAGGACTTTATCACAACGGCTAAAGAAATTGCGAGTATGGGTTATAGTGAGATGAATTTGAATTTAGGTTGTCCTTCGGGAACAGTTGTTGCAAAAGGAAAAGGATCTGGTTTTTTGGCATATCCTGACGAACTAGATCGTTTTTTAGATGAAATTTACAATAAATTAGATGTAAAAATTTCAGTAAAAACGCGTATAGGAAAAAACTCTCCAGACGAATTTTTTCACTTACTTGAGATTTACAATAAATATCCAATAGAAGAATTGATTATTCATCCAAGATTACAAACAGATTTTTATAAAAATAAGCCTAATTGGGAAATTTTCCAAGAAGCTGTAAATATAAGCAAACACTCTCTTTGTTATAATGGAGATATTTATACTTTTGAAGATTTTCAACAATTTAAAAATACATTTCCAACGGTGAAAAAAGTTATGTGTGGAAGAGGGGTTGTAGCTAATCCAGCATTGTTCTCTACTATTGAAACTGGAAGAAAATTAGACAAAAATGTATTAAAAAATTTTCATGACGATATTTATATTGCTTATCAAGCAATAAGTTCTGGAGAACGAAATGTTCTTTTTAAAATGAAAGAATTATGGTCTTATTTAAGTCAATCTTTTGATGATGTAGAAAAATATATTAAAAAAATCAAAAAAGCAGAAAAACTATTTATTTATGAAAAGGTGGTCGAAGAGTTATTTGTAAATTGCCCACTTAAGAAAGGGTTTTGATACGTATGGGAAAAACATATGTTTCTTTCGATTTAGAAACAACAGGATTGAGAGAAGAAAAAGATTATATTATTGAAATAGGTGCTGTCAAGGTAAAGGATGGAAAAGTCATAGAAAGATTTGCAAAATTTTTAAAGCCACCTGTGCCTATTTCAAATAATATTACAAATTTAACGGGTATTACAAACAGTATGGTTAAAAATGCCGAACCCACAAAAGAGGTAATTAAAGAATTTATTACTTTTTGCGATGATTATTTTTTACTTGGTCATAATATTCAATTTGATTATAAATTTATGAAAACATATGCTATGCGTTATGGATATTCTTTTGAAAAAGAAGGAATTGATACACTTAAAATCGCACGAAAAGTACATAAGAATTTAGAATCAAAAAGTTTAGGATGTTTATGTTCATATTATAATATCATCAATACGGCTGCTCATCGTGCTTATCATGATGCATTAGCTACAGCAAAATTATATCACATGTTAGCGCATGATTTTGAAGAATCTGCTCCGTCTCTTTTTGTTCCAACACCATTATGCTATAAACCGAAAAAAATACAAAAAATTACTAAAAAGCAATTAGTGTATTTAAAAGAATTACTTGAATATCATTCTTTAACAGAAAAAGAAGATTTAGAATCCTTAACAAGAAGCGAAGCATCTAAAATGATAGATAAAATTATATTAAACTACGGATACATAAGATAAAACATAAAAATATATGCACGCAATTACGCATGTTTATAAAATATTCATAATTATGTGCATGAAATATATTATTCGTGTTTTTATTAATAATAGTTGATTATGCGTATTTAAGGCTATATAATGTATGATTATAAGGAGGTGTTTATATGTTCTTTTTCTTTTTTTCTAAACCTTATATATCTATAGTAGGAGAGATATTTCCTTCAAAAGAAATGGAAGAAAGGAAAAAACAACAAAAAAAATTGTATTCCATTTTAGAAAAAATTAATCAAGAACACGAGGAAGATATTTCTGCAAAATTTATGCCTACGATTGAAAATGAGTTTCAAGGACTTGCTTCTAAAGGATGTAATTTGATGAGAGTACTTCTAGAAATAAAAAATGAGTTATATCCATATAAAGTACGTTTTGGAATTGGAATAGGAGAAGTTGAGCCTGATTTTCAATCAGAAAATGCAATTACTATTTCTGGTTTGGGATATGAAAAAGCCCGTGAATCTTTAAAAATATTGCAAAACAGAGATGCGAAAAAGCAAAAAACATTTACGGATATACATTTAGAAGTTGTTGGCGAACAAAATGAACGAGTTCATTTGATGAATACGATTTTTTCTCTACTAACAACTATAGAATCATCATGGAGTAATAGACAAAGAGAAATTATTTATCATATGCTAAAATACCAAGACACGCAGAGCACGGTTGCAAAGCGTTTTGGTGTAACACAGTCTACAATACAGAAGACTTTAACAGCCGGAAAATATTATGCTTACGAGGAGGCGGTGTCCACTTTGGAAAGAATATTTTCCGAAATAGGAGATGAACAATGAAAAGTAACAAAGTAACAATTGGTATCTTGGCTCACGTTGATGCAGGAAAGACAACTCTCGCTGAAAGTATTCTATATACAACAGGAAAAGTTAGAAAACTAGGGCGGGTCGATCATAAAGATGCTTTTTTAGATACGGATGATCTAGAACGTTTGCGAGGTATTACTATTTTTTCTAAGCAAGCAAATTTTGAATTGAAGGATAAAGAAATTACTCTTTTAGACACACCTGGTCATATCGATTTTTCTGCTGAAATGGAACGTACTTTGCAAGTGTTGGATTACGCCATTCTTGTTATTAACGGTGCGGATGGAGTACAAAGTCATGTGCAAACCTTATGGAAATTGTTAGATAAATACAGTATTCCTGTTTTTCTCTTTATTAATAAAATGGATCAGCAAGGAACAGAGCGGGAAACGTTACTTATGGAATTAAAAAAACGTTTAAATGCACATTGCATTGATTTTAGTGGAAAAGAGAAACAAGAAACTTTTATGGAAAATATTGCGGTTTGTGACGAAGCAATTTTAGAAAAATATTTGGAAAACGAAAAAATTTCTCAAGAAGATATACAAAGTCTCATTGAAAATCGAAAACTATTTCCTTGTTTTTTTGGCTCCGCTCTTAAATTAGAAGGAATTGATACTTTTTTGGATGGTATTTATGCTTATACAAATAAAAGAGAATACAATGAAGAATTTGGTGCAAAAATATATAAAATTTCTCGTGATCAACAAGGAAATCGTCTTACTCATTTAAAAATTACAGGTGGAACATTAAAAGTAAAAGAAAAAATTAATGACGGAGAAAAAATAGAGCAAATTCGTATTTACTCTGGGGCAACGTATCGGCTAGTAAATGAAGTGAGTGCAGGTACAATCTGTGCTGTTACAGGACTGAACACTTCGAAAGCCGGTGATGGTCTTGGAAATGAAGCACATTCTAGAAGACCTGTTCTAGAACCTGTGTTAACCTATTCACTTGATTTTCCGCAAGATTGTGATATGCAAAAAATGTTTCTTAACTTAAAACAATTAGAAGAAGAAGACCCCACATTACATATTACATGGAATCAAGAATCAGGGAAAATACATACACAAGTTATGGGCGAAATCCAATTAGAAATTTTAAAAAGTTTAATTTATAAACGTTTTTGTACGGAAGTTTCTTTTGGGCAAGGTGAAATTATTTATAAGGAAACAATTAAAGAATCTGTGGAGGGAGCAGGGCATTTCGAACCATTAAGACATTATGCAGAAGTTCGTCTTCGCTTAGAACCAGCAAAACGGGGAAGTGGTCTTCATTTTTCTTCTGAATGTAGCGAAGATATTTTGAATCGAAACTGGCAGCGTTTGATCCTAACACATTTACAAGAAAAGCAACACAAAGGAGTTTTAACGGGTTCTGAAATTACAGATATGAATATTATTCTTACGGTTGGAAAAGCTCATGTCAAACATACAGAAGGTGGAGATTTCAGACAGGCAACCTACCGAGCTGTAAGACAGGGATTGAAACGAGCAGAATCTATTTTATTGGAACCTGTATATAGTTATAGATTAGAAGTTCCAAATGGTATGCTTGGCCGCGCAATGTCGGATTTGCAGAGAATGCATGCTAATTTTTCATCACCAGAAACGGATGGAGAAATGAGCATCTTAACAGGTACGGCTCCAGTAGTATATATGCAAGAATATCAGAAAGAAGTTGTTGCATATACAAAAGGAGAAGGACGTCTATTTTGTTCATTGAAAGGATATGAACCATGTCATAATACACAAGAAATTATTGAAAAGATAGGATATAATTCTGAAACGGATTTAGAAAATCCAACAGGATCTGTTTTTTGTTCTCATGGAGCCGGATTTAATGTGAGTTGGGATAAAGTTGAAGAGTATATGCATACATCTTCGCAAGAAAAAAAATTACCAAAAGAATCTTTTCATAAAAGCATATCTCTTCCTCCTGTTATTGACGAAGAGGAATTATTGGCGATTTTTGAGAGAACTTATGGACCTATTAAACGCAAAAAAAACAATTTTAAAAAGCAGATTTCAGTACCTACTATTACTAGAAAATCCGTGAAACAAAAAGAGTGTGAAAAAGAATATCTTCTTGTGGATGGGTATAACATTATTTTTGCATGGAAAGAATTAAAAGAATTATCTGAAGTGAATATTGAAAGTGCAAGAAATAAATTAATGGATATTTTAAGTAATTATCAGGGGTATCGTTCATGCACACTGATTCTTGTTTTTGATGCCTACAAAGTACCTGGCAATATTGGTACAGTACAAAAATATCACAATATTCATGTTGTCTATACAAAAGAGGCTGAAACTGCTGATCAATATATTGAAAAAACAGTTCATGAGCTAGGAAAACATTATAAAGTTACTGTAGCAACTTCTGATGGACTGGAACAAATGATTATTTTAGGACAAGGAGCAAATCGTCTATCTGCTAAAGGACTTTTAGAAGAAATTCTTATGGTCAATGAAGAAATCCGAAGGGAACATATAAATTCTCAAGTGAAAAATAAACAATATTTATTTGATAATATTTCAGAGGATATGGCGGAATATATTGATCAAATACGTAAGGGAGAATAAGAATAAAATAAAAATAACCTGTCGATACTCTAAACCAAAAGAATATCGACAGGTATTTCTTAATGTTTTATTTCTTCATGCAATTCTCTAGCATATGTATCAAGAAGATGAATAGTTGTTCTCATATCATCTCGAGTAGTTTCAGGGTGTAATGCACAGATACGTAAAACTTTTTTTCCGTTTAAAACGGTTGTAAATACTGCAGCATAACCACTTTCTACAATTTTTTCAGAAATCTTTTCATTTAATAAATCGATTTGTTCGTCTGTTAAATCATCCGTAGTATAACGGAAGTTAATCATAGCCAATTGTGCTTTTGAAATGATTTCCCAATGATCTAATTCTTCTAATGCTTCTTGAGCCCACTCGGCAAGTTGGAAACCATGTTCGATAGCACTTCCTATTAAACGCGTTCCAAGTACCTGTAAAGTTAACCACAATTTTAACCCTCGTGCTGGTCTTGTTAATTCCATTCCGATATCCCATGTATTGATATGGTCCATATCTCCCTCTACATCTTTCAAATATTCTGGATTCACATGAAAACTATTAAATAAATGTTTGATATCTTTTACCAAAACCATAGCACAGCCATATGTTTGGAAAAGCCATTTATGAGCATCCCAACTTATGCTATCAGCCAATTCTGTACCTTTTAATAAGTGTTTATATTTTGGACTAAGTAAAACAGAGGCACCATATGCTCCGTCAATATGAAACCACATATCATTATCTGAACAAATTTTTGCAATCTCTTCAAGAGGATCAATGCTTCCTGTATTTGTCGTTCCTGCTGTTCCGATTACAACAAACGGAATTAATCCATTTTCTTTATCCTTTGCAATCATCTCTTTTAACATTTTCATATCCATTTGAAAAGAAGAGTTTGTTGCAACTTTTCGAATGCGACTATTTGGAATACCAATAATACGAAGTCCTTTTGCTACTGAACTATGTGTTTGCTCGGACACATAAGCAACACCGAGATGTAAGTTTTCATCATTCAATTTGCAATCGCGTGCTGCGGTAAGAGCAGTAATATTTGCCATGGAGCCACCACTTACAAATACACCACCTGGATTCTCTGTAAACCCAACCTGTTCACAAAGCCAATGAAGAACTTCTTGTTCAATACAATTTACCATTGGTGCAAGTTTACTTCCCCCTGCATGAATATTATAAGCAGAGGTCATGATATCTCCGAGCCATGATACGGAAGAAGCTGGTCCTGGAACAAACCCAAAAAATCTAGGATGATTTGCATCTCCACGATATTGATAAACTTCTTTTGACATTTCTGAAATCACTTCATCAACAGGACGTCCATCTTTAGAAATACCAATTTGCTTGATTTTTTCAATTTGTCCTTCGGATGTATACCATGTTACTTTCTGAGAATGGATGTCATGTTTCTCTACGCAAAATTGATGTACAAATTTTTCAATTGCTTCTTCTAATTGTATGCTATTTAAAATATTTTCACTATTAATCATTTTGATAAAACTCCTCTCTTTACTATTTCTATACAATAGTGTACACTAAATCTACATATATGTAAAATTTATATATTTTATAATATATATGATTTTTTTTAATATAGGAGTATATATGGAATTACGAAATATCAATACCTTTTTAAAAGTGGCCGGAACACAAAATTTTTCTAAAGCAGCAGAGCAATTGGGCTACTCTCAATCTGCTGTAACTGTTCAGATCCAACAACTAGAAAAAGAATTACAGATTCAACTCTTTGAACGCATTGGAAAAAGAGTGCATTTAACTGAAAAAGGGCAAGAATTTGTATCTTATGCTAATGACATTATGCGTGTAACAGATAATGCAAAATATTTTGCTCGTCAAAATAATGTTTTAGAAGGAACACTTCGCATCGGTGGCGTAGAATCTATTTGTACTGCACTTCTTCCAGATTTGCTTTTAAAATTTTACCAAATTTGCCCAAATGTACAAGTAACAATTAAATCTGGTGCTACAGACGAATTAATGGAAATGGCTAAAAGCAATGAGATAGATTTTATTTATACTTTGGATAAAAAAATAATAGGAAAGGAGTGGAATCGAGCGGTTATCACAGAAGAAGAAATTGTATTTGTTACCTTAGAAGATAAAGCAAACGGTTATTATGCCGGAATTCCTATCCAACAGCTAATGCAAAAACCTTTTATTTTAACAGAACGCGGTGCTGCATATCAGTACGAATTAGAAAGACTTCTTTCAGAGAAAGATTTAGAAATTAATCCCATTTTGGAAATAGGGAATACAGAAACAATTATTAATTTAGTAAAAAGAGGAATGGGAGTTTCTTTTTTGCCAAAATTCACCGTACAGAAGGAACTCGAGAAACGTGTACTTTCAGAAATAAAGACAAATTTGCCTAGTGTAAAAATGTATAGTCAATTATTTTATCACAAAAACAAATGGATTACGAAGCAAATGCGAAAATTTATTGAATTAGTAGAAAATTTCCATGCATAAAGTTTTCTCTGAAATGTTTATATGATATAAGAAAAAAACTATGTTAAAATATACAAAGAAAAGGGAGAATATAATTGGATTATGTACAGGGAGTGTGTATGTGATTTTATTCTCAATTATGCAGATAAATATTTCTAATAGGGCAGCAGTAATCATGATTGAAATAACTATTATTTTCTGTATTGGCTTGTACTATGATTTGACTATTTTGATAAATTGTAATATCATCTAAAATGATATTTTGTAGTATAAGATATTTGAAAATAATAATGAGCGTTGTATTATTCTAAAAATAGAACGCTTTTTACAAATTATAAAGATAAACAGGAGGTTTTCATGAGAAAACTAGCTTTAAATGATGAAATATTACTAAAAATTGATAAGCCGGCTCGCTATATCGGCAATGAGGTCAACTCAGTAATGAAAGACAAGAATGAGGTGGATATCCGTTTCGCTATGTGCTTTCCGGATGTATATGAAATTGGTATGTCACATTTAGGAATTCAAATCCTTTATGATATGTTCAATCGCCGTGAAGATGTTTGGTGTGAACGTGTATATTCACCTTGGGTGGATTTGGATAAAATTATGAGAGAGGAACATCTTCCTCTTTTTGCATTAGAATCTCAAGATGCTATCAAAGATTTTGATTTTTTAGGAATTACAATTCAATACGAAATGTGTTATACGAACATTTTACAAGTATTAGATTTAAGTCAAATTCCTCTTTTTGCAAAAGAGAGAGAGGAAGAGGATCCAATTGTAATTGGTGGTGGCCCTTGTACATATAATCCGGAACCATTGGCTGATTTCTTTGATATTTTCTATATTGGAGAAGGTGAAACGGTTTATAATGAATTATTTAATGCATATAAAGAAAATAAGAAAAATGGAGGTTCAAGACAAACATTTTTAGAAATGGCAGCAGAGATTGATGGATTGTATGTTCCAGCTTTTTATGATGTAGAATACAAAGAAGATGGTACTATATTATCCTTTACGCCAAATAATATACATGCGAAAGAAAAAATTCATAAACAGATGGTTTTAAACATAAGTGAAAGTTCTTACCCAGAGAAACCAGTTGTTCCTTTTATTAAAGTAACACAAGATAGAGTCGTTTTAGAAATTATGCGTGGTTGTATTCGTGGTTGTAGATTTTGTCAAGCGGGAATGATTTATCGACCGACAAGAGAAAAAAATTTAGAAAAGTTAAAAGATTATGCTTATAAAATGCTTAAAAATACAGGGCATGAAGAAATTTCTTTGAGTTCTTTAAGTTCAAGTGATTACACAGAGTTAGAAGGACTTGTAACTTTTTTAATTGAAGAATTTAAAGGGAAAGGAATCAATATTTCTCTTCCTTCATTACGCATAGATGCATTTTCTTTAGACGTTATGGGAAAAGTACAGGATATTAGAAAAAGTAGCCTTACTTTTGCACCTGAAGCAGGGTCACAAAGATTGCGTGATGTTATCAATAAAGGACTTACAGAAGAAATTATTCTAGAAGGAGCTGGACAGGCATTTGAAGGTGGCTGGTCTAGAGTGAAATTATATTTTATGCTTGGTCTTCCTACCGAAACAGAAGAAGATATGAAAGAGATTGCTCATTTAGCAGAAAAAGTTGCTAAACGTTACTATGAGGTGCCAAAAGAAAACCGAAATGGAAAATGTCAAATTGTTGCAAGTACATCTTTCTTTGTACCGAAACCTTTCACTCCATTTCAATGGGCAACCATGTGTACAAGCGAAGAATATATTGAAAAAGCACATGTCGTTAATAATGAAATGAAAGCTCAATTAAACAAAAAAAGTTTAAAATACAATTGGCATGAGGCTGATGTCACTGTATTGGAAGGTGTGTTTGCACGTGGTGATAGAAAAGTTGGGAAAGTCCTTCTAGAAGCGTATAATCTTGGATGTCTATATGATTCTTGGTCTGAATATTTTCAAAATGATTTGTGGATGCAAGCTTTTGAACATACAGGTGTTGATATTGGATTTTATAATTTGCGAAAACGTGAATTAGATGAAATCTTCCCATGGGATTTCATTGATATCGGTGTGACAAAGAAATTCTTAATGCGCGAATGGACCCGTTCAATCGAAGAAAAAGTAACACCAAATTGTCGTATGGGTTGTTCTGGTTGTGGTGCTGCAATTTATGGAGGAGGTGTCTGTATTGAAGGTAAGAATTAAATTTAAAAAATATGGAGTAATGAAATTTATTGGACATCTAGATATTATGAGATATTTTCAGAAAGCAATGCGAAGAGCGGACATTCCAATTGCTTTTTCAGGAGGATATAGTCCTCATATGATTATGTCTTTTGCCAATCCTCTCGGGGTTGGGCTAACAAGTGATGGTGAATATTTTGATATTGAACTAACAGAAATGATTGATTCTGATTTAGCAGTGAAACGTTTAAATGATGTTATGGTTGAAGGTATGGAAGTTATAAGTTTTGTGGAAATTTCTGAAGATAAGAAAAAGACAGGAATGGCAATTGTTGCAGCAGCTGATTATATTTCTTCTGTAAAAAAAGGAGAATTTCCGATTGATTGGAAAAACAAAGCAAAGGATTTCATTATGCAAGATGAAATTCTAATTACCAAAAAGACAAAAAAAAGTGAAAAAGAAGTCAATATCAAACCGATGATTTATAAATTTGAAGTGAGAGACAACTCTATTTATACGCTTTTAGCAACAGGAAGCGTGGAAAATTTAAAACCAGGACTTGTCATGGAAGCATTTACACGATATTTAGGAGAAGATTTTTCTTCGCTTACATTTTCGCACCATCGCTTAGAAGTATATGCTGATGTTGGTTTTGAAGAAAATAGAGAATTCGTTTCTCTAGAAAGTTTGGGAACGAAAATTGAAGCGTAAATTAATAATAACAAAGCAAGAAGGAAATATAATTACTTCGGTTATAGAAAATGATGAGATAGTCGAATTACATATAAGTGATACGAATGAAAAATATCGACTCGGAAATATTTATATTGGAAAAGTGAAAAAAATTGTTTCTAATATTCAAGCCGCTTTTATTGAAATAGATAAAGGAATTGAATGTTATTATGATATGACTGAACGTGGTAATAAACCTATTTATGTCGGTGAAGAATTTGTTGTGCAAATCAGCAGGGAAGCCATAAAAACAAAACAACCAGCTGTTACCAGAAGAATTAGTTTTACTGGAAAATATAGTGTGTTAACAGTAGGGGATAACCGTATTAGTTTTTCTTCAAAAATTGATAAAGAAAAACGAGACGAATTAAAAATGTTTATGGAAGAGTATCGTTCTAAAGAATATGGTTTTATTTTGCGAACTAACGCAAAAGAGGCGACGGAAAATGACATTAGAGAAGAAATACAGAAATTAATTAAAGAATATGAACATCTTATTCAAATTTCACCTACACGTGTTTGTTTCTCGTGTTTAAAAGAAAGTGAGAAACCATATATTTCAGATTTAAAAAATATATATCAGGAAGGACTATCTGATATATTAATTGAAGATAGGGAAATTTATCATCATGTTTATTCTTTTTTGCAAGAAAAACAGCCTGAAGATTTGAAAAAATTACAATTCTACCAAGATAAACAACTTTCGCTTTCAAAGTTATATAGTATTGAAACTGTTATACAAAACGGATTGAAAGAACGAGTTTGGATGAAATCAGGTGCATACCTTGTTATACAACCTACAGAAGCGTTAACGGTTATTGACGTAAATACCGGAAAACATATTGGCAAGAAAAAAGATGATATTGCTTATATGAAAATTAATATGGAAGCTGCAAAAGAAGTGGCAAAACAAATTCGGTTGCGAAATTTATCCGGAATTATATTAATTGATTTTATCAATTTGGATAATAAAGAAAAATGGGAGGAATTATTAAATTACTTTAATGGGTATTTAAGAAAAGATCCAATCCAAACCGTTCTTGTAGATGTTACAAAATTACAATTAGTTGAAATTACTAGAAAAAAAGTCCGAAAACCATTGTCCGAAAGCATAAAGGGGGATTCTTATGGCGAAAAAAGAGGTTAAAACAAATGCAGTTCGTATATTAGAACGACATAAAATTTCATTTGAAACAATGACCTATGAATGTGATGAATTTGTGGACGGAAGTCATATTGCTGATAAACTTAATCTTCCGCATGAACTCGTTTATAAAACAATTGTTACAACTGGAAAAAGTAAAATGCATTATGTATTTGTTCTTCCAATTGAAAAAGAAATTGATTTTAAAAAGGCTGCGAAATCTGTGGGAGAAAAATCATTGGAAATGCTTCCCTTGAAAGATTTAACTCAACTGACAGGTTATGTACGTGGAGGATGCACCTCCATTGGAATGAAAAAACAATTCCCTACAATCATAGATCAAACAGCTCTTAATTTTTCGCAAATAATTGTGAGTGGAGGAAAACTAGGCTTGCAACTAAAACTTTCTCCTATTGATTTATCTAAAATTGTTCATGCAGAATTTTTTGATATAATCTTTCATGCGGAGGTTTAAAGATGGAAAAAACAACTGTGATTTTTGATTTAGGTAAAGTTCTTGTTGAATATGATTGGCAATCTTATTTGAAGTCATTTTCTTTTGATGAAAAAGTATACCATATAATTGCAAATGCTATGTTTTTAAATAAAGATTGGGAAACAGGTGATGAGGGGGCAACTCCGGAAGAATGGTTGTCACTTTTTATTGAAAATGCCCCGTCATATGAAACTGAGATTCGAAAAGTATATAGTAATCTTGGTGAATGCGCATATATTTTCTCATATACGCTAGAGTTAGTGGAATATTTTGAAGAAAAAGGTTATCAAATTTTCTTTCTTTCCAATTACTCAGAGTATTTATATGAAAAAACGAAAGAAAAATTATGTTTTTTAGATGCATTTGATGGTGGTGTGTTCTCTTTTCGTGAAAAATGTATTAAACCAGATAAAACTATTTATATGCGTTTGTTAGAACGCTACAATATTTGCCCTGAAGAAGCAATATTTTTTGATGATCGCGAAGAAAATATTAGAGCTGCAGAAGAAGTAGGTATACATGGAATCATATTTACACAAGAAACTGTTGATAAAATTTTAAAAGGGGAACTAGCTGAAGTAAAATAAGAGGATATAACATGAATATATTATTTTTTTTAAAACCAAAAAGTGAAATTGCATTCATACATAAAGAAGATACATTGCGTCAAGCTATTGAAAAAATGGAATATCATAAATATTCTTCTATCCCTATGATAGATAAAGATGGAAAATACGTTGGAAGTATTACTGAGGGAGATTTACTTTGGGGAATAAAAAATAAGTACAATCTAAATTTGAAAGAGGCTGAATTAATTCCAATAACAGAAATAGATAGAAGAATCGATTATCAAGCGGTAAATATAAATGCTGCAATAGAAGATTTAGTCGAGAAAGCTATGGATCAGAACTTTGTTCCAGTGGTAGATGACCAAGGTAATTTTATTGGAATTATTACTCGAAAAGATATTATTGGATATTGTTACAATAAAATTGCAAAAACCGAAAAATAGGTTGACACATAGCGAAACGGATGCTATAATACAACGGTATGCCGCACAACGAGGTTATAAGTTTCATAATTGAACACCGAAGTTGGCGAGTAATGATAAATAGGAGGTGCCATATGTACGCAATTATAGCAACAGGTGGTAAACAGTACAAAGTAGCCGAAGGCGATATCATTAAAGTAGAAAAACTTGGTGTAGAAGCTGGAGAAACTTTTACATTTGACCAAGTACTTGCAGTAAGCGATTCTGAATTAAAAGTTGGAAACCCAACAGTAGCAGGAGCTACAGTTACAGCATCAGTAATTGGTGATGGAAAAGCTAAAAAAGTTGTCGTTTACAAGTATAAAAGAAAAACTGGATACCATAAGAAAAACGGACACAGACAGCAGTACACAGCTGTTAAAATTGAAAAAATTAACGCTTAATTTTAAATTGGTGTCATAAATGATTAAGGTATCAATTTATAAAAATGAAAAGCATGAGTATGTTGGTTTTAAATCACTAGGTCATGCAGGTTATAGTGAACACGGACAAGATATTGTTTGTGCTGCTGTTTCAGTTCTTGTAATTAATACAATCAATTCTATTGACAAGTTTACTGAAGCAAAAACTTCTTTAGTATCAGACGAAGAGTTGGGATATATTGATTATAAGATAGAAGGCAGACCTGGAAAAGAAGCAACATTACTATTAAAAGCCATGGTTTTAGGTTTACGAGAAATGGCAAGTGACGAAAGTTACGAAGAGTATATTGATTTAACATTTGAGGAGGTGTAAGCCATGATGAAATTAAACCTTCAATTTTTCGCTCATAAAAAAGGAGTTGGTTCTACAAAGAACGGTAGAGATTCTGAATCAAAAAGATTAGGTGCGAAAAGAGCTGACGGACAATTTGTAAAAGCTGGAAATATTCTTTACAGACAACGTGGAACTAAAATTCATCCAGGTCTTAATGTAGGACGTGGTGGAGATGATACATTATTCGCTTTAGTTGATGGTGTTGTAAGATTCGAAAGAAAAGGAAGAGATAAGAAACAAGTTTCTATCTATCCAGTAGCTGAATAATAATGAATAACATGGGCTTCAAATCTTTAGGTTTGGAGCCTTGTTTTGATATATACACTATACAGAAAGGAAATAAAATATATGTTTGCAGATAGAGCGAAAATCTATATACGCTCAGGAAAAGGCGGCGATGGACATGTGAGTTTTCGAAGAGAACTTTATGTTCCAAACGGTGGACCTGATGGCGGAGACGGTGGACGTGGTGGAGATGTCATTTTTGAAATAGACGAAGGACTTAATACACTTGCTGATTATCGTCATAGAAGAAAATATGTTGCAAAAGATGGTGAACAAGGTGGAAAGAGACGTTGTCACGGAAAAAATGCGGAAGATATTATTTTAAAGGTACCTGAAGGGACTATTATCAAGGAAGCTGAATCAGATAAAATTATTGCTGATATGTCTGGAGATAACAGACGCCAAATTGTTTTAAAAGGCGGAAAGGGTGGTCTTGGAAATCAACATTTTGCAACATCTACAATGCAAATTCCAAAATACGCACAACCTGGGCAACCTGCCCAAGAACTTTGGGTTAAATTAGAATTAAAAGTAATTGCTGATGTAGGACTTATTGGTTTCCCAAATGTCGGAAAATCTACTCTGTTATCTAGAGTAACTAATGCGAATCCTAAAATTGCTAACTATCATTTTACAACAATTAATCCTAATTTAGGTGTTGTAGATATCGATGGTGCAGATGGATTTGTTATTGCAGATATACCAGGACTTATTGAAGGTGCTTCTTCTGGGGTTGGTCTTGGACATGAATTCTTACGACATATTGAACGTACTAAAATGATGATTCATGTTGTGGATGCAGCTTCTACAGAAGGAAGAGATCCGATTGATGATATTTATAAAATTAATGCAGAGTTAAAAGCATATAACGAAGAAATTGCTAAACGTCCACAAGTAATTGCGGCAAATAAAATTGATGCAATTTATACAGAAGATGAAGATCCAGTAGAAAAAATTCGAAAAGAATTTGAACCACAAGGAATTAAAGTGTTTGCCATTTCTGGTGTATCAGGAGAAGGAATTCGAGAATTGCTTTATTATGTCAGTGAGCAGTTGAAAACTTTAGATCAAAAAACAATTGTATTCGAGCAGGAATACTTCCCAGAAGAAGAATTAATCCATATCGATTTACCATATACTGTCGAGAAAGAAGATGACATGTATGTTGTTGAAGGACCAAAAATCGAAAAAATGCTTGGATATACTAACTTAGATTCTGAGAAAGGTTTTGCCTTCTTCCAAAAATTCCTTAAAGATACAGGTATTTTGGATGAACTTGAGAATGCTGGTATTCAAGAAGGTGATACTGTACGTATGTACGGATTACAATTTGATTATTATAAATAAAAGTAAGGAGAATAACAATGACAACAAAGCAAAGAGCTTATTTAAAAAGTCTTGCAATGACAATGGACCCAATTTTTCAAATAGGAAAATCAAGTATGACACCTGCTCTTACAGAAGCCATTGGAGAAGCTTTAACTGCACGAGAATTAATTAAAATCAGTGTTTTAAAAAACTGTGCAGATGATCCAAAAGAATTAGCAGCTATTATTGCAGAGCGTACTCATTCGCAAGTGGTACAAGTTATCGGGAAAAAAATTGTTTTGTACAAAGAAGGTAAAGATGATAAAAAGAAAATTGAATTACCTAAATAATAATTTTTAAGAGAGGTTATAATATGAAAATTGGTATTGTAGGTGGTACATTTGATCCAATACACAATGGACATCTTATGCTTGGTGCATATGCTTATGATAATTTTCAATTAGATGAAGTTTGGTTTATGCCTAACGGAAATCCACCTCATAAATCAGAAGAAATCAATATAGATTTCCGCTTAGATATGGTTAAATTAGCAATCGAAGATAATAATAAATTTTTCTTAAGTACATTTGAAATGGAAGAAAAACACCATTCCTATTCTTATGAAACATTGGAAAAATTACAAGAAATATATCCTGAAAATACGTTCTATTTTATTATTGGTGCGGATTCACTTTTTACAATTGAATTTTGGAAAGAACCTGCAAGAGTTTTTCAAGCATGTATTATACTTGCTGCCTGTAGAGAAGATAAAGAGATGAATGAAATGAATACACAGATTTCCTATTTAACAGAAAAATACGATGCGAAAATCAAATTATTAAAAATGCCTCTTATTAATATATCTTCCACTGATATTCGCAAAAAATGCGAAAAGGGAGAATCTATAGATGCTCTTGTTCCCAAAAAAGTACTGAATTATATTAAAACTCACCAATTATATGAGGGTAAATAAATGAAATCATTAAATGATATTGAGAAAATATTGGAAAAAATATTAACTGAAACACGCTTTCAACATACACTAGGTGTAATGTATACTGCTGGAGCACTAGCAATGAAATATGATGTAGAGTTAAATAAAGCAATGCTTGCTGGATTGCTTCACGATTGTGCGAAATGTATTCCATTAAATGAACAAATGGCTTTATGTAAAAAATACAATATTTCTTTAACAAAAAGTGAAGAAAGCAATCCAAGTTTAATTCACTCTAAATTAGGTGCCTATTTGGCAAAGGATATTTATGAAGTGACTGATGATGATATTTTAAATGCCATATCATGGCATACTACCGGGCGTCCATCTATGAGCCTTTTAGAAAAAATTATTTATATTGCAGATTATATAGAACCTAGAAGAAAATATATAGCAAATTTGCCATCTATACGTAAATTAGCATTTGAAAATATTGATCAAACTATATTAATGATATCAGAAAGTGTTTTGCAATACTTGACAAGTATGAATGCGGTTATAGATGATACAACTAGAAAAACGTACGAATTTTATAAACAGAAACTAGAAAAGGGGGAAGAGTAGTGGAACAATCAAAAAATATGGCTCGTATAGCTTATACAGCATTAGAAGAGAAAAAAGGAGAAGATATTAAACTAATTGATATTACTGGCATCTCTACTTTAGCTGATTACTTTGTTATAGCTAGTGGAACAAATCAAAGTCAAGTGAACGCGCTTGTAGAAAATGTCGAAGAGAAGTTAGAAAAATCTGGATATGAATTAAAACAACGAGAAGGATATGGACTTGGAAATTGGGTACTACTTGATTTCGGTGATATTATTATTCATGTGTTCGATGAAGATAATCGTCTATTCTATGATTTAGAACGCATCTGGAGAGATGGAAAACTAATAGAAAATATTGATAATTTATAGAAGTTCTTCTAAAGTAAATATCTTCTTTCTATGAAAGTAAAAATGTACCGACTTCCTAAAAGTCAGACTTAAACTCTGGCAATTTGGAAGTCGGTACATTTTTATAATTAAATATAACTTTGTATTCAAGAAAGAAATTCTAATTCTGAAATCATCTCAAAAATAGTAGGAGGTAGCCTATTTCATCATACGAAATACACCAATAACTTTTCCTAATATAGTTAAATCCTGTACAATAATTGGAGACATCGTATCATTTTCTGGTTGAAGGCGAAACGCATCTTTTTCTTGATAAAATGTTTTTACTGTTGCGCCATCATCAATCAATGCTACAATCATTTGTCCGTTAGATGCAGTACTGCATTTTTCTACTAAAACATAATCCCCATCTAAAATACCAGCATTAATCATGCTTTCGCCTTTTACTTTCAACATATATGCTGGATTATTGGACATAAACTCTGCGGGAATAGGGAAGTAATCCTCAATATTTTCTTGTGCAAGCAAAGGCTCTCCTGCAGCCACATGCCCAATCATAGGTACTTGCACGAGTTCTCTTCGTGTTAAATTAAACATTTCATCGATAATTTCTATTGCTCGAGGCTTGGTAGGATCACGGCGAATATATCCATTTTTTTCTAACGTTTCTAAATGAGAGTGGACAGAAGATGTAGATTTCAAATTTACAGCTTCACAAATTTCACGCACAGCTGGTGGATATCCTCTTTTCAAAATTTCTGATTTTATATATTCTAAAATTTCTGATTGTTTTTGACTAATTTTCCCGTATGACATATAATCCTCCAAATATTTAATCTTTTTTCTATTTTATCATAGAAATCAAAAAATAGCAAACAAATGTTTAGAAAATATGTTCGGTTTTCGATTGACAAACACTTGTTCGTAGTGTAATATATAAGCATAAGAACAAACGTTCGTTATTCTATTCGTATATTACAAGGAGGAGAATTATGTTAAAGAACAATTACAAACAGAGGAAAAAAAGGCGGATTCATGTAACAAAAAAATTTAAGACTTTTTTTGTTTTACCAGTTTTATTAGTTATTTTAGCATGCACGATCTATTATGGTGGAGTTCTTGCTAATGCACATGGCAATTTAGAAGAAGATCCTGTTGGATTTAAATATTATAAGAGCATAGAAATTAAATCAGGAGATACTTTATGGGGAATTGCTCAAAAGTATATGACAGAGGAATACGATTCTCCACAAGAATACATTGAAGAAATAAAACAAATTAATGGTTTAACTTCAGATAATCTTCAAGAAAGTAAACATATATTAGTTGCTTATTATGATATATCATTTAAAGAATAGTAATATTGATTAAAAAAACACCTATGGTTTTTCTTAAAATAGACAGAAGACCATAGGTGTTTTTATGCACAAATATAAATATTAAGTATGATTCTTACACATATACATCTATACGACAAATACCGATTTTTCAAATAGATGTATACTTTTCTTTCTGATTATGCTACAATATATATAAATACGAAAAAATTAACATATTTGAAAGGAACTCATACTTTATGTCAAAAGAATCTAAAACTTATCATGAACTTATGTATATAGATAACACATTGCGTTTGCGTGATGTATTGAATACAATGCCTACCTTTGTAAAAGATTATTTTCGTGCAATCGAACCAACAACTTCAATTAAAACTAGAATTTCTTATGCTTATGATATTCGTATTTTCTTTAAATTTCTACTTGAAAATAACCCTACTTATAAATCATATAAAATGACAGATTTCAATGTTTCTGATTTAGAACGGATTTCCCCTGTAGATATTGAAGAATATCAAGAATATTTAAAAGTCTATCAAAATGTCGATAAACAAATTACCAATGCTGAAAAAGGACTTGCCCGTAAAATGTCTGCATTAAGAAGTTTTTATAATTATTATTACAAGCATCAAATGATCGAAAAAAATCCATCATTGTTTGTGGACATGCCAAAAATTCACGATAAGGCCATTGTTCGATTAGACACTGATGAAGTTGCTCTTTTACTTGAATATGTAGAGAATTGTGGTTCACATTTAACAGGACAAAAAAAGGTCTATTATGAAAAAAATAAAACCCGTGATCTCGCTATTCTTACTCTTCTACTAGGCACAGGAATACGTGTATCAGAATGTGTAGGACTTGATATTTCAGATATTGATTTTAAAAATAATGGAATTAAAGTTATGCGAAAAGGTGGAAATGAAATGGTTGTTTATTTTGGATCTGAAGTAGAAAAATCGCTTACTACTTACTTAGAAACAACTAGAAATATAATTACTCCTCTTCCTCAACATGAAAATGCATTGTTTCTATCTGCACAGAGAAAAAGAATGGGTGTACAAGCAGTCGAGAATATGGTCAAAAAATATGCTCGCGAAGTTACTCCTAATAAAAAAATTACCCCACACAAATTAAGAAGCACATATGGAACAACGCTTTATAAAGAAACAGGAGATATTTATCTAGTGGCGGACGTTTTGGGACATAGAGATGTTAACACTACAAAAAAACATTATGCTGCTATAGACGATGCAAGACGTAGACAAGCTGCTAGTGCGGTGAAACTTCGAGAGCCATAAAATATTCCATATGAAACAAGTCTATTTTGTAAAAATATCCTCCTTATTGTTTTGCTAGTAAAGAGGATATTTTTATATATTATAATTGTTCAGAGTCCAAAACAATTGTAAAAGGTCCGTCATTTACAAGAGAAACCTTCATATCAGCTCCAAACTCTCCTTTTTGTACAATCGGGATTACTTTTTTACATTCTTCTATAATATATTCATAAAGAATATTCGCCTTATCTGGTACTTCTGCTTCAGTAAAACTTGGTCGATATCCCTTTTTACAATTTGCGTATAAAGTAAATTGTGAAATCAAAAGCAGTTCTCCTTCTACATCTTTTAAGGCAAGATTAGTTTTTCCATTTTCATCTTCGAATATACGTAGACCAACTAATTTCTTCACTAACTTATCTGCAATTTCTTTTGTATCTGATTGTCCAATCCCAATTAAAACAAGAAAACCTTTCCCTATTTTTCCAATTACTTCTCCTTCTACAGAAACAGAAGCTTCTGTAACTCTTTGAATAACAAATTTCATTTGTATTTCCTCCTAATTTTCATCAATTAGAACTATCATATCACTTTACCTACTTGTATTTCAAGTCAAAATAAGATACTATAAGCAAGACGTTTTTAATATTATTAAAACAAGAAAGGAATATTTAAAATGAAATTACAACAATTATTAAGTTATACGCGCAAAGCGATAGATGAATACGATATGATTCAAGAAGGTGACCATATTGCGGTAGGAATTTCTGGAGGTAAGGACAGTCTTACTCTTCTCTATGCGCTTCATGGTCTCAAACGATTTTATCCTAAAAAATTTGAATTAAGTGCTATTACTGTCGATTTAGGATATAGCGATTTTGATTTGACTCCTGTGGAAAATTTATGTAAAGAATTGGAAGTGCCTTATAAAATTGTAAAAACAGATATTGGTCGTATTCTTTTTGAAGAACGAAAAGAATCCAATCCATGTTCTCTTTGTGCAAAAATGAGAAAAGGTGCTTTAAATGAAGCTGTAAAAGAAATGGGCTGCAATAAAGTCGCATATGCACATCATAAAGATGATATTATCGAAACCATGCTTCTTTCATTGATTTTTGAAGGAAGATTCCATTCTTTTTCTCCAAAAACTTATTTAGATCGTATGGATTTAACTGTTATTCGTCCGATGATGTTTGTTGATGAAGTAGATGTAATTGGATTCAAAAACAAATATAATTTGCCTGTAGTGAAAAATAAATGTTCTGTAGATGGACATACAAAAAGGCAATATGCAAAAGACTTAGTAAAACAACTAAATACTGAACATAAAGGAACCAAAGAGAGAATGTTTACTGCCATTTTAAATGGAAAGATTTCCGGGTGGCCAGAACGTATAATACATACTAGATAACAAAGTAAGAATCCCCTTTTCTATTTGATATATACCTAATTGCTTAGCAAAAAGAAAAGGGGATTTTATTTATTACTTTAAAAATTTATTTCGTTAATGCTATCTTTCACTTCTATATAAGATAATATTGCATTTACTGTTCCGTTTATTCCTAGTTTTGAACTATCTAAACACAAATCGTAACTATTTGCTGCAGCCCATTTCTTATTACTATAATAATTATAGTAACTTGCACGTTTCTTATCTGTTTTTAAAATTAGATCTTTTGCTTTTGTATCTGTTAAATTATAAATACGTGCAATGCGTTTGATTCGGTTGTTTAAATCGGCATGAATAAACACACTTGTTCTGTTTTCATAGGATTCCAAAGCATAGTCCGCACATCTTCCTACTAATACACATGGTCCTTGATTTGCAATTTTCTTAATAGCATCAAATTGTGCAAGAAAAATTTTATGATTAAGCGGCATATCTACTAAAGTATTTGGAGAATATCCCATAGCGTATGTATCCATAACAAGAGAATATAAGAAACTATTTGTTGGTTTTTCGTCATGGGTTTCAAAAAGTTCTTCGCAAATTCCACTTTCCTTCGCAGCAATTGCTAACATTTCTTTATCATAAAAATCAATATGTAATTCATCTGCTAACAATTTTCCGATTTCACGTCCACCACTTCCAAACTGCCGTCCGATAGTAATAATCGTATTTGTTTTTTTCATAACAGTCACACTCCTTATGCAAATTATAAATACATTGTAAATACTATTAATAAATATTATACAACATTTTCTTTAAGAAGTATATATATTCTGAAAAATCATCTTGACATTTTATCTAATTTATCTAATAAATCAATAAAATATGTTGGTAATGGTGCATCTATCTCTAAATATTCGTTTGTTCTTGGATGATGAATTCCCAATATTTTTGCGTGTAATGTTTGCCCTTGTAAATGAAATGCGGATTTTGCAGGACCATAAACTGTATCACCCACAAGTGCATGATGTATACTTGCCATATGTACACGAATTTGATGTGTTCGTCCTGTTTCTAGTTGACATTCTATATAAGTATAATTTGAAAATCTTTTTAAAACTTTATAATGCGTAATTGCATCTTTTCCATTTTTGTAATTAATACTCATCTTTTTTCGATCAACAGAATGTCTTCCGATTGGCGCGTCTATTATTCCTTCATCTTCTTTTATGATACCATGCACAATTGCATGATAGATCCGTTTGATATTATGTATTTTCAAATCTTCAGCAAGTTTTTGATGTGCAAAATCATTTTTACAAACTAAAAGAGAGCCTGTCGTATCCATATCTATACGATGTACAATTCCTGGTCTCATTACTCCATTAATACCAGATAAATCCTCTTTGCAATAATTCATAAGAGCATTTACCAGTGTTCCTGAGTAATGTCCTGGACAAGGATGTACAACCATTCCTTTTGGTTTATTTACAATAAGAATATCTTTATCCTCATATAGAATATCTAACGGGATTTTTTCCGGAAGAATATCTGGTTCTGCTAATTCAGGAATACTTACCTTTATTATATCATTCATATTAACTTTATAGTTTGCTTTAACGGTTACACCATTTACGGTAATATCGTTGTCTTTAATTAATTTTTGAATATATGACCGTGAAATATTATCTAGTTTTTTAGAAAGAAATACATCAATTCTTGTCCCAGTATCATTTTCTTGTATAGTAAATTGTTCTTCTTTCATACTACTTCAATCCTCTTCCATTTACTTTAAAACTAAAAATATCATTAATTTCTTTATCTTTATAAACAAACAAAATGAGTATAGCAAGAAGAATTACGCTTACCACAACGAAAATATCAGCAACATTAAAAATAGGAAAATCAATTAATTTAAAATAAAAAAAATCGATAACATATCCTAAACGTAGTCTATCAATCATATTTCCAATTGCACCGGAAACAATCAAAATCCCACAAATGTGTAGTGGTAAAAACCTTTTGCTCACTGGTAATTTTATATATAAATATAATACTGCGGCTATAATCAAAATAAAACTGAAAACAAAAAAGGTTCTTTGATTTTGCAACATCCCAAAGGCAGCTCCTCTATTTTCTAAATAGTTAAGTTCAAAAATATCCTTAATCACTATAAAACTTTTTTTGCCTTTTAAATGTTCTACAGCTAAAAATTTTGTATATTGATCAAAAAAAATACATAGTATTACCATTAAAATACTACATATATAACATTTTATTTTTTCCTTTTTCATGTCAATCTCCTTCTATTATACATATTTATGCAAAAGTACATAATAACGTCCTTTTTTCGTCTGTGAAAGAATTCCCTTATATTGAACTCTCCCCTTTTTTCTAACCGAAATAATATCATTTTCTTTAATATTATAGCTATTTGTAGTAATAAGCTTTCCATTCACAAAAACAAGTCCTGTTTCAATGAGAGGAACAAGTTTATTTCTTGATATTGAAAAAGCAAGGGAAAGAATACTATCTAATCGAATTGATGCAACAGTTCCTTTGATTTCCTCAATATTAGGCGTATACGAAAAAGTCTGTTCGTCTTCTATTTCGACATATACAGAAGTATGACGTATTCTTGTTAAATTTTGACAAATAAAATCAGCCAAGGATTCATGTATAAAAGCATATGCATTTCCATCAATAAGTAAAATATCTCCTAATTTACAACGTTCAATCCCTAAATTTAATATAGCCCCTAAATAATCCCTATGAGAAAGTTCTTCAGCAAACTTTTTATGTAAAGGAGATATTTTTAAGACTTTTATCGGATAAAAAGGTGTATAATAAAGAGCATCAGGTAGAAAAGCAACCATCTGACGCTCTGAACCACAATATCCTCCATCTGTTTCGTACTTTGTAAAAAACAGATTTGATGATGTTGTATGTAAAATATTCAACTCATTGAGATTTAAAAAATCTGAATACGTAGCAATTCCTCTTTGATAAGATATCCTTGATAATTCTATCAGTCTTTTCTGTAATACAATCTCTTCTTTCTGCATAACATTATTCCTAAAATCTTGTTCGAATAGATGGTACGTCAAAAGATGTATTTAATAAATCTTGTAAATCTCCAGAAATTTCTACATTTGTAGGTGTAACTAAGAAAATATAGTTGGAAATTTTCTGCAAATTTCCTCTAATAGCATATGTAGCACCTGAAGTGAAATCAATAATACGTTGCGCAACTTCTAAATCAATTCCTTCTAAATTTAAAATAACTGTTCGTCCACTTAATAATGTTTCTGTGATTTCTCGCGCATCATCTACTGCCGTCGGCTTAATCACACACACTTCCATACTTGCAGCTCTTTTTCCGTTTGGCTGACGCATTGGTGTTACCTTATTGTTGCTATGATTAGAAAGAGAGGCTGATTTTTCTTTACTTTCTTCTTGTAAATCAAAATCTTCAACTTCTTCTTTATCTCTTCTAAAAAAAGATTTTTTTGGCTTTTCTTCGTATTCCTCAAAATCCTCTTCTCCTAAGAAATCGTCTTCTTCTCCATCATCTAATTTCATAATATTCAAAAATTTGTCCAAAACACCCATTACTGTATATTCTCCTTATATTTTTATTCTATATTGTAATTTCTAGCCCCAAAGATAGAAGTTCCTACACGGATTACATTTGCTCCTTCTTCTATCGCTATAGCATAGTCATTGCTCATTCCCATGGAAAGAATGCTCATAGTAATATTATCAATGTTTTTCTCTGCAATGTCAACAGATAAATTCTTCATTTTAGTGAAAATTTCTCGATTTTCTTCTGGATTTTTTACATTTGGTGCAACAGTCATTAATCCTTTTACACGAATATGAGATAAAGTATGGATTTCTCTTAAAAGTTTCTCTAAATTTTCAGGATAGACACCAAATTTACTTTCCTCCTTTGCCATATTTACTTCAATTAAAATATTAACAATACAATCTTTTTTCGCTGCTTCTCTTTCAATAGTTTCAGCTAAGCGTAATGAATCTACAGAATGAATTAATGCTACTTTATCTACAATGTATTTTACTTTATTTGTCTGCAAATGGCCAATCATATGCCAGTGGATATCCTTTGGCAATACCTCATATTTATCTAGAAGTTCCTGCACTTTATTTTCACCAAAATCTCTGCATCCGTTATTATATAATTCCTCTATCATTTCTATTGGTTTTGTTTTACTTACAGCAATTACAGTTATATCATCCACATTTAAAGATTTTTTATGGCAACTTTCACAAACTTTTTTCATAACATAATTTAAATTATCTTTTAACATTTGATCACTCCTACTGCACAATAATGTCATTTTCTTTTATTTTTTTCCCATATAAAGCAATATGGTCATAATTTGATAAACCAAATTCATTTTTTGCTTGAACAATATAAAACTCTTTACGTTCACAAAGAATTTCTACTTGTTTGAATATAGCGTATCCCTTATTAATCTGATAAACACCAGATAATTTTTTTGTTTCTCCGATTATATGTGTCATATTGGAATCAGGTTTAATAATAATATCTCCCTTATTTAATTCCGACAAATCAACATATGATAACTGATCTTTTTCAGAATAAACATCCAATGGAACAAATTCTACTGTATTTTTATTTTTGGATGATTTTTTTAATACGCCTGTTTCATTACTGTTCCCACCTTTTACAATATATTCTGTTGGTATTACAAAAAAAGGCTTTTCAACAATAGCAGATTTAGGAATTTTCAACCCGCTATAATCTGTAAAAATTAATTCCAAATCAAGAAAACGTTCATTTGCATAACGTATCATTCCACTAGAAAAATGGATGTAGGCCATATATTGATTTTCCTGTTTTTTTACAAAAAGATTTCCCACCATCTTTTCATCATCCTTTAAAAATCGAACAGTAATCATTGTTCTATCTTTTAATTCTTTAGCTGTTCTTTCTGTAATAGGAATGGCTACCGACCAATTCTCTGAAGTAATTAACTTACATATTGGTTCTCCAGAAGAAATTTTCATGTTATCATTCAATTCTTTCACATAATATTTTTGTCTATCAAAATTAGATCTCCTAATTTGCTCTTCCGTAAATGATTCATATCCATCTGTATTATATACAATAACCCCATCATCTTCGCTTTTTAATAGGAAATCTTCCGGCGTGCTATTTGATATTTTATTAAAAAAATCATTTTCATCAGAAGAAAAATCAGATAATGTATTTTTGATTGTCTCCTTAAAAGAATATACTTCTGAAAAATTTGAATCCGAAAAATTATTTGTAAATGATTGCACGGTAAGACTAAGAGAATTTTGTTGTTCTTCTGTCAAACTTTTTATTGCTTTTTCTTTCGCAAAATTTCCGGTAGTTTGGTTGACAAACTTTTCAGAAGACATAGCACATATTTTTTCTCCTTTTTTAATTTTCCTATTTTCTGTGGAGGAATATTTTATATAGCCATCTTTATCGGACAAAACTATTTTTTCCTCTCGTATAGCCATTCCAGTATAGTTTTCATCATTTAAAATTCTCCCCATATGCACCTCATATGAATCAACGTGATTCCTTGTTGCGTAAGAGATAATTAAAATAATTAGATAAATAAATAAAGTCCCAAATAATATGATACCAACATTCATTTTCCATTTTTTTCGATAAACGATTACTTTTTTATTCTCTGACAAATCAAAAGCCTCCTATGATAAACTATTTAATGCAGCTCCATTTAAGTAATTATAAAATTTCCCCTGATAATATCTATTTTTCTTCATGTAAGCAAGTGCTTCATCTTGTAATTTCCACCAACTTGTATTCCAATTAGAGAATACGGCATCTTTTTCTGGAACACGACTAAATAAACGTTCAACAATAATATTTGGACTTAAATATGCCAAAAATATTGCAAGCCGCTCAATATATTCTTCTTTAGAACATAACTTAATTGTACCATGTTCATAAGCCTCACACAATGGTGTGTTTTTAGGAATGTAAAGCGAATGTAATTTCACGATATCCGTTTCTAGTGCTGAAACTACTTTGGCTGTTTCTATTGTATCTCTCAATGTATCCTGGGGGAGATTTAAAATTAAATGCGTACAAATAGAAAATCCATATCTCTGTATTCTTTTTACGGCATCAATATATTCTGCAATTCCATGACCTCTTGAAATAAAATCAAGTGTATGATAATTTACTGTTTGCAAACCCAATTCTAAATGAATAGAAATGTGATACGTTTCTTCTACAGTTTTTAAAAATTGTAGATAGTCTTCTCTTACACAATCTGGTCTCGTAGAAATGGAAATTTCTACAATATTCGAAACCTTAACAGCTTCTAAAACATACTTTTTAAACACTTCTAATGGCATATATGTATTTGTGTAATTTTGAAAATAGGCAATAAATTTTTTTGCATGATATCTGCCTGAAATATACTCTTTTGTTTTTTCTAGTTGTTCTGTAACAGAAACGGTTGATTTCATTGCTTCAAAACCAGTGCCCACATCTGCACAAAAACTACAACCATGTCCATTTATTCTATTTGGACATGTAAGAGGGAGATTAATTGGAAGTTTATATACTTTTTCTCCATATTTTTCTTTCAGATAATCAGAATATTTATTATATAATTTTTTTTCACTCATTGTTTATTCCTCTATGTATAAATTGATTTTTTTTGCAAATACTACTGCTATCATGAATAAGGGGGAATCATATGAAATGGTTTGACAATACCGCACTCACATTAGTTATTTTAGGTGCAATCAACTGGCTTTTAATCGGAATTTTTCAATTTGATCTTGTTTCATTCTTATTTGGAGAATTATCCTTCCTATCAAGAGCAGTTTATACGATTATTGGACTTTGTGGGTTATACTTAATCAGTTTATATGGACGGATTAAAGAAATGTAGTATAAAACAAAGGGAGGTTTTTGCCTCCCTTTAATTATTCTGAAACTGCATTAAGCATTTTATTCATATTTTTATATACGAGAGATTTTGTTTCCGCACCCATAACAATTGAAACATACAAATGACCCTCTTCATTTTTTGAAAGCAATACTAAACATCTTTTTGCTTCTCCTGTATTTCCAGTCTTTCCACCGATTACAGTTAAATGTTCTGGTTTTTCTGCCTTCCCTAATCCATAAAGGCTTGTTGTTTCCAACGGTAATGTACGAATTGTTCCATCTGTACTGGTAACAGACATATCGTATTTCGTTTCAGATACAATCTTAATGAACTCATCATATTGAATACATTGATTAAAAATAAGGTATAAATCGTACGCCGTCGTATAATGATTATTATCATGTAGACCATGAGGGTTAACAAAATGTGTATGTGTAGCACCAATATCATACGCTTCTTTATTCATTAACTTAGCAAAATTTTCTACACTTCCAGAAATATGTTCTGCAATTGCTACTGCGGCATCATTCCCAGAAGGAATCAGCAATCCATACAGTAATTCTCTTAAAGTAAGTTTATCTCCAGCCTTAATCCCACACAATGAAGCTGCAGGTGGAAATGTTGTTGCTGTTTTTGAAACAGTTACTACATCATCTAAATTACCATATTTCAAAGCAACTAAAGCAGTTAAAATTTTTGTCGTACTTGCTGGATAAATTTTTTTATAAATATTTTTTCCATATAGTACTTTTTTATCATGAAGGTCAAATAATCCAACAGCACTTAGTGTTGCATCGGTATTAACTGATTTGTAAGAAACCTCTTCTTTAGACGTTACACAAAGTTTTTCAGCGATTCCATCAGCTTTATAAACTGTCTTCTTATATTGCTCGTTTTCATAAGTAGAAAGATTACTTCCAGAAGTACCACAACCGATAAGAAATGAAGAAGTTAAAATTCCACACAAAATCATTTTGATATATTTATCTATACATTTCACGCCAATCTAAATCTCCTCGTTCTATTGCTAAAATCAAAATTTCCGCAGTAGCAACATTTGTTGCAATTGGAATATTATGCATATCACATAAACGCACAACATCGTTTACATCTGGTTCATGTGGTTTTACATTCATTGGATCTCGAAGAAAAATTAAAGCATCAATATCATTCTGTGCAATTTGAGCACCTAATTGTTGCATCCCCCCCAATGGTCCTGCAAGATATTTTGTAATATTCAAAACCGTAACATCTTCAATCAAACGTCCTGTTGTACCAGTCGCAAATAAATTATGTTTCTTCAAAATACCGCGATATGCAATACAAAAATTCTGCATAAGAGCTTTTTTCGCATCGTGAGCAATTAATCCGATATTCATTTGTAAATCAACTCCTAACTAATATTTTTTCGGTTGTAAACCAACATTAAGCACTAATCCAATCCCAATAAAGAAAGTTACAAGAGAAGTTAATCCGTAACTAACAAAAGGTAAAGGAATACCTGTATTTGGAAAAATTCTTGTTGCCACACTAATATTAATAAAAGTTTGTATTCCTATTAGTGCGGCTATTCCTCCACAAATAATTTGTCCTGCCAGATTTTGTGCTTTCGTACCTATTATTATACATTGTATTACAATTAATAACAACAAAATTATTGTAATACAACAACCAACAAATCCTAATTCTTCTCCAATTATGGCGAAAATAAAGTCTGTTTGTGGTTCTGAAATAAAATTACCATTTTTTACTGAAGTTGTCCCTTTATTGTTTAACCCTTTTCCCGTTGCTTGTCCAGAACCAATTGCCATAAGCGAATTAATCTGTTGATATGCTTCTTGATCTGCATATTTATCTGGTTCTAACCACGAAAGAATACGTTTTTGTTGATACGACTTAAGTAATTTTTGATTAGGTTGTACTGCAATAATTAAAAAGATAATAACTAAAGGAACTGCGATTAAAAGTACAGTACGAATAAACTTATAACTCAAACCGCCAATAAACATAAGTATACAAAAAAGTGCAGCAAGACAAATTGTATTTGATAAATTAGGTTGAGCCACAATCAAAACAAGTGAAGGTAAAATCAAAAGTACCGCTTTAATAATATTTTTTGGTTCATTTAAATCTTCTTCGTGATCCATCAAAAACTTTGCAAAAAAGATAATCATAAAAATTTTAGTCAAATCAGAAGGTTGTACGCTAATAACTTTCAAATCAATCCATCTTTGTGCTCCATTTACTTCTTTACCAATTAATTTTACAAGGACTAGTAACACTACGTTTATGGCATACATAATCCATGCAAAATTTAATATCCAATTGTAATCGATTACTGCAACAATAAGCATAGTTATAATGCCTAAAATAACTCCCATAATTTGTTTCCCTTGATAACTTGGCTTAGCACTTCCTACAACAAGTATTCCTATTGTAGAAATTGCCAAAACAAGTACAATCAAAGAAATTTTTAAATTTTTTAGTTGATAATTTTTTATTAATTTCACTGCTTATCCTCCAGTTAATTACATTCTCCAGCTAATTTAATCGAAATATTAGATTTTGTAATTTCAACATCAAATACTTCTGGAGATACTTCTATGTACTTTGAAACTGTTAAATATAATTCATTTTGTAATTTTTCGAATGTATCGGGTGTACAATTTACTCTGTCTGAAATCAAAAGAACTTTTAATCTGTCTTTTGCAATAACAACAGAATTTCTCTTCTGTCCTGATTCAAATACATTCATTTGTCTAACCTCCTAATTTTTCTGAAAGAGATTAGAAAGTTTTTTAAAAAAGCCTCTATGCTCATCCAAATCTAATAGTGGAACATCTTCGCCTAAAATACGCCGACATATATTTTCATAAGCTTTTCCAGAAAGACTTTCACATCCAACAACCACTTCCCCTTGGTTTGTACTAATAACAATATTTTCATCATCCGGAATAGCTCCTAGCAAATGAATTGCAAGAATCTCGGTCACATCATCAATCGACATCATATCTCCTCTTTTTACCATGTCAATACGAATGCGATTGATAATTAATTCTAAATTTTTGATTTTATTTTGTTCTAATAAGCCAATGATGCGATCTGCATCTCGGATAGCCGATACTTCTGGCGTTGTGACTATGATTGCTCTGTTTGCACCTGCAATTGCATTTTGAAATCCTTGCTCAATTCCAGCTGGACAATCAAGTAAAACAAAATCAAATTCTTCCTTTAATTCTGAAGTTAATTTTTTCATCTGCTCTGGAGAAATTGCCGTCTTATCTTTCGTTTGTGCAGATGGAAGAAGATATAATTCCTCATATCTTTTATCTCTGATCAAAGCTTGTTTTAATCGACAATTGCCTTCAATCACATCTACAAGATTGTAAACAATGCGATTTTCCAATCCCATAACTACATCCAAATTTCTTAAACCCAAATCCGTATCAATAACAACTACTTTTTTACCCAACTTTGCCAGTCCAACACCTATATTGGCAGTACTAGTTGTTTTTCCAACACCACCTTTTCCAGATGTTACTACAATAATTTCGCCCATTTTAATTCCTCCTGTATGTAAGCCTCATCATCAAATATTGATTGAAATGTTATACTTTTTCCATTTTGAATTGCGATTTGAGGCATCATAGACATATACTCATTTTTTGTGACCATGATTGGTTTTACTGCCAAACTTCCAATTTTTAATTGATTTGGTTGCATCGAAAGCGAAAAAACAAAAGAATTTTGTCTACCAGTAATTCCTGCATAAGCATTTCCTTTTAATTTTCCAAGGACAACAATATTCCCTTTCGCAGCTATCGTTGCCCCTTCATCTACATCGCCTAAAAGAATAATACTTTTTTCCGATTCTAATACTTGTTTTTTGTGCAGACTCCCTTTACAAAACAAACCATCTTTTAATTCCTTTTCTAAAAGGCTTTCTTCCACACATCTTTTGTACACTTGCTCGCGTTTTTTATCATTGTCTATTATACACACAATTTCAATTTGAGCTGTTTTAGAAATCATCTCGATTAATTGATGTTCTTCATCTTTTGTGAGAATACGCCCCTCAAATGAAACAGCTAATTTTGCATGATGAAAAAATTTAACTGTATCATTGAAAATTCTATTAACTTCATCTAATAATTCTTTGAAATCTACATTTGGATGAAGTTGAATTAAGAGGCCGTACTTATTACTTTTAACTGTAACTAAGCGATTCATTTTATTCTCACCCCTTTTTTCTAATCACCTACTGTTGCAGATGTTACAGAAGATGCTTCGTTATGAATAATTTCCGAACTATTTGCTAAGTTGAAATAATATCTTACAATATCTCGTCCAATTTCTGCAGCAAATGCTGATTTGTGTCCATTTGCTATACGAATAGCAACACTAATTTGTGGTGCATCACTTGGCGCAAACCCTACAAATAACGCATGATCCGGATGTAACTTACTTTGTTGTGCAGTACCTGTTTTACCAGACATTTTAAAGTTAGATTTTTTTAATGATTTGAAAACCCCACTCGAAGACACCATACTTTCCATACCTTGATGAACAAGATTCCATGTCGTCTTTGAAACATCTTTTATTTTATTATTTACTTTTGGTTCGTATTCTTTTACTACTTTTTTATCTACAGTTTCAACTTTGTTTAATAAAGTCAAATCATATACAGTACCTTTATTTGCTACAGCTGATACATAACGCGAAAGTTGTGTGACAGTATAGTTATTTGTACCCTGACCAAAAGCAGAACGAACTGCATCTTCAGTAGAAATAGTAGATGAAGATTCTGGAATTTCAACACCTGATTTTTGATCCAACGCAAACATTTTTGCATATTTGGTTAAAATCTCGATACCTTTTTTACTTGAATAATTCCCCTTTTCATCCATACTCATCCGGTATGCCATTTCACTAAAAAATATATTACATGAATGAGAAATGGCTCCTGTAATATTTAATCCACCATGTGCCCCTGGATAAATCCAGCATTTCGGACTTGGCGTGATTTTTGTAAATTTACCTGTACAAGTGAAAGTTGTTCCACCTGTAATTACCCCTTCTGTTAAACCAGCAACAGCAGAAATTGGTTTAAATGTAGAACCTGGAGCTGTTGTTTCTTGAGTGGCATTATTATAAAGAGGTCTAGATAATCCAGTAACCAGTTCATTATAGTATTCGGAATCCATTGTGTTTGCAAGACGATTATTATCATATCCAGGATAAGAAACGCAAGCCAATATTGCTCCCGTATTTACATCTGTAACAACTGCTGATGCAGTACAAGGTTCAAGTCCTAATTGTCCAGGTGTGATTTCTAAAGATTTAATCTTTCCACGAAGGAAATCATAAGCGTTTATTGTTCCTGCATTTAACGCATTTACTTGCTTTTCATCATATTTTAATACCCCTTGTTCATATAACATCAAGCAAATTTCTTTTCCTGTAATCGTGCCATCTTTAATCATATATTTATAGATCAATTTATCGAACCCTATATTAGATGACAAATATTCTTTTACAAAAGAAAGCATTCCTTTATACACTTCATTCGCATCGGAATAATCTCCTTTTCCTTCAATATAATCTTGAAGTTTTGAAGTGTCTACCCAGTTTTTTGAAATTGCATATTGCAGATATTCTTTCAAACTAATAGAATCGTCTTCTTTCCATGCCTTATATATTTTATCATTTGTATCAATTTTATCTTTCACTAAAATCCCGGCATTTTTTGTTAAAACATCATTCGCAACATAACTCATATATGCCTGCATTTCCTTTGAAAGATTTTTGTATGGTTTCGCTGATGCAGAATCTAATTCATCTATAATTCGATTCAACATAACATCTTTTCTCTTTAAAAATTTTTGATAAACAGCAGTTTCTTTTGTTTTCGCATTTTTATCCGAAAAATGTTTAATATTCAAAATATTATTAGCAAAAAATGAATTTAAAACATCATCAAATGGAATTACTTTTACATCTTGCGTTCCTGCCCGTTTTTCAAAATTCATTACATTTCTCATATTAGCAAGAATAATACCTGCCAATTGTTCTTCCAAAATTTTATAAGTAGCAATTTGTAAATTTTTATCAATAGATAAATATAAATTATTTCCAGCTTCTGCTTTTGTTGTCTTGTCTCGTTCAATAATTTTTCCTACATTATTTACATAAAGAACTTCTTTTCCGTTTTTCCCTTGCAATATTTCATCCATAGACTGCTCTAATCCAGCTTTTCCGATAATATCTGTTTTAGAATATTTTTTCCCATCTGCTTTAAAATTTTCATATTCTTCTGTAGATATTTTTCCAGTATATCCTAGTATAGAAGCAAAATATTTACTATTTGGATAAGAACGGAGTGAATCTTCTTGAATGTCTACTCCTTGTAATTCATCCAAATTCTCCATAATTGCTGCTACTGTTTCATTACTAACATCAGAAGCAATTGTAGTAGGAATGTATTTTTGAAAACTATTCAATCCCATTGCATATCGGACATTAATTAATTTTAGAACCATTTCTTTATCGTATTTTTTTCTATCTATACCATAACCGTATTGTTTGTTGTCGCAAAGATATTTGATAATATCATTAGGTTTAGATTCTTTTTGCTCTTTCGACAAACTGTCCACTTTTGCTTTTCCATATACGTCAGCAATAAATCTCATCCTAGCTGTTCCTTCTGGATGAAGAAAACTATATTCATTATTTTCATCTAACACAATTCCAAAATCATTAATAATTGCGTCTCCATTTTTTTCAATAATTCCAATTACCTTTTCAATTATTTGATTGATTTTCTTGTTTTTTTCTTTTTTATCTTCATAAGTACCATTATCTTCAATAGTTACTGTATATGCCAACTTATTTTCTGCTAACACTTGACCGTTTCTATCATAAATAATTCCTCTAGTACCTTGTACTTCTCTCGTTTTTTGTATCTGTAATTTATAGTTATCTAAATAATTTTGACCATTTACAATTTGCAAACTGAAACATCTTTGAATCAAAATACCAAATAAAATAAAACATACGATAACCACAACAAATAGTCTGGACTTTAATATTTCATTAATTGCTTCTTTTATTCGATTAAACAAATTTACTTGCACTCCTTTTCTCTTCGGTTTCAAGTTTTCGATTAATGTGTAAAATAATCTGGTATAACACTAATGTTACTAAAATAGTATACATTAATTCCGGCATAATAATATGCAATAAGTAATAAATAAAATCAAATTTACTTCTCATTAGATAAACACATATATAAATAACTAAACCGTATAACAGTTCGCTTCCTGCAATCAATGCTAAAGGAAGTTTAATATCTTCGTCGTAAAACAAACGCTTAAAAAACCCATTTGCATAACCGAGCAATGTATAAATCAAAGCATAAAACCCAATTACTCCCTGCAATCCAAAAAAAACATCCACCATTAATCCACATATAAAGCCTACAACCATACCTTCATTCTTTCCTCTCATAAAACCAAAAGAGGAAACGATTACAACAAGAAGATTTGGTGTGACACCTGCTAACGAAATGCTTGGAAAGACTGTCGTTTCAAGCAAAAAGCAAACTATAATGATGAAAAAAGTTATTATTTTTCTTTTTATCTTCATTAGATTTTTCTCCTTATTTCTTTTTCTCGACTAAATCTTTCTTTGTAGAAGTAATAACCAATACTTCCTGAAGTTTTTTAAAATCTACAACCGGCGTAATATAACCAGAACGTGTTAAATTGTTATCATCCACATTAATTTCACTGATGTAACCAATAAGAATACCTTGTACATATTTTGAACTAATTTGCGAAGTAACAATTTGCTCACCTTCTTTTACTTTTGTAGTATTATTGGCAAGTTGCTCAAAACGAATTCTACCATCTGAAAGTAGTTTTAAATCTCCACGCACGACACAAGTATCTGACGTAGACAATACCATACCACTTACATTACTTTGATCATCTATAATTGCTCTTACTTCCGAAGAATGTGGTCCTACTTTTGTTACAATTCCGACAAGACCTGTGCCTGCAATAACATTCATATCTACTTTGATTCCATCTTCACTACCTTTATCAATAGTAAAAGTACTGAACCAGTTGCTTCCATTATTTCCAATAACACGAGCCCCAACTTTTTCATAATCAGAATATGTTTGATCTAATTTATACAATTCTCTTAATCTTTCTAATTCATATTTATCTTGTTGTAAACGATTATTAGAAATAGTTAAAGAATCTACTTTCTTTTTTAGAGATTTATTTTCTGCCTTAACATCTTGCAATGTATCAAAATTTTCTGTCAAATCACTTAGATACATTCCAACCCTATTGATTCCTTTTTGCATAGGTACAACGGTATAATCAGCAACTGCCTTAAAAGGTCCAGATGCCTTTTCTGAAACTAAAGACAATCCGATAAAAATAATACAGATTGTAGTAATAATTAATAGCCAATATTTACTTGGTACTGATAGTTGATTTTTTCCTTTCATATTATCTCATCCACCTAAAATTTTCATCAAGCATTGAATATGCTAGTTTTTGTAATTCTTTTGATAAAATTATTTTTTTTAATCCATTGACTGCACTTAGTTCTGGATTCTTTGCTAATGTTACCTTTAATCCTGTTGTTGCTTCCATATATGTTGAAAGACCTCTTAAATTTGCCAATCCTCCAGTCATATATATTCCATTTTTCTTTACCTCTGTTAACACTTCTGGAGGAGTACGTTCAATTAAAGATTTTATAGAACGACTTATCTCTTCAAGAGATTCCTTTATAGCTGCTCGCACAAGACTAATAGAAACGTCATATTGTGTCGGAACACCTGAAATCAGATTTCTTCCCGCAACAGAAAGCGTGTGATTACTTGCATCATCAAAAATACCAAATTCTTTTCTGAGTGTTTCAGCAGTCAGCCTTCCAATAAGAAAATCATGATTATGTCGAACACGATTAACAATTGCTTCATCCAATGTCACTCCGCCCACTTTGACTATTCTGTTCAGAACAAGACCTCCATAAGATAAAACAGATAATTCTGTGATTTCCCCACCAAAATTGGCAATGAAAAGCCCTTTTTCACTTTGAACATCTAAACCAATTCCAACAGCATCTGCAATTCCACGTTCTACAATATTAACTTCTTTCGCTTTTGCTGTTGAATGAATAACTAAGTCAAAAAAAGCACGTTTCTGCACTTCTGTAACATCTGTAGGAACGGCAATTATATATTTAGAACCACGAGAAAAACGCTTTCCTTTTTTCAATAAATTTTGCAACAGGTATTGTAAATCATTAAAATGAGAAATTTCTCCTTCTTTCATTGGGAAAACAACTTCAATATTATCTGGTGCTTTCTCATACATTTCATATGCCTCATCACCTACTGAAAAAATGCTATTTTCATTTTCAATAGCAATCGCATTCTTTTCTGTCCAAATTGTATCCCTTTTTTTATCATATACTTTAATCTCATATGTTCCCAAGTCTAATCCATATATATTCCCTAACATTCTATTTCCTCTCAATGGGTTATATCAACTCTTGCTCTGCTAAACTGATATAACAGTTGTTGCCAATAATAATATGATCAAGCAACTCAATCCCAATTAATTTTCCTGCTTCTTTTATCCTTTTTGTAATTAAAATATCTTCTTTACTTGGATTTGGATCACCGCTTGGATGATTATGCAACAATATAATAGATACAGCATTTTTTTGCAGAGCCTCAATAAATAATTCGCGTGGAGATACTAAAGATGCATTCACAGTCCCTTTTGAAATATTTGTTTCTCCTATTAATCTCGCTTTTGTATTTAACATGAGAAGTTTCATATGTTCCTGCTGATGATGTCGCAGGTCTTCCATATAATATTCTGCAATCTTTGCGGCAGATGAAAAATCAAGACCTTTGATTGCGGAGGCTTTGGAAAGTCTTTTGCTCAATTCCACAATGCAAACTATCTGAAGTGCTTTTACACGTCCAATTCCGTGAATTTTCTTAAGTTGTGTCAAAGAGTACTGATGTAAATTAACAAGTCCCCCTTTTTGATTTGAAGGATATAAAATACGTCTTGCTAACTCAAGAGAGTTACAATTAATCGATCCATTTCTTAACAAAACTGCTAAAAGTTCAATATCTGTCAAACTATTTACACCCAAGCGTTCACATTTTTCATATGGACGCTCCTCTTCTATCATATCTTTTATTTTCTTTGTTTGACTCATTTTTATTATAGACTCATTACGACACAAGATTTATTTTAGCATACTTTAAAATGAGTGTACACACTAAACAAATTAATTTTTTCTGAAGAAAATCGAATTTAGTCGAATGCTCGATAAATCTTTGCAATTTCTTCAGCTACTTTTAATCCATCCATTGCTGCAGAAGTAATACCTCCTGCATATCCCGCACCTTCTCCACACGGATAAAATCCCACAATTTCGCTCATCAATCCCTCTCCTCTTTTTATTCTTACTGGAGAAGAGGTTCTACTTTCCACTCCAGAAAGCAATGTATCCTCTTGCGAAAATCCTCGAATTTTGTTGTTAAATTTTTTCATTCCTTCTTCAATAGATTTTGCGATTTCTTCTGGAAAAATTGATCTAACATTAGCAAATTCATAATTTCCTTTCATGTATGGTGTCACTTTTCCAAAACAAGATGAAACTCTATTTTTACAAAAATCACCATAACGCTGTACAGGAATTTTTCCTCCCGCTAATTGATATGCTCTTTCTTCTAACCTTCTCTGAAATTCCACTCCAGAAAGCGCGTTCGCTCCCTTGTAATCTTCTGGTGTTACAGTAACAATAATTGCACTATTTGCATTTTTCCCATTTCTACTATGATAACTCATTCCATTTATGGCTAAACGTTTTTCTTCAGAAGATGCGTTGACTACATACCCTCCCGGACACATACAAAACGAATAGACTCCTCTTCCATTTGGTAATTGTTCAGCCACTTTATAAGATGCAGCAGAAAGTAACGGCTCTTCTTCCATACCATATTGAGAAAAATTAATCATAGATTGTAAATGTTCTACACGTACACCAACTGCAAAAGATTTCGCCTCCATTGGTATGTGTTTTTTATACAACAGTTCAAAAGTATCTCTTGCACTATGTCCTATCGCAAAAACAACTGTTTCACATGGTATTTTTTCTTCTCCATTAATAACTAATTGTGTTATTTTCTGATTTTCTATACAAATATCCGTTACTTGGCTACGAAAACGTACTTCGCCTCCATTGTTGATAATAGATTGACGCATCTTTTTTACTACTTTTGCAAGAATATCTGTCCCGATATGAGGTTTATTTTTATAACAAATATCTTCCGGTGCTCCATTCTCCACGAAAATCTCTAAAACCTTTTGATTCCTTCCAAAAGAATCTTTTACAAGTGTATTTAATTTCCCGTCGGAAAATGTTCCCGCACCACCTTCTCCGAACTGTACATTAGAATTCAAATCTAAATTCCCCGTCTGCCAAAATTTCTCTACATCCTTTATTCTTTCATCTACTGCTGCACCTCTTTCTAGCAAAAGTGGTTTATATCCATGTTTAGCAAGTATATAAGCACAAAAAAGTCCTGCTGGTCCACTCCCTACAATAATTGGTCGATAGTGCATAGGATTTTTCCCAGTTGGTGAAAAATGATATTTGACAGAAGGCGAGAACATAATCTGATTATTTTTAACTTTATGCAAAACACTTTTTTCTTTGGGAACAGTTACATCTACAGTATATGTATAAAAAATTTCTGGCTTTTTTCTTGCATCAATGGACTGCTTAATAATTTTCATCTCTTTTATCTCACTTACAGATATGCGTAACATTTTTCCAATTTTTTTCTGCAACTCTTCTTGTGTATGTGTAATTGGTAATTTTATTTGATGAATTCTAATCATATTTTTTCCCTCTCGCAGCATTTTCTCCAGCTATATAACCAGTGGTCCATGCCCACTGTAAATTATAACCTCCACAAATTCCATCTATATCCAAAAGTTCTCCTGTGATATAAAGTCCTTTTGCATACAAAGATTCCATTGTACCTAAATCTATTTCGTTTAATCGAACACCACCTGCACAAACTTGTGCTTGTTCAAAAGAATTTGTTTTAATGATTTCTATTTCAAATCCTTTACATTTATCAATCAAACGCTCTAATCGTTCTTTTTCCACTTTAGAAATCAGTGTTCTTTCTCTTACTCCTGATGCTCTAAGTAAAATCGGTATCAACTTTTTATTAATCAATCCCACAAGAAATTCTCCAGCTTTCTTTTCATTATTTTGCTCTATTCTGTTTCTAAAAAATTTTGTTAATGCTTCTTTTGAAAATTCTGGAAAAAAATCTAAAATTACTTTGGGCGTTTTCTTTTCATAAAGTGCAATGGCCGCAAATCGACTAATTTGAAAAACTGGTATTCCCGATACACCATAATCCGTAAATTGGATTTCTCCTATATCTTCTCCGAACAATTTTCCGTCAACATAAAGAGAGATTTTGGCATCTGAGCGTACACCTGAAATTTGTTTAAAAAAACTTCCGTTTCCATGCAATTGCACTAATGCTGGAACTATAGGAGAAATAGTATGTCCAAATCCTTTTGCAAGAGTATATCCACTTCCATCCGAACCAAGAGAAGTTGCAGCTTTCCCTCCTGTTGCTAAAATAACCGAATCCGCAATATAACTTCCCGTAGAAGAAATAATTTCAAATTGTTTTCTCTTCGTTATCGTTGTAACGTGACTATTGCATACGATTTCTACATTCTGTCGTTTCAGTTCCATGTTAAGCACATCTACAATCGCAGATGCTTGATTAGATTTAGGATAATAATATCCATTTCTATTTTTCGCAAGAACACCAAGTGTAGAAAAAAAATCAAGTGTATCTTGTGTACCAAATCTATTTAATACAGAACTTATCCCCTTTATATCTTCTCCATGGAAACATTCGCTATTCATATTCGCATTTGTAAAGTTACATCTACCATTTCCAGTTGCCAAGATTTTCTTACCTATTTTTTCTTTATGTTCTAAAATAGTAACATCTGCCCCATTTCTAGCTGCTATAATGCTTGCCATCAAACCAGATGCTCCTCCTCCAATGACAACAATTTTTTTATTATTTCCCATAATATCCTTTCGCTTTACTAAGACAATTTCACAAGACCAGCCTGCACTAATTTTTCTAAGCTCATTAAAATTCCTAATTTTGCATGTGTCCATGTAAGTCCACCTTGGAAATAAACTGCATACGGTGGTTTAATTGGTCCATCTGCACTTAATTCAATAGAAGAACCTTGTACAAATGCTCCGGCAGCCATAATTACATCACTATCATACCCAGGCATTGCCCATGGTTCAGGAGTAACATAACTATCTACAGGTGCTGCTGCTTGAATTCCTTGACAAAATGCGATGACTCCTTCCGGAGTTCCAAATTCGACTGCTTGAATAATATCATGACGACTTTCACTTCCATTTGGAATAACTGGAAATCCTAATTGTTCATAGATATTAGCAGCAAATATGGCTCCTTTTAATGCACCACTTACAACTGTAGGTGATAAAAAGAGTCCTTGATAAAATGATTGCATAACACCAAGAGATGCACCTACTTCCTTTCCCAAACCTGGAGAGGTTAAACGATAAGCACAATTTTCAATACATTCATTTTTCCCAGCAATATATCCACCTATTGGAGCTAATCCTCCTCCTGGATTTTTAATAAGAGAACCTACAACCATATCCGCTCCAACATCACTCGGTTCTATTGTTTCAACAAATTCTCCATAACAATTATCTACCATACAGATTACATCCGGTTTGATTTTCTTAACAAAAGAAATTAATTCTCCAATTTGTGTAACCGAAAAACTTGGTCTTGTTTGATAACCTTTAGAACGTTGGATCGTAACTAATTTTGTTTTTTCAGTAATTGCCTTTTCGATCTTTTCATAATCAAATGTACCATTCGGAAGCAAATCTACTTGTCGATATGAAATTCCATATTCTGCAAGCGAACCTTTTGATTCACGAATCCCAATCACTTCCTCAAGTGTATCATAAGGCTTACCTGCTGGTGATAGAAGTTCATCTCCTGGCCGTAAATTTGCGCTTAACGCAAGTGCAAGTGCATGTGTACCACAAGTGATTTGAGGTCTTACTAAAGAGGCTTCTGTATGAAATACACTTGCATAAACTTCTTCAAGCGTATCTCGTCCTAAATCATTGTATCCATACCCACTAGCATAATTAAAGCACGCCTCACTTACCCTTCTTTCCTGCATCGCCTGAATCACTTTTAATTGATTAAATTCGGCAACTTCATCTACTTTTTGAAAACGCTCTTTTAATTTTTGTTCTATTTTTTCCCCAAATGCATAGACTTCCTCTGAAATTCCTAATTGTTTATATTGTTCTTTTGTTTCTAACATGAAAATGTAATCCTTTCTTTTATTTTTTTAAGAAGAAATTCTAATATTTTCTCCTCACTATAATTCAATTGATCTTTATTCACCCATATAACATCTTTTTCTCGCTTAAACCATGTAATCTGACGTTTTGCAAAATGTCTTGTATCACGCTTTAAAATATAGATTGCCTCTTCTAATGAATAAACACCATTTAAATAATCTAAAATTTCTTTATAACCAAGGCCTTGCATAGATGTCATATCGCGATTATATCCTTTTTCTTTTAATGTCCTTACTTCATCAACAAGCCCTTCTTTTAACATATGATCAATTCGTATTTCAATACGCCCATATAAATGTTCTCTTGTGTCATTTAATACAAAATAACAAAATTGATATGGAGATTCTTTTGCTCTTTCTCTTTCATTATGTTCAGATATTTTCTGGCCAGTCTGTTTGAAAAATTCTAACGCTCTTATTACACGTTTCACATTATTTTTATGAATCATTTGAGCGGACTTCTCGTCCACATTTTCAAGCATTTTATGAAGATATTCTGCTCCTTTTATATTAGCAATTTCTTCTAATTCTTTTCTGTACGTAACGTCTTCGTTATTTTCAGTGAAATCAATATCATATAAAAGCGCTTGAATGTAAAATCCTGTTCCCCCTACAAGAATAGGAATTTTCCCTTTTTCATAGATTTCTTCCATTGCTTTTTTTGCTAATTGCTGAAATTTCACTACATGAAATTCTTCATCTGGTTCTAACACATCAATCAAATAATGCTTTACACCTTGCATTTCTTCTTTCGTAATTTTGGCTGAACCAATATCCATATGTCTATAGACTTGCATAGAATCTGCAGAAATAATTTCTCCACCTATTGTTTTTGCTAAATCAATAGATGCTTTTGTTTTTCCAACAGCAGTAGGTCCTGTTAAAATAATTAATGGCTTTTTATTCATTCTAAACAATCCTCTTAAATTTTTTTTCTAATTCTCGTTTTGTCATTGCAATAATTGTTGGTCTTCCATGTGGACAATGATATGGATTCTCTAATTCTAAAAGTTCTCCAATCAATGTATTCACCTCTGCAGAAGACAATTTTGTATTTCCTTTTACTGCTGCCTTACACGACATAGACGCAATTTTTTCTCCGATTAGATCAGGGGCTTCAGCAGAAGTAATCTCATCAGAAAGCTGATCAAGCATTTCCATTAACAACTCTTTTTTTGCAATGCTAAACAAGTTATCTGGAACCGCCCTAACTGCGAATGCATCCCCACCAAAATCTTCTATTTCAAATCCTATTTTTGTAAATAACTCCATATGCTCTGTTAATAAATTTTTTTCCTGCATAGAAAGATTCAAAATAATTGGAGGGCTTAAATACTGAGAAGTAAATGTTCTATTCTTCATACCATGTAATGTTTTTTCATATAACACTCTCTCATGTGCTGCATGTTGATCAATAATATACAATTGGTCTTTGAACTCTACAAGCCAATACGTATCAAACAATTGACCAATCACTGTATATTCTTGCGATGCTTTCTTGGATAATAACTTCTCATCAAAAAAATTTAATTGTTCTATTTTTTGCTTCTCCCGTAGATCTAATTTAGGTGTTTCTACTATTGTAGAAACACTCTCCTCTTCTCGCGCTTTATTTTTATTATATGTAACGGCTTCTTTAATCCTATCAATTTGCATATTCCCCCGATGTAATTCTTTTGTATCTTTTACTTCAGCTTGTGAAGTTTGCCGATGATACGATGCCACTCGCTCCTTCATCTTTTTCATAAAATATGCTTCATCATGCTTTTCAGGTAATTTTTTCTCTACTATGGATTTTTCTACAACAGTTTTGGGTAATTCTACTCGGGGAATCAATTCTGGCTCCATAAGTGTCTTTTTTACTACTCGATAAGCGAAATTATATACTTCCTGCTGATGACTAAAGCGAAGTTCCATTTTTGTTGGATGTACATTTACATCAATTTCATTTCCATCTATCCAAAAATGAAGTACTGTAAAAGGATACCTATGTTGCATCGTAAAATCTTTATATCCATCCTCAATTGCTTTCGCGATAATATTACTTTTTACATATCTACCATTAATATAATAATTTTCATAATTTCTATTTCCTCTAGAAATCATAGGTTTTCCAATATACCCACTCACCCGTAAATTTTCTTCGCTGTAATTAATCTCTAATAAATTATTGGCAATATCTCTACCAAACACATGATAAATTACATCTTTTACATTTCCATTTCCTGATGTATGAAATTTACTTTGTCCATTATTAATAAATTGAATAGAAACTTCAGGATGAGATAAGGCAAGACGTATCATTAATTCATTTACGTGACTTGCTTCTGTCATAGGCGTTTTTAAAAATTTGCGGCGAGCAGGCGTATTATAAAAAATCTGATTTACAAGAAATGTTGTCCCTTCTGGTGCCCCTATCTCTTCAAGACTTTTTTCAGCACCACCTTCAATTGTATATTTTACTCCAAAATCACTCTCTTTTGTCTTTGTAATCACTTCTACTTGGGAAATTGCTGCAATACTTGAAAGAGCTTCTCCTCTAAATCCAAGTGAAGTAACTGTTGCCAAGTCTTTTTCAGAACGTATTTTACTCGTAGAATGTCGTAAAAAAGCAAGTGAAACCTCCTCTTTTGGAATTCCACATCCATTATCTGTTATTCGAATAAAAGAGATTCCACCTTCCCGTATTTCAACAGTAACAGAGGTTGCCTTTGCATCAATTGCATTTTCTACTAATTCTTTTACAATGGAAGCTGGTCTCTCAATCACTTCCCCTGCGGCTATTTTGTCAATTGTAATTTGATCCAACACCTGAATATTTGGCATATTTCTTCCCCTTTTCTTTTACCACCTGTTTTTTAATTTATTCTGCAAACGATAAATCGTATTCAACGCATCCATCGGTGTCATACAACTTATATCCAATTCTTCCAATTCTTTTAAGACATCATCATCTTTTACCGTATCAAACAAAGACATTTGTGCTAAATCTACCTCATCATATTTCTTTTTCTTTGTTTTTGATTCTTGATTTTGTATTTTTATATCTTTTACCCTTGTTGTAATATCTGCTTCACTTAATTCGCTAACGATTTCTTTTGCTCTTGAAATAACAGTTTCTGGTACTCCTGCTAATTTTGCAACCTGTATTCCGTAGCTTTTATCTGCTCCACCTTTTACAATTTTTCTAAGGAAAACAATATCGTCTCCTTTTTCCTTGACGGCAATACAATAGTTATTTACACTATCAATTTTACCTTCCAATTCTGTTAATTCATGATAATGTGTCGCAAACAATGTTTTTGCGCCAAGCAATTTTGCGTTACTAATATGTTCCACAACCGCCCATGCAATACTCAAGCCATCAAATGTACTTGTTCCACGTCCAATCTCATCTAAAATAAGCAAACTTTTATTTGTCGCATTTCGTAAGATATTTGCAACTTCTGTCATTTCTACCATAAATGTACTTTGCCCAGATGCCAAATCATCTGAAGCTCCAACTCGGGTAAAAATTCGATCAACAATCCCAATATTTGCACTTTCAGCAGGTACAAATGTTCCAATCTGTGCCATAAGAACAATAAGTGCTGTTTGACGCATATACGTTGATTTTCCCGCCATGTTTGGTCCTGTAATAATAGAAAGTCTGTTTTTTCTATCATCTAATAAAGTATCATTTGCAATAAACATATCATTTGGAATCATTTTTTCTACTACAGGATGCCTTCCATTTTTAATGTCAATAATTCCTTTCTCATTAATCTTTGGACGTACATAATTATTTCTTTCTGCCACAAGTCCCAACGAAGCGAACACGTCTATTTTTGCAATTGCCTTGGCTGTTTTTTGTATACGAACGACCTCAGTCGCAATTTGATCTCGAATTCTACAATAAATTTCATATTCTAGTGCATACAACTTGTCTTCTGCCCCTAAAATAGTATCTTCCAATTCTTTTAATTTAGGAATAATATATCTCTCTGCATTTGCAAGTGTTTGTTTTCTTGTATAATAGTCAGGAACAAGATCTTTATAAGAATTAGTCACTTCTAAATAATAACCAAACACTTTGTTGTATTTGATTTTTAAATTTTTAATTCCTGTTTTTTCACGTTCTTCTGCTTCTAATTGTGCAAGCCATGTTTTTCCTTCTGTTTTTGCACTACGAAGCTTATCTACTTCTTCATCATATCCATCACGAATAATCCCTCCCTCTTTCATTGCAAGAGGAGGTTCTTCTTTAATTGCATTTTTCACAAGTTCACACAAATCAACCAATGGATCTAGTTCATCATGAAGTCTCACTAACAATGGTGCTGTCATATCAGATAAAATATATTTTATATAAGGCAACATAGCAAGAGAACTCTGAAAAGCGATCAAATCTCTTGGATTTGCTGACTGGTATGTAATTTTACTAATCAATCTCTCCAAATCATAAACAGGAGTTAGGTATTCCCTAATTTCTTCTCTTGCAATAGCATTATTTTTCAACTCGCCTACTGCATCTAAACGTTCAAGAATATCTGTTTTATTGATTAATGGTTGCTCTACATAACTTCTTAATGTTCTTGCTCCCATTGCAGTTTTTGTTTTGTCCAAAACCCACAAAAGTGAACCTCTTTTTTGTTTTTCACGAAGTGTTTCACATAATTCTAAATTTCTTCTTGTAGAACTATCGAGTAACATATATTTTCCTGTTGTATAACTGGTAATTCCTGTCAAATGTGAAAGGGTTGTTTTTTGTGTTTCGTAAAGATATTTAAGAAGTGCTCCTGCACCTATAACTCCACAATTATAATCTCCAAGACCTAAGCCTTCAAGAGAACTCACTTTAAAATGATCTCGCAATACTTTCTCACACATAGAATCATCAAAGTACCATGCATCAAGGGAATATACTGCTATTCCAAGACGATTTTTCAAATCATCTATATCAACTCCACTCATATAAAAAGGTTCATTACATATAATTTCTGAAGGTGAAAATTTAGCAATTTCATCTAAAAGTTTTCTTCCACTATCTAATTCCGTCACAAAATAATCTCCTGTAGAGACATCCGCAACAGAAAGACCATATCTATCTGCGATATAGACAATACACATAATATAATTATTTTTTGACTCATCTAGAGATTGTGTATTTAAATTTGTTCCTGGTGTAACAATGCGCACTACTTCACGCTTTACAATTCCTTTAGCCATTTTAGGGTCTTCAACCTGTTCACAAATAGCCACTTTATAACCTCTTGATACAAGTTTTGTCAAATATCCTTCTACAGCATGATATGGAACACCACACATAGGTGCCCTTTCTTCCATTCCACAATTTTTCCCTGTTAATGTTAGTTCTAGTTCTTTTGATACGGTAATTGCATCATCAAAGAACATCTCATAAAAGTCTCCCAATCTATAAAATAAAATACAGTCTTGATACTGTTTTTTGGTTTCTACATATTGTTTCATCATTGGAGTCAATTCAGACATTTCACATTTCCTCCTTATTTTTAACGAGAATAATCCCATTTTCTTTATACGTTATCATATCATAACAAATTTCAAAGTGGTTTTCAAGTTTCCGGTTCTCTATAGCACATGAAAATCTGGCTTTTCCTCACCATAAAACCAATATAAAAAAAATCCTACTCCTATTATCCCTAAAGCACATAAACCAGAAAAAATAATAGCAAAAGGTAAACAAATTTGTCCAAATAGTTGAAAAGGTTGATCCGTATAATCCCAAACCTGCCAATTAAACCATTTATTAACAATAATACCTGTAATAAATTCACCACAAACCACAAAAATTGTACATCTTAAAATTTGAATCCATAAGGGATCTTTCCATCTTGTTGTCAGTCCTTGCCACATACAAAAAACCACACAAATGCCCCCTAACACAAACATCGTCCAATGAGAGAAGCCTCGAAAAAACACTTCAAATGTATAATAAAGTGTTCCACCTAACGCCCACATAAATAAATATTCACTGATTTTTTTCAAAGAAAAACGCCCTTTCTATTTACTTTATTTTATTCCTAGTAAATAGTTTGGACGTATGTTCTTAAAATATGGATGGTAGATATTTCTTATTCTACCATTTTACCGATATAATAAAATCCTTTACATTCTTCAAGATTCACAGTAACAATTTTCCCAATAAGTTCTGCTGTTCCTGGGAAATGTACCAAGATATTATTGCTTAATCTTCCTGTTACAAGAGAAGCGTCATGATCATTTAATGATTCTACTAAGACTTCCTGGGTTGTTCCTGTATGTACACTACATACTTCTGCAGAAATTTCCTGTACTTCCTTTAGCAACCGATCAAAACGATTTTTCACAACTTCTTCTTCAATCTGTTCTTCCATTGCAGCAGCAGGTGTTCCTGTACGTTTTGAATAAATAAATGTAAATGCGCTATCATAACGAACCTGCTTTACAATATCCATTGTTTCCAAAAAATCTTCCTCTGTTTCCCCAGGAAATCCAACAATAATATCTGTTGTTAATGAAATATCTGGAATAGCTTCTTTAATCTTTCTTACCAACTCTAAATATTGTTCTTTTGTATAACGGCGATTCATTTTCTGTAAAATTCTTGAACTTCCTGATTGTACAGGTAAATGTAAATGTTTGCAAATCTTTTTCGAGTTTTTCATTACCTCGATCAATTCATCAGACAAATCTTTTGGATGTGATGTCATAAAACGAATTCTTTGAAGACCTTCAATTTTCTCCACTTCTTGTAATAATTGAGCAAATGTCATTGGCGTTTCTAAATTCTTGCCGTAGGAATTTACATTCTGTCCAAGCAACATAATCTCTACAACTCCATCTGCAACAAGGCGTTCTATTTCTCTTATAATGTCTTTCGGATTACGGCTTCTTTCACGTCCACGTACATACGGCACAATACAATAACTGCAAAAATTATTACAACCAAACATAATATTTACGCCAGATTTAAAAGAAAATTTTCGTTCACTTGGTAAATCTTCCACAATTTTATCTGTATCTTTCCAAATATCAATTACCATACGTTCTGATTCAAAACGTGTCACAATTAACTCTGCAAATTTATAAATATTATGGGTTCCAAAAATCAAATCTACAAAACGATAACTTTTCTTTAATTTCTCTACCACTTCAGGTTCTTGCATCATACAACCACAAAGTCCAATCATCATATGTGGATTCTCTTTTTTCACTCTCTTTAATTGTCCAAGACGACCATAAACACGCATATTAGCATTTTCACGAACGGTACATGTATTATATATAATAAAATCTGCCTTTTCCTCGTCTGTTTCCTCTACATAACCAATTTGTTCTAAAATACCAACTAATTTTTCAGAATCTCTTGCATTCATTTGACATCCAAATGTTGTCACACAAAAAGTAAGAGAACGTCCTAATTTTTCTGCTTGTGCAGAAACATATTTTTTTGCTTTTGCTATATAATAATATTGTCTATCTGGTTCAAGAACAGGTGCTTCTTTCTCCAAATCAATTTCATTTATCATCTTCTCTAAATCTTTTAACATATATTTTCCTTTCTTTTATCAAAAGTGGTCTATAACGCTACAATTATACGATATCGAAAATACTTTTGCAAGAATACAATACCCTATATAAACTGATTTTTTCCCTCATCATATTCATATCCTACACTTTCAAGTTTGCATATAATATCTTTTTTATCTGCATTCATATCTTCACACAAAGCATCTAGACTTTTATAATAATCTCTCAATTTTGTATTAACAACACTCAATAAAAGAATTGCATCCTTTGGTAAATTTGTCATAGTATTTCTCCTTCATCTGTCCATATTTTATCTAGGTTTATGTCGTGTTTTTCTACAGGAATATGTTTTCTTTCTTGAAATGAAAACCCAATTCCAATTTTAAAATGATTTGGATGTTTTTCAAGATATCTATCATAAAATCCTCCACCATATCCAAGACGATGTTTTTTTCGATCAAAAGCAACTACCGGCATAAGCAACAGAGCATTTTCTTCTGTTGCTTCCACATTTGTTTCTGGTGGTTCAAAGATTCCTCTATATCCTTCTTTGAGTTCTCTCACATCCTGAATATAATAAAATTTCATTTCATTTCCACGCACTTTTGGGACGGCTATCCGTTTTCCTTTTTTTAAGCTATACATAATAAAACGCCATGTGTCCACTTCACCGTGATAGGACACATAGCAATAAATTGTTTGGCTTTCTTGATATATCGGTTGTTCAAGAAGAAATGCCATCAAAAGCTCACTTCTTCTTTCCCACTCTTCTTTTGAAAGCAATTCTCTTCTTCTTAAATTTTCTTTTCTAATTTGTTTTTTTGTTTCCAAATTTTTCTCCCAAATTTGTAATTGTTCCATCTTTTTCCTGAATAGAAATATTGTTTAATTGACCACGAAGGTTTCTTTTGAAGGCGTCAATATATTCTGCTCTTAATACTTTTTGCTCTTGTAGTTCTTCTTTTGTCAATCCTTCTGCTTTTGATTTTCTATACAACTCATTAATTCTCTCAATTTTTTCTTCTAACATTTCTTTTATCCTCTTTTCTTTTGATTAACTAGAATAATTTTCCAAAAAACCATATACAGCCTCAAGATTTGGAAGTTTTTTTCCTTCTTTAATTTCTTTGACTAACTCTTTTGGAAGTTCTTCCATACGAATATTTGTATATTCAAATATAGTTTTTTTATCGCTTTGATATACAGCAATGAAGCCATTTAATTCTTGCAGATAATACGTATCTGATCGAAATGCTTCTCCGTCTGTTGTTACAGAAGTATGTTCTTTTTGTACTTCTTGCTTCAATCTCATTTTTGCATGATGATAGCTCATTTGATACGCTATTGTTAGTGCCAACAAACAAATAAATGTTGCAACTAGAAAATGAATACTGTATTTTTTTTTCATAGGACAACCCCTTTTTTATTTACAGTATTCACTTATCATTCATAATCTATACAAGTAGTGGAAGCATTTTTTCTAAAAGAATTCCTTCTCGCTTATCGTAAGAATGTTGATATGTTTCCGAAATACAAGCTTTCACAAATTGATGCGCTTGTATAATATTTTCTTTCAACGCTATATTTCTCATATAATTTCCTAAAACAACTCCATCGAACACATCCCCTGTTCCATGTATGTTATTTAACTCACATTCAAGAAATAAACAATCCTTTCTTCCATTCTCACTGTATAAAATCCCTATTTTTTCTCCAGAAGCTACGCTTGTAATCACCATATCTTTAGCACCAAATTGTGCTAATCTCTCACATATTTTATTTAAATAATCTAAACTCGGATTTTCTTTATATTCCATTTCAGAAAGAAAGCAAGCCTCTGTGTAATTAGGCAAAATCAAATCGGAAATAGGTAGTAGTGCCTTTAATGCTTGTAAATAACTAAGATCAAAGTTTCTGTAAAACTTTCCATTATCTCCCATAATTGTATCTGTCACAATTCTCGCTTCTGGAAACTCTTCAATAAAATCTAACACACCATTTATCATATCTGAATTTCCTAGATATCCTACAAAAATAACATCAAATTTCACATTCTGACTTTTATAATGTTTTGCACATTGCCTCAAGTAATCTGGAGAAATCGGACAGATCGCCGGTTCTCCATATCCTCCTGTATGTGTAGATAATAACATGGTGGGAATTAGACAAACTTCTATTCCCATTGTATGTAAAATAGGAATCATATTCATAGCTCCCGCTTTACCTACAGTACATATATCATGAAGTAATACTACTTTTTTTACTGGTTTCATTTACACTTCCTCTTCTCTTAAAAGATGAAATTTTCTCAATAATTTTGCTATTTTTCTTCCTTTTGGCATGGAAAGAATTTCATTTTCTGTAAGTCCTCCAAGTAAAAGAAGCGCTAAAGAATATACTACTATTGCTACACATACAGAAATAATCGTCGCTACTTTTTCTGGCATAATATTCGAAAATCCTACTTGAATAATAAATGCAACCAATCCCATGATAATTGATGCAATTAATGGAAGAATAAATGTTTTATAATATTCTTGATGATAACCAATTGCCTTTTTTAAAGCGTGACCATTTAAAATACACATACTAAGTGAAAATACAATTGTACTTCCTATAACTGCAAAAATATTCATTTTAAATACAACAAGCATGATAAAAAGTGAAATCAAATGAATCACAAGGGAAATTGTTGCATTTTTAATCGGAGTCGTCATACGATCAATCCCCTGTAACATAGCATTTGTTATTGTTGATAATGAATAAAATGCTATGGTTATTGCGCCTGTTATTAATAAAAGAGCTGGCGTTGAATTATTCCCATTAAATAATAAATTCATAATTGGCTTAGCCAATACCATATATCCGATTGTACTTGGAATAGATATAAGCATGGAAAAACGTGTTGCTAAATGAATTTTACTATGAACCAATCTCTTATCTCCTAAAGTCATAGCAGCAGTCAAACTTGGAATAACTGATACACCTATAGCATTCGCTATCGCAAGTGGTACATTAACAAGCGTGTTGAATTTCCCTGTATACATTCCCCACAACGTTTCATATTTTTCCTTTGTCATTCCTTGCGCAGACATTACATTACTAAAGATGCCCGCATCCAAAATTTTTGTACTCTGATATACTGCCGTACTTAAAATTACTGGAAGTATTGTCATTAATAGAATAGGAAAAATTGTTCCGTATTCTTCTTGATATGTTGTATGATCACGTCTTAATTGTTTCTTTATAACTTTTCTATAAACAAATAAAACAAAAAGTAAAAACAATAATCCAAAAACTGCCCCAATAAATGTACCAAGCGTACCACCTGCTGCCGAATAAGCCGGCCCTAAATTTCCTTTTCCGTTTGCTTCAACAACCTTTTTTCCAAATTCAAATAAATAACTTGCACCTACAACACTAACAATTGCATTAACTATTTGCTCTAAAATTTGTGATACAGCAGTAGGAATCATTGTTCCTAATCCTTGGAAGTATCCTCTTACAACACCCATAATCGCTACCACAAGAAGACAAGGTGCAAGAACTCTAAGTGCATATTGACTTGGTCCCATTGCCATAATCTTTGTGGCAATAAAATCTGCTCCAAAAAACACAATTAAACCAACTACAGATCCAGACACTAAACCAAAAACAAGTGCTGATTTAAATACTTTAAAAGCATTTCTTCTTTCGCCTTTTGACACCCTTGCCGATACCAATTTTGAAACGGCTAGCGGAAGACTATATGAAGTCAAAAGAAGCGCTAATGAATAAATCTCAAAGGCAATGCCATAATATGCCTGCCCTTGATCCCCCATAATATTAATGAGCGGAATTCGATAAATAACCCCTATGATTTTCGTAATAATTCCAGCAAAGGCTAAAATCATCCCTTGAACAAGAAATGCTCCCTCATTTTTTTTCCCTTTTGTTTCCATGTATTATACCTCACTTAAGTTATCGTGTTATTCCTAATTGTTCTAAAATTTCCTTTTGTTTCTTTTCCATTTCCAAACGTTCTTGTTCTTCCATGTGATCATAACCAAGTAAGTGTAACATACTATGTGCAATTAGAAAAGCATATTCTCTTTTTATTGTATGTCCGTATTCTTCTGCTTGTGCAATCACTTTTTCTTTTGAAATAACAATATCACCAAGCATCATTTCTCCTGTATCACAATTAAAATAACTATCATCTTCCTCCAAAAAATCAAAATCTCCAATTGTTTCAAAATCAATCATCGGAAAAGATAACACATCTGTTGCTTTATCTATTTGTCTAAACTCTGCATTCATCTCTTGAATCTCCTTATTCATTGTCAAAAGTAAATTCACTTCTGCTTCATAAGGACAATTCTCGTAATCTAATACGCCTTCCACAACTGTATTTGCAATTTCCTTACAATCCAGTTCTAGTTTCAGTTCGCCTTCCTCTTCAAAATATACTGTCATTATTTTCTCCTTTTTTCTTGTGTAGATGTTTTTTTCTTCTCAAATTCCTCATATGCTTTGACAATTTTTTGAACCAATGGATGTCTTACAACATCTTTACTTGTCAAATTGCAAATAGAAATATCGTCTATATTTTTCAAGACTTTCCTTGCAATATCTAATCCGGAAGTTGTTCCAGAAGGCAAATCTTTCTGTGTAGCATCTCCTGTCACAACAACTTTGGATCCAAAACCAATTCTTGTTAAAAACATTTTCATTTGAGCAGGTGTTGTATTTTGTGCTTCATCTAAAATGATAAACGCATTGTCAAGTGTTCTACCTCTCATGTAAGCAAGTGGAGCAACTTCAATCAGCCCTTTTTCTGAATTTTTAATAAATGATTCTGCCCCCATAATCTGATATAAAGCATCATATAGTGGTCGTAAATAAGGATCGATTTTACTCTGTAAATCACCAGGCAAAAATCCCAGTTTTTCTCCTGCCTCAATTGCTGGACGAGTTAAAATAATACGCCCAACTTCATTATTTTTAAATGCGGTAATTGCCATAGCCATTGCCAAATATGTTTTCCCTGTTCCTGCCGGACCAAGACCAAACGTAATCATCTGCTTTTTAATTGCATCTACATACTTTTTCTGGCCTAACGTTTTAGGTTTAATCGGTTTCCCTTGCAATGTATGACAAATAATTTCTTTATCAATTTGTAAAAGTCCATCCCTATTATCTTCAAAAGCAAGAGAAAGAGCATAATCTACATTTTGCTCTTGAATAACGTTTCCCCGTTTTGACAATTCGAGCAATTGAAAAAGAACATTTTCTGCCTTTTCAACATAAGATGCTTCTCCTAATATTTTCACTTCTCCGTTTCTTGCAATCAATGTTACATGTAAGGTACGCTCAATCTTTTTTGCAAATTTATCAAATTCTCCAAAGACATTTTTCTCATGCTCTGCGGAAACTTCTATACTTTTTTCGAGTAGTCCCATTTAATCAACTCCTTTTGATTCCTTTTCTTTTATCTGAACGATAGTTGTATCTTTTCTCATGTTCTCAGATTTAATCAAAATCAGTTTACCATATACTTTAGCTGTTTTTGACCCTTTGTATATTTTAACATCTTTTTCAATTATTTCTACCCCCTTTTCTTCCAAATCTTTACAGAAGTTTTGAAAATTTTTACTTAGCATTTTCCGAATTTCTTTATCGTTTCTTTTTTTCTTCTGCAATACATATTCTTTTATATTCTTTTTTCCATATGTTATGGGAAAATAAAAATGTTCTCCAAGTTTTAATTTTTTTTCGTTTGAATAAACTTCTTTATGCTTAAATTTATTCTGTAAAAGGCCAAAATCAAACGAATATTTTCCCACCCTGAAAAAAATTTGTTTTCTTTCTTTACCTGTATACTTTTTTTTCATATACTCTATAGGAATTTCCGATTGATACGGAACGGATATTTTTAATCGTACATCTGCATCAGCAGATTGATAACGATACTCGACAACTTCTTTTGCATCATTTTTAATTGAAACCCTTCCTCTAACAAGAATCGTACCCTTTTTCACCCGATCTCCTTTAGAAACAAGAGGTTCCCCTGAACGAGTAATCATTTCTACAATTTCTCCATCCTCCGAAGCAACTAAATCTGTGACTTTTTTCTCTTTACCTTTCTGTTGTGAAATGGTATCTGAATTTTCTTTCACTTGAATCATCAAACGACTTCCTTGTATAGAGACAGACACCCATATAATATCATCAAATTCTTTTCGAATATCTTTTGCAATTCTCTCACAATTCAGTTTTGACTTTGGCATCCCATGATATACATGATTTGTCTCTAAAAATTCCAAAATCATTTCATCTGTTTGTGAATAGTTCCCTTCTATATGAATGTTCCATATCATCGTAGAAAAGAAATATATAGATAAAATACATCCTACTGCCCCAATGAAAAAAACTTTTCGTTTTCTATATTTATGTAAAAAAAAAGGAAGACCATATCGATTTAAAATCACAACTTTTGTCTTCGTTTTCTTTAAAATAGGTTTCAATTTTCTAAAGCCGCTTATACTAATAAACATTACATAATCGTGCATACACGGAGTTAATCCCCACAAATAAATATGATGATGACGACATAAATTTAAAAATCGTTCTGGGGAATAACCAACAATTTTTATTCGCAAATACCCTTTTATATATCGAATGATAGAAAGTAGCACACATTTGCCTCCTTTAAGCATATTCAATCGTTTTGATATGACCTATTATTTTCATTTCATCATTGGTATAATATTCGATTTGCATATTTTTGCCTATGACTTTTATCTGCCCAATTTTGCTACGGATACGTATCATTGTATCCGTATATTCTAAAATTCCTTTATAATTCTCAACATAAACTTCTAATTGACCTGTCATTGTTATAATCGGAACGCCAAGTATAACATCCTTGGGAAGATTTGTCGCAAAAGTCATTTTCTTTTTCAAAGACTCTTTCATCATAAATTCCACATATATAGATTTATAGTAATATATGTATATCAGAAAAATTTATTACTGAATAATTCGATTCGCTTCTTTTTGCGTTAAATATCCAAATTCAATCATTTTCTGAATAACTTGACGTTGACGCTGTTTCGCCAAGGTTGGATTTACATCAAGGGAATATACAGACGGTGCATTTGGAATTCCTGCCAACAAAGTAGCTTCATAGTTTGTCATATCTTTTGGAAGTTTTCCAAAATACGTCAAACTAGCATCTTTTACACAATAGCAATTATTTCCAAAATATATTGAATTTACATATAACTCCAATATTTCATCTTTTGTATATTTTTTCTCCATTTCTATTGCTACAAATACTTCTGCCACTTTACGAACAAATTTCTTCTCCTGTGTGAAATAAAGATTTTTAGCTAACTGCTGGGTAATCGTACTTCCGCCTTCTACTAGAGACATTGCCTGAATATCGTGAAGAGCCGCCCTTGCTGTTGCTAATAGATCAATACCTGGATGAGAATAGAATCTATGATCTTCGACCGAAATAATAGCATCCTTATAAATTTGTGGTAATTCATTCACAGGAGTGTACTGTTTCTTGCTCCGAATTTCTGCCACCTTATCATCAACACTCACTGTTTGTACAACATCTTTGTACATAGAATACCCACTATAAATCAAATAAGAACTGCTCCCAATGACTACTATAATGGTGCAAATAAGAATACTTTTTATGATTTTTCTTACTGTACGCATAAATATTTCTCCTTTTGAGTAAAACATCTCACTTAGAAACATTCTATCAAAAAAAATGTAAAAATGCTTTAGGATAATCTTAATTTTTTATAAGAATTGTATTTTTATATTTTTTATAATAAATAAATCCTACCAAATCTGCTAAAATCCAACCAATTGGAATAGCCCACCAAATTCCAATAACATCTATCCCCTTTACACTAGACAAAACGTAAGCAAGAATAACTCGTGTTCCAAGAGAAAGAATTGTCAGTATAATAGACATTTCCGGCTTCCCTAGTCCTCTGTATAATCCATAGAACATAAATAAGAATCCAATCATAAAATAAAACGGACTAACAATATGAATATAACGAACCCCTTCCTTAATTACTTCTACATTTTCAGCCGAAACAAAACATCCCATCAACTGTGTTGCAAAAATAAAAACAAATGTAGAAATAAAAAGACAACTGATTAAAATTAATTTTATCGCAGACTTTGTTCCTGTACTAATACGCTCCATTTTCCCAGCACCTCTATTTTGTGCCACATAGGTTGAAAATCCATTTCCAAAATCTTGCACAGGCATATAAGCAAAACTATCAATTTTAACTGCAATCGCAAATCCAGCCATAACAGTAATACCAAAACTATTCACCAATCCTTGCACCATCAAAATGCCTAAATTCATAATAGATTGTTGAACACTTGTCATTGCAGATTGATCTATTATCTTTTTAAATAGATTTTTCTTTATAACAAACATTTCCTTACGAAACTTCATTTCAGGAACATGCTTTAATGTATATATTGTAATTCCTATCGCAGAAACAATTTGGGCTATAATTGTTGCATATCCTGCCCCTTGTACTCCCATCTGAAACGGTACTACAAATAAATAATCTAATATGATGTTTAAAAAAGATGCAATAATAAGAAATACAAGAGGAATAAATGAATTTCCCATACTCCTTAAAACTGCTGCAAAATAATTATACAAAAAGACAAAAAACATACCTGCAAAAATAATCAATAGATACTCTTTTGTCATCGAAAAAATACTTTCCTCAATGTTTAAAAGTTGCAAAATTTCATCGACAAACCAAAAACTTATTCCATTAATCAAAATGGTAATTCCAAGAATGAATAGAAAAGATTGAAAAAAACTTTGTGATAACTGTTCTGTATCTTTTGCACTATAAAAATACGAAAAAACAACACTACTTCCCATACAAAGACCAATGATAATAGATGTTAAAAAAGTCATTGTCATATAAGAAGATCCTACAGCTGCCAGCGCATTCGCCCCGACATATTTTCCTACAATAAGAGTATCGACCAAATTGTAAAGTTGTTGAAATAGATTTCCTGCAATCAGGGGGAGTGAAAATAATACAATTGATTTCATTTCACTTCCTTTTGTTAAATCTATATTTTTTGTTTTCATTTTATCTAACTGTACTCAAACCTCTAATTTCGAGTCACTTGCCCTTTCTCTAATATATAGTTTAAAAGCTCTTGGCAGCCTTCAGAGACATCATTATATGTGATTTCAAAATTTCCTGTGTACCAAGGGTCAGCTATATCTCTTGGTGACGATGAAAAGTCTAGTAATTTGTGGATTTTATTATCTGCATCATTTCCAAAAATTTTCATCATATTTTTCATATTCCAAGAATCCATACCTAAAATATAGTCGTATTCTTCGTATTCTTTTTTTGTAACTTGCCTCGCACGGTGATCCCCACAAAAAATTCCTTTTTCTTTTAATTTCTGTTGTGTGCCATGATGGACTGGATTACCAATCTCTTCACGACTTGTGGCAGCAGAATCAATGTAAAACTCTTCTGCTAAGTTTGATTTTTCCACTAAATCTTTCATTACGTATTCCGCCATTGTCGAACGACAAATATTGCCGTGGCAGATGAATAATACTTTTATCATCTTCTTATATCTCCTTAAATCTTCTTAAAACCCTTTATTTACGGGCTTTTTGGGATTTCTGTTCTTTTCCTAATTTCTTATAAATTCTTATATTTTCTTATATTTCTTTGGTCTATTGGTCTACAAATTGGTCTATTTTTAAAATTCGTAGACCAGCACTTTTTTATCAGTTCAAGCCTACAATCTTGCGAGATTTATGTCTGTCTGATGTACCAGCTAAATGTAATCTCTCTAATTCGGCTCTTGCATCTGTAGCTCCAAGATGTGTGTAAGTGTTCATCGTTACACCAATATCACTATGCCCCATTAAATACTGTAAAGTCTTTGGATTCATTCCAGCCCTTGCCATATTACTGCAATAGGTATGTCTGCAGATATGAGGTGTAATCTTTGGTAACTGCACTCTATAGGTTCTGTTATATCTTCCAATTGCATAATGAAAATACTTCTCCCAATGCAACGCCACCATAGGTCTGTTGTTTTTATCGTAGAATAAAAACCCTGTATAACCATCAATGATTGGCTCTACCTTAGGATGCTTACGATTCGCAACTATTCTCTCAAGACACTCTCTAACCTCTTCTGTCATCGGAATATCTCTTGTACCAGAAGTTGTCTTTGTCTCCTCAATACTATATTGCATATCGCGTTTTCTCTGTAACTGATGAGTAATATGAAGCATGTTATTTTCAAAATCAATATCATGTACTGTCAAACCACAAAACTCACTTACTCGAAGTCCAGTTTTAAACAAAAGAAACATTCCATCATAATACTTATTATAATGACTATCTTCTTTAATAAACTTTAGAAATTTCCTTTCCTGTTCCTGTGTAATAGCTTCCCTTGTAACAGAGTCATTCACAACAACTGTAGCTAACTGAAACTCAAAAGGATTTCTAAGAAGCAAATCATCATCCACAGCCATCTGAAAAGCCGGTCTAAGAACGCCTCTGATTGAATGGATAGAACTATATCCCCTGCCATCCTTTTCCTGAAGTTTAATCAAAAACAGTTTAGCATCTGATAGTTTTACCTTATCAATTCGTTTTGCACTGAATTCTTCTTTCGCCAAAACATTTCGAACAAAATTATAATTTGCTGCAGTGTTATGGCGCACGCCTCTCTTTAAGCTAAGATATCGATCTACCAATTCCATTACTGTCATATCATTACTGCACACACCATTCAATACTTCCTTCTGAATAATCTGTTCTTTTTCTCGCAATGATAAATCTGGTTTTTTACCTGCAGGAAATGGATCTGTACTGGTTAATCTCCAACTATAAACAGATTTTCTCTTTCCATTGGAATCTGTATAACGATATTTGTATCTTCCATTTTGTTCCTGAACTTCTCCTTCCCAAAGAAGTCGCTTTTTATTGTCACGTCTCTTTTCGCTCATATTGCTCCTTTCCAAGAGCCATGACTCGTTCATACTGTTAGTATATCACGACCAGACCCTAAGTTGTACTAAAATTTTCCCTAGATGGTTTCCAATTCATCAACAAATCGCTCGAATTTTTCTCTTTTAATCAAAGCTCTGCTACCATTCCAGAGCAGATAGTCCGCTGATTTATTTTCGTTAATTAAACTTCTCAGTTTATTTTCTCCAATACGGAAATACACTGCAGCTTCCTCAACTGACAATGTATATTTCTTCCAAATTGGAATTTCATAAATATTTTCCATACTGTGCTATCCTCCATCTTTATGTAGTTAACTTATCCAGACCATACACAATCCCACACATTGCATATGGTCTGGTAATCATCTGAGAGAATTCCCCTCTCACTATTTAGATGTGGACAGCTTTCTGCCATTTGCTGAATAACTTTTTAAATCTTTTTATAATTTCTTATTACTCCTCAAATCCCTGGCGAAGCTGCTCTAAAAGTTTCTTTCTCTTGTACTGCATCTGATTACGTTGAAGACCATACTTCTCACAGATACGTTTCTCCAAATCCTTTTCTCCAGAGAAACAATCATATAAGAACTCTTTGTCCACTGGATCAAGCTCTGACATCAGTTCTCCTAAACGCTGAAGCTCCCAATTATGGATGAAATCTTCTTCAATATTTGCTCTTGGATCTGCAATCTCACAGTCAAAACCATCGCCATCACTTGCAATAATGGATAAAGATACTGAAGAAAAGCCTAGCTTATCTTTTCTCTTATTTTCTCTGCTAAGACGTTTGTAATCAGCGTCAAACTCTCTACGTAATGCCTGGATATCCTCCTCTCTCATTCCTGCTTCTTTGCATGCCATTTCGTACTTGTAATTCATGTGTGTTTTCCTCACTTCCGTTTTTTGTCCGGAAGAGTCAGCACACCAGAAAGTAAAAAAGGGCATAAAAATAGCCCTGCACCCAATTAAGGGCACATGGCTAAAACTATTCTTTATTCATTTTTAGTATGCTGCTCTCCCAGCATACCAATCATAACTGATACAAGGTCGGACTTTCAGTAGGATACCCGTCGTACCCTTATCGTAAATCCGTCGGAAGTTTGTCGGACTTAAGTCGTACTCATCACCACCAGGCTTTCATCAGGTTCCTCCTGTAGAAATTCCTTCACCTTAGGCAATTCTGCTCCCCAAAGAGCAAGGCCAAACACCATAATGGCTTCTTTCTTTTTGTCGTAATAGCGACTTCGTTCAAGATTCAGCATCTCCAACATCTCACTTTCTTTACATTTGTTTTTCCATAGATAGGCCTTATTAAGAATGTCATAAAACAGATTCCCGCCATCAGGGAACTCATACACCCTGCTCATAGCTCCTTCCACCATCTCCATCATCCATCTTGATTCAAATAAAGACTGGATTCTGGCCTCAAAACGAGCTTTCTGCTCATCTGGTGCAAAGGTCTCTAAATAAATAAGTGCTCCATCTACATCCGATCCACAATAACAGCATATGTCCTCTGATACTGCTTCCGCACGACCAACAGTGGACCAACAAACACGGCGATAGATACTTAAAAGCATCTTTGCCTTCTGATATAATGCCTCTTCATTGATGTCCTGCATTTCACACATGGAATGAATTGCTTTCCATGCCCCTGTATTCTTTCTGCTCATATATAACAAACTCCCTTCGTAAAAGTTCTAATTATTTCATCCATTACGCTTTCAGGTAAAGGGAAAGAAACCTGTAAAGCGCTCTATAAATAAAGCACATTCTCATCTGTCCTATAAGCAGTTTCCTCCTCTGCCCAAACAAGATGCTTCATTATACATTCTTATATGCAACTTTCGGCAAGTTTCTGTTGACTTATTCAGCAACTCTCGCTATAATTTGCTTATAGTTTCTAACACTTGCTCATATTTGCTGATTCGAATTATAGCAACTGTTGGCAAGTGTGTCAATAGATTGTCGCAACTATCGGCAATTCTTTACAAAATTTGATTGGAGGAATGGTTATGAAGAGCTTTCGAGACAAAGTAATTGAACACCGGGCAGCCCTAGGACTTTCACAGCAACAATTGGCTGATAAAGCCGGAATTGGTGTCCGCACTATCGGTAACTATGAATCAGGAGCACGTTTACCATATGCTGCACAGCTCTATAAATTAGCTAAAGCACTTGGCGTTTCTACTGAATACTTAAAAAATGATGAAATTGAAGATCCAAGCTATGGATTAGATCGTATGGATTATGTTGAAGAAATGCGTGCTACTACTGGCACTAAAGATTCTCAGAATTTAGAAGAAATGTTAAAGGCAAATAAAGAGATGTTTGCCGGTGGTACTGTTAGTGAAGAAGCTAAAGATGCTTACTTCCGCGCTCTTATGGATGCATATTATGAATGTAAGCTTGCTGCTAAAGAAACTTACGGTCGTAAAAAAGATTAATCGAGAGAGTTTTTTCGCCACATAGATTTGGTAGCATATACTTGTACTAGACTATAACCCGAGGGGAGGGAATCAACCTTGAAGATTGAATATATTATTGATCAGGTCAAAAAGACCGTTAAGAAGTATGATGAGACTGATCCTATTCGCCTTGCAGATGCTATGAAGATCATTGTCAATTATAAACCTATGGGCACCGACGAAGGATGCATCAAAGGATTTTTTATAATTGCCAAACGCATGAAGCACATCACTATCAACAGCGATTTACCAGAAGAACTTCAGAAAGTTATCCTAGCTCACGAAATTGGCCATGCTGTTCTACATAAAGAAGAGGCACAGGTTGCAGCTTTTCACGAGCTAATGCTTTTTGACGGCGTAAATCACAAGGAATATGAAGCAAATATCTTCGCATCAGAACTACTGCTATCCAATGAGGACGTCATGAATGCCATCAACGAGGACCAGTTCTTCTTTGATGCTGCAAGACAACTCTGTGTTCCACCAGAAATGCTGGATTTCAAGTTCCGCATTATGAAAAAACAGGGCTTTAAAGTAGAGTCACCCATCATAGCAAATGGTGACTTCTTAAAGCATGCGGAGCGAATGTCCGCAAATTACCATGAAAGTTAGGAGTGACATCTCATGATACAGACCTACGATTCCTGCAGATATACTTTTAAAGCCGCAGTCACGGACCGATGCCCTGACTGTGGCAAATACTCCGTACGCCCAGCCACAGAGGCTGAGCAGGCGGAATATTGGAAGGTTCAAGAAGAATTTAAGCAAAACACTTTATATCCTACATACTTATAATTCGGATGATATTCTTTCAATTTCATAATCTGTTAAATCTTTACAAATTGTATCTTTGTGTTCTTTGATGTATGCGACAATCTCTTCATCCGATAAATCACTAGGAATCATCTGCTGAATTTTAAGAATTGTTGTATTTGGTATCCCATATTCAATTAGTATTGACAAACGTTCTGGTACAAAATCGTTTTCAAGCTGTTGTACATAAAAACTATATGAGCCTGCTTTAATTCCATGTTTTTCACAGACATATCGTTGTATACTATCTACAACACGAAATGCTTTTGGAACTTTATACTGAAACCAATGTTTATACACATGAAAAGCCTCTTCAATTGCAGCATCTATAAGTGCCATATTTTCTTCATCAGAGGGCTTTGTCTTTCTGTTTTTTAATTTATAGTTATACTTAGATTTAACAATTGACATTATTGTCTTTTTTTCTCTATAAGTATTTAAAAGAAAAGTCAATTGTTTTATAGATATCACACCATGTTCGTTTTTGAAATCAAATATATTCTCATCAGCTAGCGAAAGTATATAAACCATAGCATTATAACTTGGCATTTGTGTCCAAGTTATTAATTTTTGCTTAGTTAGAATATCTCTTTCAAGTGCATAGTAGATACTCATTTGACCATTAATATTTGTTCCATTCTGTTTCAAAATAGATAATAGGTCTGGTGGTATTTGATTCAATTGCTCAAATCTATCTTTTACCTGTGGTTGCACATCTTCCTCGTCAATATTAACTAGAATCTCATCCGTCAAAATATTTTTATCTTGTTCAATAAATGGAATATCAACTATTAATTCATTTTTCTTTGGCTCAGGAACAAAACTAAATACATTTCCAACATAATGTTCCATCATTCGACCAGCACGCCCCTTAATATTACTGTAATCGAAATAATCTATACTCTTATTTCCTTTTCTTTCATCAAAGATAACAACATTCTTTGCACTTGTATTTACGCCTTCAATTATTGTTGATGTGCAAAAAATACAACGCAATTTACCAGTATTAAAATACTGAATCACTGAATTTCCAATATGTTTCTGCAAAGAACCATCATGAACAGCAATTCCATATTTTAATGTATCTACCAAACTCCATTTATCGGACACATTTTTAGTAATCCACTCAATTAATGGAAGGTTATTGGTACCCACAACATTTTTATCCTTTAAATACAACAAGTAATTACGGGCTATTTTTCTCGCTCTCGAAGGTGATTTACAGTACACAATAGTTTGTGTTGTTTCTAGACTATCAAGTAGCTCGAATAAAAGCTGCTGTTTTTGCTCATCTTGTTTTCTCGAAGAAACTGTTGTATCAATTTTCGAAGAAATATCCGAAACACGACATCCTACTAAGGAAAAACTAGTTTTAAAGAATATAGCGTCATATTTTTCTTCGAATCCTTTAGTTATTCCACCGATATTAGGCCCTAAAAGATAAAATTGCGGTTTTCCATATCTCATCACCTTTAAAAAAGCATTGTTTAAAGTGTCTGCTCTATCATCAATTCTTTTTAAGCTCAATTTATAAAACTCATCTATTATTAACAAATCAATTTGAGGGAGATTATCATACTCCATTACTCGCTCTGCAGTTAATAGGAATAGATTTCCTTTATTATCTTCTGACGGTGTTTGTGCAGTTCTTACCACTATCTTATAATCACTGGAATACTTTTTTAATTTTATTCGTGTCTCATCAAGCAATGCTAAAGTTGGTTGAATAACCACAATGTTCTTATACTGATTAGATGCAACTAGCTCTTCTATTAAGAGACTCTTGCCAAAACTCGTAGGTGCACTAGCAACTACATTCTTACCAGATTTCAATAGCTCTGATAGTCTTTTCTGATCTTTGTGTAAGATTAAATTTTCCAAATATGATGACGAAAACGAGTAATATCTTATCTGATCCGCCAAACTTGTTAATGATAAGTTCTCTTCTCTGTTTATGTATGGATAGAATCCTGCTGATTCAATAATATCAGACCAAATCTCATATGTTTCATCAGGTAAATCATCTAATCTGTCTAATATAAACACAATATTTTTTTGTGCATCTTGAATTGACTCTTCATCTCCAGCACCAAGCAATTGAGCACATTTAGTCGCAAATCGAAAACTGTCTTCATATGTAATTGTTTTTAACGATTCCAATTCATCAATTATATTTTCCATATTTAACCTCTATATGTTTTGCAAATGCCATAATCGTTCATGCAACTTAGAAATAAATTCATCCTTATCTTTAATTGAAAACATGAATAAAATTATGTTTAATTTGTCTTTCAAAGGATGTTTGTAATGTTTATCAAAATATGCCTTTAACTCACGAATATTTTTTTCATGCACTACATATGCTTGAGACGAACCCAAATCAATAAACTGATTATATATATTATCTGGGAACACGCATAATAGCGGAATATTAATCATTTTAATTCGATCTGACAGTTTTGTGCATTTGGTTAACTGTTCAATCCAATAATCTCTTTGAGGAATAGTGTTATTAGATAAATTTTTCTTTATTATTACAAATTGTTCATCTAGATAATCCGTGTTAAAATGCTCATCTAAATCTTTCAATAAGGCTTTTAGACCACCCTCTGCATTTGCATAAAGTTTACTTTCTCCAAGCCATAATATTTCCTCATCCGGCGAAATATGAACGGCATCAAAACCATGCGCAGGCACTCCTGGAGAATCTTTAAAATATACTTTCGATACTAATGGAATCGTGTTCTTGTAATCCCTAAGTAACAAATGCAAAAGTAATTCACCGAATTCACCCCTTATTTTATGTCCTCCTTTTTCGACCTTATCTATCGCCTCTTGCTCTTTAAATAGATAAGCTCGTCTCATTATGTCATAATCTTTTATCTTGTATAAACTTTTTGCAGCCTCTCTTAATCGATCTACTAAATCAAACATATTTACATCACTGCCTATATAATCAGCAAATACATATTCTGGTAATACTTTTATAATCAGATCTACTAAATCTTTAATACGCCAATCATATTCTCCATCATCCATAAGATCTGTATCAACCAGAAACGAAATGAGATCATCTTCATTTAATTTCAACAATATTACATTTTTTGAATCAAAAACCTTTTCACTCATTTTTTTCCTTCCGCATTATCTATTAATCTAGGTATTTTTTTACGAATCTCATTAACAGACTCCATTAATTTATCTATTGATTCTTTTACTATCAAATAATTATTACCTTTGAACTCTAATCTATCTTCATCAATATTCTTTAAGATCTTCAAATCATGAATACAGCATTCTTTAACTGCAATTGGCTCAATAGTATCCTTAATTACCACAATATTTAACATCGCAAATAAATACATAATTCTCTGATAATCTAGTGGGTGATCTCTCTTGCTAATAATGTCTTTATCATAGTAATTTTGCATGAGTCTTCCATTGTAATAATCTGTAAAATTCTGTTTTTGCATTTTATCCAAAAGAAAATACTCAGCCAAAAATATTTTTTTCAATTCATCTGTCCATTCAGAATTTGTATATTTCAGCATAGTGTATTTGATTAAATAGTCCATTGAAAATTTATCTGCTTCACACTCTTTTGCTTGCATATCTACTGCATCATATAGTCCTGACTCCAAATGGCCACAAAAAATATGTCCGTACTCGTGAAATACTATAAACAGAAAACCATATTTAATCATTGATTCTATATAGGCATTTGGGTCTGTTATATTCAAACCCGCCCAGTTTCGAGTTTCTAAAAACGTTTTTTGTTCCTCAATGATACCTTTATTCACGAAAATGCAGTATTTATCGTCAATTTTAGTAGCAAATGCATTAATGCTACTATTATTTATCAGATATAAGCATACTCCAGGAATTACAATGTGTCTGTCTTCATATGCTGCTAAACGTTCACGTGAGATTAATTCCTGTGCCAAATTTATATATTCAAATCCAGCATCAGATAGATAAATGCTTTCATTTTTTGATTCCAAATATTTTACAATTTTATCTATCAACTTAATAAACTCCTTTATTCCAGTCTTTACTTCTTAATATGGCGGTGGGGAATGATTCCCACTTTACAATCACCCTCTTCTGAGCTACGCCATTATTTGTTTTATTCAATTCCAAGTGCCTTAAACACCGCATCTTCCGGAGAATTATAGAAAATAATCTGGAATGTCACAAACAGGTCATCTGGAACATCAATAATCTGTTTCTTTGCATTTGAAGGAATAAGTATCTTATTGGCGCCTGCATCATGTGCTACTTGAAGAACATTTGCCAATTCTTCAATCTGGTTGATTGTTCCACCGATACTAATACCGCCTAATACAGCTAACTGGTTTAATACTGGTTTCTTTAATGCTGCTGATGTCATAGCTATCAATGTTGATAATGATAAATCCTCAGCTGCACCTTGTCCTTGTAAATCACGAATATCCATCATAAAATCAGTATTTTCCATACTAATCATTGAACTAATATGCTGGGCATTTGCCTTGAAGTAGTTCACTGCATTCGAAATACTATCTGTTGTCGCTTTGGATACAGTACCCACTTTAGTGAATTTACCATTACCAGAGATTGCTTCTTCTTCCAAGCGATATACGCCAAACATGCCACTTGCTGCACGACTTACAGTATGCACATTTCCCGGCTTAGGAGTGCCCTCCGGAATTAGCTTATCGCTACCCTGTTCTGGAACGCCAACATATTTTTCTTCAAATGTATCATTATCTAAATAAGAGAAATTTACAGCATAGAATTCCATTCCACCAATTCTCTTAAGCTGTTCTTTTACTCTTCGACGACCTTCTAACGCATATTTAAGAATTTCTTCTATTTCTTCCTTAGTACACTCGCCATTTGGATAAATCAATTTAACGAGACCTGATACTGTCTTACGTACTGCCATTACATCTCTCTGATTTAATGTCGTTCCAAGCTTAAAGTATCTATCCAACAAATCTCCATAAGCATATTTTCTCATGCATCTAAAGAACTCTGATACATAATCTGTGATAAATCCATAGCTATCAGTAAAGTGTTTAGGTGCAAATTTGGGCACTTCCCAACCTGGTAAATAGTAATGCATTCTATCAAAAAATGCTGTGTCACTAGCCATTAACTCTGGGAATGGTTGGAACAAATGTGATGTCTTTAAAAGTACATCTACAGAATAATTAATATTTCCAACAAATACCATTGATGCTGAAGCAGCTATTTCATCTTTTCCCCTTACAAAAGATCCAGAGTTCATGTAGTCTTTCATGATTTGGATACCGTCTTTATCCTTAAAATTAATTCCTGCAACCTCATCAAAAGCCACACAATCCCAATGACCAACTAAACCGACTTGTCGTCTTCCCATGTTGTAAAACAGATTTGCAACGGTAGTTTGTCCACCGGATACAAGAATACTGTTAGGTGATATTTCTTTATATACATGAGACTTACCTGTAGATCTAGGACCTAATTCACAGAGATTATAATTATTCTCTACAAGAGGGACTAAACGCTCTAGCAAATGCCATTTCTCACGTTCTTGTAATTGCGTCGGTTCCATTCCGATAGATCTAAGAAGTAGGTCAATCCATTCATCTTTTGAAAAACTCTTTCTTCCTTCAAAAATTTCGTCTAAATTCAAGTTTGGCATCTGAATAGGTGTTAACTCTTCAACGACAACAATTCCGTAATTTCCATCAATTTCCTCTATATCGTCTTTTTTCTTTTTACCTTTAAACAAAGACTTAATAGCACGAGCTAATGATTCATCATCACAAGCGTTCTCATTACCATAACCAAGCTGAATAATACACCAGATACCACCCGCAAGTAATTTTTCGTTATGCGCAACATAATCAGAACTAATAGGTATTTTGCTCATTCCTAAGTTCATTAAATCTGCATAGCAAATACCATTAATAACGTCTACAGTTACCTGAACTCTATCAATAACTGTAAAAGATCCTCTTTCAGTAATCTTAAATTTAATTTTTTCAGCCTCATCTGGACGAACATAATTTTCAGCTAAAATACATTTTACTCTCTCGACTCCAGCCTGAATACTATCTTCATCTTCGGTTGCACAATACATTCCAAGGAGATATTCCAGTACATAAATTGGAACATTAAGAGAGCCTTTTATTTTCTTTGATAAATCTTTTCGTACTACTCTACCTTCAAAGGTATCGAGTAACAATCTATCTAAATCATCCATTCCTCTTTCCTCCTTTCCTAGAAGTCAAATTTATTACTAAACATAATGTCAATGTTGAAAGGAATTCGTGTTTCCTCTGCATATGGATCATCATAATCCTTAATAATCATATAAATTTGTTCTTCTGAATTGTATTTTTTGTTTTTAAATGTAAACTTTTCTTTATAAGTACGATCTGCCATAGACGCACTCTTGCTGTCACAATTAATTACAATTGAATTTGTGATATGTGTACCATCTGCCTCGACAAAATATGCCTCATAATTACATGATAAAATCTTATCGTCTACTGGTTTCTCCTGAAGAAATTCCATAAATTGAATAAGTGAACTGATTTTACGTGTAATTGAAACAAGCTTAATCTCAGCAGCGTTCGCACGGTTCTTTTCTCTATCTTTCTTTTTATTCTCAATCTTGATAATCGGAATTACAACTTCCTGCAAACTATCTCCACCATGGACATATTTCTTACTCTCACCTTGTTTCGGGAACACATTAGTTCCGTATGGTACTTCAACAATATAGTCCTGATTACCTATTATGTACTCCATACCTACTTTTCTAGTAAATTCATGTCGTACAGCATTTATTGCAGTGATTAAAAATCTTCTTTTAGCAAGTAAGGCATCATCCACTTTACATTTTGTTTTATCTAAAGCTCTTATATCTTCTCTACGATATAGGAACCCATGATCAGTAGTTATATATACGTTATATACTGAGTTATTCTGTAAAATCTGGAAGATTTGAAGTATTTCATCAAAACAATCTTCTGCTGCTTTGAATACATCTCTTTCCGTTGGAACATTATCGCCTACAGCATCAATTCTATCATGATAAATATAGATTAATTCGGTCCCCTTAATATCACTCTTAATTTTTGCAGAGTTTTTACGATCCAAAATATAACTTCCACTAAGAACTTTTCCAGGTCTATAAGTATTAAGATGCTTCTCTCTATTATCATAAGCAGCCACGTTAAGCCCGTCTAAGATAACGTTTCCTTGTTTATCATAATCGATAGAATTATGTGGAAGTAACGCCAATCCTCCAAGATTTGTATAACTTGGAAGGACACTTAATGCTGGTATTAACGTGTTTTTTGTTGCAAACGACTTATTTATTCGTGCAATAAGCTCCTCGCCACACTCATATCTAAGAGCATCAGAAACAATAATTGCTGTTTTCTCTTTTTTATAAGAAAGATGCTTGTCATAAAATTCCCACTGATGTTCAGGACACGCTTCTCCCCATGATGTGCCATCATTGATATTACTCCATTTGTTTCCAAGTTCTTCTAAATACCAATTTGTATAATGGTTATCAATCATTTCATAAATGGATAGCATCTCATCTACAGAACTTTGATCGTAATGGAAAATGAACTCACGATAATATTGGTCAAATTTATAGTAACTCTTTGTGTAATTGGTAAACATGTCTGAAACACTTGCTTCATGAAATGCATCTCCAACTTCACACATTTTTTCTAGAAATCTGCATGCATAATGAATAGCCTGATAATCATGGGCATACTTATCATTCCAATATGATTTTCTTCGTTCTCTAATGATTTTGATATATCGTCCATACTCGCCGCCTTTATTTACAATCTGTTTGATTAAGCTCTTAATAGTGACAATATCAAAATCTGCAAATGTATCTACATCTGAAAAGCTTTCAAGATCCCATCCAGAAGCATACTTCTCTACTGCTAATTTTTCTGCGATTTGTTTTGAAATACTCTGATAACACTCACCACGATTATCTTTCATCAGACGCTCTACAAAAATGTAATCATTAATTTTAATCAATCCATTCATATTCTCAGGTAAATTTCTAGCCCAGTTTTCCGGCATTGTCCCCTGCATATACAAACTCATATGTAACAACAACATATTTGTTGCCATCTTTTCTACATCATTTAAAGCATCAACAAGACCAAATTTTTGTTGTATATAATCATTTAGAACATCAATGTTACAGAATTTCTCAACTGCCTCGTACAACGTTCCATCGCTGAAATAATCACAAATCAACTTTATGAGTGCACCATCAAAATCAAAATTAGTTTTTACTACGGAGCATAATACCCCTATGTGGAATGTTTGCTCTGTCCATTCTGCAATTCCCAGATTCTTAAAGCGTTTTATTCTGTCTTTCGCTCCCAGGAACGATTCATAAGAACGAACCACTTCAAATAATGATGCACTTTTGATGCCCAATTCTCTCATGTAAATTGTAGCAATATCAGCTTCAAATTCATGAGAGTACTTATATACATCAAGAAGAAGGTTATCTTCAGGTACTGGGCGAAAATCTGGAACATAAATCAAATAATTATTATCTGTATCTTGCTTTTCTAAAAGATATTTAATGTTAAACGAGTTATTTCCTGTATAAATTACAACCTTAGCATCTTCCAAAGGCAGACCATCTAATTTATCCTGGAATTTTCCCTCTCCATCATACCAAAAAATAATATTTCGCTTTTGGCCAGCACGAGGTTTTCTGGCAAACATAAGATTTAATTCTTTTGCCACTTCTTCGAAATTAACTTCTGCCATAATCGGCCTCCTCTTTATAACTTAATTGGTACAAGTAAATTTTGACTTTCATTGCCATCAATATTCAGGAACTTGGAATAATTGACTTTAACACCATCATCTAAGTCAAATAAATACTCAGAAATATTTCCAGTTGCATGATTAACTAAATCATCATACTGATTTACCTCAATCATCTTCTTATCCAAATTTGTTATTTTTCTCTTAGCCTCAGTTCTTTCAACTGTTGTATTTGCATCGTTTGCCCTTTTTTGTTGCAAATCTCTATCCGCTTCATACTTGTAACGAAGTTCATGTAAGAGTTCTGAGCGAATTATACTCAAAGTATTTTGGTCGTAACGATTCATATAAATCAAAGCTCTAAATCCACCACTCTTACCACTACTCATCATCCAATATATAGGGCGACGTTGATATACTTGATAGTGATTTTCATAGAATCCTTTTTCATCGAATAAATATGACCTAATTATTTTTCTCGCAGATTCTTTTGAATTAGGCTTTAATGCTCGCGCAATAAAATTAAGATTACTATTTAAGTTTTCTTTTCCATATACCGTTTCGATAAAATCAATTACCCTTGTACATAAATCTGTATCAAAATACTGTTCATCGGTTATTAACATTACTCCATATTCACATGGAAGAAATGAACCAACATACTTGCTTTTATCCCAATTCCCTCCCGAATAAATTACGCCCGTATCTTCTAAACTATATCGTCCCATGATACATCCAACAGCATATGATATAAAAGATTTCACTTCTCGTTCAAGATTTGCCTGTCTTGTAGTGACAGAAGCTTCATCAACAACTTCATTTAATTCCGTTTCTAATCCATATGCAGAAATAATTTCCTTATTAAGTTCCGTTTCTAAATATTGCTGTCTTTTGAATTGTTCATCACAAGTTTTGGCCCAATTGTCAAATTCGACTTCAATATTGCTTGCACCCTTTGTAATTAGAGGGTGTCTTAAAAAATTATATGATATTTCAAAACTATCCCAATCTTTTTTTGAAATCTCTACGCACTCATTTACAATACTATCAATTGATTCCATGTTTTTAGGAAGTGCAACAGGAACTTCTAGCAATGCACCACACGTATAGTGTAATGGTGAAGACATAAAATCCATATAAGCTTGCCCTATTTTCGAGTTAAAAATTGCAAAAAGCAAGTTTTCATGAGTCTCTGAGAATAAGCATGGAGCACATGTGTCAAATGCTGAATTATTAGGCATTTTTCTCATACTTAATAAACCCGACTTGACATCTGACCATGTCAACCCCGATTTAAAATAAAAATCGGTATTTCGTGGATAAGCTCCATCATATTTTTTTATTCTTTCACCATTATTTTCCCAGTCTACAACATACTCATTGTTTCCATACCAACGTCTAAAAGTACCTCCTTTATTATATGGATACCAACGTTTTTCAGATCCTTCAAACGCAATATGTTCTGTCCATAATTCAAACCAAAATCTCAAGAACAAATCATTGCTTCCGGTTTGGCACCCAACTTTTCCGTTGGCATATTCTTTGACATTTTTATATTGAGAAAAATTTTGTATCAATTTTTCGCTAATCCAATATGAATAAATCCCCCCTGGCAAACTTCTGAAATTTTTATCACTTATTGTATAATGATTTTTTTTGTTAAAAAACTCTTGTTCTTTAATATCCGCAGAACTATAATCAGTTAATTTTATAAATGTTGCCATACTATTTACACCTCATTACCCATGATGTTGTTTGAACAACTTCACCACTTATATCTTCGAATGCTCGCGATCCCAAATGTACCATGCTAACCACAGACATATTGCTACTTAATTTTTTTCTTAATTTTTCATATGTTGTTGCAGTCATCCAAGCTTGCATTGTAATCATGCCTACAAATCCAACATGATTTGAATACTCTAAACATTTTTCAATAAACATTGTACACATATCTTTTTTACTAACAGGATAAAATGTTTGCGCATATGACTTCATTTCTGGTCCACAATCACTAGGGTTTTGATAAGGTGGATTAGTTACTACACAATCATATGTTGAACTCATAACTGCTGCAGTTTTTGCTAGTTCACTCAACAGGTCTCGCCACTCAGCAAAAATCTGGTATTCAAACATATCTGCTAAAGAAATACTTTCCTCGTCACCTGATAATTTCTTATGTAAATTTTCATACTGCTCTGGTTCATATTCAAAGTTGTTAATAAGAGATCCAAAATACTCTGCATCTTTATATCTAAACACAACTTCTTCAAGGACTTCTTTCTCTTTACCTGAAAGACCGGTAATTTTAGCAATTACATCAATGTCTTTTTGAGTAATACCATTACTTTCTTTGACATCTGTAACATTAGGAAATGCGTAATCTTCATGGAATAAATCCTTGTTATAGCTTCTAGCTTTCATTGTAAGTGCAAAACTTGTTAGCTGGATGGCTCTCTTGTCAACATCAAGCCCTACTAAGTTATTCTCTAAGATAATATTTGGAATCATCTCTGGAGAATATCCTTCTTCCAAATACATCTGATAAAACAAATCAAAAGCATATACAAGCACATGACCACTTCCACAACAAGGATCAATAAACTTAATTTCTCTTAAGCTCTTGTCACGATACGCCATCTTAATTTCTTCATGGATTTTCAAAACCTCATCATCAGATGGATCTGGATCCAAATAATATTTCATTGCGTCTTTTAAAGAAGAACTAGCCTGTGAAGTGACCCAGATTTTTCCTAATGTGTTTTGAACCATATATCGAACAATCCAATCCGGAGTAAATAACTGTGTTGCAGCTGGTAATGTATTCTTGTTAACTTTTTCTTTGCTACCCTTAACCTCATCTTTTTTCTCTGAAATATAGAACTGATACATCCAACCAAAGATTTCAACCTGTCCATCTGAATCGGTTGAAATATCAAAATCGCTATCGTCTAAATCATGTGTTAAACGATCAATAATTCCATCTTTCAGCAATAATGTTTCTGGCATTAATAACTCAGTATAGTCAGACACTTTCTCAAATACGTCTGGCATCCACTGACTTAATTCCATACACTGCTTTCTAAGAATGTATCTGAACAATCCTGCATTATCATCTCTATCCTGAAAATCGTATACAGTGTTCTTATCTACATATTTAAGATTTGTAGCATTATGAACAGCATCTGGTTCTGTTCTACCTGCGTCAGTTGATCCGATAACATAGATATTTTCTCCATTCTGGCCATTTTCCAGATAACCATTTACCTCCATAAAACGAATAGCCAAAATACGGTTAAACCATGTGTATGCAATTTCTTCGATTGCATTTGTCCATCCGATATTCTCATCTTTCACCATTTTCTCAAACTTATCTCTAGCCTCAGGTTTGAAATCAAAAGTGACACCATTAACCATGAAACTATTACTTGTTCTTGACTGGATTGGATCTACACTACCATCTTTATGAATTCCAATAAATTCAGCTCTAGTAGATATCTGTTCCAACAGATACCTTCTAGACCATATTGAAAAATTTCTTAACGCTGTTTTATTCATATCATTCACCCACTATTTAAGATTGATAATTGTATTGTCATCAACCATTGCTAATAATTGTTTTCTAATTGCATCTACAACCGTATCTACATCTTCTACAGACTCTACTTTACGATTAACGCCTAAAAGATTTCCAACACTAACATTCTTTATTGTTTTAGGCACAACTACTGGTACTGGAGTAACCACTGGACCATCGCCTGGAACATCTATAGGTTTATTCTTTTCATTATATTTCTTTGTTGCTACTTCGATATAATGATTGCGAATTCTAGCAGCTTCCTCTTTAACGCCCACAATTGTAGATACAAGTTGGCAAGTGTCGACTTTTGTACGAAGGGCTTCAAAATCCTTTTGTACTTTCTCAGGTTTTTCTACTTCATACTGTTCAAAAATTGTATTAACAGTTTTCTCATCTTCATCGATTTGATCATTTACTGGTGCTGCTTCTTTTGACAGAACTTCTGAAAGTATGCTCATGAACTTCTTGTTTGCTTCACTCAGTCTGTAAATATCTTTATATGGTGTCTCCATAGCAATTACTTGTAACATATCTTCAGCAAGCGATTTCGCATTTGTCATTTCCATATAAGATTTATTGTTCTCATATAAATCAATGTATTCACAAGATTTATTAAAGATATTAACTTGATTCTTAAAGAATCCTTCTATTGTTGCAATTTCATCAGCGTAATTCTTGAACTGATCTTTTTCAGCAACAAACTGTTCAAACAATGCCTTATCATCGTAGATTTTTCTTAAAGATGAAAACATGCTTTCCCAATGTTTTACTTTTTTATATCCAGGATACATTAATGTTACATGTTGCATATTATCTGCACTCTGTTTAAATACTGGTCCATATAATTTGTACTGACCATCCTTTGGATAAGATTCAAGTACATCTTTAATTCTTTCTGTAGCATTGTCGATTACCTTGTTAATTTCTGTTGCAAGGAGACCATCAGTGTTATATTGAACTGTCTTTGTAAAAGTATTCTTTAGAATATCTACTACTGCTTCAATCAATTCATCACTTGTCTTCTCTTTGATTTTAACTTTTAAAGTATCTTTGTAATCTCGCTTGGTAAGATAATTAACAATTTGTGGATCACTTACAGCAACATTTTTATTTGAAATTTGAAGAGTAATGTCCTCTGCTGCAAATAATTCAGCTACCAATCCTTCAATGTCTAATTCACTCCATCCCCAAGGTACCTTCTGGAACTGTTCCACTAAACCACGAATTGTAACAGGCATGTGCTGCTCATTCTTTCGTTCCAAATATTTCATAATCTCTGCTTTTGCAAGAGAGTTATCTTTGCCACCAGATGACTTCTGATGAGTTGTGACATCAAGTCTTGATGTCAAATCTGCAGTTTTAAGTACAGGATTCTGAATGTAAGAAAGCTTTGTGTATACGCTTTCAATCAAAACTCTGAAGGCATCATTTACTCTATCTTTTGCCTTTTCACCCTTTAACCCAGATAATCTACCAGTTTTAGAATAGTAATCAGCGTTAACAATAGAATTCTCAATCATCTCAACAATTCTGCCTGTCTTACGACTAAACTCATCTGTCTTAAGAGTTAAAATACGAGTCATCGATTCACTCTTTGATTTTCCATTCTTCACACGAATATATTTTTCAAGCTTCAGTAATCGCTCTATCTCCTCAGCTAAAATCTTATTGTCAGCCATAGTTACAACAAGACAATGTGACACCTGTGTTTTGTGGTTAAGCATAGAGTCAGCTAATTTTTCTTCATATGGTGTATAAAGGTACATTGTCAACTCACTTGTCTGTGGTCCTCTAGGATTATCATCAATCACCTGATTATATGTAGGCATAAAAGTACTACTATATCTAATCTTTGTATCACATAATCCAGAGAATACTTGCTTACCAATAAAATCAATGATCTCACTTGAGTCTAAGGACTGTTTCGCAATATCAATTTCGACCTGCTGTTCGTCGTTAGTCAAGAAGATATATTTATCATCATCTCTCTGGATAAGATTTTCCTGCTGTAAACGATAAAGTGCTTTTTCAACTTTAGGCTGTAAGGCAACCTTGTCCTCATCAATATGAGAAATCATAAGAATAGTTAAATTCTCTACTGTTGCAGGCATTTCGTTATCCATGTCTTTGATCATAAAAAGAATTTTAAGAACATCTAAATCGAAAGGCATTTCTAATGTGTCTTTCTTCGCTGCTCTTTCCATAACTATACGAACATCCTGCTCTAATTCTTCTTCCAATGATCCATAAAACTCTGAGAATGGAATAACAGAATCCAAACTATCATTTGCATGTTTTACTGCCGCATCTCTAAAGCCTTTCAAAAGAGAACGTTCACCTTGTGATGTACTCTTACCGCTGGCACCACGATTTCTAACACTGTTATAAGTAGACTGTAAGAGATCTACCTGGTATGGAAAGAATGGATAGATGTCAATAAAATCCTTTTCTGTCTTTGCTCTTGGATATGTAGGAGCACCACCACCAAAAATGGTTTTGGCACTAATATTACCACCTTTTTCTTTATATACATTTCTCAAGTAATCAGTTGCAGCTTCATTTTTAAGAAGAATTCTTTCCTTGATTACTTCATCTACGTTTATTGAAGACATAGATAGTTTTACAGGGAAGCGTCCAGTTACCTTTGAAAAGTCATTTGGATTTAAGTTTTTAGCTACTGTATCGATAGCTTCCTGACTTGTTACAACTACCCATGCATGTCCGTTACATTCAGTTCTCATTGTCTGAACAATAGACTGAAGGTTAAGAATCAGTTCACTACTTTTTCCAATATACTGACCAACTTCATCCACCATAAACACAACATTATGATTACGACCTTTCATCTCAATATATTCACGTACACGTTTTCCGAAGTCCTCAACTGTTAATGAAAAATTATCAGCAGCTCTCTGGTAAAGATTTCTTGCTGATTCCTCTGTCATTCCATTTACTTTAACTGCTGTCTGAACAAAATTGTCTTCTCCAAAGAAATCATCGTTTCGTCCCTCTTCCCAAGGAATTCCAGCAATGTTTTGATATTCTTCTTTGAACACGTCATATGTGCCATTAACAACCATCTGGCGTTCCAATTCTGCAAGCCAAGGCATACTTGCAGAGAATCCCTGAAGTTCATTGAACTTTCTATTGAATACCTTTACAAGCATCTCATTGCTATTTCTTGCGTCAGCATCAGAAGCACTATCAATATCAAACAAAATAACATCTGTATGAATATCTGCGGATGCTTTCATATCTGCCAAAGTAAAATTGTCATCAATCTGACTTTCTAGATATTCAATTGGAGTTTTTCCTGCTACTTCTTTACCTTCTAAGATGTAAGACAGCATTTTCATAAAATGAGATTTACCACTTCCAAAGAAGCCAGAAATCCATACACCAACATCACTCTGTCCATTCTTTGAAGTGTTAAGGTAATATTTAAAAAATGTTTTTAAGTGTTCGTTTACCTGTTTAGTAACTACATATTCTTCTAACTCGATTTTCTTGGAGTTATCAGTTTCACCACCAATTTTTACAACACCTTCTAAAGGTCTATCAATTTTCTTTTCAAAAATATCTCTAATTACCATTACCATAATCTCCTTCTAAGATAAATTTAAACGCCTGATAATATTCTCTATCGATTTCTCCAAATAATGACAATTCATTACTTATATATGTTCCTGGATACATCACAATTAGTGGATTATACTTTACGTGCGCTTTTAACATGCTTAGTACTTTGTGTACTCTCAGAATCGGATATGCCTTTCCAACTCCAGTAACAATCAAAACATCATTCGGCTCGATATTTTCCAGAAATTTATCTGAAATCATATTCACTTCGTTTTTTAATCCAGTTGTGTTTTTAATAGCTTCAATTAGTTTAAGAGTACCCCTTGGTTCTTCTGCTTTTAATGCAGATTGTAAAAAACCTTTTGATTCCAAACATTCAATAATCATGTTATACAAATCAAATTCTTTAATAGTGATTTCACTACCTTCCGCATTTAACTTTTCAGCAAGAAGCGGTATGTATTCTCTAACCATAAATTCATCTGCTGGATCATAATCTAATATGTAAAAAGGAACGCTGTGTCCACTTCGAACACTTTTCAAAAATCCCTTTTCTTTCAATCGCGGTTCAATTGAGTTAAGTTTTTCTGCAGTTGTCATCATAATGCAACCCCCATCGCTCTAAGATACATGTCTCCATCTATTTCTTGTAAATGAAGGACCATTTCATTAGTTAAAACTGGTACAAGGATCATATAGAAGCTTCCCATATCTCTAAGTAAGCCAGCCTCAACAAGAATATTTCTAATTGCACCTTTTACTTTTTCAACATTTCCAGTTTTCCATTTCGCTACGATTTCATTTTCCTGTGCTTTACAATCCATAAACTGATTTATATCTGCATCAGTAATTCTATTAATCATTAGTTCTGTTTTTTCCTTATACACTTCATTCATGAAATCAAACATTAATGGATTTGTTTTCATGATGCTGTACACAGACATCACATTAGAAAGAAATATTGTTCCACATGCAATTTCTGAAATAGTTTTTTCGTCTAAATATTTCATGCGTTTAACAATACATGCTGCTAGTTCTCTTCTTCTACGTTCTGTATTTACTTGAAAAATATTATTTTCTTCAGAATCAGCAACAATTTCATCATATGTAAGCCCTTGATGAAACATCTCACAAGCTTGCATTAATTCTTTTGATAACAATCCCATGTCTTTAATATTCGACGTATATTTTAATTTTCTTGCCATGAAACACCTCCGATTTTCAACTTACGCTTATTATAGACTGATATTGTACCTTCTTCAATACTTTTGAAGCAAATGACCGGGAATCGTCCGGGAATTTCCAGATTATATTTTTAAAAAAATATTTTTCAGCATTCCACTCATTTCTGTCCACATCTAAATAGTAGAAGGCTTTATAAGTAACTAAGAGCAAGTTTCGCCTTGGGACCCGATAATTAATTTCATAATTATCTTGCCAGGCAACTTGTTGGGGATGATGATTCCCCAAACCCTCATTTAGTTCCTTCGTCACGGCTTTTGAAAGTCTTCGACTATTCAAAGAGGAGGTATGCTACCTATGGCAAGACCAAAAAAATCTATTCCACCGGCTAAAAACCGGGAAATCAAAATTCGTTTTACTGAAGAGCTTTATAATGTACTTACCAATGATGCATTGGCAGCTCACATCCCACGAACTGAGTACATTCGTCAGCTCATTCTAAATCATCATCCTGTAATTAAGCAGGAAGTTGTTTTCGACAGTACTGAAGTCTTAGAAATTTTTCGTGGACTTGGTAACTGTCGTGGTAATCTTAATCAAATTGCCAAACACCTGAATCAAGGTGGTGAACCTAATGGACAAGTTCGTAATCAAGTCCTCGATTGCATCTCTGAACTGTATGAGATGCGTGACAAGCTTGAAGAAATGGTAGGTGAATATCGTGGCAGTCATTAAACATATTTCAATTAAGAACGCAAGTTACAATGCAACTGTAGATTATCTCACTACTCAGCATGATGAGTTTACCAATAAACCAATTCTTGACGAACACGGTCGTCGTATTCCGCGAGAAGAATTTTTACTCGATGGAATTAACTGCGATCCAGAATCTTTTCATCAGGAATGTCAGGAACTAAACGCTCGTTACAATCAGAATCAGACTAGAGCTGATATTAAAGCACATCACTATATTCTCAGCTTTGATCCAAGAGACCGTGATGAAAACGGACTGACTCCTGAGCAGGCACAGCAATTAGCTATTGCATTTGCCAAGAAAAACTTTCCCGGGCATCAAACAATTGTCTGCACTCATCCTGATGGACATAACAGCGCTGGAAATATTCACACACATATTGTCATCAACAGTGTTCGTGCGCTTGATGTCGAAAGACAAGACTTTATGGAACGCCCTGCTGATTCTCTTGCTGGTAAGAAGCATCATGTTACAAAAGATTTCCTAAAATATTTAAAACAAGAAACAATGAACCTCTGTCAGCAGGAAGGATTCTATTAAGTAGATCTTCTCTCTCCGGCCAAGATTCGTATTACAGATCGCGAATACTGAATACAAAGGAAAGGTCAACATGCATTGAATCAAAGCAATGCAGAGCAACCTTCAAATGGTGTTACACCTACACAAACAATCTTTGAAACAGATAAAGGTTATCTTCGTCGAGTGATTAGCATCACTCTTTCTAACTGCCGCAGCTACGATGAGTTTCAGAAAAAATTTTATAAACTATACGGCATCGAAGTTCATTAAAGTAGAAAACAAATTTCATTTTTGCTCTCTTCTACATCAACTGATACATCTGAGAAACGTGCTTCTCTAAAAGAAACACAGGACCGCTTGAAAGTTGTAAGAGACATGATTCGATACTCCGCTCAATACTATGCAAACAAAAAAGTCTACAATGAATTCCGAAATGCTAAGAACAAAGTGAAATTTCGTGAAGAACATTTGCCTGAGATTATGCTTTATGAATCTGCAAGAAATCATTAAAGGAATTATCCGATGGAAATCCGATTCCATCTTTGAAAGCACTTCGTGAAGAGCGAGACCAACTGGTTGCTACCAATAATGCTCAGTATGAAACTTATTCCTTTGCAAGATCCAAGCTGTATGAACTAAAAGCTATTCATCAAAATCTTTCTACTTACATCAAAGAGAAATGTCTTGAGAAGAATCAGGAACAATCACAAGAACGCTCTTAATGCAGCTTAAGGACGCAGAATATTCTGCCTCATATTGCTTTAGTTGAATGGCAACTCGTCGTCAATGCCATCAGGAATATTCATAAAGCCATTACTGTCTGTTGTTGGTTGTGATCTTTCTACACCATTGTTTTCAGAAGCACCTTTGCTTTCAGCAAA
>JARICA010000006.1 GCA_029264305.1 Faecalimonas sp. | reverse complement strand
CCACAAGATTTCTTTTATATTCTGGTGTTTCATACAAAAACTCTGCTTTTATCTGATTTGAATTCTCCCTAAAGATAATCGGATACCTTATCCCCATCGCTTTTGTTGTTTCCGGTATATCTTCAACATAAAATGTCAACTCTGATACTGTTGAAAAATTCTTTCTTCCTGCTTTTTTCTCCCCTTCTGCCACTTTTAACAGTTCTTCTTTATATTTCCATAAATCTCCATCCCAGTTTTCTGGGTGTACATTATATTTTTCCGCCAATTCTTTATCCCATATATATACTGTCCTATTAGGAATCGTACAAGGGGACACTACCGTATACTGTTTCCCACTTATTTTATAACTGTCCCATATTTTTTGCGGAACAGCATCTTTGATTTGCTTTCCTTTTTTTGCATTCAGATAATCATCTAAAGGAAGTAAGCGCCCTTCTAAAGCATCTTTGTCCGTATCATATGGATTTGCCCATGCATCAATTCCCGTTTCTAATAAATCTACCTTTTGATCTTTCTGAACTGTTTCTGATGTTACAAACTCGACTTCATATGGATATCCTTTTTCCTTCAACACTTGATTGAAATAATCCTGATGTTCCCAAAAATTTTGCTCGCTCTGCCAAACAAGTTTTGTCACTTTTTCTTTCTTATCTGTAGTTTGTTTTGCTGTGTTACAGCTTGTACAACAAATGATAGAAAATATCAATATTCCTACTAATGCTTTTTTCACAGCACCACTTCCTTTCTCATATTTTCTATTAGAAAGTTACTTTTTATTTTTCTCCCATTCCTCAAACTGTCTGTTCCATTCTGCAATAACTTTATCTATACCTGACTGTTTGTATTTGTCTATGATTTGTTCCATATTTTTTATCACTTCGTCACCATTTCCAGAATATACTAAACTATCCAAAGCAACTATTTCTTCTAATTCTTTTTCAATTCCTTTTCCTGAAAATCGGAAACCTGACGCTTTGGATACTTTTGCTTTATCTATCATTTGAGGATATATTTTTTTGAGATTATTATCCTGATTCACTTCTACATACCCTAACAATTGATTTCCTGCAACACAATGTGGTATATATTCTCCCTGACTCATAGGTTTAACTGCTTTTCCCTCTATCACATCATAATTAACACCTTTTTCTCCCCATTCAATTGCATTGACTAAATCTTTGTCTGTATACAATGCACATAATAAACCAAAGGCTTCTTCTGGGTGATTCGACTTCGTTGTAATTCCCGTTTCAATATAACTAGGTGACAACTCCCATAACTTATCCATGTGAAACTCTTTCAGTTCATGTGTAGCCCAAAAGTTAGGTTCTCTAAATCCTAAATAGGCATTTTTAGTTCGAAATTGTGTTTCTACAGATAAAAAATATTCTGTTTCTCTTTCACCATCTAATTCCGGACGCCACAATCCCATCTTGTAAAATTCTCTCATTCCCGCAAGATTTCTTTTATATTCTGGTGTTTCATATGAAAACTCAGCCTTCACTTTATTTTTATTTTCTCTAAAAATAATAGGATACATTATTCCCATTGCCTTTGTTGTTTCAGGCATCTCCTCAGCATATGAAAGTAAATCTGATACCACCGCAAAGTTTTTCCTTCCTTCCTTTTTCTCTCCTTTCGCCACTTTTAACAATTCCTCTTTATATTTCCATAAATCTCCATCCCAATTTTCTGGGTGTACATTATATTTTTTTGCTAATGTTGTATCCCATATATATACCGTTCTATTAGGGAAAATACCAGGTGATACTACCGTATACTGTTTTCCTTTTATCTTATAACTATCCCATATTTTTTCTGGAACAGCATCTTTGATTTGCTTTCCTTCTTTTGTTTTCAGATAATCATCTAAAGGAAGTAGGCGTCCTTCCACAGCATCTTTATCTGTATCATAAGTCTCTGCCCATGTTGGCATACCTGTTTCCAATAAATCTACTATTTGATCTTTCTGTACAGTTTCAGATGTCACAAATTCAACCTCATAAGGATAACCTTTTTCTTTCAACACTTGATTGAAATAATTCTGATGCTCCCAAAATCTTTGTTCACTCTGCCATACAAGTTTTGTCACTTTTTCTTGCTTATCTGTAGTTTGTTTTCTTATGCTACAACCTGTACAACAGATAAGTGATACAATCAATATTCCTACCAATGCTTTTTTCATAACGACACTTCCTTTCTCCTATGTTCTATTCAAAAGTTACTTTTTATTTTTCTCCCATTCCTCAAACTGTCTGTTCCATTCTGCAATAACTTTATCTATTCCAACCTGTTTATACTTTTTTATAATTTTTTCTATGTCGTTGATAGTTTTTTCATCATTTCCAGAAAATACCATTTGATCTAATTCCGCCATTTTTTCTAAGTTTTCTCCTAATCCTTTTCCCGAAAATCTAAATCCTGATGCCTTAGACAGTACTGCCTTTTCTATTTCTTTCGGAAAATTTTCTTTCAAATTATTATCTTCATTCACCCCTGCATAACCTAACAATTGATTTCCGCCCCAACAATGAGGTATATATTCTCCCTTTGTCATCGGTTTTACCGCTTTTCCCTCTACTACATCATAGTTTTCTTCGCTTCCCCACATAATGGCATTCACCAAATCTTTATCCGTATACAATGCACACAATAAATCAAACGCTTTATCTGGTTGCTTTGACTCTGTTGTAATCCCTGTTTCCGCACCTCCAAAAGATAACTCCCAAAGTTTCTCCGTATATAATTCTTTCATCTCATGTGTATCCCAAAACTTCGATTCTCTAAATCCAAGGTAAGCATTTTTAGTCTGAAATTGTGTATCTATAGATAAAAAACATTCTGTTTCTCTCTCAAATTCTATCTCCGGTTTCCATAATCCCAACTGATAAAATTCTCTCATTCCTGCAAGGTTTTTCTTATACTCCGGTGTTTCATATAAAAACTCAGCTTCCACTTTATTTGTTGTTTCTCTAAAAATAATAGGATACCTTCTTCCCATTGCCCTTGTTGTTTCAGGTGTCTCCTCAGCATATAAAAGTAAACCTGATACTGTTGCAAAGTTTTTTCTTCCTGCCTTTTTCTCTCCTTCAGCCACCCTTAATAGTTCATCTTTGTATTTCCATATATCTTCATCCCAATTTTCCGGATGTACCTTGTACTTTTCTGCTAAAGTTTTATCCCACACATAAACTGTTTTTTCCGGTAATCCACCCGCTGCTATTACACTATATTGTTTTCCATTTATTCTACGACTTTCCCATATTTTTTCCGGAACAGCATCTTTGATTTTTTTCCCTTTTTTCGTATTTAAGTAATCATCTAAAGGAAGTAAACGTCCTTCTACAGCATCTTTATCTGTATCGTGAGGATGAACCAAAGTATATAATCCTGTTTCTAGTAAATCTACTGTCTGTCCCTTCCGTACCGTCTCGGCTGTCACAAACTCAACTTCATATGGATATCCTTTCTCTTTCAATACTTCATTAAAATAAGCTTGATGTTCCAAAAAACGTTGTTCACTCTGCCATACAAGTTTTGTCACTTTTTCTTGCTTATCTGTAGTTTGTTTTTCTGTATTACAGCCTGTACAACAAATAAGCGATATGAGCAATAATCCTGACAACACTTTTTTCATAACGTCACTTCCTTTCATATATCGTATCCTTATTTTTATTTTACCTATCATTTCTTTTTTTGTCTATTATGTATTTTAAAAATGATTACATTTAAAATTTTTGTGCATCATTCACAAATCCCACTCCAATTCGTTGAAATTGAGGGTGGTAGTAAATTTTATAAATGTATTTTGTTCCCATGTTTTATCTATCTAAAACATCTTATATATTTCTAATAGTTGCCCTTGGTCATCTATTAATAAAGTTATTTGTTATGTTTAAATTACTCTATTTTTCTCAATTTGCATAGCAAAAATACTGAACATTTATCGTTTTCCTGTTATAAAACATAACATTTCCAGCAAAAATATGGAACATTTCCTATATTTAGTCGTTCTTTATTTACATTCCTTGGACTTCTGCCTATAATTCATTTTAATGCATTAAAAAATGGACAGGAAAATTTATTGTCGATGTAAAAAGCAATAAATTTTCTTCTGTCCATTCCCCTTCTGTTATTGCACTTGCTGGCTCTATTAAAAAACATAGTCTGAAAAAGAATTCTTCCACTAAAGCGACTTTAGAAATCTCTTGGAAGCCTTCCATGATAAGTCCTACTGTAAAAGTCGGCGTAAAAGCATATATTTCTTCTGGTACACTTAAAGTAGCACCATTATAATTGCCTTATTTCCACAATGCCATCATTAACAAAATATATATCAATAAAAAGATAAATATTATATGCTGCCACTGCCAAACACACAACTGCTGCCACCTTGACAAAAAATGAATATTTTCTCTTCTTATATTTTATCAAAATAGCAATCGGCAATACGATGTTTATAATGGGTATTTGGCAAGCTGCTAACAGTAAAATACCACACAACAAAGCAACTATATCTTCTTGCTTAGAGGGAGAAACTTCTTTCACTTTTTTAACAATTGGTTGTTCTATAGATTTTTCTTCCTCTTGTTGTAGCATTTCTGTAACACTCACTCCATAAATTTCTGCCAACCGTTTCATTGTTTCAATATCCGGCACTGATGTCCCATGCTCCCAACGAGAAACTTTCTGCCTTGTCACATTTAACTTTTCCGCCACGTCTACTTGTGATAATTTTCTTTCTTTTCTATATTTGCATAATTTCTCTGCTAAAGTCATTTTCTTTTCCCTCATAAAATTTCATTCTATTCTCCAAACACATACTACCATAAATGTTTGTTTTTAATAGTACTATTAGGATTAAAACATGTGTAAAAAATTCCATATGTATTATACAATCCTATTACTAAACATACAATTGCTGCTGCCCGAATATAAGCCGAATATTTCCTGTTTTTAAATTTCAATAAAACAAAGAGAGGAACAATACTATTGATAATCGGTATTTGAAAAGCTGCCGCAAGTATGATTCCGCATATGAGCGCAACAATTTCTTCATTTTTCACTGCTGAACTTTCTTCTTGCAATATTTCTTCTATATCTACTCCATATATATTTGCTAACTGCTGCAAAATTTGAATGTCTGGTATTGTTAAATCACGCTCCCAACAAGAAACCATTTGTCTTGTCACATTCATTTTTTCTGCTACTTCTTTCTGCGACAATCCACACTCTCTTCTGTATTTTATTAACTTTTCCCCTAAACACATTTCCTATGAAATCCCTTTCATTGTCAACTGAATTCTCTTCTTCTTCACATCGACACTCATCACTTTCACATCTACAATATCCCCAACACTTACTACTTCCAATGGGTGTTTAATAAATTTTTTGTCCGTAATCTGTGAAATGTGTACTAATCCATCTTGATGAACCCCAATATCGACAAAGACGCCAAAATCAATTACATTTCTTACTGTTCCTTTTAAAACCATTCCTTCTGTTAAATCTTTCATTTCTAATACATCTGTTCGTAAAATCGGTTTTGGCATTTCATCACGCGGATCACGTCCTGGCTTTTCCAGTTCTTTCACAATATCTTGTAATGTTATCTCACCAACCCCTAATTCCTGCGCCAATTTTTTCTTATCTTTTATTGTTTTAGAAAGAGAAGAGAGTTTTCCTTCTGTAATATCCCGAAGAGAAAATCCTTGTTTTTTCAATAGTTCTTCTGTAACCATATAAGATTCAGGATGTACACTGGTACTGTCTAACGGATTAGTCCCACCTGCTATTCGCATAAATCCTGCACATTGTTCAAATGCTTTCGGTCCTAATTTTGCTACTTTCAATAGTTCTTTACGACTTTTAAACCGTCCATTTTCTTCACGATAAGCCACAATATTTTTTGCTACTGTGGATGAGATTCCTGAAATATATGATAATAACGGGGCTGATGCTGTATTTAAGTCTACTCCCACCTTATTTACACAATCTTCTACAACACCTGTTAAAGTTTCATTTAATTTCTTTTGATTTAGATCATGTTGATACTGTCCTACACCGATGGATTTTGGCTCAATTTTTACCAACTCTGCCAACGGATCTTGCACACGTCTTGCGATTGAAGCAGCACTTCTCTGCCCTACATCAAATTGTGGAAATTCTTCCGTTGCTAGTTTACTTGCAGAATACACAGATGCTCCCGCCTCATTCGTAATCATATATTGCACATTTTCTGGTATTTCTTTTAATAATTCTACAATAATCATCTCAGATTCTCTTGAAGCAGTTCCATTTCCAAGAGAAATTAATGTAATCCCATATTTGCGTATAAGATTTTTCAACGTTTCTTTTGCCTGTGCAATCTTCTGTGGTGTTGTTGGTGCCGTTGGATAAATAATAGTTGTGTCCAAAACTTTTCCTGTTTCATCTACTACTGCAAGTTTGCAACCAGTACGAAAGGCCGGATCCCACCCTAAAACAACTTTATTGGCAATTGGTGGTTGCATTAGTAATTGCTCTAAGTTTTTACTAAAAACAGATATCGCTCCATTTTCTGCTTTTTCCGTTAATTCATTTCTAATTTCACGCTCAATGGCAGGTGCAATCAAACGTTTATAACTGTCCTCCACAGCCTCTTTTAAAATCGGCGTCGTATATGGATTATTACCTTGAATCACTTTCTTTTCTAAATACTGAAGAGCTTTTTCTTCAGGTACTTCCATTTTTAATTGAAGTATTTTTTCTTTTTCTCCTCGGTTCAATGCAAGAATACGATGTCCTGCCAATTTATTTATTGGTTCTTCAAAATCGTAGTACATTTCATAAACAGACTCTGTATTTACATCTTTTGCCGTAGAAACTAATTTTCCTTGTTTCACAGTAAAGTTACGTAAATACATACGATAATCAGCCTCATCTGAAATATACTCCGCAATAATATCTTTTGCCCCAGCAATCGCTTCCTCAACTGTCGCTACTCCTTTTTCTTCTGAAAGATATATTTTTGCACTCTCTTCAACAGGAACTGTAGTTTTTTGCATTGTAATCAATGCTGCCAATGATTCAAGTCCTTTTTCTTTCGCTATAGTTGCTCTTGTTCTTCTTTTCGGTCTATATGGACGATATAAATCATCCACAACCACTAATGTTTCTGCCGACAAAATCTGCTTACGAAGTTCTTCTGTTAATTTTCCCTGTTCTTCAATACTTGATAATACCTGTTGTTTTTTCTCTTCTAAGTTTCTCAAGTAAGTCAATCTATCGAACAACTGTCTTAATTGTTCATCGTTTAATGATCCAGTTACTTCTTTTCTATATCGTGAAATAAATGGAATTGTATTTCCCTCATCAATTAATTTCACTGCTGCTTCTACTTGCCATTTTTTTACGCCTAACTCTTCTGTTAATTTTTGATTTATATCCATACTAATTTTCTCTCCTTTATGAAACACTGCATTTATTATACTATTTTCTTTTGTTAATCTCAATGTCATCCTAAATGTAAAATGGGACGAGCTTCTCATCTCGTCCCATTTTACGTATTCACTATCCATTTCTTTTTTTCATACAAGAATAACTGTAGCTGTTGCTAGCATTTTCTTGTTCTTCTTGTTCAGATTTTTCTGTAACAACAATCTGTGCATCTGCTGTTAATTCTTCTTTACCATTTATATTTTGAGCTCTTAATATATAATTTCCTACTTTTGCATTTTCAGAAACACTTACCGTTACTTTTTCATAGTTGTCTGCACTATATTGAACTTCAATTCCTTCTGGAGCAACTCCGTTTTCATCTAGAATAGACCATTTTATACCTGTCAACTTTTCTTTTGTACTGTCAGTGACAAGTGTAAATTCTTTTGTAGCTCCAACCTCCATTGTTTCTTTTGAAGGATCGATTCTTACTTGATCAATATTTTCTTTATCTCTGTGTTTAATATCTTTCATTTCTATCCAAAGTGCTACATTCTCATCTTTTGGTTGAATAACCAATTTTTCACTATTTTGTGCTGCAACTTCATCTGCTGTTAATGCTTTTGCATATATGCGTATAGAAGAAAAATCTGCTGCTGACGCTCTATCTGTTGAAGGACAACCACCAATTGTAAAATCATAATCAGAATGGGCAACCCCTTCATTTGTCTTTGTATTCGTCTCTTTCATCAACTTTCCATCTGCATACAATTGTATTTTATGATTTGCATCATCATATACACCTACAATCTGATGTTCTTTTCCTATCCAATTTGCTTTCTCTTCAGATGTCATCTTATATTCTATGCTTCTCCATTTTCCGCCTGCATAAATGTGGAAATCAATATAATTATCTTCTCTTGAACGTAATGCAAATGCGTCATCTCCTTTACCTGCAAACATATTATAGTCTAAAGAACCTGTAGGTGTCACTTTCGCTTCCACTGTAAAAGACTTATTTCCTTCTAAAACAGGATTCAACACTTCATTAAATGGAACTCCAAGTTTTCCATTCATCACAACCGTTTCACCATTCTTTTTAAATTTTGCTGAAGATTCATACGGAATTTCCAAGGCATTTTTACTAGAATCTTGTATATATGTTTCCTTATTTTCTAATGCCTTTATTTCTTTTACATAGTCTTCTACTAATTTACTTCTATCTTTGTCTTTATTTACAATTGCTACCTGTTCTTTTGTCATTGCATTTACAGTTGCCTGAAGTTCTTCAACCTCTTTTAATTGACTATAATCATATACAACAAACGAATCAATCTGAGCAATTAAAGATTGTGCATATGTTTTATCATACCCTTCTTTATCAAAAGAAGAAACTTTATGATACGATTTTGCCATGTTACCTAATGTTTCTGTATTTGCATTTTTATCTACAGGAATCATTGTAAATTCCCATTCATATACTTTATTTGCTGGAAGTTGATACTGTGGTAAAGGTTCTGGTCCACAGGTTGCACCACCTGTTCCAAGTGAACCATAGTTTACACTTAAAATAGTTTCCTTTCTAGGTGTTAAACCATAAACATGTGTAACTGCATTCAAATCATCTGGTGTGAAGTGAAGAGCACTTGCTTCTACTTTATCTTTCGCTGCAATCAAAAGCCCTGTATCATTTTTATCACTCTTAACCGAAATCCAGTTCACATCTGTAAGATTTCCTGTATCATCTACTTTTAAATATGGATAGAAGAATTCTGATACTGTGTTTTTATAAATTCCTTGTCTTGCATTCGTTTTTCTGTCATTAAATGTTTCTACTGGTCCATTTCCATACCATGTTACATTTTCATAACCTTCTGGAAGCGTCATCATAGAACCAACACGAATAAAACCACCCATTCCTTTATTCTTTGCATCTACCGACATTTTAATTGTTACTTCTCCATTTCCATTAATGGTATATACAATTGTCTCTTTTGTTAAATTTGCATATGGGAACACCATAGTTGCTGTAATCACATTTTGTCCAGCTTCATTTTTAGTTGCCTCTACTGACTTCACTTTAATATTTTTAGCAGCATTTTTCCATCTTTGATCAAAAGCCTTTTTATCATTTTCTACAAGTCCTCTCCAGAAATTTGGAACTGGTCCTTGCTGCACTAAAACATTGCCATTATAAGTGTAATTTTTCATTGTTCCTGTTGCCTTATCAATGGAAAACGCAAACTTTTCACCTTTAACTTCAAAAGCATTCTCTGTTTCATTTACTGTAACAGCCTTATCACTTACTTGTGGTACTGCTTGTTCTACAAAAACTGGTACTGGAATCTGTTCCCATGCCATTTCAGTTCCTTTTTTTGCCCACTCTGTATTTTCTTTGAGACTTACTGAAATATTTAAATAGTATTCATTTCCTGCTGAAATTTGTTCAGGCATAGTAAATGGTACTTTTATTTTACCCGTTGTCTGAGGAGCAACATCTGGATTTTCAACTTTTCCTGATTGAATTTCTTTACCATTTTCTAATAATTGCCATGTTACATCATATTCATTTAAATTTTTAAAATTGCTTTCGTTAAATACCTTGATCTGTCGCGCATCTAAATCTGCTGTCTCCGCACTCATCCAAAAATTCTTGTATTGATATTTCACTTCCATCAATTCTGGTTGCGGATCTCTATCTGGACTTACTAACCCGTTTTCACAAAAACTATTGTCATTTGGGAAATCTCCCCAGTCTCCACCATATCCATAAAATTTTCCTTTGATTTCATCAGTATATAAATTTTTATGTGCACTTGCTGTTGCATAATAATCCCATTTAGCTTTCGCTCCATGTTTGTAATCTACTTTATCCAAATCAACTGCTCTCGACTGGTCTACCCAATCCCAGACAAATGCCCCTAACATATTGTCTGCACTTCGAATAGCATCCCAGTATTCTTTTAGGTTACCAATGGAATTTCCCATACCATGTGCATATTCACAAAGTACATATGGGATTTTCCCTTCTCCTGCACGTCCTTGTGTCGTAGCTACACTTGGATACATATTACTTCCCATATCGGTTCCCATTTTATCATTTTGTCCTTCACTATGCACTGGCCTTGTAGGATCATTATTTTTGAAATACCAAATCATATCCTTAAACATTCCTTTAGAAGCATTTGGATCTGATGTATATACCATCTCATTACCAATTGACCAAACAACAATTGCTGGATTATTCTTTAACCGTTGATAAGCTGTTTTTGTTCTGTCCATAGTTAATTCATAAAATAATCCTTTTGTCACATTATCAAACATTAAATTATGACTTTCCAAATTTGTTTCGCCAATCATATATAAGCCATAGGAATTACATAGCCAATAAAAATAATCATCATTACTGTAATGTGATGTTCTAACTGCATTTAAGTTGTTTTGTTTCATTAATTTAACATCTTCGCGCATTGTTTCTTGTGGAACTGCTTTTCCATAAAAAGGATCTGTATCGTGTCTATTTGCCCCTTTCATTAACAGACGCTTTCCATTGATTTTAATTGGTTCCCATTTCTTTGTTGTTACACGATAATGTTTATCCACTTCTGTACGTGTAAATTCAATTTCACGAAAACCTAATTGTGTTGAAACAGTTTCCACTGTATTTCCGTTTTCATCTATAAGTGTTAAAATAAGTGCATATAAATTCGGATTCTCTGCTGACCAAAGTTTCGGATTTACTACTTTCGTTTGCAATTCTACTGTTTTTGTCTTTGTTGATGCAACTTCCTTTATTGGAACAGAAACACCACCCAAAATATCATTTCCTGCTTTATCCAAAGCTTTTACTTGAATTTTGTATCCATTTTGAACTGCATTTGAAAGATTTCTGATATCTGCTGCAATATGCAAAGTCGCATTTTTATAAGATGTATCTAAATCTGTTCGAACTGTATAATCCTTAATCTGCATAAGCGGTGCACTTGTTAAGTATACATCGCGGAAAATACCTCCATCATAAATCATATCTTGATCTTCAAACCATGTACCATCACAGAATTTATGTACTTTAACAGCTAAAACATTTTTCCCCCTCTTTAAATAGTCAGTTACATCAAAATGATGTGGGCTATAACTATCTTCACTATAACCGACTTCCTTGCCGTTTACATATACATAGTACGCAGATTCAACACCTGCGAAGTTTAAGTATACTCTCCTACCTTTATTTAACATTTTATCATTTATTGTAAATGTTTTCCGATAAAGGCCTACCGGATTGTAGTTAGAAGGCGCATGTGGAGGAAGTACAACAGGATCATATTTCATCTGCCATGGCATAATGAAATTGGTGTATATTGAAAAGTCAAAATTATCTCTCGTCCAACTTTTTGGTAATTCTACTGATTTCCATCCGTCCACTTTTTGTTTCTGATAATTTTTCATCATAAAACCATGCTCACCCATGAACTTTTGTGCCTGTTCCTGGTTTTGCACAACAGTCAAATCCCACTTTTGATTCTTTCCGGTCAGCATCTGAAAATACTCTGAATTCTCCCTAGCATTATAATCCCAAACCGCACTTGCTGCAGATGATGTATCTTGATAAGGAATAATACTTACGCCTGCATCTTCTCGATTAATTCCAAATACATCTTCCCCTGTTACCCTTTTTCCGTCTACATCTTTGTAATTAATTCCTTTCCATTCTTTGTGCGTAAATTTCGTCTTATTTACGTCAGCTTTAATTTCTGCTGCCGGTTTCAAAGACGACTTTGCCTGCACAGTCAATGTACCATATGGAATACTTGTTCCAAGCATTGCTGTAGCTAACAAAAGAGCAGTAATTCCCTTCTTCTTCATACATTTTCCTCCTTCACATGTTTAATCCCGTTAAATATATTCGTATTATATACCGTTTTTTTTGCATTTTCAGTATGTTTTTTTAGGAAAAATGTATAATTTTTTATTATTTTCAGTAAAATAAATAGCAATAAATAAGAAGTGGGGACATAGCATTTTAAAATACTATATCCCCACTTCTTTCTATAATACAGAAATAAATTTTCTAAAGGATTCTCTTCCTTCTTCTGTGCATTTATATACACCTGCATCTTCTAATACATGTGTAAATACGATTCCAACCTCTTCTTGTAAAATATCCATTACATTTTCTTTTGTGATTTCTGAATATTTTGAAAGGAATGTTTCTACCCATTTCTTATGTTTTTCAATTTTTTCATTAGAACTAATATCTTTTCCTTCTACAATGTAATCTGCAAGGATTTCCAATTCTTCCTTTAATCTTGCTGGAAGAACAGCTAGTCCCATTACTTCAATTAAACCAATATTTTCTTTTTTAATATTATGCCATTGTGCATGTGGATGATATACTCCTAGCGGATGCTCTTCTGTTGTAATATTATTACGAAGTGCTAAATCTAGTTCATATGTATCTCCTACTTTTCTTGCAATCGGTGTAATTGTGTTATGTGGTTCTCCATCTGTATTTGCATAAACAAATGCAGATTCATCTGTATATCCTCTCCACTTATCTAAAATATGTGCCCCTAACTCAATTAATCTTGTCTCATCTTTTCCTCGCAAACGAATAACAGATAATGGCCAGTGTACGATTCCTGCTTCTACATCTTCAAACCCTTTTACCGAGAATGTTTCTTCTATAGGTGCCTTTGCCATAGCAAATGTATAGTTTCCTCCTTGGAAGTGATCATGACTTAGAATGGAACCACCTACAATTGGTAAATCTGCATTAGATCCTAAGAAATAATGTGGGAAAAGTTTTACAAAGTCAAACAATTTAATAAATGTTTGTTTTTCTATTTTCATTGGTGTATGCTGTCCATTAAATACGATACAATGTTCGTTATAATATACATATGGTGAATATTGAAATCCCCATGCACTGTCATTGATTGTAATTGGCATAATACGATGATTTTCTCGTGCCGGATGATTTACTCTACCAGCATATCCCTCATTTTCCACACATAACTGACATTTTGGATAACTACTTGATTTACTATTTTTTGCTGCTGCAATAGCTTTTGGATCTTTCTCTGGTTTTGATAAATTGATTGTAATATCAATTTCTCCATATGGACTCTCCACTTTCCATTTTCGATCTTTACATACACGATAACGGCGAATATAATCGCTATCTTGACTTAATTTGTAATAATAGTTTGTTGCTTCTTTTGGAGAAACTTCATATTTCTTTGCAAAAGTTTCCTGCACTTGAGCTGGACGTGGTACAAGACAATTCATAATCTTTGTATCAAATAAATCACGATAAACAATACTGTCCTCGATGATTCCTCTTGCACATGCTTCATCTAATAATTCTTTCAAAATTTCTTCTAAATTTGTTTCTTCATCTTCTATAACAACATCTTCGTATTCATCTTCCTTAAATAACTCCAATAATAAGTTTGTTGTATAAATACGTTCACATTCCGGAATCAATTCTGTTTTAATTCCATATTCTACAAGTTTTTTAATACTTTTACTTAACATAATTTCCTCCAAGTTTTATTTTTACGCTAATACCCCTGCTCCGTCTCCAATATCTACTACATAGAATTCTGCTTTATGTCCTACTTGTTCTTCATACATTTGGCCAATTGTTTCAATAAAATTATCTACGGCATCATTCTTTACAATACTAACCGTACAACCTCCGAATCCGCCTCCAGTAATTCTTGAACCAATTACTCCATCTGTTTTCCACGCAAGGTCTACTAAAATATCAATCTCTTTGCACGATACCTCGTAATCATCTCTTAAAGAAATGTGTGAAGCATTCATTAATTTTCCAAATGTTTCAATATCATTTGCCTTTAAAGCTGCTACAGCCTTGATTGTTCTCTGGTTTTCATATACAGCATGCTTTGCACGTTTCTGTCTAATCGTAGATTTGATTGCAGATTTATGCGCCTCAAATTCTTCTTCTGACAAATCTCCTAAAGTTTTAATGTCTACTACTTCTTGTAATTCTTTTAAAGCAGTTTCACATTCATTTCTTCTATCGTTATATGCTGAATCTACAAGACTATGTTTCACTTTACTATTAATAATAACAATCTTCGCATCTTCTAATACAACAGGTGCATATTCATAATGAAGTGAATTTGTATCTAAGAAAATTGCATTATCTTTTTTTCCCATTGCACTTGCAAACTGATCCATAATTCCACAATTACAACCATTAAAATTATTTTCAGAATATTGTCCAATTAATGCAATATCTATCATAGATACATCAAATCCAAATATATCTTTCAAAACAACTCCTGTCAATACTTCTAAGGAAGCAGATGAAGAAAGTCCTGAACCATTTGGAATATTTCCATAGATTAAAATATCCATACCACTTGTTAATTTATATCCTCTTTTTTCAAATGCCCACATAACTCCCTTTGGATAGTTTGTCCAACCTGCTGCCTCTGATGGAACTAAATCATTTAAATTTGATTCAATAATTCCTAAAGAAGAAAAGTTGGCAGAATAAAATCTTAAAACATCATCTGTTCTCTTTCTTACAATAGCGTATGTACCAATTGTAAGTGCGCATGGAAATACATGTCCCCCATTATAGTCTGTATGTTCACCGATTAAGTTTACACGTCCCGGTGCAAAATATGCTCGCACATCTTCATCCGTTCCGAATATTTCTTTAAACTGTTCAATCAACTTCGCTTTCACTCTTCTATTCTCCTTTGTCCTTGATTTATTTCAAAGTATTCTCTACATGGTATAACACATGTTCTTCGTGTATTATACCATAATCTGCACTACTATCAACATTTTTCATTTATTTTCCTATAGCAATTTAACTACTTTCACTGGCAAATTATTTTTTATTCATTTATCATTTGTAAACTTTGACTATATTTTAACTTTTATTGAAGATTTTATTGTTATAGATTACAATAACTGTTATAGATTAATTTTTATTGAGAGGTGATTATATGAGCAGATTGGAAATTGTTACTCCCAACAAAGCGCAAATCGTTGTAGAAGGTCTCTATAAAGATTTAGAACGAAGAATTGAAGCAAGCCCTCCAGGGCTTTGTCCTGTAGATATGGCTAGAGCCTTTCTAGAATTGTGCCACGCACAAACTTGTGGAAAATGCGTTCCTTGTCGTGTTGGGCTTTGGCAGTTAAAAAATTTACTCACAGATGTATTGAACGGAAACGCAACTTTAGATACACTTGATCTAATGGAAACTAGCGCCCTATCCATTATGCAATCTTCTGACTGTGCTATCGGATACGAAGCCGCACACATGGTTTATAAAGCGCTTATAGGGTATCGGGAAGATTTTGAGGAACACATTCGAGAAGGTCGCTGTACTTGTACTTATAATCAACCTGTGCCATGCGTTTCTCTTTGTCCTGCAAAAGTCGATATTCCTGGATATATTGCCCTTATTGGAGAAGGACGATATGAGGATGCTATTCGCTTAATCCGAAAAGATAATCCATTTCCTACAACATGTGGTTTTATCTGTGAACATCCTTGTGAAGCAAGATGTCGCCGTAATATGGTAGATGATGCTATAAACATTCGTGGATTAAAACGTTTTGCAGCTGACTACGCTGGAAAAGTACCACCACCAAAATGCGCTAAATCCACAGGGAAACGAATTGCTGTTGTAGGGGGTGGACCTGGTGGACTTAGTAGTGCGTATTATTTACAACTGATGGGACATCAAGTAACCGTATATGAAATGCTTCCAAAATTAGGTGGAATGCTACGTTATGGTATACCTAATTATCGTCTTCCTAAAGAACGTTTAGACGACGATATCAACGCTATTTTACAGACTGGCATAGAAGTTAAATACGGTCTAAGAATCGGAAAAGATATTACTATTCAAAGTTTACGTGCGGAATATGATGCTGTACTAATTACAATTGGTGCTAGTACAGATAAAAAACTTGGGATTGAAGGAGAACAAGCCAAAGGGGTTCTCTCTGCTGTGGAATTTTTGCGTGATGTGGGAAAAAATCAAAATCCGGATTTAACAGGTCAAGAAGTTGCTGTGATCGGTGGTGGCAATGTTTCTATGGATGCTGTTCGAACTGCTGTACGCTTGGGTGCAAAAAAGGTAAGCATCGTTTATCGAAGACGTATTGCCGATATGACTGCTCTTCCAGATGAAATTGAAGGTGCTGTTGCTGAAGGCATAGAAGTACAAACGTTAAAAGCACCTTCTAAAATTGATGTGGATGAAAATGGCCATGTCCAAGGTCTCTACGTTGTTCCACAAATGATTAGTCACATAAAAGACGGACGTGCAAGCGTAAAACCTACTGGCGAGGAAGATATATATATTCCATGTACAACTCTTATTGTTGCCATTGGACAAGATATTGAATTTCAGCATTTTGAAGAAGCTGGTGTACCTGTAAAACGTGGAAGAATTATGTCTGAAAAATACGGTGGATTCGACCATATTCCTGGTGTATTTGCCGGAGGCGATTGTGCTACAGGCCCTGCCTCAGTAATTAAAGCCATTGCAGCAGCAAAAGTTATTGCGGCAAATATTGATGAATATTTGGGATTTAACCATATCATCTCCTGTGATGTAGAAATTCCTGAACCAAACTTAGATGATCGAACACCTTGTGGAAGAGTAAACATGACAGAGCGAGAAGTCTGTCAACGTATTCATGACTTTGAAGGTGTAGAACATTGTATGAGCGAAGGAGAAGCAAAACAAGAAGCTTCCAGATGTCTGCGTTGTGACCACTTTGGTTTTGGCATATTTAAAGGAGGTAGAGAAACATTATGGTAAATTTAACAATAGACAATAAAAAAATCTCCGTTCCTGCAGGTACAACTATTTTAGAGGCAGCAGAACAAAATGGTATTCCTATTCCAAGATTATGTTATTTAAAAGGATTAAACGAAATTGGTGCCTGTCGTGTATGTGTTGTTGAGTTAGAAGGCAAAGATAGACTTATTCCTTCTTGCAATAATATAGTTGAAGAAAATATGGTCGTTTATACAAACAGCCCAAAAGTGCGTATGAATCGTAAAAAAACTGTTGAATTTATCTTATCTCAACATGATTGTCAATGTGCTACTTGCCCACGAAGTGGAAATTGTACATTACAAACTATTGCTAATGACCTGAATATTATTGATATTCCTTTTAAGCAACGCTTGGAAAAAATGGAATGGAATAAAGACTTTCCTTTAATCAGAGAATCCGGAAAATGTATCAAATGTATGCGTTGTATACAAATCTGCGATAAAGTGCAAAATCTTCATGTATGGGACTTGGAAAGTACAGGTTCTCGTACAACTGTACATGTTTCTAAAAATCGAAAAATCGAGGAGGCAAATTGTTCTCTTTGTGGCCAATGTATTACTCATTGTCCTGTAGGTGCATTGCGTGAACGTGATGATACAGATAAAGTTTGGTCTGCTATTGACAATAAAAATAAAATTACGGTTGTACAAATTGCCCCTGCTGTCCGTACTGCTTGGGGTGAAGCTTTAGGTCTCAAACGGGAAGATGCAACAATAGGAAAAATTGTAGACGCTCTTAGACAAATGGGCTTTGATTATGTTTTTGATACAACATTTTCAGCCGACCTTACAATTATGGAAGAAGGAAATGAATTCTTAGAACGTTTTCTTTCAGGAGAATTAAAATCACGACCAATGTTTACTTCCTGCTGTCCAGGTTGGGTACGTTTTATCAAATCGCAATATCCTCACCTGGTTCCACAACTCTCTACTGCGAAGTCACCTCAGCAAATGTTTGGTACCGTAATGAAAACATATTTTGCTAAATCTATTGGTGTGGATCCTGAGAATATTTGCACAATTTCTATTATGCCTTGTGTTGCTAAAAAAGGCGAAGCTGATATGGATTTGTATTATGAAGAATTTGCTGGACATGATGTTGATATTGTATTAACTACTAGAGAATTAACCCGAATGATTCGTTCCGCACATATTAAACCTTCTACATTAGTTGATGTGGAATGTGATACATTAATGAAAGACGGAAGTGGCGCAGGGGTTATCTTCGGTACAACAGGTGGTGTGATGGAGGCAGCTTTACGCTCTGCTTACTATCTACTTATGGGAAAAAATCCTGATGCAGATGCATTTTCTGTAGTAAGAAGTGAACGATTTAATCAAGGTGTGATTTCAGCTGAATTTACTATTGGCGATGCAAAAATTCAAACTGCTGTTGTAAGTGGTTTGGGAAACACACGAAAACTTATAGATGCTATTGAACATGGTGATGTTCATTATGATTTTGTAGAAGTCATGGCATGTCCAGGTGGATGTGTAGGTGGTGGTGGACAACCAATCCATGATGGAGAAGAACTTGCTCATATCCGTAGTAAAAATCTATATTATCTAGATAAAAATGCAAAAATTCGATTTTCCCATGAAAATCAGGATGTATTAAGGCTATATGAAAATTTCATGGAAAAACCATTATCCCATAAAGCTCATATGCTTTTGCACACAGATCATAGTGCATGGAAAATGAAAAAATGATAGAAAAAGGTATCGGCAACTCAATGGCTGCCGATACCTTTTATTTAATAACCGTCTTTGCAAAGTAAACTGGTAAATGAAAATTAGGTACTTCACTATCAATTTTCGAAAAACTTACATAATGCTCAATTTCAGGGCTTTCAGAAATCTTATAAAAATTACAATAAAATTGTTTTCCATTGATAATTGCATCAAAATCACATACTTCACGTAAGAAATCTTCTGGAATAGTAAGTGTAATACTCCATTGATTTTCTTCCACTTTTGCCTCACAGTGAGTTTGTTTGCTTACTTCTTCAGAAATGAATTTTCTTCCTTTTCTTCCTTTTCCAAACTTAGAATACATTACCCCATTCGCATTCATTTCAAAATTAATGTACATCACATCATTAGAAAGTTCTTCCCCTTCCTCAGGGAAAGCCATAAATACTTCCACTGCACTATCTTCACATACTCTATCACGATCTTTAGTATACTCTCTTTTCGGATTTGATTCTTCACAGATAAACTTTACATAAATTCCTTTACCTTCCAAATATCCTGCATATCCATATGTTTTAGGACTACAAATATTTTTCCATTGATAATTGTCTATTGTGAATGATTCACATTTTTCAATATCATTTTTCGTATTGATTTTTCGAATTGTATATTCCATTTCTTTTACCTGCCTTTGATCTTTTATGGCTCTTATTATAGACTATAATTTTAAAGTTTTCAAATATAAAATTCAGCCTGATTACTCAGGCTGAATTTTGTGTTTCCTATTAGGAATTATTTATTTTCTTTTTTTGAAAAGAAGTGCAATTGCTGCTCCTAATCCTGCCACTGTAGCTGTTAATGGAAGAACTGGTGCTTCATCTCCTGTTTTTACAGGTTTGTTTGGTTTAGCTGGTTTTGCTCCATCTGGTTTTGCTGGTTTTACTGGTTTAACTGGATTTGTTCCATCTGGTTTTGTTCCATCTGGATTTGTTCCGTCTGGTTTTGTTCCATCTGTATTTCCACCATTATTGTTTGAATCAGCTTTTACTAAACCTTCAATTGCAATATTTAATGCACTAGTAGCTGCATCAATATCAGCTTGTTTTGCATCTTTGTTTCCTAAAACATCTTTGGCATGTTTTAATGCTGCTTGGAAGTTTTTCCATGAATCAGCTGTATAATCTTTTTCATTATATTTACCAGCTTGTTGAATTGCTTCTTCCAATTTTGATGTATCAGGTTTTGATGGCTGTGGTTTTTCAGCTGCAACTAAATCTTTTACTGCATCTCCTAAGTTTGCAATTGCAAGTTCTACATCATACTGTGTTGCATCTGCTTTTGCATTTACTTTTCTTGCTGCATCTAAATATTTAGCCATATTGTTCCATGAATCTTCTGTGTAGTTTTCTTTAACAAGTTTTTCTGCTTCAGCGATTGCTTTTGCTAAACCTGTTTTATCTACTACTGGTTTTTCTGGTGTAAATGGTTTTGTTACACGAAGTTCTGCTGCTGCTGCAAATTGATTTGCTTTGTTTCCTACTGTTTCTACTGCGATTAATTTAACATTTGTAACATTTGTATACTCTTTATCAAATTTAATTTTCTGCCATACTGTATTTGTAGAAAGTTGTGCATCATCTGAAACCGTTTTCCATGTTTTTGCATTATCTGTACTGATCTGTACATCTACTTTTTTCAATTTACCATTTACATTTGCTGCACCTGGACGAGGAAGATATCTCATACCATTTACAGTCTGAGGTTCTTTAAAGTTAAACTGATACCACGCTTTATCAATATTAGCATCATTCCAATTTGTGTGCCAGAATGTATCTGCTTTATTATCTTGTGCTAATTTAGGATCCCCTTCAGTAGCATTATCTGGTTGGAAACTTCCTGCCTCTACTGTGTACTTGTCTGTAGCAATATCACCTCTTGCATCAGTTTCTGTTCCTCCTGCATATTTTAAAGATTCCATAGCACCTTTTAATTTGTAATATGCTTTTTCAATTTCTTCTTGCGATTGTTTATTTTTATTCAACACAACTTTTGCATTTGTTAACGCATCTTCAACTACTTTCCAATCTGCTGGCAAGTAATCTTCTGCTTTAAGTTGCTCTGCTTCTTTTACTAATGCTTCTAAATCAGCTCTTGATACATCAGATTTTACTTCTTCAATTTTTAAATTATCTAATACAAAATCTTGATATCCACCAAAGTTTGCTGCTGCGTCTTTTGTTCCCTGAAGATCTGGTGCTTTTGTTGTTGAGTAAATACCAAACCATGTCTGTCCTCCTGCAGCACCTGTAATTTCAAACTGATGTGTTTTCTCTGCTTTTGAACCCATAGCTTTTTCAAGTTCAGTTACTTTTTCGCTACCTTTTACTTCGCCATTACCTACAACAACTCCATAAATTCCATCTGAACCTGATTGGTAATCAAATGAAACTTTGTATGTTTTTCCTTCTTCAAAACGGAAGTTTTGAGGAATTGTCTGCATTACAAGATTTCCTCTCTGACAAAGACCATTTGTCTTCACTGACCAGTTAGATTTTGGATCATTCTTTGTAAGAACATCATCCATTTTCTTTACATCCCAACCAGCTTGAGTATATTTATCATGCAATTCAGAAAGGTGTGTACGGTTATCTTCTACACCTTCAATTGCTCCAATAACGAATGGATATACACCCTGCACGTTATCTTCAAAATCTTGTTTCATTCCAACTACATTACCATCTTTGTCTTTCTTCACAACATCCATAGTTGTTTCTGTTACTCGAACATCATCAAAGTATGCACTTTCTTCTCCAGCCTCTTTTGCAAGAGTTAACGTTACTTTACCATTTTCAGGCGCTGTAAAGTATACATACATGTTTTGGAAATAACTTGTTCCATCAACAGTTGCACTTGCATTACTATGTGTATATGCTTTTACATAGTTTTTCGCAATTGACTTAGTTGTGTAATTAGAATCTAATACTTTATCTCCAGATTTTACTGTAACACTAGCTTTTGCATTACTTCTATTATCTACACCAACTAATACTGCGTATTTCTGACCAGCCTTCAAACCAGTTAATTCCTGAGTCATAGCTACTTTACCCTCTAATTTTAACATTGGGTTGCTGAACTGACTCTTAGCAATAGTTGCTTTTCCATCTCCTGCTTTTGTCCAATATTTTTCTAGCCCCGCATCACCTGTATTAAATCCTGCATCTACGATATGCATTCCTTCACTCCATGTGATGTTTAAGTTATCTGCTTTTCCTCTGCATACAACATAAGGTGTTTGTGCTTCTGCTTTTAAAGTAATTTTACCACCTACAACTGGAACCGTTTTTTCATTTACTTTTCCTAAATCTGTTAATTCATAAACTTTAACATCTTTTAAGTTTTTCCAATTATCTTGAAGTTCCCAAGTAGTTGTTCCACCTTTTGTATTCCAGTGATACAATTTTTCTTTACTTTCTACTACTTTTTTACCTGTTTCTGCATCCCAGTTCCATGGTACTAAATAAGATTCTGTTCCATCTTTTCCATTGTCTCCTCTTGAAACAGCACCTGTTGCAATTACTTTTCCATTTAATGTCATTGTTCTTTCTCGATACTTAACATCATCTGGATTGTCAGAACCTCTCTGAAGAACTAACTCACCCATATCACCTTTCAATGTAATTTTCATTTCAGGTGTCCATTTATATGCTTTTCCTTTAGGATCATTTTTAGTAAATTCATTTCCATTTTCCCAGTCCATAACTTTAAAATGCTGGATAAATTTTGTAGTTAAATCATGTGTATATAGATTACGAATATAGGCATCATAATCATTACGTCCTTGCCAACCTTCGAAATCTTTCATATTGTACCCACCAAGAAGTGGTGCCATCGCTGCTCCACCATATGAAGGATAATCACCTACCCATGAATCTTTCTGATGGTTACGAAGGAAACGCATAACTTCACTATTTTCACCTTTTAATTCAAAACCTCCATATGTAAGGTCAGTAGCCCAGTGCTGGAATGTTGAATCATATTCATTGGCAGATCCCCATTCAGTAGCCATACGCCAACCATTATCATTGATTTCTTTAGATAATTTACGTGTCTGCCAAGAATCATCACTTCCACCTGTCTTATTACCCCAAATATCTACATAAACGAAATCCATATTCTCTACTTTTTTATTTAGATCATTGAATCTCTCTCTTCTGTGTCCTTCACCCAAGTCATATACACTGTCAAGTCCAACACCTTGGTCTAACCAGTTCCATCCATAGCGAAGATTTCCTTTTTCATCTCTTCTTACAGAGTCATCTGTAAACGCTTTTGCTTCTGGATACATTTCACCAGCATTTACATGAATACCAAATCTAGCACCATATTTTTTCCCTTTTTCCATGAGTGTATTCATATCTTTTGCGCCACCGATACGCTTTCCGATATCAGCATAATCAGGGTGTCCTGAGTCATGCCCTTCACTACCATAACCTTTTAAAAGAACTGATTGTCCTAATCCATCAGTGTGCATCGCCACACGTTTTACATTATCTAATGTTGTTAAAAATGGATTCTGAGCTTGTCCACCAAAGTTCATTGCAATACGCCATGCAACCAATTCTGGTACCTCTTCACTTTTCTTTGGATTATGCATAATTTCTCTAAATGCTACTGCACCATCTTGCCAGTCAACATTTTCATCACCATTGATATTTCCAGCAATTGCTATTTTCATTGATGGCATTTCTGTCTCTTCTACAACATAATCTTTCTTATAAAGACTACCATTTGCATTTTTCTTAGGTGCACTTTCTACAGCTCTATGATAATACCACTTTGTACTTCCTAATCCAGTAGTTACATACCCATTCTCTTTTTGTGTAGTTGCCATTACTCTTGTATTATGACTACCACCTGCAACACCTACTGCTTTTGCACTTCCTTCATTTTCAGAATTACTCCAAAGACCTGCACTTAATTCATTATTAGAAACAAATGCATACATATAATCCTGATTTTTTACAGGTGTTTTATCATTTACTTCCACAAATTCATCACCGCTGATTGTTGTATTAGAAGACATTAAAGCACCTTTTAAATTTGCTCCTGTTTGTGTACTTCTTACAGAAATCAAACTGTGATTTGGAATTTCAATTGTCTGAATAGCATTATCTTTTGTTTCTTTCACTCCAGCTTTAAGAAGTTTGTTTTCTACTTTTGTGATATCAAAATGTAATTCATTCTTCTTTACTTTTAATTCAGCTGTAATAACTGCATCAATTTTACCATCAGCTGTTTTTAAATTCATCTCATATGTAGCTTTATCTTTAGCAAAAGTTGCTTTTACATTGTTCTTTTCTAATTTAATTGCTACATCGTTAATTTTAATTGTGTCAATTGCTTTTGTTTGACCATAGAACACTTTTCCGTTATTCTTTTCATCCTTCATTACATATTTTGCAACACTTGGGAAATGCTTAGCTACAAATACATCCATATCTGTTGAAGAAATTTTTTCTGTTTCAACTTCTGCTTCCGGAGATAAGGTAATATCCGTCACAGTTGCTGTTGCTCCATTTACAGTAACACTTCCTGTAGCAATTCCAACACCTTCTTTTGTAACTTCAATTGAATGTGTTCCGTTTTTCAATTTTAAAGTATAATTTCCTTTTGCATCTGTTTTTACCGTTTGTTCTCCAACTTTTACAGTTGCATCTGCTACAGGTTGTCCTTTTGCATCTACTACTTTACCAGTTACATCATAAGTTGCTTCTGCTTTCTGTCCTGTGTAATGGATATCTTTTAAAAATACATCAGTTTTCGCAGTTACAGAATTAGATTTAAAACTTCCAGCCTTAAATGCAATTTTATTTCCTAATTGATCTTGAATTCCAGAAAAATCAATCTTATCGAATACAACTTTATCTCCTAATTTTAAAGTCATTTTATGGTCAGCTGTCCAACTAACATTCACTTTTACCTCTGATCCTTTTGTTGGTGCTGCTTCTCTAGTCCCTTGATAATAATCCTCTGTTCCAGGTTTGTATTTTTGCCAAAACCATCCCCCATTATCATATCCAACGAACATACCATTCTTATCTGTATTATATCCCAAATAAATACCAAAACGATCTGATGTATTTTGATCTTTATTCGCATTATTTGATTTCATTGTGAATTCAAAAAATCCTGCTTTGTTAAAATCAAATTCAGTTGGATTTACAAACATTGCAGGCTTTGTTCCAGGATTATTTCCATTTTCTGCCCCTGATTTTAAATGTAACCATCCATTTTCAACAGCACAAACTGAATCATTTCCTACTTTATTTTGCTCATCCCATTTGTCATGAATTCCATCTGCTGAAGCAGTCTCTTTTCCAGCCTTAGCACTATTTTCGTCAGCCGCTTGTACCATAGCAGGAACATTCAAATACTGTGTAGGTGCTGCTACAGTTGGTACTGTCATACTAGCAACTAAAAGTAAGCTAAGAACTTTTAAATTTCTCTTTTTCATAAATATCTCCTTTCCGCTAATATCCATACATATTGCACAAATATCTCCATATAATTATACTCCAATTATACATATTTTTTCAATTTTATTACCTATATTTCTACTTATGTGCTATTTTTTTCTACTATCGTACAAATATATCTATACAAAAACAAGGACAGAAAAAAGTGTAGTTATTTTACACAATTTCTGTCCTTTTCACAATTTATTTCCTGTATATATTTTATTTTTTCTTTCGGCAAAATGCACAATCTTATACTTTTATCTTTTTAAAGCCATTTGGAAATTTTCACATAAAAAAAGAAAGCCTTCCGACTTTCCAACTTTCATTGTACCTTCAAAACCACACACAAGAAATGTCATCCGTTTATCACCTATTCCTAACTGGTTATGCCCTCGACCGATTAGTAACAGTCAGCTCCATGTGTTACCACACTTCCACCTCTGCCCTATCTAC
>JARICA010000005.1 GCA_029264305.1 Faecalimonas sp. | reverse complement strand
GTAGATAGGGCAGAGGTGGAAGTGTGGTAACACATGGAGCTGACTGTTACTAATCGGTCGAGGGCATAACCAGTTAGGAATAGGTGATAAACGGATGACATTTCTTGTGTGTGGTTTTGAAGGTACAGAATATAGGGGATTGGTCAAATGGTATGATAGGAGTCTCCAAAACTTTTGGTGGGGGTTCGATTCCCTCATCCCCTGTCAAAAAGATAGTCAATAGTATTGGCTATCTTTTTTGTCGTATAAAAATTTATCATAGTTCTCTCTTAGGAAGCATACTATATATTATGGTAAGGGAGGAATATTTATAAATGTGTGAAAAAAAAGAAAAGTATCAATATATGGACGAAACGTCTTATCCTGAAATACAGGTGTGTAGAAAAAATCAGGAATATGCATTTGCAATGTTAGGAAATATGGGTGGATGTAAGTCTGAAATGTCTGCAGTTTCAATTTACTTTTATAATAGTCTTATTTTAGAAGAACCATATGAAGAGATTAAACGTGTTTTTCATAAAATTAGTATGGTAGAGATGCATCACCTAAATATTTTTGGAAGATTATCTGAGAAGTTAGGTGCAGAACCAAGATTATGGAATGTTAATCATGGGCGATTTACTTATTGGACCCCACAATATAATACATATTCGAGAAAGATTGATATCTTATTAAAAAATGCTTATAAGGGGGAAATGGATACAATCGATATATATACAAGACAATTATCATGGATAAAGGATAGGTATATAGAAGAAAATTTAGAAAGAATTATACTAGATGAGAAATGTCATCTAAAGATTTTCGAATCGTTATATGAAAAATATTGTAAATAAATAATAATAAAAGAGGGAACAACACGTAAATGATGTTCCCTCTTATGTATTATTTTATTTTGCGTATAATTTTACAATTTCCACAGCAACATCAGTCATAGCATCCATACCTTCAACACTAATGTGTTCATATGGTCCATGATAACCGTGTCCACCTGTTCCTAGGTTTGGACAAGGAAGGCCTTTGAAACTTAATTGGCATCCATCTGTACCGCCACGAATTGGAAGGATATTTGGAGTTACTCCTACATTTTCGCAAGCAACTTTCGCATTTTCAATTAGATGCATACAAGTATTTACGATTTCTGCCATATTTCTATATTGTTCAGCAATTTCTAATTTAACTGTTCCTTCTCCCCATTTTTCATTCATTAATTTTTCAATTAAACGAAGAGTGTTAAGACGAGCATTCATTAAAGATGCATCGTGGTCTCTAACAATATAGTTTAATGTCGCTTTACAAACATCTCCATTCATGCTTACAAGATGATAAAAACCTTCATAGTCTTCTGTTCCTCTTGGAGTTTCTCCTGAAGGTAACATTGAATTGATTTCCATAGCAACTAAACTTGCGTTAATCATTGTATTTTTGCTTGATCCAGGATGAACGCTAAATCCTGTAATATCAAAAGTTGCTTTGTAAGCGTTGAAGTTTTCATATTGAATTTCGCCTTCTAAATCACCATCTAAAGTGTAACCAAAGTCAGCGTCAAATGTTTCTACATCAAAACTTTGAGCACCTGTACCAATTTCTTCATCAGGAGTAAATGCAACACTAATTTGTCCATGAGGAATATTTTCATTAATAATTCTTTCTAGCATAGTCATAATTTCAGCAATTCCGGCTTTGTTATCAGCACCAAGAATTGTTGTTCCATCAGAAGTAATTAATGTGCGTCCTTTTAAACTTGGTAAGTGTGGAAAATCTGCTACAGCAAGTGTACGTCCACTTGTACCAAGAACAAGATCTTCACCATTGTAGTTTTCTGTAACGATAGGTACGATGTCATGATCACAGAAGTCAGAAACCGTATCCATATGCGCGATAAAACCTAATTTTGTTTTATCTTCATAGCCTGGTGTGGCTGGCAATTTTGCGTATACGAAGCATTTATCATTTACGTAGGCATTGTCAATCCCAAGTTGTTTTAATTCCTCTACTAATATTTTTGCCAAGTCAAACTGACATTGAGAAGAAGGGACATTCTCACAGTTTTCATCACTTGGAGTGCGAACTACAACATAGTTCAATAATCTTTCATATGCTCTCATATTCACATATCTCCTTTAAAAAATTTTTTCATATCTTTATTATATCATTAAAAAAACATATCTCAACAATTATTTTATAATGTATGTTAAATACTTTATGATGTATGAAAATACAAGTTTGACACTTATTTATCAATGGTGTATAATTGATAACAATTAGGCAAAAACTAAAGATTCATATAAGGAGGGTAATATGGAACAGATGAATAAATATACAATTGATCTATACTCAAAATTAATAAAAGAACAAGGAAATTTAGTTGAAGAAGAATTGTTTGGTAAAGGACAAATGCTTATTGAACAATTGACTTTTGATTCTAAGAAAGTAGTAGAAAATACATTTTTTATTTGTAAAGGGATGGCTTTTAAAGAAGAATATTTAAAAGAGGCAGTAAAAAATGGTGCAGTTTGTTATATTAGTGAACAAAAATATGAATTAGATGAAGATGTTCCGTATATTATTGTAAAAGATATTCGAAAAGCAATGCCAGTATTAGCAAATAAATTTTTCAATGAAGCATGGAAAGAGTTGAATGTAATTGGTATTGGTGGAACAAAAGGAAAGTCTACGTCTGTTTATTATATGAAATCTATTTTGGACGATTATTTAGCAGCCAACGGAAAAAAGGAAAGTGCAGTTATTTCATCAATTGATATTTATGATGGGGTGGAAAAAATTGAATCTCATATTACAACACCTGAGGCAGTAGAGCTCCATGGATATTTTAGAAATGCTGTGAATAGTGGTATGGAATTTGTGGAGATGGAAGTATCAAGTCAAGCTCTGAAATATGGACGTGTAAATGAAATGATGTTTGATGTGGCTGTATTTTTAAATATTTGTGAAGATCATATTAGTCCAATTGAACATAAAGATTTTGAAGATTATTTTTCGTCAAAACTTCTTATTTTCCAAAAGACAAAGACAGCAATTGTAAATTTGGATGCAGATTTTTCTGATAGAATTTTAGAAGCAGCGCAATGTGCTTCAAAAGTTGTTACAATTAGTACACAAAATAAGAATGCAGACTTCTATGCATATAATATTCATAAAGAAGGAAATGGAACAATTTTTAATGTTCGATGTGCAGAATTTGATACAGAATTTGAATTGACTATGCCAGGATTATTTAATGTAGAAAATGCCCTTGCTACTATTGCTGTTGCAAGTCAATTTAATATTCCGGTAGAATATATGTATTCGGGATTGAAAAAAGCAAGATCAAGTGGAAGAATGGAACTTTCTACAAGTGATGATAACAAAATAATTGCAGTTGTAGATTATGCTCATAATAAATTGAGTTTTGAAAAATTATTTTCATCTATTAAGGAAGAATATCCGGATAGAGAAATTATAAGTATTTTTGGATGCCCAGGTAAAAAAGCTTTTACAAGACGTCGTGACTTGGGAACAATTGCTGGAAAATATGCAAAGAAAGTATATTTAGCAGCAGAAGATCCAGGATATGAGCCTGTAGAAGAAATTTCAAGAGATATTGCAGAGTATGTGGAAGCACAAGGATGCCCGTATGAGATGATTGAGGACAGAGGTGAAGCGATTAAGAAGGCCATCGAGTCTGTAGAGAATCCGTCTATTCTTTTGATTACAGGAAAAGGAAATGAGACAAGACAAAAATACGGATGTGAATATGTTGATTGTCCGTCTGATACAGATTATGTAAAGAAATATTTAGAAGAATATAATAAAATTCATTAGAATCCTAATAATAAGAAAACCCAAAGCAGACGATAATCTGTTTTGGGTTTTTCATTAGTTTACGTGTTTTTGAATAAAAGCAATGAGTTCTGAAACGAAATCAGCAGTCACATCATCCTTATCATATTCTTTATTATATTCCATAATATCTAAAGCAGAGATTGGTAGTTCTTCTAAAAGTCGTTCGAATACATGATAAATTTCAGGAATAGTAAATCCGTCATTTACTGGAACGGAAACTCCTGGGAGTAACTGTGGATTTACAGCATCGATATCGAAACTTAAATGGATGTGTTCTAAGTGAGAAAGATAATCAATTGCCTCATTTAAACAAGTTTCTAATCCTTTTTCTTTGATGTCATCATATGTAAAATATTTGATATTTAATTCTTTTAATATAATTTCTTCAGGTGGATCAATATCGCGCAAACCGATGTGAACAACATGTTCAGGTTTTACTTTTGGGTTATCTGTTAAGATTTTAGAAAGTTTTTCACCTGCAGGGCTTAAGTTGTTAAGAAGGGCAGAAACAGGCATACCATGAATATTTCCACTAGCGGATGTCAAATCTGTATTGATATCAGCGTGAGCATCTATCCAAATTAAACCGATGTTGTCATATTGTGTAGCAGTGGCAGATACAGTTCCGATAGCAGCGCTGTGGTCTCCACCAATGAAAAGAGGTGTATTTCCTTTAGATAAAATATTTTTATAACTATATTCTGCAATAGCAGTGCAGTTTTCAAGAACGCTATTAAATCTTTTTAAATGTGCAGAATTTTCTTCCGAAACAGATACTTCAGGAATTGTTGTTAAATGTAAGTCTGTGTTATGTGTGTTTAAATAGTCTAAACTGTGAATCAATCCTTCTTCCCCAACACCACAGTGCATTGGGCAACCAAATATATGTAACATAGTAATAATATCCTCCATTTTTTATTAGTTATGTTATTATATCATGGTAAAATTATTATCGCAAGTGAGCGAAATTCGGACAAATATAGTAATTTAGGAGAAAATATGTATTTTATTTCATTATATTTTGATAAGAAAACAGACAATCGGATACAAAGATATATTGATCAAGTAGCTAAATTAAGTGGAAATGAATTCATGACGGCAAATAAAGTACCACCTCATATGACGATTTCTTCCTTTGAAATGGGAGATAATACTGGTATTATAGAAAAATTAAGAGAAGAAGCGGAAACATTAAATAGAGGAGAAATAATTTTGTGTTCTGTTGGATTGTTTCTTCCATCAGTTCTTTATCTTACACCTGTATTGAATAATTATTTACAAAATTTGTCGAAAAAATTTTATAATATTTTTTTAAAAGAGAAAAATATAAGTGTAAGTCCACATTATCGTCCGATGCAATGGCTTCCTCATGTGACTGTTGGAAAGAAATTGGCAGAAGAAGAGATGATTCGGGGAATTCGAGCATTACAAGTCGAATTTGGAATGTTTAAAGGGGAAGTAAAATATATAGGATTAGCAAAAAAGAATCCGTATAAGGAATTTTGGCGAGTAGAATTAAAATAAATAGTATAATGCAAAATAATATAAAAAACAAAAATACTATTGACAAATCAGAAAAAATATGTCAACCTTTAGTTAGTCAACACTAACTAAAGGCGAAAGTGAATTCTCTGTGTTTAGGGTTGATAGATGTATAGTTGCTTTTATGTAGATTATTGTGAAAGAAACTATATGGAGATGTAACTATTAACTACATGAACAAGAGGAGAAATGAAGATGAAATTGAAACAGAAAAAAGTTTTTATAAGCATAGTAAGTCTGCTTATGGTGGGAGTCCTATCGTTTGGACAACTTTCGACAGTGTTTGCAAAGCAAAATTCACAGGACGATACTAATATTACAATTTCAGGAGAGGATTATTCAATTGATAAAAATAAAACTACATTTTATAATTTGGATATTCCTACTGGGGTGGGTATAGGAGAATCATATAATATTGAAGTAGGGATATTTAAGTGGGGCTCGATCATATATGCTATTGATGATAAGACAGGCGCATTGAGTGGATATTATCAACCTCTTTGGGGACAATTTAAAGCAGAAAATGGACTATCAAAGTATATCGGAAAAACTTTCGATGATATAAAGAAAATGAAAGAACCAAAGGAAATGGAGACAATGGCAGGTCCTATGGATATTCCTATTTTAGTACATAGAAAAATTTTGGACATGATCAAAAAGGCAGAGTCAGAGCAGCAGGTGAAAAATCAAATTGGAAAAACAGAACTGGCAAAAGCTTATTTGAAATATTCAGCAATTTATAATGAGAAAGAAAATGGAGATTATACAGATCAAACGATGAGTAAATTTAGTTCGGCATATAAACATGCTGAATCAGTTTTGAAAGCTGACTTACCCAAAAAAGATGAAATTGATCGTGCATTAGCAAATTTAAAAAGTGCTAAAAAAGGATTAAAACTAACTTCCATAGATTATAAGGGATTGGAGGAACAAATTGCAAAAGCAGATACTATTATAGGACACCAAGAAGAATATGACATCTTTGCACTATCTAATCTTAAAGAAAATGTAAAAAATGCAAAAGATGCTATAAAAAAGGGAGTTCAAAGGCAAAGTCAAGTAACTGCTTTGGAAGAAAGACTTAAAAAATCTATTAAAGATATGATAAAAAAATCAGATCAAGGGAAAATCTTTACTATTAGTGGAAAGACAAGTACAATGGCAGATGATTTTATGAATTCAGTTATTACACTAGAAGAAAAAAATGGTAAAACAATTTATACAATAGGTTTTAAAGAAGATAATGGAAAAGGATTGAAATCTAAAATGTCTTATTTAAAACATATTCAAGATAATCAATATATCCCTGCGGAAAAACTAGATGGAGTTGGAGAGTATAGTCAATTATTTAGAATTACAAGAAATGCAGTTAATGAAACACAGATTCCGATTATACTTCATCCTGTAGTAATGGATAGAGATATACAGGTTAATATTACTTTAGATAGAACAACGAAAAAACCCCAATATAATGTAGAGAGTAATGTGGACTATAGTGAGTTAGAGAATTTGATTCGTTCGGAACAGGAGACGTTGGATGATGTAAATGCAGGTATATATAAGCCAATAGGAAGCAAAGAATATCTCAAAAAATATAATAATGTATTGAATATAATAAAAGATAAAACAGCATCAAAAGATGAAGTTGAAAGGGCTATAAAAAATTTAAAAACTTCTAAAAAATTAGATTTAGTGCTTAAAGCAATAGATGATTTTGGTCAAGAAATAACGACAGCTGAAGCAGAACTAAAGCAAAATGAGAAATATACTCAAGATAGTTTACTCAACTTGAAAAATGCTGTTGATAAAGCAAATAAGCAATGGATATCTCGTTATGATTTTACAAAGAATACTTTAGCTGAAGCACGTAAAGAATTAAAAGCTGCTTTAGATACACTTGAAAAAAGAAAAGAAAATTTGGGAAAAGATTCTATTCAACAGAATAATGGTGATGTAAAACATACTGTTTCCCAATATGATTTCTTTACAAATCTATCATGGGGAGGCAATCCAAGTCCTAAGTTATCAATAAAAATGAATAAATATGATAAAAATGGTGAGGGAGATAAAATCATATTTACTACCCAGGATTCAAATGAGTTATTGGAATTTGGGAAAATTCAAGTAAATGAGGGGAAAATTTATTCGTTTAAAGAAGCAGAAATAGAAACAGATGGTGAATATAAATCTTTTAGAACATTAAATAAAGATTTTATAAAAACTTTTTACAAAGAAAAAGAATTACATTTTAAAATTATAGAAAAAGATAATACGGTGCTTAATTTTACTGTTGCAAATAAATTAACAGCGGAAGAAATCAAAAAATTTACTGAGATGATCGGACCGAGCATCGCAGAAGAAAAACTTTTTGAAAAAGAACCCGTAGCGAACACATTTCTTGAAAAGGATAAAAAAGTAATTAAACAAGTGAAACAAAATGATAATAATATAAAAAAACCAGTAAAAGGGATAGATTTTATAGGAACAAAAGTACCAGCAACGGGGGATGAAAGCAATATTGCAATTTATATAGGCATATTGCTGAGTGTAGTAGTTAGTTTACGATTATTATATATAATGAAAAAACATAATCGATCTTATTAATATTTAAAAGAAAAGGGAAACAAAGAAAAATCGCCAAGACGTGTATACTTTTCATTAAGTAGATTGGGTATATGTCCGGTCTACCAAAGAAGAGGGATCATTAGTACCGTCTAGGCGATTTTTTGTAGAACAAGATGTCCTTTTTTATTTTATAAAAAAATTAGCACTCACCTCTTGTTATTACAGCGTAGCGTTTGTCTTAGATCAAAGAGTTCCGTAAAGTGCCTATTTACAGGCTTTTCACGGGTTTTATGAATTTATTACATTTCATCAAAAATCGTCAATATACAAAAAAATGGTGTCAAAAATGGTGTCAAATAACCTTAATTTGAGATTTTGATGAGTAACACATCAGTATAAAAAATTGAATATTTTATAGACTATGGAACGCCTGAAATGACGTTCCTTTTCTATTTCCAGCCGTTCTTATTGGGCGGCTATTTTATTACCCAAAATGAAAGGAGAATTAGATTTATGAAAAAGATATTGAAACGATTGTGTACGGGCTTCTTAGCTCTTGCAACTGTCGTTACTG
>JARICA010000009.1 GCA_029264305.1 Faecalimonas sp. | reverse complement strand
GGCAAATCAACCTTACTTTCCATTATCTGCGGTCTATTAACGCCTGATTTCCCAGCCGTTTTATTTCAAGGGAAACCTCTAAAAGAAAATACTGATAAAATTGGCTATATGCTTCAACATGATCATCTCTTCGAATGGCGCACAATTTATCAAAATGTACTTTTAGGATTAGAAATTCAACACAAACTTTCTCCAAAAACCAAAGAAAAAGCACATCAATTACTTGAACTTTACGGACTAAAAGCATTTTCTAACGCAAAACCATCTCAATTGTCAGGAGGAATGAGACAACGTGCTGCTCTCGCTCGAACATTGGTATTCGAACCTGAACTTTTACTCTTAGATGAACCTTTTTCTGCTCTTGATTATCAAACAAGACTAAAAGTAGGAGATGACATTGGACAGATTATCCGAAAAGAAAAGAAAACAGCCATTCTTGTTACACATGATTTATCAGAAGCAATTAGTTTAGGAGATAAAGTATTAATTTTATCTAAGCGCCCTGCTACGATTCAAAAAAATATTTTACTTAATTTTGATTTAGAAAACGACACACCTCTCCAACGAAGAAATACGCCCGAATTTAAAGACTATTTTAATTCAATATGGAAGGAGCTAAATATAAATGAGTGACTCTATTTCACAAATTCTTTATCTCAAAAAACAAAAACATCACAAATATATCGTTTATTTTTCTCGCATATTTATTTTAATTTTCTTTTTAGTCTTGTGGGAAATTACTTCATATTACGGAATTATTGATTCTTTTATCTTTAGTAGTCCATATAAAATTATAAAATGCTTTTGGTCTATGGTTTTAGATAAAAGTATCTTTTTCCACACAAAAATAACTCTTTATGAAACTATTAGTAGTTTTCTGCTTGTTATTTTTTTTAGCCTATTTTTTGCTATCTTACTGTGGTCCAGTCAAAAATTATCTGATATAGTAGAACCTTATCTTGTTGTTCTAAACAGTCTTCCAAAATCTGCCCTTGCTCCACTATTAATTGTATGGCTTGGTGCAAAGCCTACCACTATTATTGTTTGTGGAATGTCCATAGCTATTTTTGGAAGTATTTTAAATTTATATACTAATTTCATTCATGTGGATGAGGAAAAATTAAAACTTATTTACACACTGCATGGTAACCGCTTTCATATTTTAACAAAAGTAGTTTTACCAAGTTCTGTTCCTGCCATTATTAATATGATGAAAGTAAATATTGGACTCTGTCTTGTCGGAGTAATTATTGGTGAATTTTTAGCAGCCAAAAGTGGCCTTGGTTATTTAATTATTTATTCTAGTCAAGTTTTTAAGATGGATTGGTTATTAATGTCTATTGTCTTACTTTGTATTATGGCAATGGTACTTTATACTCTTATTTCATTTATCCAAAAGCAATACCAAAAACATTTCTAAATCAAATACAGTTGCGGAAATCCGCAACTGCCTTACATACTTTTATTCCTCTTTTGCCCACTCATAAGAATATTTTATTGCTTTATTCCAACCTTTTATTTTTTTAATTCTTTCTTCCTCTGTAATTTTCGGAATAAAATTCTTATCTTTTTGCCAATTCTTCACTACTTCCGCTTTATCTGCCCAATATCCTACTGCCAATCCTGCCAAATATGCAGCTCCCATCGCCGTTGTTTCTACACATTTCGGGCGAATTACCGGTGCATTGATAATATCCGCCTGAACCCCCATTAAAAAATCATTTGCACTTGCACCTCCATCTACTTTTAAGGCAGGAATAGAAATTCCAGAATCAGCTTTCATTGCCTCTAAAACATCATAGACCTGATAGGCAATTGATTCTAATGTTGCACGAATAATATGATAACGATTAACTCCTCTTGTAATTCCTACAATTGTTCCCCTTGCATATTGATCCCAATGAGGTGCTCCAAGACCTGTAAACGCAGGAACAACATAACAACCATTAGTATTTTTTACTCTCTGCGCTAAACTTTCAGAATCTTTCGCTGAATCAATTAATTTCATTTCATCTCGTAACCATTGAATTGCTGCGCCAGCTACAAAAATAGAGCCTTCCAAAGCATAAGTTACTTTCCCATCTAACCCCCACGCAATGGTAGTTACCAATCCATGATTAGAATACACTGGCCTTTCCCCTGTATTCATCAAAAGGAAACAGCCTGTTCCATAAGTATTTTTTGCTTCTCCTTCTTGGAAACAAGTCTGACCAAAAAGTGCTGCTTGTTGATCACCTGCGGCTCCTCCAATAATTATTTCGTCTCCAAAAAATGAGGGATCTGTCATCCCATACACATAACTTGATGGTTTCACTTCAGGAAGCATACTTATAGGAATTTCTAATTTTTCCAAAATTTCATTATCCCACTCTAATGTGTTAATATTAAACAACATTGTTCTGGAAGCATTAGAATAATCTGTTACATGAACTTTTCCTTTTGTTAATTTCCATATGAGCCATGTTTCAACCGTTCCAAATAAGAGTTTTCCCTCATCTGCTTTCTTTCTTGCTCCTTTTACATTATCGAGAATCCATTTAACTTTAGTTGCAGAAAAATATGCATCTATGACAAGTCCTGTCTTTTGTCGAAAAAAATCTGTCATTCCTTCTTCTTTTAACTTATCACAATAATCTGAAGTTCTTCTACACTGCCACACGATCGCATTATATACGGGTTCTCCTGTTTCTTTATCCCACACAATTGCAGTTTCTCTCTGATTTGTAATTCCTATAGCAGCAATATCTTTTGCAGAAGCTCCTATTTTATTCATTGCCTCTACTGCAACACCTAGTTGAGTAGACCAAATTTCATTAGCATCATGCTCTACCCATCCTGGCTTTGTAAAATACTGTGTAAATTCTTTTTGTGCTACACTACACATATTTCCTTTTTCATCAAATAGAATACATCGATTGCTCGTTGTTCCTGCATCTAATGCCATAATATATCTTCTCATTCTCTCTCTCCTTAAACTATTGATTAAATTCATTTTTCCTTCTATATATCAAAAAAGTCACAGACTATATCTGTGACTTTTCTTATTAATTAAAGCTGAAAATCGGACTTGAACCGACGACCCCTTCATTACGAGTGAAGTGCTCTACCAACTGAGCTATTTCAGCATTTGGTTGCATTCATAGCAACCACCAAATAATATTATATACTATTTTCAGAATTTTGCAACTGTTTTTTTCCCTCATTTTCTTTCATATGAAGGGTAATCTGCTGGTAAGGTATTTCAATATGATTTTCATCTAACGCCAATTTGATTTCTTCTAGCAATCTCCATCTTGTCGGCCAATATTCTTCTGTTTTAACCCACGCACGTGTTCCTATTACAACTGAACTTGTACCTAATTTATCTACAAATACTAATATTTCTTCATCCTTTAAAATGCTTTGATCTTCTTTAAGAAGACTTTCGATAATCTCTTTTGCTTTTCGCAAATTTGCTTCATAAGCGATATCAATACTTAAATCCAATCTTCTAATATCCTTAGCTGTCACATTTGTTAAACTTGTGTTAGCCAACGTTCCATTTGGAATAACAATCGTTTTGTTATCCACAGTTGATAATTTTGTATAAAAAATTTGGATTTCTTTTACTGTACCTTCATTTTTTTGACTATCTTCTATAATATAGTCTCCAACAACAAATGGCTTTAACATGAGAATCAAAACGCCGCCTGCAAAATTTGACAAGCTCCCTTGCAGTGCAAGACCAATAGCAACACCACCTGATGCTAACAGAGCAGCAACTGAAGCCGTATCTACACCAAATTTCGCCGCAATAGAAAAAATCAATAACGCATAAAGAAGAACTTTTACCATAGAATCAATAAATTGTTGTACCCCTTTATCTGCACTAGAACGTTCAAAAGAGCGACGAATAATTTTACGAATAATTTTAATTACTTTTCTTCCGATAAAAAAGAAAATAATTGCTAAAAGAACTTTTACTCCAAATCCTATCAAAGCAGGAATATTTTCATTTACATATTGTGCAAATTTCCCCATTTCCTTTGCAGCCTCTGTTGTCACTTCAGCGACTTCTTTTGGTACTTCACCTTTTGCCGTATTTGCTAAAAACATTGTTTTACCTCCTTATTGTATGGCTAAAAATGCGGCTAAATTTCCTCGTTTCCCACAGGATGCTCGATGCGAAAAAAGAATTTCATTATTACAACAAGTACAAATATTTGTTACTTCAATATGATCTTTTTCAATGCCAGATTCCAAAAATATGTATTCATTTGCTTTCCAAAGATTTAACTGGTACTTTCCATTTTCTTTCCGATAAAACAACTCTGTCCAATATTCTTCGGCAAATGCTCTTTTAAATTCATCAATCACATCTTCACTAACTTCATAACAATCCTGACAAATAGACGGACCAATTGCCGCAAGAATATCTTTTGGATTTGAACCATACTCTTTCTGCATTTTTTCCACAGTTTTCTTCCCTATTTTTCCTACAGTTCCTCTCCATCCCGAATGGCTAAGACCAATCACTTTTTTTACAGGATCAACAAAAAATAACGGAACACAATCGGCATAAAAAGTCACCAGACAAATTCCCGGAACATTTGTGATAAGACCATCCACATCATCATAATCCAAGGATTTCACAATTCCCTTTCCTTTATCTTCACTTGTGACAACTCTCACATTTGTTGTATGTGTTTGTTTAGAAAAAACGAAATCGGTTTCTTCTACATTCAAAACATTTGCCATTCTTCTGAAATTTTCACGTACATCTTCTTCTTTATCCCCTCTAGAAAAACTAAGGTTCATTGTACTACATACACCTTTACTTACACCTCCGAGACGTGTAGAAAATGCATGTTGCACCATTCCTGTTTGTTCAAATAAAGGATACGTTAAATAGTACACTCCACTTTTTTCTTTTTCATTAAACACTTTCTCTTTGTTTTTATATTTAATATTCATTTTTCTACCTATATAATATATTCAAATGCATTTTTAATTAATTCTATTTTATTTCCAATAATCCCTATAACATCAAAACGGCAGGAGATATTCGTTATCTGGTGTTTTGTAATATAATACAGCGCTGTTTTACATATCTTTTTCTGTTTATGTATTGTCACTGCCTCAAAAGGTGTCCCTTTTCTATTATCTGATCGATATTTCACTTCACAGAATACAAGGACTTCTCCATCCATGGCAATAATATCAATCTCACCCATTTTACTACGAAAATTATATTCTAGTATAGAATACCCTTTCGTTTGCAAATATTCACCCGCCTGCTTTTCAAATATACTTCCAATGTTTCTTGTATTTTTTATCATAATTATATAAATTTTTTAATAAATGTTTTTCGATGAATTGGTGTTGCACCATTTTCTTTTAGTGCTTCAATGTGTGCAGCTGATCCATATCCTTTATTACTTGCAAAATCGTATCCAGGAATCACTTTATCATATTCTTTCATAAGCCGATCTCTTGTTACCTTTGCAATAATACTTGCTGCTGCAATAGACACACTTTTTCCATCACCTTTAATAATTGGTATCTGCGGAATATCCACTTTTGGTATCGTAACTGCATCATTTAACAGCAAAGTCGGTTTTACTTTTAATTGATCGATAGCTATTCTCATTGCTTCATATGTTGCCTGCAAAATATTTATTTCATCAATTCTTGCTGGACTAACAATGCCAATACCAGTTGCAACAGCCTTTTCCATAATAATGTCATACAATTCTTCTCTCTTTTTTTCCGAAAGTTTCTTAGAATCATTTAAATACAAAATCATTTCATCTTTTGGAAGAATAACCGCACCTGCTACAACCGGTCCTGCCAACGGACCTCTTCCTACTTCATCAATTCCACAAATATATTTTTCCGCACAGTTCTCCTGTTCGTAAAAACTCATTTTCTCTATCCGTTTGATTTCTTCTTGAAATTTTTCTTCCCTCTTTTTATATTTTATAATTAGATTAATAACACCATTTCTACTATCTTTAGCATACTTTTCATATAGTGAAGGGATCATTTCTCTTTCAGCCTTTTCAAATTCTTCTTTAATTTCACGGATACTTTTACTCATGGGAAATCACTCCAATACTATCAAATGGCCAAATTCTTATCCATGCTCTTCCCATTAAATCTTTTCTTTTCAGCACACCTACATTTGGCACTCTACTATCAGAACTATGGTTTCTATTATCACCTAAAACAAAATACTCATCTTCTCCTAATGTGATCGGTTCCTCAGCAATTCCTGCATCTTGCATAACTTCAGCACCATAATCCTTTTCCAACTTTTTACCATTTATGTAAACATATCCCTCTATAATCTGTATCTTTTCTCCCGGAAGACCAATAATTCGTTTAATATAATACGTATCTTCCTCATATTTGTATGGAAATACAACAATTTCATATCTTTCTGGTTCTCTAAAACGATATGTTAATTTATCTACCAAAAGATTATCACCATCATGTAATGTTGGTTGCATAGACTGACCACTTACTCGTGTGCGCACCCCTACATATGTAATGATTAAATAAGTAAATAGTAAAATAACTCCTATATAAATGATCCAATCTAATATTTCTTTTAAAATGCTTTTTGATTTTTCCTTATCTTCCATACTCCGTTTCTATTCCCCTTTATTCATAATCTTCAGGAAATTCAAGCGTAATTTTCCCTAATCTCCCATTTCTAAAATCGTCAGTAATCATCATCGCCGCTTTTTCCGTATCTAATTCATTTCCTTTTAATAAACAATGTCTATTTTTTGCAATTTCCATAAGACATGCATATGGATCTTCTTGCTCTTTTATTTCATATTTTTCTTCCAAAACACCAGCATAGTGTGTAGTTAAAAACTTGATCAATTCTCCCGCAAGTTCTTCTGTATTTAAAATTTCATCCTTAATTGAACCGATAAACGCTAATTTTAAACCAACTTGTTGATCTTCAAATTTAGGCCACAAAATTCCTGGTGTATCAAGTAATTCAACGTTTTTATTTAAACGGATCCATTGTTTTCCCTTTGTTACCCCTGGTTTATTTCCTGTTTTTGCACAAGCTTTTCCTGCTAAAGCATTTATAAACGTGGATTTTCCCACATTAGGAATTCCTACCACCATTGCTCTAACTGGACGATTTAAAATTCCTCTTTTTCTATCACGTTCAATTTTTTCTTTACATGCTTCTTGAATAACACCTTGGATAGATTTAATCCCACCACCTCTTTTAGAGTTGACTTTCACAACAGAATATCCCTTCTTAGAAAAATATTCTGCCCAAGCAATATTTTGTCTATCTTCTGCTAAATCTGACTTATTTAATAAAATAAGCCTCGCTTTATTTTTTCCAAGTTCATCTATATCTGGATTTCTACTACTTATTGGTATTCTTGCATCAACAAGTTCAATTACCAAATCAATTAGTTTAATATTTTCCTGCATCATGCGCTTTGCTTTTGTCATGTGCCCTGGATACCACTGAAAGTGCATACTATTTCTCCTCTATATGTGGAAAAAGGGACAATATACAGTATTGTATTTGCCCCTCTCTCTCATTTACTATTTTACTAATTCTTTTACTTTTGCTCTCTTACCAACACGTTCTCTTAAGTAGTTCAATTTAGCTCTTCTTACTTTACCTCTTCTTACTACTTCAACTCTTTCTACGTTTGGTGAGTGTAATGGCCATGTTTTTTCAACGCCGATTCCATTAGAATTCTTTCTTACTGTAAATGTTGCTCTAGTGCTTCCACCTTGTTTCTTTAATACAGTACCTTCGAAAACCTGAATTCTTTCACGGTTACCTTCTTTAATTTTACCGTATACTCTTACAGTATCACCTACGTTAAATTGTGGCACTTCTGCTTTTAATTGTTCTGCTTCGATTTTTTTAATAATTTCGTTCATCTTGTGTGACCTCCTTATAATTTGGACGTTCTTAATACAACTTTATAAGTGTATTAGAGGACCATCTCTGTTCTTCTCACAACGTTAGTATTTTATCATATTTCAGAATGATTTGCAAGTATTTTCTTTTCTTTTTCTGTTAATTCTGCCTTTTCTAATAAATCAGGTCTTGCTTTTGCCGTTCTAATGATAGATTGTTCTCGTCTCCACTTTTCAATGTTTGCATGGTGACCTGATAATAAAATCTCAGGTACTTTTTTACCTCTCCATTCTTCCGGGCGTGTATATTGAGGATATTCTAATAAATTATCTTGAAATGTTTCAAATTCTGCTGACACATTATTATGTAACACTCCTGGAATCAATCTAGAAATAGCATCAATCATAACCATAGAAGGGAGTTCTCCACCTGTCAAAACATAATCGCCAATAGAAACATAATCTGTCACAATATCTTCTAGAACTCTCTCATCAATACCTTCATAATGTCCACACAAAAATATCAATTCTTCTTCTTTAGCAAACTCTTCTGCCATTTCTTGCGAAAATGTTTTGCCTTGCGGAGAAAGATAAATAACCCTTGGCATTTTTTTACATTTTTCTTCAATGGATTTATAAGCGAGATAAACCGGTTCTGCTTGCATAAGCATACCTGCACCTCCGCCATATGTATAATCATCCACACGATTATGTTTATTCACTGCAAAATCTCTTATATTTACCGCCTCAATTGTCAATAATTTATTTGCAATAGCTCTTCCGATAATACTTGTATTTAACCCATCCATAACCATGTCTGGAAATAATGTTAATATATGAAAGTTCATTTTTATATCAATCCTTCTAATAAATGAATTATCATTTTTCTATTTTCAATATCTACGTTTAAAATGCACTGTTTAATTGCAGGAACCAAGACTTCCCCATGTTCTTCTGAAGAAATCATATATACATCATTCGCTCCCGTTTCAATTACATCTTTTAACACACCAAAAAATTTATCATCCTCGGTATATACATCTATTCCTATCATATCCGCAATAAAATACTCATCTTTCTTCAATTTTACTGCATTCTCTCTATCAACAAAAAGACTTTTGCCTTTGTATTTTTCAATCTCATTTATACTGTCGATCCCCTTAAATTTCAAAATTGCAAACTGCTTAAAGAATTTTACCCCTTGCACTTCTAAAACCATTTTTTCTTTTCCTGTATCGAGGATAACCTGCTTCAATTTTTTAAAACGATTCACATCGTCAGTTGTCGGAAAAACTTTTACTTCTCCACGCACACCATGTGTCGAAGATATAACTCCCACTTGCAATAACTTTTCCATATGCGCTCCTTTATTAGCATTAAGTTACAAATAGACACCGCTTATGCGATGTCTACTACTACTTTCTTGTCTTCTTTTGCAGCTGCTGCTTTTACAACAGAACGAATTGCCTTTGCAATACGACCTTGTTTTCCAATCACTTTACCCATGTCAGATTCTGCCACGTGCACTTCGATTACAATTGTCTTTCCTTCTGTCTTTTCTGTAACAACAACACTGTCAGGGTCATCTACTAATGCTTTCGTAATTACTTCTACTAATTCTCTCATTACGCGTACCTCCGCGATTTAGATTATTTTTCAATTCCTGCTGCTTTAAAGATTTTCCCAACTGTTTCTGTAGGCTGTGCACCATTTTGTAACCATTTTTTAGCTGCTTCTTCGTCTACTTTGAATACACTTGGATTTTGATTTGGATCATATGTTCCGATTTCATCGATAAATCTACCATCTCTTGGTGATCTAGCATCTGCTACTACGATACGATAAAAAGGAGCTTTTTTCTGTCCCATTCTTTTTAATCTAATTTTTACTGCCATTTCATTCACCTCTTCTTAAAATTCTTTTATCTATGTGTTAAAAAGGAAATTTAAATTTGCCTTTCTTACCACCTTTACCACCCATCAATCCCGGCATTTGTTTCATCATTTTTTTTGATTGTTCAAACTGTTTTACTAATCTGTTCACTTCACTAATATCCACTCCTGCACCTTTTGCAATTCGGTGTTTTCTTGATGGATTTAAAATATCCGGATTCTGACGTTCTTTTATTGTCATTGAGTAAATAATTGCCTCAATTCTAGCCATCTTCTTTTCATTTTCCTCGGAATCCAAGTCTTTTAACATGTTTCCTTTTACTCCTGGCATCATACTTAATATACTCGACAGACCACCCATATTTCTCATTTGCTTCATACTTTCTAAATAATCTTCAAAATCGAACTGAGCTTTCTTCATTTTCTGAGCCATCTCTTTTGCCTTATTTTCATCAATTTCAGCACTTGCTTTTTCAATAAGACTTAAAACATCACCCATTCCTAAAATTCGTGATGCCATTCTATCTGGATAAAATTGCTCTAAATCAGATAATTTTTCACCCATACCAACATAAAGAATTGGCTTACCAGTTACTGCTCGGATAGATAAAGCCGCACCACCTCTAGTATCACCGTCTAATTTTGTAACAATTACACCGTCAATTCCAATTTTCTCATTAAATGTTCCTGCTACATTTACGGCATCCTGTCCTGTCATTGCGTCTACAACCAAAATTGTCTGATGTACAGTGACAGCTTCTTTAATTTCTTGTAATTCTAACATCATCTCTTCGTCTACATGAAGGCGACCTGCTGTATCTAAAATCACAATATTATTTCCATTTTTTGTTGCATGTTCTAAGGCGGCTTTTGCTATATTCACAGGTTTATGTGTATCACCCATTGTAAAAACTTCAACGCCTTGTTTTTCTCCATTTACTTGTAACTGCTTGATTGCTGCCGGACGATATACATCACAAGCAACTAATAATGGTTTTTTCCCTTTTAGCTTGAATTTTCCAGCAAGTTTAGCTGTCGTTGTTGTTTTACCAGCCCCTTGAAGACCAGCCATCATAATGACTGTGGTAGCTTGACCTGGTTCCAACTTGATTTCTGTTGTTTCTGAACCCATAAGTTTTACAAGTTCTTCATTTACAATTTTAATTACCATCTGTCCAGGATTTAATCCATTCATCACGTCCTGTCCAACCGCACGCTCCTGAACATCTTTTATAAATCCTTTTACTACTTTGAAGTTTACGTCCGCCTCTAAAAGAGCCATTTTAACCTCTCTCAATGCCGTCTTTACGTCATCTTCCGTCAGGCGTCCTTTACTTCTTAAATTTTTAAATACATTTTGTAGTTTTTCTGTTAAACTATCAAACGCCATATCATAACTCCTCTAGAATTTCTGTCGATATTTTTTTAATACTTTCTATCAACATTCCTGTTTCTGTCTGTTCTGCTTCCAAAACTTCATTAATCTGATGAACCTTTTCCTTAATCGCTAAGAACTTTTCTACTAGATGTAGTTTTGCTTCATAGCTAGATAACGTCTTATTACACCGCTTTACCAAATCATGAACCCCTTGTCTACTGATTCCTTCGCTCGATGCTATCTCACTCAAAGATAAATCTTCAAGTACAAATTGTTCATAAATATTTTTCTGGTGTTCGTTTAATAATTCACCATAAAAATCATATAATAAAGCCTGTTCTAAAATGTCATTCATTTTCATCACCTTTAGTATAATACCTCATATACAAACTGGTGTCAAGTATTTTTTCTTGACACTAGTTCTGTATAGATAAAAGTTTTTTTATACAAAGTTCACCCCACCCTTGTTGATTTTTACATTGACCTAAGTCTACACATGTTTGACGTAATCTTAACTTCACCTCAACATTCGTCATTTCAGGATATTTTGATAAAAGAAGTGCAATTGCTCCAGATACAACTGGGGTCGCCATAGACGTTCCACTTTTGCATGAATATTCTCTTCCCTTTTTCCCATATCTACTATTACACGAATATATTTTCGAACCTGGTGCTACTAAATCTGGTTTCATCACACACTCTTTCGTCGGACCTCTTCCTGAATAATCTTTGAGTCTTCCTTTTATTGTAAAAAGTTCTATTTTATCATCAGAAGCACCTACTGTAATTACTTTTTTACTTACTCCAGGAACAGTAATGCTTTGCCCTTTTGGTCCATAGTTTCCAGCCGCGACAACAACAACAAGTCCTTCATCCCACATTTCTTCTACCGCCATCAGTAACTTTTCTTCCTCAATTCTATTCGTATCAGGAAGTGTTCCAACAGAAATGTTGACTATCCTTATATGATACTTTTTTGCATTTTTTAATATCCATTTACTTCCTTGTATGACATGATTAATTTCGCCATTTCCTCTCTTATCTAATACTTTTAATGGAATCAAATTACACTTTGGTGCAATTCCCGCGTATTTTCCTCCCGATAATTTCCCACTCCCACCTATTATTCCGGCTATATGCGTTCCATGGCCATTATCATCGTAAAACATTTCTTGATCATTTACAAAATCTCTAAAGCAAAGAATTCTTTTATCAAAATCAGGATGTAGTGCTATCCCCGTGTCCAATATAGCAACACCTATTTCTTTTCCTTCTACTTTATGCTCATTTGTATCATCACACCAATATGATACACGCTCTTTTACCTGTTCCATTTCATTTCCTTTTTTATTTAATTTATTCACAACGGCTTTGTTTTGCAATAAATGAAATTTTTTTCACTTTTTAGAAACATAAATCCCTCCTCTTACATATGATAACATTGTAAATAAACAATTTATGGAGGCTTTAATATGAGCGATTTAAGTGCAACAAACTGTGGATGTGGATGTAATGACGGAAGAGAATGTGGATTAAATAATTCTTGTTTATGGATTATTCTTCTCTTATTCTGTTGTGGTGGTAACAATGGATATAATGGCATGAACACTTGTGGAAACGATTGCTGCCTTTTAATTTTATTACTTTTATTCTGCTGTGGTGGAAATGGAATTGGAAATACTAATGGCGGATGTGGATGCTGCTAATATTTAGCATCAAAAAAGGGGATTCATGTGGAATCCCCTTTTCTTATAAACTATCTAAAGTACTTCTTGCTTCTTGAATGCGTTCTTTACTTGTTCTCCAGATCTCATATTCACTAACAGAAGCAACTCCCATATTAACATTTGCATTTCTATATTTCATTTGACTTTCTAAACTAATTTTACCTGACATATGATATGAAGTTGTGTTTGCTTTTTCATAAAGCATAGGAATTGTTTTAGCATCAACGCCTCCGCCAACAAGAATTTCAATTTGATTTTCACTGTTTTCTACTAATTGTTTTAAAAGTTCTACTCCTTCTTTTGCACAATTTTTTTGTCCTGAAGTCAATATGGTATCAATTCCTAATTTTTTTGCTTGCTCTAATGTTTCTATCGGATTTTTGCACATATCAAAAGCCCTATGCAAGGTGACTCTCATTTCTCCAGCTTCTTCCATCAATTCACTCATTTGTTGTAAATCTAATCTTCCTTCTGACGTAAGACTTCCAATAACAATTCCTTCTGCTCCTAACTGTCGGAAAATTTTCACTTCTTCTTTTAATATTTCATGTTCGTATGTCGTATAGCAAAAATCACCAAATCTTGTTCTAAGTAATGGGCGTATAGGAATATCTACTACCTCTTTTATTTTTTTAAACAATGCTATGGATGGAGAAAGCCCTCCTATAACTAGACCACTACATAATTCTATTCTATCTGCCCCACCTTCTTTTGCGGCTATAGCCGATTCAACCGAATCCACACAACATTCTAATACCTTTTTCATAGGTTTCTCCTTTTCATATGAAATATTTTAGTTTTTAAATAAGAATAAGGAAATGCAACTTGCATTTCCTTATTCTTGCCTTATGTATTTTCTATTTATAAATATAGAAATTATTTACACAATACTTTAAATTCATCAGCTACATGTTGTACTTGTGTTCCGATAATTACCTGTACACTTGTTTTTCCAGGACGGATTACACCTGCAACACCTGCAGATTTAATTTTCTTTTCATTTACTAAAGTATTATCTTTTACTTCAAGACGAAGTCTTGTAATACAGTTATCGATAGAAGTGATATTATCTTTTCCACCTAAACCTTCTAAAATAATTTTAGCAACTTCTGTAAAGTCATTATTTGCTAATACTGCTTTTGCTTCTGCTTCTACGTCGTCATCATCTTCTCTACCTGGAGTTTTTAAATCAAATTTCACAATAGCGAAACGGAATACTACATAGAAAATAATGAATGCAGCAATACCTAAAGGAATAATCATCCATGTTTTCTGAGCAGCTGGTAATGAAGCTGAGAAGAATAAGTCAGTTGCACCTGCTGAGAATGAGAATCCTGCACGGAATCCTAAAGCAGCAGTAACTGCTACAAAAATACCGTATAATAAAGCATAAACTACATATAATGCTGGTGCTAAGAACATGAAACCAAATTCAAATGGTTCTGTAACACCACAAAGGAATGCACAAACAGCTGCTGAAGCAACTAAACCAATTGCAACTTTTTTCTTGTTAGATTTTGCTGTATGAATCATAGCTAAAGCTGCACCTGGAACACCGAACATCATACATGGGAAGAATCCAGACATATACATACCTAAACTCCAAGAAACATCTGCTGATGTTTTTCCAGCCCAGAATGCTTGTAAATCACCAAGTCCAATAGTATCAAACCAGAATACATTGTTTAATGCGTGATGTAAACCTGTTGGAATTAATAAACGGTTTAAGAATGCATAGATACCAGCACCTACTGCATCTAATTTCACGATTGATTCACCAATTGTAACAAGACCAGCAAAAATAAGTGGCCATACAAATAATAATACTGCTGATGTTAAAATAGAAACAACACCTGCTACGATGGCTACACTACGTTTTCCACTAAAGAATGCAAGCCATGAAGGTAATTTAGTTCCTTTAAACTTGTTGTAACAAGTAGAACCAATAATACCAGAAATAATACCGATGAATGGGTTAGCAATTTTCTGGAATGCAAGTAAATATTTTGCATTTTCAGCAACTGATGGTCTAATAATTGTTACTACACCTTCTGAAAGAAGAGTTGTAATCATTAACCAAGATACCATGGCAGCAAGTCCAGCTGTACCGTCATTGTCATCTGCCATACCTACACCTACACCGATTGCAAACAGGATTGCCATATTATCAATTAAAGCTCCTCCTGCTTTTACAAGAAACATACCAATGATTTCTTTCATACCATTGATATCACCACCCTGCATTGTTGCAGGACACAAAAAGTATCCGATACCCATAAGGATACCACAGATAGGTAAGCATGCTACTGGAAGCATTAATGCTTTACCTAATTTTTGAAGATATTTCATAACTTTCTCCTCCTTTTCTCTCATTTTCATGATATCTTCTCTTATATAAAACCTCACAAAAGCGAAGTTCAATACCTGTACTATTTGATGATTGTCATCACTTCATCCTTTGTATTAACTACTTTTCCAGTTGTAGTTTTAATTTCACTGTAATCTGCTGTATTACAAATAATAACTGGAGAAACCACTTCTAAACCTGCAGTTTTAATTGCATCAATATCAAATTCTAATAATAAATCTCCAGTTTTCACTTTATCACCAGCTGCTACATGTTCTGTGAATGGTTCACCTTTTAATGTAACTGTGTCTAATCCTACATGAATAAGAATTTCAATTCCACTTTCCGATTTCATCGAAATTGCATGTTTTGTATCAAATACCATTTCTACTGTTCCATCAATTGGAGCATATACTTTTCCAATTGTCGGAACTATAGCTATACCTTTTCCTAAGATTTCTTCTCCAAAAGTTGGATCGCTTACTTTTGCAAGTTCAATCGCTTCCCCTTCGATTGGAGCATATAAAATTTCTCCTTTTTTTCCAAATCCTAACTTTTCTTTTAATGAACCAAGCATTTTCTTTTCCTCTTTCTCTATTTCATTTCTCGAATGATTTTTCTAAGTTTTAAAACCATTGACGGAGCAACTGATAACTCATCTACTCCCATTCTCACAAATGTTTCAGTTAATTCTAGATCTGCACCAAGTTCACCACAAATACCTGTCCATTTTCCTGCTTTGTGAGAATTATCCACAACCATTTGGATCATTTTTAAAACTGCTTTATGGTGCGGATTATAAAACGGATCTAATTTTTCATTCTGACGGTCAATAGCAAGTGTATATTGCGTCAAATCATTTGTTCCTATACTAAAGAAATCTACCAACTCAGCCAATTCATCACTAATCATAACTGCTGCTGGCGTTTCAATCATTACACCTTCTTCTACATCTTTATACGGAATATCACATTCATAAAGTTCTTTTTTGACTTCTGCTACAATTTTTTGAATTTTTTTCACTTCTTCCACAGATGTAATCATCGGATACATAATAGAAATATTTCCATATGTAGATGCTCTAAAAATTGCTCTTAATTGTGTTTTGAAAATTTCTGGTTGCGAAAGGCAAATACGAATTGCTCTGTATCCTAATGCCGGATTTTCTTCCTCACCCAAATCAAGATAATCAGCTTGCTTATCAGCTCCAATATCTAGCGTTCTAATAATAACTTTTTTACCAGCCATATTTTGAGCAACTTGTTTGTACGCCTGGAATTGTTCTTCTTCGCTTGGAAGATCATTACGTCCAATATAAAGGAATTCACTTCTAAATAAACCAATTCCTCCAGCATCATTTTCTAATACATATCCAACATCAGAAACGCTTCCAATATTTGCATAAAGTTCAATTTTCTTGCCACCAAGCGTTACATTCTCTTTTCCTTTTAATTCCAAAAGTAAATTTCTCTTTTCTTCTTCTTCAGAAATTTTAGTTAAAGCAGTGCATTTCACTTCTTCTGTTGGTTCTAGAATCATTTCTCCTGTGAAACCATCTACAACAGCTTCCATACCACTTTTTAATGCTTCTAAATTCATATCTACTCCAATCAACGCTGGAATATTCATCATACGTGCCAAAATAGCTGTATGTGAATTCGTTGAACCATGCACTGTAACAAACGCAAGGATTTTATCTTTATCCATTTGCACAGTTTCGCTTGGAGTTAAATCATCGGCAACTACGATTACAGGTTCTTCAAAATCCATAGAATCTGTTTCTCCACCAACAAGATTTTTCACAAGTCTTTCTGAAATATCTTTAATATCTGCTGCTCTCGCACGCATATAATCATCATCCATGCTAGCAAACATTTCTGAAAAACTATCGCCTACTGAAGCAACTGCATACTCTGCATTTACCTCTTGTGTACGTATGATATTTTCAATCGCTTCATTAAAATCCGCATCATCCAACATCATTTGATGAACTTCAAAAATAGCAGCACTTGCTTCTCCAACTTCTTTCAAAGCCTTTTCATATAATTTTTGTAACTGGTTACAAGCAGCCTCTTTCGCTTGATTCACCCTCTCGATTTCTTCTTCTGCACTTTCTACCTTTGTACGTTTTACAACATAATCTGATTTCTTTAACACAGAAATTTTACCAAGAGCAATCCCTTTATAAACTGATTTCCCTTTTAAACATTCCATCTTTTCTGTTCCCATCACCTTTTATAACTCTTACAAATTTGTTTCAAAAAATGTTTTCACACCTTCAAATGCTACATCTTCATCTTCACCTTCTACAGAAACTTCTACAGTTTGTCCGCACTTAACTGCTAATGACATAACCGACATAAGTCTTGTTGCTTCTGCTGATTTACCCTCTTTTGTGATTGTAATTATACTTTTATAATTTTTTGCCTCTTTTGCAAGCATTCCTGCTGGTCTTGCATGGATTCCTAACTCATCTTTAATAGTGTACTCAAATTTTTTCATTGTCTTTAACTCCTTTTTACTCTTTTTGTATATCATTTATGGAATAATGATTGTCTGAATATGTATCGCAAGGAATCCTTCTTCTTGATTTTCAATTGGTATTTTCAATTCCTTTTCCACATACTTGCATATGTGATGTGCGACCATGCCTGCTTTCGCATAATGTTCTTGAACAAACTGATTCAACTCTATATTAATCTGTTCTTTTGCTTTTGCTCTCGCTATCATATAATATAGTTGACTCATCAGCCTAATACCACCCAAAGATTCTCGGTTAATAGTCTGTTCAAGCATTTTTTCTATATCTAACATACATTTATCAATAATTTGCGTGATTTTAAGTGTTTCTGACACTTCCACATCAGACAGGCCTGAATGCACATGTAATGCAATAAATCCCGCTTCATCATCGGTAATTCTATATCCTGTCATCTTTTCAATTATCTCTCGACTTTTCACAACCACTGTGTATTCTTTGCCGAACAATGCTTTAATGTCCGCAATAAATGGATTTGGCAGATAAATATTCTCTTTTGCTCTTTTTGCTGCAAAAGCTATATGATCTGCTAATGGAATCAATATATCTGGATTGATTGTTTCAAAAACAACCTGCGCCTCATCAATAATCCGTCCTGCTGCTTCTAAGTATTTAGGTTCGATACCCTTGACAGCATTAATCATTGATCTTTCATTCTCTTTGACCGCTAAAGTATAAATTTTTGCATCTTCAATCGCAGAAAATGTATCACCTGGTTTTTTCCCAAATCCAATGCCCTTCCCCACTAAAATTCTCTCATCCTTACCATGTTTTGCAAGAAAAGCATTGTTATTTAAAACTTTCACAATTTGATACATGAAACAAACCCCTTCACTTCATCAATTAAAAAGACATAAACATATCCTGCTTATCCAATCTTATAAGGTATACATTGAACTGCGGAATAGTTTATGCCTGCTTACCAGTAACACACTATTATATGCATTCTCGATTGTCTTTTTTTACTATATCATATTGCAATAATATAGGCAAGTTTTATTTTTTACGAAAACAACATCATTTTTTTGTCAAGATTGCACAAATAATACTTTATATTATACATCTTATTTCTTCACTTTTTTATTTTGCTCTTGCTTTTCTTTTTGATTTCCACTTTTTTCTGAAAGTTTTTTCTTTAACATGCAATTTTCATCCAGCTCATATACAGCATTCCCATCAATAATTAGTTTTCTCATATTTTTACCCCTTTCTCCATTTCTAATATTACTATATGAGCATTTCATATTTTTGTTTTTTTATACATATATATCTACAACGCTATCTTTTTAAGGAGTACTATGGAAGAAAAACCAACCGATAAACTAACGCCATTTGATAAATTAATTTCATCAAGCGATTTACAATTAATGAAATTAATTATTCCCTATACCCCTCTATCAAATCAACATATATTAGCCATTTTTGTGAGATTTCTAGAGTTACATCGAACAATAAATTTTTTTCAGCACTCACAACAAAACATTCACACACAAACTTTTGAAAAATCTTTTTCTTCACCCCTAGATATCGTTGACGAAATTCGACCTTACCTGTCTGAAGAGGAAAAAAATTCGCTAGATTCTATTTTAAATGTATTTAATATGATGCAAATGCTACAAGCAATGGCAAAAATGACTTCTCAAAATGATGAACAATCTGATACTGCTGCATTTGATCCCAAAGATATGGTAAAAGAAATGCTCACTCCCGAACAACAAGAGATGTTCCAAATGTATAGCACAATGTTTCAAGAAAACAATAATTCAAACAATGAAAAAGGAGAACATTAAATATGGAAGATTGGCTTAATCACCCAAAATTAAAAGAGATTGATCCTGCTAAACTAAATCTATTAAAAAATGTTATTGCAAAAACCAATGGGAAAAGTAAAAATGATTTGCCCCCCATTCTACTCTCACTAATTATGACAGCGAACAAAGAAAACATTCGTTTTTCTACAGACGAAATTTCGTTTATTATGGAGTTAATGAAAGCAGGAAAATCTTCAGAGGAACAAACTAACATTGACAAAACAGCAAAAATGATTCAATCTGCTCTCAAGAAAAAATAAAATCGACAGAAATATACAACATCTGTTATACTATAAGAAATTCAATTTACAAAGGAGCCGTTATGAGAAATATCAAATTAACACTTGAATATGATGGGAGTCGCTATCAGGGATGGCAACGTTTAGGAAAAACCGAATCATCTAATACGATTTCCAACAAAATTATTGAAGTATTGCACAAAATGACTAATGAAACCACCGAACTTTTCTGTGGCGCAAGAACAGAAGTAGGTGTTCATGCATATGCACAAACTGTCAACTTTAAGACAACATCAGATATGAAACTTTGGGAAATGAAACAATATCTAAATCGTTATCTTCCAATGGATATCGCAATTACTCATATTGAAGAAAAACCAGAACGATTCCATTCTTCACTAAATGCCACATCAAAAATATATATGTATCGCATAGCAGTTGGAGAAGTTCCCAGTGTGTTTGAGCGCAAATACACCTATTATTCATTCAAAAAACCTGATATAGATATAATGAAACAAGCCTCTATTTTACTTGTGGGCAAACATGATTTCAAAAAATTCTCGACAGTAAAGAAAAACAAATCCACTATCAAAGAAATCTATGATATAGACATCTATTCTGATGATGTAGAAATCCAGATTACTATACATGCCAACGACTTTTTGCATAATATGGCTCGTATGATTATTGGCACATTAATTGATATTGGTCTTGGAAATCGTAAAAAAGAAGAAATCGAAGAAATTTTCAATACAAATTCCACAACGCAATCTAGCGTCCCATGTGATCCAAAAGGACTATATCTACAAGAGGTTTTATATAACTAACCAAAATAATGGGGAGTACAATTTGGTACTCCCCTACTACTGTCTTAGATATTTAACAAGATCTTCATATTTCTTTTCCATCTCATTATAACCATATTTATAAAACTCTTCTTGTTTTTCAACATTTCTTTCCAATCTAGAAATCATCATTGCTTCTGGCCGAATAACAAAAATTTTCCCTTGTTCTTCTAATTTCTCAATTTTTTCTAGTGTTCGATTGTAAATTACTGGACGTTTAATTAATGTTTTCACCAGCTCAGGATATTTTTTATAAGCAGACTCATATAATTTTCTTCTAGCCTTTGTTACAAATTTCTTTCTATATCCTTTATTTTTTGTTAATACAAGAACTATTTTTCTATTTCCATATTTCATCGCTCTTCTAATTGGAATTGAATCAGCCAATCCCCCATCCAAATAAGGAACACCATCTATATTTACAATCGGAGAAATTAATGGCATACTACTAGAAGCTCTACATATCTTCATAAGCCTTTCTTTGTTCTTTCTATCATCCATATATTCCGCTTTTCCTGTAATACAATTCGTTGTTACCCATTCTGTAAAAATTTCCGAATCAAAATACGTGTTGTAATCAAATGGATAAATTTCATTAGGAAATTTATCGAAAATCATATCCATATTTAATAGGCTCTTTTCTTTAATAAATCCGCTTATTCCTTCATAATAATCATACTCTTCCTTTTGATGTATCATACATTTTTTTGTTCTTTCTTTCTGTTTTGAAACATAACTCACCCCATTACACGCTCCTGCAGATACACCCACAACATGAGATAGATACATATCCTTTTCTATCAAGTAATCCAACACACCTGATGTAAACACCCCTCTTACTGCTCCTCCTTCTAAAATTAACGTTCCTTTTTCCATTTCTTTCACTCCCCATTTTTATTTTTTCTAAATTATATACCCTTTTCTTATTTATGCATACCTCTTCCCATTATTTTTTCCTAAACTTTTTGTAAACCTTGCCATTTTACCACTCTCATGCTAAGATAAGCGTTGGAATACTATTATTTAAGAAACAATATTTTATAATAAAGGAGAATCATTATGATTAGTGCAAACAATGTCACATTACGTCTTGGTAAAAAAGCCTTGTTTGAAGATGTAAACATTAAATTTACTGCAGGTAACTGTTACGGAATGATCGGTGCCAACGGTGCAGGGAAATCTACTTTCTTAAAAATACTTTCAGGACAAATCGAACCAACAAGCGGTGAAGTTGTTATCTCCCCTGGCGAACGTCTCTCATTCTTGCAACAAGATCATTTTAAATATGACGATTATCTTGTCCTTGATACTGTTATCATGGGAAATGCAAGATTATATGAAATCATGAAAGAAAAGGAAGAAATTTACGCTAAGGAAGACTTTACTGACGAAGACGGAATGAAGGCAAGTGAGTTAGAAGGAGAATTTGCTTCTATGAACGGCTGGGAAGCAGAATCAGATGCTGCCACTTTACTAAACGGATTAGGAATTGAAACAGATTTACATTATAAATATTTGAAAGATTTAACAGGCGCAGAAAAAGTTAAGGTGCTTCTCGCACAGGCTTTATTTGGAAATCCAGACATTCTTCTTCTTGATGAGCCTACAAACCATTTAGATTTAGATGCAATCGCATGGCTTGAAGAATTCTTAATTAATTTTGACAATACAGTTATTGTTGTATCTCACGATAGATACTTTTTAAATAAAGTTTGTACACAAATTGCAGATATTGATTATGGTAAAATTCAACTTTATGCAGGTAATTATGATTTTTGGTACGAATCAAGCCAGTTGATTATTCGCCAAATGAAAGAAGCCAATCGTAAAAAAGAAGAAAAAATCAAAGAATTACAAGAATTTATTTCTCGTTTCAGTGCCAACGCTTCAAAATCAAAACAAGCAACATCGCGTAAAAAAGCTTTGGAAAAAATTCAACTTGACGATATTCGCCCATCTAGTCGTAAGTATCCTTATATTGATTTTAGACCAAATCGTGAAATTGGAAATGAAGTTCTCACCGTCGAAAACCTTTCCAAAACAATTGACGGTGTAAAAGTTTTAGATAATTTATCATTTACAATTACTCGCGAAGAAAAAGTTGCATTTGTCGGAGGAAACGAAGCAGCTAAAACAGTATTGTTCAAAATTTTAGCCGGTGAAATGGAAGCTGATGAAGGCACTTACAAATGGGGAGTCACAACTACACAAGCATACTTCCCTAAAGATAGTTCCAAAGAATTTGATAACGATTATACTATTGTTGATTGGCTTACACAATATTCAGAAAATAAAGATGCAACTTATGTTCGTGGTTTCTTAGGACGAATGCTTTTTGCTGGCGAAGATGGGGTTAAAAAAGTTAAAGTTCTTTCTGGTGGTGAAAAAGTTAGATGTCTTTTATCGAAAATGATGATTTCTGGAGCAAATATCCTTATCTTAGACGAACCTACCGACCACTTAGACATGGAATCAATCACTGCTTTAAATAATGGTTTGATTAAGTTTCCTGGTGTAATCTTGTTTGCTTCTCGAGATCACCAAATTGTACAGACAACTGCAAATCGTATTATGGAAATCGTTCCTGGCGGAAAGTTAATCGACAAAATTACAACTTACGATGAATATCTCGCAAGTGACGAAATGGCAAGAAAACGTCAAACTTACTCTATGGATAATTCTGAAGAAGATAACTAAAAATTTTAAAAGCGTTATGCTCTTACCTAGTTAGTAAAAGCATAACGCTCTTTTTACATTATTTGTTTTTCTTCTGCTTCATCTATTGTTGCATATCCATAGTATTTCGTTGTTTGACGCATAATTTCCTCTACCATATTTATTCCCTGTTTCGCGAAATCCACGACCATTGCTGCATATCTAACAAGAGTTTCTAATGAATATGTTTTTAATTCCCCTCGTAAATACGTTTCAAAAGAAATATTATTTTCTTCATCCTCTGATGTGTGAATCAATCTCGCTTGTTTAGACAAATATGGGTAATTACTTGCAAACTCCTCTCTCCATTCTACTTGTATAGAAACAACCCCTTCTATTATTTTCGCTTTTTCTTCCGAAACTAATGGTAAATCATCTTTAATTGTCTCGTATTCTTCTTTTGATGAACTTTCCATCATATAAGCATATTTTTCCATAATTAAATTACGACCTTGTTTTTCTCCCTCTGTCAAATCTTTCCAATAAGAATTTAATACATCTTCTCTCCATACTGAAAACTGACTTTTTCTCATAATATCAAATGTTTCAAAATCATCTTGACACGAAGCTCTCCCTCCTGTATTTCTTACCTTTTGAAACATTTCCCACTCTAATTCTACAATTTTTTCCATTATATTCATTTTGCTATCCCTCCGCAATATTCTTTCTACATGAATTTCCAAAAAGCTTTCTTCGCCTTCCGTTAAATTTTGTTTTTTTAATTCTTTCAAAATAATGGAACAGATTTCTTCAATAATCTCACTTTTTTCTTCAACTGTCTGTGCAATAAATAACTGATCATAATATTCTTTTGCTTCAGATAATTTAGGAAGTGTTTTCATTTTTCGAAACATCCATTTGTAATAAGGCATAAATGTATTGTTTAACAAATAAATCAAATTAGAACTTGCTTGGACAAATTCGCGAAGTGCCATTTCTGACGCAGCATATTCTCCTCGTTTCGCACATCGAAGATAATTATACTGTCCAGCTTGCGCAGTCAACGCTGTCATCTGTGCAATTTTACGTATTTTCAATCCGTATGGATACCCTTTTTGCAACTCCCTTTGTACGTAAGAAAATGTTCCTTCTCCATCTTTAAAAATTTCTCCTGCAGTCACCTGAGCCAAAGCTGTTTCAGGAACAGAAGCCCATGCATTCTCTTTTTCTTCTATCGTATAATTTTGAGGCAATAATAAAACTTCATACAATTTCTTTCCCAAAAATTCTTCATAAAATGTGGAAACCTTCAAAATACCGATTCTATTTTCTCCGTGAGCACTTATTTCTCTAGCCGGAATATTTCCAAAAGATTTTGGAAGTTTTTCATACTCTTCTTTCATCTCTTTTGCATATTTTTCAGCATCTGTTTCCTCTAACCAAACACAAAACGCAGGACCAAAATCATGATCTGTGGAATATATATCATCAAAGCCAAAACATTCCGATCCATGTCCTATAAGTCCAACCGTTATCCTAGAAAAACACTCTGGAAATTTTTCTCGCAACATTTTTTCACCGTATTTTTCATAATACATACGAGAAATGTCCATTCCTTTATTTCTTTTTTGTTTTATTCGCGCATCTTTTGCTTTTTTTCGAAGATATTCAGCTTGTTGCAAAAAACCACTTTCTTCTAGTACAATTGCGCAATTTTCACAAGTAATTGAATAACTTTCACATTCTCCATGAAATTCTAATATTTCTTTTAAAGCTTTTGTATAATATTCCACTGATTTTTCTAAATCTTTTTTCAAATAATACCCATGTGCTAACGAGGCAAGAAGAGCCGAATAATGAGAATCTTTTTCCCCTTTATTTTCATATATTTTCAACGCTTCCTGCAAAGCTAATATTCCTTCTTCATAATTTTTCATTTCAAAATATACAGTTGAAAAATTTATGTACGTGGATGCAACCTCTTGTTCGCATTTAGGTAAACTTTTAACAATTTTTAATGCAGTATTTAAACATTTAATTGCTTTTCTATACTCTCCTAACCCTTGATATGCCATGCTCATATTATTATAAAGTCCGGCTTTGTTTACATCTGATTCCGTAAGCACATTTTCATAAATACACTGAGCTTTCTGATAAATTTCTAAAGATGTTTTATGTTTTCCAGCAGAACGATATGCTGTTGCTAAATTTACAAGTGTTGTTGCATGAAATTTTGTATTATAAAGTTCTAATTCTTCAATTACCGCTTCTGCCTTACGACCATTTTTAATTGCTTCCTCCGTTTTCCCAACGCTTCGATAATATCCTGTTAGTTCATTATAAAGACTTAATAGCAATTGTTTATCGTCTTCTTTTTTCGCATACTCAATACTTCCTGTTAAAAATGGTTCTACTTCTGAAATTCTTTTTTCCTGAAATAGTCTATCTAATTGACCTAATATATTTTTCTCATTCATTTGCTATCCTCCTTCTTTATTATACATATTTTTCTTCTTTTCGCATATAAACTTTTATTTCTTAAGAAGTATTAAGAAATAGGGTGGTAATTTTAAGAATATTCGTCATTCTATTCAATCCGTTCTTAAGATTCATCTGTCATAATATGATACAGAAATGAGGGAGGAAAATTATATATGAAAAAATCACAAAAATTTTATCCTTATATATTTTTAACTGTTTTTGCCAGTATTCTTATCTTTATTATTTGGCCAAACAATACAGCTTTTGGCTCCATGATAGATTGGGCACAACAACATATTAAAATCGCAGAATATTTTCGCACACTCTTTTTTAAAAACGGACAACTTTTTCCAGATTATGCCCCACACCTAGGTAGTGGAGTAAACATTTACGCATTGTCCTATTATGGCCTTTTTCGCTTAGATGTACTAATCAGTTATTTATTCCCTTCCGTATCTATGGAATATATTGTTGTCACTTACATTATCCTAGAATATATTGTAAGTGTTAATCTTTGCTTTATTTGGTTAAAAAGACACAACATACAAAAAGAAATTTGCTTTGTTTCTGCACTTTTATTAGCAACATCTTCTCTTTTATTCCAAAGTCACAGACAAATTATGTTTATCAACTACATGCCTTATTTATTTTGTACATTACTCGCTATAGATAACTTTTTGGAAACAAAAAAAATACGATGGATTCCTTTATCCGTTGCACTTATTATTTTACATAGTTATTTTTTTAGTGTAACAGCAATTATTCTTTGTACAGTTTATTTTTTCTTTCAATTAGGAAACAAAACAGAAAAAAAATCTTTCATTGCAAAATATGCACTAGCCATATCCATAGGAATCGGAATGTGCGCAGTTCTTCTTCTACCAACTGCATACTATATGATGCATATAAAAAAAGATAAAGGTAATTCCCTTTCTTTAATTGAAATATTAGGTGTCACTCCTTCTTTAAGAGGTCTTTTATACTACTCTTACGGAGCTGGGCTTACAATAATTGTCCTTTTTGTATTAATTCTTTCACTACAATATAGCCGAACAAAAAAAATGGGAGCTACCCTTTTAGTTTGCCTATCTAGTAATCTTGTTGCTTATATACTAAATGGAACATTATATGTACGTTACAAAATTTACCTTGTTTTTCTCCCTTTTATCTTATATGTTTTTGCTAAAACATTACAGGAAATATACTATTCAGAAAAGAAATTACATTTTTACCCTCTTTTCTTTGCTGTAATACCTGTTTTAACCATTTATTTATTCGACCATAGAAAAACGAATCTTCCAATCTTTTTAGATATTGTAGTTAGTCTTGTTTTTCTCGTTCTTTTCTATCAAAAAAGAAACACTGTATACCTATTTCTTTCCTGTATACTTCCATTCATAATTTGTATACAATTAAACGGAACAGAAATATATCCTACAAAAGAAAAAAAAATTTTTTCAAATAATGAGTTAAGTACTCTTTGTTCTACTTACACCGGAAGATTTTTAGACACTACTACAGGACTTCTAAACGTAAACGACATTTTTAGTGCAAATACTTATAAAACAACCATGTATTCTTCTCTTTCCAATGGAGAATACAATACTTTCTATTATGATTATATGAAAAATCCAATCAGTATTCGCAATCGAGTGGTACTTTCATCAAACCCGAATATTTTGTTTCAACATCTAATGCATGTAACAACAATGGAGAGTAAAGAAAAAACACTTCCGATTGGATACAACATTATCAAAAAAAGGAACGGAATTGTGCTTGCTAAAACCGAAGATTCTATGCCTTTTGCTTATGTCACAAATACGCTCTATAGCGAAAAAGAGTTTGCAAAATTATCTTATCCAGAAAATATAGATGTTCTAACACAATCAGCAGTTGTGAATACCAACAAAATGGATTTCAAAAAAAGAATGCAAAAAGAAAATTTTTCTTTTACAATAAAAAATAATAAAAATCAAACCGTTTCTTTGCCAAAAGAATATAAAAACCAAGTACTTCTTCTTTCTTTTGATATCGATAGAAAAGATAGTAAAGAAGTTATTATAGATATTAACGGCATACGAAACAAACTATCTGGTAAAGATGCAAATTACCCAAACAACAATACAACTTTTACTTATGTTCTTTCGTCAAACAATCCAATAAAAGAGCTGCATATAAATGCCTCTAGAGGGGATTATCAAATCAAACATGTGCAACTCTATTCTCTCCCGTATACTTATATACAGAGAAGGAACAAAACTGTCGACACAGTTAAATTAACAAAAAACATAAAGAAAGAAGTTTTAAAAGGAAATGTAAAAGTATCAAACAATGGTTATCTTATTACATCTATACCATATGAAAAAGGATTTACAGCTTATATCGATGGGAAAAATATACCTGTTGAAAAAGTAAATACCTGCTTTGTTGGATTTCCTATAGACAAAGGAACTCACACCATTTCAATTGTATTTCACGCACCAACAAAACGACTAGGTCTTATTATAAGTGGTCTTTCTTTCATACTATTTATTATTTTTTTCAACTACAAGAGGAGGTTTTTATGGAAAAGAAAACATTAAGAGAATTTATACGTTACTGCCTTATTGGTGGTTGTACAACAGGAATCAATTACTTTGTTTATATTGGAGTTTTATTCTTTTTTCAAAAAAAATATCTGTTTGCAAATACAATAGCTTGGGTTTTCGCTGTCCTTTTTGCTTTTTATGCAAACAAACATTTTGTATTTCAAAAAACAAAAAAATCAGAGAAAGAAGCGCTTTCCTTTTTTTCAATGCGACTTATTACTTTACTTATAGAAAATGTTCTTCTCTATGTATGCATACAACAATTACAGCTTCATTCTCTTGTTTCTAAACTAATTGTAAGCGTAATTACTATTTTAGCAAATTATATTTTATGCAAATATGCAATTTTTACAGAAGAGAAAGGTGGAATGATTTATGAAAAAAATTAGTGTAATCGTTCCTTGTTATAACGAGGAAGAATCTTTACCACTTTTTCATAAAGAAGTGACAAAAGTTTTACAAGATATTAGTGATGCTGATTATGAATTACTATTTATTAATGACGGAAGCAAAGATCGTACTATTGATATTATAAAATTTCTAGCTACAAAAGACCCTCACATCTCCTATTTTTCTTTTTCAAGAAATTTCGGGAAAGAAGCTGCAATGTATGCCGGATTATCTCATGCAGAGGGTGATTATTGTGTCATTATGGACGCCGACTTGCAACATCCACCCACATTACTAAAAAAAATGTTCTACGCAGTTGATAAAGAAGGGTATGACTGTTGTGCCGGTAAACGTCTAGATCGTACTGGTGAAGGGAAAATAAGAAATTTTCTATCACACTCTTTTTATCGTGTTATTCAGCGTCTTACACACATGGATATGAGTGATGGTGCAGGAGATTTTCGTATGATGTCTCGACAAATGGTAAATGCTATTTTGGAAATGAAAGAATATAATCGATATATGAAAGGGCTCTTCTCTTTTGTAGGGTTTGAAACAAAATGGATTGAATTCCACAATATCGAACGAGTTGCCGGTGAAACAAAATGGACATTAAAAAGCTTATTTTCTTACGCTTGCGAAGGGATTTTCTCTTTTTCCACAAAACCATTAATGCTTTCTGGAATGTTCGGCACATTTTTATTATTGATTTCTTTCGTTTTAGCTGGATATATTGGAATTGACACATTATTTTTACATCACAAATTCAATGGCTTATTAGCAATCACTTTACTTATCCTTGTATTAAGTGGAATTCAAATGCTATTCGTTTCCATTTTAGGACAATATATTTCTAAAGATTATATGGAAAATAAAAATCGACCAATTTATATTATAAAGGAGAGTAATAAACCATGCGTATCTTAAAAAAAGTAACTATTTGCGGATTGCTTGCTTGTCTCTTCCTTTTATCTGGTTGTCAAAAGGAAAAGCTATCCGAACCGACTGAAAAGTCAAAAAAGTTAATGATTGTCGCTCATCCAGATGATGAAACTATATTTGGTGGTGCACATATTTCTGAAGGTGGATATTTTATTGTTTGCCTAACAAACGAAAATAACTCTACTAGGAAAAAGGAATTCAATGCCATGTTAGATGCAACAAAAAACGAAGGCATAATCTTAGATTTCCCAGATAAAACATTTGGAAAAAGAGATAATTGGAAACACGATAAAGAGAATATTGAGGAAATGATTACCCATTATGTAAAAGCTAAAAATTGGGAAAGTATAACAACTCATAATATGAATGGAGAATATGGCCACATTCACCATAAAATGGTAAATCAACTTGTAACCAAAGTATGTGAACGCGAAAACCAAACAGATAACTTATATTATTTTGCTCCATACTATAAAAAGAGTGAATTAAAAAATCATACACTCACCTCTATGACTGACAAGAATTTAAAAGCAAAAACAAAAATATCTGAACTTTATTCATCACAAAAAAAGGTATGCGATCATTTAAAACATATATTTCCATACGAAGAATGGACTTCTTATAAAGATAGTTATAAAAAATGACATTTCAACTGAAATGTCATTTTTACATTTATCTTATTCTATCAGGAAAGCCTACCTTACGTTGTACTTTACGCAAGGTTTTTGTTGCATAGTAATTGGCTTTTTCTGCATTATTTTTAATAATACTATCAATATAAACTTTATCCTTTTCAAGTCTTGCCACTTCATCTTGTAGTGGTTTTAAAACAGAAACTACTACTTCTCCTACTGCTGTTTTAAAATCTCCGTATCCTTTTCCATCAAATTCCCGTACAACCTCATTTGCCGTTTTGTTTGTACAAGCACAATAAATATCAATTAGATTTTTCACTCCTGGTTGTTCATCACGATAAAGAATTTGTGCTTCTGAATCCGTTACAGCACGCTTACATTTTCGCATAATTGTATCCGGATCATCCATTAAATAAATACTTCCATTTGGATTTTCATCGGACTTTGACATTTTCTTTGTTGGATCTTGTAAACTCATAATTTTAGCTCCAACTTTACCTATATATGCTTCTGGAACAGTAAAAACATCTCCATAAATTGAATTAAATCTCTGTGCAATATCTCGTGTCAATTCCAAATGTTGCATCTGATCAATTCCCACTGGCACTACGTCCGCTTGAAACAACAAAATATCCGAAGCCATTAAAACTGGATATGTAAAAAGCCCTGCATTAATATTGTCTGCATGTTTGGCTGATTTATCCTTAAACTGCGTCATTCGGTTTAATTCTCCCATATAAGTATAGCAATTTAAAATCCATGATAATTCTGCATGCCCAGACACATGTGACTGATAATAAATACAATTTTTCTCTGGATCAAGCCCTGCCGCAATATATAAAGTCAACAATGCTCTTGCTCTTTTGCGAAGTATTTGTGGATCTTGTCTTACCGTAATAGAATGCATATCTACAACACTATAAAAACATTCATATTCATCACTTAATGTAATCCAGTTTTTTAACGCTCCAAGATAATTACCTAATGTAAGATTTCCTGTCGCCTGCATTCCACTGAATAATACCTTTTTATCATTAATCATTTTGTTCTCCTCCTTTTTATTACCATTCTGCCACTTCATCTTCATAATAAACTATATTTTCTTTTTCAATTGTCGGAATTCCATTTTCCACATGAATAATTGTTATTGCACAATTTTTATGAACACCATTTCCCCAAAACAATCGCATTGGATTCTTCTTTATTATTCTTAAAATCGCACATAATACCGCTCCATGTACAGACACTAAAATCGTATCATTCTGATAATCTTTATTATTGAGTACATCATCAAGAAAATGCTCTATTCTTTCATTAAATTCACTGAAATTTTCTCCCCCTCTTGTTGCTCTATAGCGCTCAGGTGCATCAAAAAAATTCTTGAATTCCTCATCTGGAATATTAAACTTTTCTCCTTTACAATAAAGCCCCTCATATTCTCCAAAACACATTTCTTCAATTCTTGCATCTTCAATGATCGGAATCTCTCTATCTCCTTTCACAATTAAAGCAGTTTCTCTTGCTCTTTTCAACGGACTTGTAATAACCAAATCAAAAGGAACCTCTTTCAATCCTTCTTTCGTTTTATAAGCTAATTTTCTTCCGAATTCATTCAGGTCAATATCCGATTGTCCCTGCAAACGTTTTTCTTTATTCCAGTCCGTTTCGCCATGCCTCATAATGTACAATTTCATTTTTCTCCCTCCAAACTGTCCATGTGAAAATCGCATTGAATAAATCCATTATATCATATTTTATAGAAAGATTGCATTTTATTTTTTTAATCGCTATAATAAAACTGATTGGAGGAAAAAAAATGGAAAAAATCACAAGTTTTACAATTGATCATTTAAAATTAAAACCTGGAGTTTATGTGTCTCGAAAAGATACTGTAGGCACAGAAATCATTACTACATTCGATTTAAGATTAACAAGCCCAAACGATGAACCTGTAATGAATACTGCAGAAATCCATACAATCGAGCATCTTGCAGCAACATTTTTAAGAAATCATGAAATATTTGGTGAAAAAGTAATTTACTTTGGTCCTATGGGGTGTCGAACAGGATTTTACCTTCTCCTCGCCGGAGATTATCATTCTTCTGACATTCTCCCTCTTCTAAGAGAACTGTTTCAATTTATTGAGAATTTTACTGGAGAAGTACCTGGTGCAAGTGCAAAAGATTGTGGTAACTATTTAGATATGAATCTGCCAATGGCAAATTACTTGGCAAAAAGATACTTAGATAATGTATTGACAAATCCTAAATCCGAACAACTTATTTATCCAAATTAAGTAAAGAAGAGTAAGCAAAATTATCATATGAGGGGTTCCCTCATCATTAATTGTTTACTCTTTTTTATTTAATACTTCTTTTCGAATATAGTCAAATGTAATTTTTTCTCCCTGTTCCGCTAGCATATTCAGAAGAGTTTCGAGTAATTCCTGCGTGTCTTTATGCAACATTTTTCTCACATATTTTGCCCCTTGTTCATAATATTCCAGTGGTTTTCTATCCGTATATTTTTCTCTCATATATGTTTTTGATGCTGCTATTCTATCCATAAACATTTCTACAACATATTTTTTAGGCATAGGCATTCCTACCAATCCTTTTTCTTTTCCAATACCATAGTCAATCCAATATTCGTAATGGTGTTTGTTTCTTCCTTTGTGATGTAACCATGCACTTGAATATCCAATTGCTTCTCGTTCTGCATTATTTGGGCTTCTCGTTCCTTGATAATACTTACAGCCTACCCAAAATTCCGAAAAACTGTATTTGGATAAATCATGCAACAATCCTTGTCTATACAATCCCACTTGAAAACAGTACTTCATAACTAAAACTTTATGGTGTGTAATTGTACAAAAATGTTTCCATGCTTTCATTCCGTCTTCGCTCCTATATTATTATTTTTATCGCCCATATAATCCATAAATGCACTGGATATATAAAATAAAAGAAATATTTATACCCTTTTCCTTTTTTACCATTATATAAGCAAATCGGCAAAAGTGCTAATGCACCAAACATTTGAATATTTCCAAATACAAATACATTAATCACTAAAATACTAACAATTTTTTCTAACAACCGTTCTCTAAAAATAAAAAAGCAAAAAATCATCAAAACGCCCCACGCGCCATAATCTGTTCTAAAGATATCTCCCGCAAGCATAATAAGAAAAACTGTACTAACTTTAGAAAATTTAGAATACTGTTTCTCATAAAAATATAAGAGAATCACTCCTATAAGCAAAGTAAAGAATACATTCTGATGACGTAAATCTAAAACTCTTCCTGTCGTCAACAAATCAAAGGGAATTTCAGAAAAAATTGCAAATACACCTAATCGAAGCATATACTTCAAAATATTACTTGTATGGTAAAAGCCTTCCACAACCAAAAAAGCAAATATAGGAAATGAAATTCTCCCAATAATTCTAAAAATTGTATATTGCGGGAAGAAAAACAATCCCACATGATCAATTATCATGGTAATAACTGCAATTATTTTTAGTTGAAATGAATTTAATCCAATCTTCATCTATTATACCTTCCCTACAAATATCTCTATTGTTCTATCTCCTATCATGACTTTTCTTTGATCATCTAATAATTCCATGCTTTCCAACACTCCCATATCTGTCGAAACAGCCCGATACCACTTTTTCCCATTTTTCAGTGCTGGTAAAGCAAATGAATGTTTCAACCAATGCATATTATAAGCTATGAAACAACTATTTTCACCCATTCCCTCTCCACAATAATAAATTCCTAACTGTCTACTAGAAATTTGAGAAGGAATTTGCCACGCAGCTTCTCCATGATAAGATACATCTGGGATTCCACACGAAACGCTATCTATTCCCTGCAATTCTACTGGTAAATGCAATACTTTGTGTTCTTTTCTAAAACAAATCAATTCTCGCACAAAACACAATAATTCTCGATCCTTTTCTGAATTCCCCCAATTTATCCAACCAATCTCATTATCTTGACAATATACGTTATTATTACCATTCTGTGAATTTCGAAATTCATCTCCTGCCAAAATACAAGGCATACCTTGAGAAGTAAGCAATAAAAGAAAAGCATTTCTAATCTGCTTTTTTCTCAATGCGATAACTGTTTTCTTTCTGCTTGGTCCTTCTGCTCCACAATTCCAACTATAATTATAATCTGGTCCATCTTGATTTTTTTCACCATTTTTTTCATTATGTTTTCCATCATAAGAAACTAAATCTGCAAGCGTAAATCCTGTGTGTGTAGTAATATAATTAAAAATGCCTTCTTCTTTAGAGATATGTCTTGTCCACCACATCACACTTTTAATCATCCCCTCATCACCTTTTAAAAATCGACGCATAGTATTTTGAAAATCATCTTGTTTTTTTAATATTTTCGTATTTTTTAATAGTGGATCTTCTTGTAATTCTTTAAAAGGTGCATGAAACGGATTTACGATAAATCCATCTATATGATATTCTATTTTATAATACCGAATACAATCTATCATCATTTGCTTAGGTACGCTTGGGGTAAACGGTAAATCAAGTATCATCTCTATACCATTTTTATGACATGCTTTTACTAAATCTTTCAATTCGCATACAGCATCTTTCGTAGCTGCATACGAAGATTTTGGAGCAAAATAAAATGCCGGACCATAGCCCCAATAATTCGTATATCTACCTTTTTCTTCAAATTCATATATTGGCATACAATGTATCTGATTGATGCCCATTTTTTTTAAATATGAAAGTTTCTCCTTCACGCCCAAAAACGTTCCACCATGTTTAACTTTCGATGATTTATGTTTTGTAAACCCTCTTACATGAAGGCTATATGCAACCACCTCGTTTTCAGGAATAAGGAGAGGCTCATCCCTCTCCCAATCATATGAATCCATTAGAATTTTCCCTTTTACTAAAGTCGAAGTTTCTCCTAACCACTCTTCTTTTCCTGTAATCGCTTTTGCATATATATCCGTCACAATATTTCCATCTATTTTATAATTGTATTCCCACTGAGCCCAATCCATACCTTTTATTATAATGCTTCTAATCTCTCCAAAAGCACGATTTTCCTGCATCTCAATCTCAAATGTAGGAGTAATCTCGCCTTTTTTATACAATAAAAGGAAACATTCCTTTGCATTTTGTACTGTTGTGGAAAAATTAGCACAATCTTCTTTTACAGTAACACCTAAAGGAAACGGGATCCCTTTACATTGTTTCATATACTTTCCTCTCTTTTCTATTGCCAACCATCCGTTCCATACATTTCAATATTTTCTTTCGTAATCAAATATGTATCCAAAAATGTTTCTTCCTCATACTCTTCACCATTCAACATATTTAAAGCAACTTTTACTGCTGTTTTGCCTAAATTAATAGGTGATTGTGCTGCTGTTCCGGCAATGAGTGTGTTTGGCTTTTCTAATTCTTTTTTCAATTCTGGTGAACCATCCACTCCATAAATCTTAATATCTTTTATTCCAAGTTCATTTGCAGCAATATAAGCTCCTATTGCTGAAGGATCATTTCCACACATTATCGCAGTAATATCGTTGTTCTTTTCTAAAATTTTTTTTGTTTCTTCTCTCGCAAGTGTCAAATCACCTTTAACATTTTTTCTTGCTACAACCTCAAAAGGACTCCCTACTATAGCTTCTTCAAATCCAGTAATTCTTTCATTAATCGAATTCATTGTAGGACATTCTAAAATAACAATTTTACCGCCATTCTTGCATTGTTCAACTAAATCTTTTCCACAAACTGTTCCTGCATTCTTATTATCAGATCCAATATAAGCATCCACATAATCTAGTTTTTCCACTTTTGTGTCTATATTAATAATCTTTACATTAGCCTTCTTCAAAGCTTCCAATGCTGGCGTAATCTCTTTCCAATCCACAGGTGCAAGAAAAATAGCATCTATTCCTTGTTGTATCATTTCATTAATCTGTTCTATCTGTTCAGCAGAACTTAAGTGGGTATCCTTATTCATTCCTATTACTGTATGTCCGCCTTCCTGAAGACTTTCCCAGATAGCATTTGCTAATGTAATATAATACGGATTATCTTTGGCCACACACGAAAAACCAAACTTATATGTAACTTGCGTTTCTTCTTTTTCCGACTTAACTGGGTTATCTTCCTCTGCTCCTACATTTTTCTTACATCCTGCAAGCGCAAAAACACACATAACTACCAATAAAATTAACTTAATTTTTTTTATATTCATAACTGTTATCCCTTTCTTTTACAGTTTTCTTCCATTTCTATTATTTTATTTTATCTCTTTTTGATGTGTTGTCAATAGTTTTTATCCTTGCAATTCTTTGCTCATTCTGTTAGAGTGATTATATCAAATTATAAAGGAGATAAAAATATGAGCGAACATAATTGTAACTGTGGACAAAATGATTGTAATTGCCACGATGAAGAAGTAACTGTAACATTAACATTAGACAACGACGAAGAAGTAGAATGTGTCGTATTAACAATTTACGAGGCAGGCGGAAAGGAATACATTGCTCTTCTTCCTATTGATGAAGATGGAGAAAATGAAGAAGGCGACGTATATCTTTACCGTTATGCAGAAGTAGATGGAGAACCTACATTAGATAACATCGAGGATGATGATGAATATGAAATCGCTGCCGATGCATTTGATGAATGGTTAGATGCTCAAGAATTCGAAGAATTGTCTGACGAAGAGTAATTGTTTTTAGAGGTTTTAAAAAGCCAGGGAGAAGTGATTAATTTTTAACACTTCTCCCTATCTTTTTAGCAAAAAACAAACTTAATTTTCAAAACTTAATAAAATCACTCAAAGAGTAAATCATTCACAAAACGTGATGGCAACATTGCTTTCCCGTTCCGTTCCCTAACATATGAAATATATAATTTTTTCTTTGCTCGCGTCATAGCAACATAAAACATACGTCTCTCCTCTTCCATATCTTCCACAATTTCAGCCTTTTTATAAGGACATATATCTTCATTGGCTTCAATAATAAACACCGTATGAAACTCAAGCCCTTTTGCACTATGCATAGTTAAAAATGTAACTGCATCCTTATTTTTTTCTGTTTGTTTTGATCTGTTTTTTAGTTCTTCTGTATATTTTTCAATATGAGCAAACCAGTCTTCTATTGTTTTATATTCTTTTGCTTTTGTTTGAATATCGTTAGCAATTTCATATAAATCTTCTACTTTTATTTTTCTTGTATATGCATAATCTTTCAAAAAATCATCATATCCTATTTTTTTACGAATATATTGAATAGCAGCATATGGTGTCATATTTTTCATTATACGTAAATCTACATCTAATTGATCTATTCTATCTAACATCCATTCTTTATCACAGTAAAATTTTCTCAAACTTTCAAAAGAAACCTCTGCCTTTTCAACACTACTTCGACTGATATATCGAATAGGACGATTCATTACCTCCAAAAAATCTTTTCTCTCTTTTTTACCAACTGCCATTCTTAAATATGCACAAAAATTTTTTCCAATAAAATGTTCATATAGATTCGGAAGATGTTCTTTCATTTGAAAGGGGAGATTATATTCCATAAATGTTTCTGCCAACATACGCGGTTCCATATTGGTACGAAATAGTACTGCTATTTCTGTAGCTGGAACTCCTCTCTTCATTTCTTCGCGAATTTCATTTAACACATATTGACTTTCTTCTAAAAGATTCCTCACTTCTTGTATATGAATATCTGCTCCTTGTTCATTTGAAGTAATAAGATTCTTCACATACCTATTTCTATTCTTTTGAATAATTTTTTTTGCACCATTTACAATTGCTTTTGTGCAACGATAATTTACATCTAATAACACTTTTTTTGCATTGGGGTAATCTTTTTCAAAACCGAGCATAATTTCTGGTCTTGCCCCTCTAAATTTATAAATCGATTGATCGTCATCTCCAACAATAAATAAATTGTTTTGCGGAAGAGATAGCATACGAATCACATCATATTGCACTTTATTTATATCTTGAAATTCATCAATCAATATATAGCTATATTTCTCTTGCCACTTTTTTAATATATCTGGCCTTTTTACAAATAAGTCATAACACAAAACAAGCATATCGTCAAAATCTAATTTTTTTCTTCGATTTCGCTCTCTTTCATATGTATAATAAATTTCTCTAAATATATTTGGTCTACAGTATGCTGATTGAAATCGAGATATATCTAATTGATTATTCTTGATACAACTTATTTCTCCTTTAATTCCTTCCAAAAAATCATTTTCATCATCTATTTCCACCTCTACATGTTCTAATATTTCTTTTAAAAGACGAGTTTTCTCTTCTTCCGAGAAAATATTATCTGCTGACAGTTTATATGCCCACTTTAATATACCATAATAAATACCATGAAAAGTTCCAAAAGTAACAGGAAAATATCTTCCTTGCATTAATTTTTTAAATCTTTCACGCATTTCATTTGTTGCTGCCTTAGTAAAAGTAATGACCAGAATTTCTTCTGGTCTTACTTTTCGTTTCTGAATTAAATATTCTATTCTTTTCGTAATAACAAGTGTTTTTCCTGATCCAGGACCAGCCAAAACTAACATGGGACCATTATGATGTGTAATCGCGTCTATTTGTGCTTTATTAAATCCCATACTTTCTCCTTACTTACTTAGCAACTCAATACCTTTTCGAATACGTCTTAATGATTCTTCTTTTCCTAAAATTTCCATGATTTCTGTCGCACCACCTGGAGTGTTTTGCTTTCCTGATACAGCTGTTCTTACAGGCCACATCGCATATCCATTTTTGCAACCTTTTTCTTCTACATACTTCTTTAAAACCGCATATAAGGCATCATTACTATAATCTTCCTGTGCTTCAAACAATGGAAGAATTTCTTTCAATACTTCCAAAGAAGTTTCCTCATTCGTTTTCATCTTTTTATGCGTATACATTGCTATATCATATTCTGGTAATTCTTCAAAGAAATCAATATGTTCTTTAATATCTGGGAAAATTTCAATTCTTGTCTTCACAAGAGTTGCAATTTTCTTTAAATCATAATCTTTCGTCACCGTCTCTTGAATATATGGTTTTGCCAATTCAAAGAATTTTTCAAAATCCATTGCTTTCAAATACTCTCCATTCATCCATTTTAATTTTACAGTATCAAATACTGCTGGAGATTTACTCATATGATGGTAATCAAATGCTTTTACCAATTCTTCTAATGAAAAAATTTCTCGATTATCTGTAGGACTCCATCCTAATAACGCAACATAATTTACAATGGCCTCTGTTAAATATCCTTGTTCCACTAAATCTTCATACGAAGAATGTCCACAGCGTTTACTTAATTTTTTATGGCTTTCGTCTGTAATAAGTGGACAGTGTACATATGTTGGTACTTCCCACCCGAACGCTTCATATAAACGATTATATTTAGGTGCTGAAGATAAATATTCATTTCCACGTACAACATGTGTAATTCCTTGCAAATGATCATCTACCACATTTGCAAAATTATATGTTGGAAATCCATCGGATTTAATTAAAATCATATCATCTAATTCTTCATTCGGAACTGTAATATCCCCATAAATATCATCATGAAATGTTGTTGTTCCTTCCGTTGGCATATTGATACGGATAACATAAGGTTTTCCATCTGCAAGATTCTTTTCTACTTCTTCTTTACTCAAATGCAAGCAATGTTTGTCATAAACAACAATTTCCGTCCCACTTTCTGCGACTGTACTCTTTAATGATTCCAATCTTTCTTTATCACAAAAACAATAATATGCATCTCCTTGCTCTACTAACTGTTTTGCATATTTCAAATACAATCCTGATGCATTACGTTCGCTTTGTACATATGGTCCATATCCGCCGTCTTTATCTGGACCTTCATCATGAATAAGTCCTGTTTTTTCCAATGTTCTATATATAATATCAATTGCACCCTCTACATAACGTTCTTGATCTGTATCCTCTATACGAAGAAGAAAATCTCCATCTTCATGTTTTGCAATTAAATACGCATACAATGCTGTTCTCAAATTTCCAACATGCATCCTTCCTGTAGGACTTGGTGCAAATCTCGTTCTTACTTTACTCATTTTCAACTCTCCTATTCTATGTACTCTGTTTTCTATTATATATAGGAAGCAGAGAATTGACAAGGTTATTTAACAATCTTCTTTTTCAACTATAAAAAGATAGCTATAAGTATCCATCTTATTGCTATCTTTTTATATACATATTTATTTCTTTTCTTTTAACAATTTATCAATACTTACAAGTTTTACACTTAAAACAAATATTTCCGCTGCTATTTTCAATTCATCTGGAGTCGGATAAGATGGGGCAATACGAATATTGCTGTCTTTTGGATCTTTCCCATATGGAAAGGTAGCTCCTGCTGGAGTCATAATCACTCCCGCTTCTTTTGCTTTACTCACAATTGCTTTTGCACACCCTTCCATAGCATCAAAAGAAATAAAATATCCTCCTCTAGGTGCGAGCCATGATCCAATTTCAAGGCCCCCTAATTCTTTTTCAAGAACACTTAAAACTGTTTCAAATTTAGGTCTTAAAATATCTGCATGTAATTTCATATGTTCAACCATACCATGAATATCTTTATAAAATCTTGCATGACGCAATTGATTTAATTTATCATGTCCAATTGTTTGAATAGTCATCTGCTTACGAATTGCAACAAGATTAGCATCCGATGCTGCAATCGCTGATACACCCGACCCTGGAAAACTCACTTTTGATGTAGAACAAAATTTATATACCATATCTGGATTACCTTCTTTTTTGCACTCCATTAAAATTTCAATTAAATAATCCTGCTTGTCTTCATATAAATGATGAATTCCATATGCATTATCCCAATAAATTCGAAAATCTTTTGCTGCTGGTTTTAATTTTGCAAAACGATGCACTGTCTCATCAGAATAAGTAATTCCTTGTGGATTAGAGTATTTCGGAACACACCAAATCCCTTTAATTGCCTCATCTTCACTGACAAGTTTTTCAACCAAATCCATATCTGGTCCATTTTCAGTCATTGGAATATTAATCATTTCAATTCCAAAATGCTCTGTAATTGCAAAATGTCTATCATACCCTGGAACAGGACATAAAAATTTCACTTTGTCTAACTTACACCAAGGTGTACTTCCCATCACTCCATGTGTCATAGATCGTGCAATTGTATCATACATCACATTCAAACTAGAGTTGCCAAAAATGACAATATTATCTTTTGGTACTTCCATCATATCAGCAAGTAACTGTTTTGCTTCCTGAATACCGTCTAAAACCCCATAATTTCTACAATCTACACCTTCCTGGCATTTTAAGTCAGACTTACTATTTAATACATCCATCATTCCCATTGCCAAGTCAAGTTGTGCAGCTGAAGGTTTCCCACGAGACATATCTAATTTTAGACCCTTTGCCTTCACTTCAGAAAATTGTTCCTCTAATTGAATTTTCAAATTCAAAAGTTCTTCTTTACTTAATTCGCTATACGATACCATCACAGACCTCCTATTTTGTTATTACTAGTATTTTATATTCTTTTTGACTTTTAGTCAATCATTTCTTTCATTTTTCTTTTGTTTTTTGTTCTGTATAGGTATTTTATGCAATTTTTTATTTTCTTTTATTCATTTTTCTTTTTGTATAGGACAACGAATTTTGCTTAATTCCATTTTTCATAAAAAATTTAAAAATAGTATCCATAATAAAAATCGCCAGTGCAATGACTCCCGCAATTTTTAAGGTTTCCGTAAAATAATGTGAATACATCTCACTATTTCCCATAATCATATAGTATGCTATGCGATACATTCCCGCCCCTGGTACAGTAGGAATGATTCCTGCAATTAAAAAAATGGTAACAGGAGTTTTCATCATTCTGGCAAACAAATGCGAAATCAACGTAACTGTTAATGCTGAAAAGAAAGACGCGAACACTATTCCTGTTCCCATTTTATCGCTAAACAAATATATTGACCATCCGATTGCTGCAACGATTCCTGCGAGTACTAAATATTTTTTTGGAATTTCAAGTAAAATGGAAAATCCAAAAATAGCAATAAATGCTCCTATAATTTGCAATATCATAAAACTGTCCTCCCAATAAATTTACTGCCAAATAGCATCATTCCAATCCCTACTCCTAACGCTATTGATGCTGCCTTAATGAATGCTTCTAGCATCCTTGATCCTCCGGTAATATAGTCACCTTGCAAAGTATCTCTTACCGCATTTGTTATTGCCACTCCAGGAACAAGTGGCATAATAGCACTAATAATAATTGTATCCATATTTATGGGAACAGGAAGATATGCTTTAAGAAGCACAGAAAACACGGTGATCACCATTGATGATATAGCATCCATTACAAAATCATGCACTTCTAACTTTCTACCAACTTCCATTGAAATTCCAAGTATAGCACCAACTATAGCTGAAGCCCAAATATCATTCACCTTTCCTCCAAACATCATCGTAAATCCGATTACCGCTATAACTGTAGCAAAAAAATGATATAAAGGCGACGTAAACTCTTTATATCTCCCTGATGCAATATGCTTTAATTCTTTATATGCTTCTTCAGCTGTGACCTCTCCACTACAGAGTTTTCTAGAAACTTCATTCACTCGCATAACTCTATTTAGATTTGTTCCCCTATCTGTCACTCTCTTTATAAGCGTAGATGGTTTTTGTCCTTCCTTTTTTAAAGATGCCATAATCCCTGTCATCATCACTAGCACTTCTTTCTGTTCTGCATCAGCGTTCTTTAAAATATGGCTCATCGTATCTTCCACCCGATACGTTTCCGCTCCACTACATAACATAATTTCGCCTGCTAGCATTGCTGTTTCCATTAGTTGTTCATCTTTCATCTTCTGTCTACTCCTTATTCATGAAAACTTTTTATGTATTTAAAAATAGAATGTGCATAGCACATTCTATTTTTACTTTACTATTATACATTAATCTCAGCTTTCATGCCAAGTATATTTTTATTTTCTTCTAACATAGGATTTACTACATTTTTTAAGAAAGCCTCTACCTGTTCTTTTGAACGTCCTACATATTTAGAAGGATCCATCGTTTTTTGTAAATCTTCTAAAGTTAAATTAAATGCTGCATCTGCTGCAATTAATTCCAACAAATTATTATCTAATCCTTTTTCTTTTACATTTCTTCCAGCTTCCATTGAAAGCTCACGAATTCTTTCATGAAGTTCTTGTCTATCTCCACCCGCTTTTACAGCATCCATCATAATATTTTCTGTGGCCATAAATGGAAGTTCTGACATTAAACGTTTTTCAATAACTTTCGGATACACAACAAGACCATCTACAACATTTAAGCAAAGATCTAAAATTCCATCTATTGCCAAAAATCCTTCTGGTACACTTAAGCGTTTATTAGCAGAATCATCTAAAGTTCTTTCAAACCACTGCGTTGCCGATGTAATGGCCGGATTCATTGCATCTACCATAACATAACGTGCCAATGAAGCAATACGCTCACTTCTCATTGGATTTCTCTTATATGCCATTGCCGATGAGCCAATTTGTGTTTTCTCAAAAGGCTCTTCTACTTCTTTCAAATGTTGTAAAAGTCGAATATCATTTGACATTTTATGAGCACTCGCTGCAATTCCAGCAAGAATATTGACAACTCTTGTATCAACTTTTCTTGAATATGTCTGTCCGGAAACTGCATAGCATTGTTCAAATCCCATTTTTTTTGCAATCATCGGATCAATCTTATCAATAATTTCTTGATCACCATCAAATAGTTCAAGGAAACTTGCTTGAGTTCCTGTAGTTCCTTTCGAACCTAACAATTTAAGATTAGCTAGTACATAATCTAAATCTTCCAAATCAAGCATAAATTCTTGCAACCAAAGTGTTGCCCTTTTCCCAACTGTTGTAGGTTGTGCTGGTTGAAAATGCGTAAAAGCCAATGTAGGAAGTTCTTTATATTGTTCTGCAAACTTAGCAAGTTCCGCAATAACATTAACTAATTTTTTCTTCACTAATTTCAATGCTTCTGCCATGATAATAATATCCGTATTATCACCTACATAACACGAAGTTGCACCAAGATGTATAATACCTTTAGCTTTTGGACACTGTTGTCCATAAGCATATACATGTGACATTACATCATGTCGAACAAGTTTTTCTCTTTCTTTTGCAACATCATAGTTAATGTTATCCACATTTGCTTTTAATTCTTCGATCTGTTCTTCAGTAATATTTAATCCAAGTTCACGTTCTGTTTCGGCGAGTGCAATCCACAATTTTCTCCATGTTTTAAATTTCATATCTGGAGAAAAAATATATTGCATTTCTTTACTCGCATAACGTTCTGATAATGGGCTCTGATATCTATGTGTACTCATTCTGTAATCTCCTTCAAAATTAGATTCCTAAACGTTTAAATACTTCATTATATGCTTCTTCTACATTTCCCATATCACGACGGAAACGATCTTTATCTAATTTTTCATTTGTATGTACATCCCATAATCTACAAGTATCTGGTGAGATTTCATCTGCAAGAATAATTGTACCATCTTTCAAACGACCAAATTCAATCTTAAAATCGATTAATTTCATATCTGCTTGAAGGAAATATGCTTTCAATACTTCATTTACTTTTCTTGTATATGTTTTAATAGTATCAATCTCTTCTTGTGTTGCAAGTCCAAGTGCCAAAGCATAATCATCATTAATAAATGGATCACCTAAATCATCATTTTTATAACTAAATTCAAGGATTGGACAAAGAAGTTCTTTTCCTTCTTCTACACCCATTCTCTTAGAAAAACTTCCTGCTGCTACATTACGAACAATAACTTCAAGCGGAACAATATCTACTTTCTTAACTGCCGTTTCACGATCACTTAATTCTTCAACTAAATGTGTAGGAACCCCTTCTTTTTCCATTAACTTAAACACATGGTTTGTCATACGGTTATTTACAACACCTTTTCCCACAATAGTTCCCTTTTTCTCTCCGTTAAAAGCAGTTGCATCATCCTTGTAGTCTACAATAACAACATCTGGATCATCTGTCATAAATACTTTCTTCGCTTTTCCTTCATATAACTGCTCTAATTTCTTCATACGTTTACACCAATCCTTTTCTTGATTTTTAACTTGTTTACACGAAAAGTATAATACAAGGCAAATAGAAATGCAACCTTTCCACCTGCCTTATATGCCCTGACTATCATTATTTATTATAAATCAAATTCATTAGTTAAACTTATATACCTGTTTATATGAATCAAGTATATTCTTTGGATTTTCAATACAAATTTGCGCTTTTTTCGCCTCTTCTTTCTCTACGAGAAATCTATCTGCATCTTTAAACATCTTATTATCCGCTAAAAGTTTTTCATATTCTTCATTATCCATATAGCAATGACAACAATATAAATATGCATATAACATAGATTTTTCTTCGCATATTTGAAATGCTGACAAAAATCTATCACTTGCTTCTTGGTATAAAAAAATTCTTCCATAGGCAGTTCCGAGACATCCGTATACTTTCCCGTAAAACTGAGAAGATACCGATTCATCATTTTCTTGCAAAAGAGAAAGATAAATTCTAATTGCCTCTTCTATTTCTCCAATTTTCAAAAGACTATCCGCTTTGTATTTTTTCTTTTCGATTTCTTTCTGATTTTTAAATCGATTCAATCTTCCCTCAATAGTACTAATTTCTTTTGCTGTATATATATTACTATCTCGTAAAATATATAATACAAATTGTTCCATAGAACTATTTGACTTCAAACAATCATTCAATTGTTTCGCAAGATTTTCTTTCTCCAATTCTTCCTCAATCCATTTACACAAGTTTTTATTAATCAATGTCTCATCTACTAAATATAGAAAATTACAAATATAGTAACAAAGTTCCTCTAATGTATAGATCTTTTTATGTACTCGCGTAATTTCATATGGTTGTTTTGCTTTTTTTCTATGACAAAGAATTAAACTTCCCATTTCGTCCTCCTAACTTTATCACTGTTTGCGTATGAAATCCTGATGAAGCAAAAAAATTACCAAATCCAATATCTTTCCATGTAATCACACATGTTTGTTCATCTCGGAAAATAATATTTACTTGCAAACGAAATGTATATTTTTCTCTGTTTGAAAGATTTCCAAGCGGTACATTCACAAATCTAATTGAATTTTCTAGTAAAGATTCAATGCGAAGTTCTATATCATCTGTGTTTTCCAAAAGTATTTCAAATTGTCTATCATTTTCATACCATTTTGTTCCCCATTGTACAATTGGATACCACATGTCTCTTCCATTTATTCTAAATTTCAAACAAATCTGTTCCATTAATTTTGTTTGATCTAAATAAATAAGGTTACTTCTTTTCCCGTTCGTCTTATATTGTACACTATAATACGCACCCTTACTATATAAATTGTCCCCTTGAAATACTCTTCTTCCATTACAAAGCGTTCTTAAAGAATTCGGATACCATTTTTTTTCAAATTCATCCCCTATTAGAAAGACAGAAGAAATTAATCTTCTATGAAAAATATTTTTAATAAAACGGTTAAAATATTCATCTGCTTTCTTTTGTTCCTCTTCATTGTTCGGTGGATATATTATAGAAAGTTCTTCCCAATCTACATTTGCAACCTCATCTACAACTATAAATGTATCTTGTTTATTTTCACACTTCATATGTAACTTCTTTAACATATACGTTTGCACACCATTTCCATCACACTGAAAAAGCGCTGATTCATATTGCCATAATTCTTTCTGTTGATAAAACATATAATAGCAAAAACTTTCTTTATTATCTTGTACATACACGTTTTCTTTAGACACACCTAATTTCTGTCCAACACTTTTTAAAAGATGTACAATGTCCTCATCTATATACGGAAGAGTAAATGCGATGGCATCTATATTTTGAAATCGTTTCAAAACAAGTTGAATATATAAAGATAGTAACCAAACCCCCTCATATGTCTTTTCCGCTACCTGAATTAATTCATGTTTCATCGCAAGAGACAACAAGTCATAAATTCCCTCTTCCTCTTCTTCTCCAAATATCCATTCTTGTTCCTTTTTTCTAATAACAAGCGGAATTCGCTCTATTGTCTTCGGTTCTTGTTGTTCTGCATCACCATAACTTATTTGGCAAGTATGATGATTTAACTCCACTCCAATCACATATCCCCTTTGCATCTTTCTCCCTCTTTCTTCTAATATATTTCGAATAATTCTTCTGCCATCTTTTCTTCCAAACAGTATTGAAAAAGTTCTTTTTCCAGCTTCTCCCTCTCCATTTTATTCATAGCATTTAAACGTCCGTATTTTCCAATCGGTTCCACTTTTTTTCGCTGTCTGCATTCTCCCTTTTCTTCGTAGATTATAGTTTCTCCCTTTTCTTCTTGAAAACTATATGATAAACTTTCTCCTTCAAAAAGAACAAATTCTTTTACATAAATATTCGCATAGGTAGGTTGAAGTTCTTCTACAATAGTATCTCTTCCTATTTTATATAATAATTTCACTTTTCCAGCTTTTTTCGCTTTATATTGAATCATAATTTTATCGTGAAGCAGAACTTCCTGTAACCATTTTTCTTTATACTCCAAATAAAACGGAAAAATAAGTTGTTGTTCACAAAGTTCCTGTAAAAATAGTTTTAATCTATCTTCCCATTCTTTTGGATAAGAATGTCTTGCATAAAATTTTATTACCGCAATTTTACATACTATTGGAAGTTCATTTCCTTTTTCATATTCATTTAAAATCACTTCTATAATTTCTTTTTTAATTTCTCTTGATTTTACAATATATTCATTCGAAATATACGATAAATATGCTTGTTTTAAATGAGAACATTTGCTTTCCTTACAATAATCCATGAAAAATTTTTCTTCATTAAACATCGTTTCCGTATATAACATCTGTGTAATAATTCTTTCTGCAAGTGTATCACTTTTAACTCCATATTCTTTTGCAATATTCCAAACTTTTTTCATGTCTTTTGTCGCACCACAATAATATTTTGCCAAATAAAGAAGTGTCATATTGTCGTATACTCCTCTATTTAAAAGAGAAAAACAGAGATAAGTAAGGTAATCATTTTCCTTGTTTTCTTCCCGAATACATTTACTACATAAACGGAAAACTTTTTCTTCCCCAAAATAATCAACACCGTATTTTTTTACATTTTCAAACGTCAATTTTTCTTTACTTTCTTCCACGCCTGTTTCAAGTAAATCTTCTTTATCCTTATACATTTCTACAAACTGTGTCTCAAAACAAAGCCTTGTAAGTTCATATTGAATAGAATCTGCATAAAATTTTCCATCATCTGCTTCCCATACAATTCGTGACGTTTTATGATATAATAAAATTTTCGCTCCTTCTTTTCCATAAGCAACACGCTGACTGATTGTGCCATTTTTCTCAAGAACGAGCACATATTTCATATGGGATGCATTTGTCTTCACTAGATATATATGAGAAATATCATAAATAGCTTTCATTCTCTCCATATTTAAATTTGGTTCATTACAGAAATACTTATATAATAATCTGAGATTTTCGTTAATTCTTCTTTTTTCAAGTTGCTTCCACGAAAACCTTTCCATTTGTTCAAAATAGTTTAAAAATAATCTGCTTTTCTTATCCTCATATGTTAATATATTCGCATATAAAAATGCTGTATTTTTATAATCCAAAGAACTTCCATGCACAAAATATAGCCATACAGTTCTTGGGAATGCTTTGTTCATCCTATCTTTATCAGCAGACATTACATAATATTCATACAATTTTGCAATTCTAAGACCTGCTGTCACCGCTCTATCATACCAAACAAAATACTTATTTTCTTTCTTATCTCCTTTGATAAGTAATGTACAGATCGCATTTAAAATCATTTTTTCAGGATACAAACAATAAGAACGGGATAATATCTGATATAAATTTTCTTTATAAGTTTTTTCCTGGCTGGCAAGATTCGCTGTATACAGCGCCAATTCTTTTGTAATCATGCGGTATTTTGTGGCAAAATCTAATACTTTCATCTCGAATTGCCCTATTTTTTTCAACAAACTACTTTTTTCTTGAAAACAAAGATACGCCTCAATGTATAAAGGAATTTGATTCGCCCCTTCTGAAAACTGCTTTTGTAATACACGAATTTTCTCACTATAATTACGATACTTCAAATCTACATTCAACAACATGCATAACAATTGCCAAGATGTAGGATGTTTTTCATAAGCTTTATTTAATTCTTCTGTAACCTTTTTAATATAACTCTCATCTTTTGCTAGAAGTCCTGTTAGAAACAAATAATACGAACCCAGTTCTGTCTTTTTTCCAATAGCAAAACGATTGTAATTATAATTTTCTAAAAGCCATTTCCCTTCTTCTTTACATCCACCTCTTAAATATACATGTGCCATAAGCAATTCATAAAATTCGTTATCCGGTGCTATTTCCTGTAATTTTTTTACAAGTTCTACTGCTTGTTTTGTCCACTGTTTTATTTCCAAGTTACCCGAAACACACGCCATGTAACTTTTTAAAAGACAGCCAAACATTAACTTTTCTTCTCCATGTTTTTCAGTATGAATTGATTGTTGGCGTACTGTTACTGGATATTCCATTGTTTCAAAAGGAGTTTCTACTATAATTTTCCCATAATTATATCCTGCATGCAATTTTTCTACATTAACTATATACTCCAAATAATAATCATTACCAATAAAATCTTCTGTTGTAATCTGATTTTTTTCAACACTTAAAAACTCTCCAACCACAAAAATTTTCACTGGCAAATATCCCCAAGTGTTTTTTGTCAAAACGATTGTTTCCTTAGTTGTTTCTGAATAATAAGAGAGTATCGCCTCTTCTTCCTGAAAAAGCAAATAAATCCTTTCTTTTTGTTTACTTGAAACTAAAAATTCTTCTAAAGCCTGTTTATCTAGAGACCATTTTCTCATATTACTATAAAGGGCTACTATTCTTTCTTCTTCATATTTCAATAATTCAGAAAATTTTTTTGAACGAAATAAATTCCAAGCTTCAACATAATCTATTTCAGCAAGTTCTTTAAATTCTCTAAGTGTTTGCACCTTTCCATATTCCGTTATGACAAATGGTTTTTCTACCACTGCAGTGTATGCTATATCATACTCTCCTCCATCGCAAACCACGGTGAATTTTCCTTTTTCCACATCTCCAGGTTTCATTCCACTTCCATCAAAGGTATAATTCACTTCCACTGGATTCCCTTGAAATCCTTGATTTTTTAATTGTATACGAAAAGAAGACGGATAAATTAATCCTCGAATCTCCTCGTCTTTTCTATTTTTCAACGTAAAACTTCCTTGATAAATTTCCCCTTCACTAATTTGCATTATAATGTGGGTTTCCGAAAATTGTACGTCTGGCTGTATTACTTCAAAATCTCCTTTTGAAATTCTCTTAATTTTATTCTTCATGCTATCCACCTGCTACTCATTTGTTTCTTGCATTGCATTTCATCAATTTCACGCTATAATAAATTATTATAGCATTATTATTTCATTTATGGCAAGTTTTTATATGAATCAGAAAGGTGGTCTTTATATGAATAAAATACCTCAATTCCATGGAAGTGATTTAGAGGCGGTCGCTGAATATTTTCATCTTCCACAAGAAGAAATTATTTGTTTTGGAGCAAATGTAAATCCTCTTGGCTTATCTTCCAATGTCAAAAATAAATTGGCTCAGAATCTTGATATTATTTCTTCTTATCCTGATAGAGATTATGCTTCCTTGAAAAAGAAAATTGCTTCCTACTGTCATGTTTCTTCACAAGACATTGTTGTCGGAAATGGGTGTACAGAATTAATTTCTCTTTTTATCCAAGTTTTAAACCCCAAAAAAGTCTTACTTCCTATTCCTAGTTATTCTGAATACGAAAAAGAAATTTCACTTATTGGAGGTAAAATAGAATATTTTCCTCTTCCTGCGGAAAATAATTTTTCTTTTTCTTTATCTAATTTATATACATCATTGGAGAAAGATATTGATTTATTTATTTTGTGCAACCCAAACAATCCAACTTCTACTACTTTGTATGTGGAACAACTAAAGAATATTTTGTCCTTTTGTAAAAAAAGAAATATTTTTGTTATTATTGACGAAACATATATAGAATTTGTAGACAATATTACGGAAACCACTGCCACGCCATTAATAAGTCTTTTCGACAATCTAATTGTACTCCGTGGTGTTTCTAAATTTTTTGCAGCACCGGGTTTACGGTTTGGGTATGGAATTACTGGAAATTCCACTCTTCTTGAAAAATTAAATAAAATTAAAAACCCTTGGAGTTTAAATAGTATAGGCGCTTATGCGGGAGAACTTCTTCTTTCCGATACTGATTACATACAAAAAACGCATTCTCTGATTTCTTCTGAAAGAAAACGTATTTGTAAAAGGCTCCACACTTTTCCTTTTATACGTGTGTATGAACCTACAGCAAACTTTATTTTGCTAAAACTCTGTAAAAATAATCTTACTTCAAATGATGTATTTGTCCATGCAATTAAAAATGGACTAATGATTCGTGACTGTTCTACATTTACCGGATTAGATGGGGAATTTATTCGCTTTTGCATTATGAATCCAGCGGACAATGACCGACTCCTCAACTGTCTAGAAGAAATATGTAATTGAACACAAAAAACCAGCCACTAATGTGACTGGTTTCCTTTATCTAACAAACAAATATACCATATACGCCATATAAGTTGCTACCATTGTTCCTCCCATCGCTCTAGACACCTTTTGTTTTTTGCAAATTGGAATGAAAAATATAATTGAAACTACAATTAAAATGGCAATATCATATAGATATGTATTTGCAACAGCCATTGGAAGAATCGTTCCTGAAACACCTAAAATAAAAAAGATATTAAAAATATTCGAACCTATAACATTTCCAAGCGAAATATCGCTTTCTCCTTTTCTTGCAGCCACAATAGACGTAACAAGTTCAGGAAGAGATGTTCCGAAAGCAACTATTGTTAAACCAATGAAAGCTTCACTTAATCCAAATGCTCTAGCAATTTCTTTTGCTCCATCTACAACCATATTCCCACCAATAATAATTCCTGCCAAACCAATAATGCATATGAAAATACTTTTTCCGAGAGTATATTGAACTTCTATTTTTTCTTCGTTCTCTTTATGTTCAGCTCTTCCTTTCAATCCCTCTCGTATAGCAAGATACATAAAAATAGTAAAACCAATCAATAGAATAACTCCATCTGCTCTACTAAGTTCCATACTTGTCTTTCCAAACAATGTATCCATAGCAAGAACTCCAAGCAATACTGCTCCAATAAGTGCAATTGGGTAATCTTTCTTAATCATGCTCTTCTTTACATGCAATGGATAAATAAATGCACTCACCCCTACCACAATCAACAAATTAAAAAGATTTGAACCAACAACATTTCCAACAGCAATATCGTTACTTCCTTTCATAGCTGCTGATATACTAACCGCAAGTTCCGGAGCACTTGTTCCAAAAGCAACAATCGTAAGTCCAATAACTATAGCTGGTATATGTAACTGTTTTGCGATGGCTGAGGCTCCATCAACAAAAAAATCTGCCCCTTTTACTAATAAAACGAATCCAACTATTAAGCAGATCAACGCAACAAACATATTCATTTTTTCTTCTCCTTTTCTTCATAAAAAGTTGCCTAAAAAATATAATATCACTCTCACTATTTTTTTACAACAAGAAAAAGTACATAAAACAATATGCACCTCCCTCAAAAAGTTATACTAAAAATCTAACGATTGAGAGGTCGGTATTTTTATGGAAAAATATATTCAAAAGAACGGGGTACAGAATATATGTATACTTCTTTTGGTAACGCATATAGCCTAAATTCAAAATGTTATCCTATAATCATATTCAATTATCCTTGCGTGATTTGCAACTGATCTTAAATTTCGTTTGAACTCTTTGTGTCCTTCAGCGACTATTACATTAACCATATACCCACCAACAGAACCATTCTGTCTTGATGTGAGATCTCCATTGTAACCATCAGTCAATGGAACTCCAAGTTCACTCGCTACCTCATATTTAAATTTGTCTAATGCTGTTTTTGCTTCAGGTACAGCAGCCTTGTTTGATGAACGACTTGTCATGATAATTTCCTCCTTTAAATAATATAATATATTTTGTAACATCTTGTTGTTTGTTACAAAGATAGTATGTGGAATATTATTTAAATTACACTAGAAATTATTTCTTATTTTGATAAAATTTGTTATGAGTATTTTCTATATATAATCGTTTATTTAAAGCGTTGTTTCCAACAATATATTTTGCATATATTTCTGTAAATATTGTCTTAAATTTTCATTTTCTTTCGCCTCTAAATCGGGATCATTTTCAAGCAATTGCGTTGCCGCTTCATTTGCCTTTTGTAATGTTTTTGTGTCTTGAAATACATCTGCAAGTTTAAAATCCAAAATCCCACTTTGCCTTATACCAAACAAATCTCCTGGTCCTCTCAATTTCAAATCTTCTCCTGCTATATAAAATCCATCATTAGATTTATTTAAAATTTCTAATCGTTTTTTTGTTTCTTTCGATTTTGTTGCCGTCATAAAAATGCAATATGATTGGTAATCCCCTCTACCAACACGTCCTCTTAACTGATGCAATTGAGCCAATCCAAATCTTTCTGCATTTTCAATCATCATTATAGTCGCATTTGGTACATTAATTCCCACTTCAATCACTGTTGTAGAAACTAATACTTGTATTTCATTTCTTGCAAATTTTTCCATGATCTCATCTTTTTGTCTTTGCTTCATCTTTCCATGTAAATATTGTACATGTATTTGATTTCCCAACTCTTCTTGAAGTGTTTTTGCATAATCTGTCACATTTTCTACTTCTAGCGTTTCGCTCTCTTCCACCATGGGGCAAATTACATAACATTGTCTTCCCTGTCCTATTTGTTTTTTCATAAAATTATAAGCCGTTTTTCTATACGATGTATCTACTACGCAATTTTTTATCGGCAATCGGTTCGCCGGAAGTTCATCAATAACAGAAATATCAAGATCACCATACAAAATAATCGCCAAAGTTCTTGGAATAGGAGTTGCACTCATAACAAGAATATGTGGAGTTTCCCCTTTTTCTGCTAATTTTTCTCTCTGCTTCACCCCAAATCTATGTTGCTCATCAGTAATCACAAGTGCAAGTTTCTTATATTTTACTTTTTCTTGAATTAAAGCATGCGTTCCTATAATCAGATTTACTTCCCCTTGCTCAATTTTTTCATATACCAATCTCTTTTCCTTTAAAGTCATTGAGCCTGTCAATAATTCTGTTTGTAACGGAATTTCATACTTATCAAACATTTCACATATAGATTGATAATGTTGTTTTGCTAATACTTCTGTCGGAGCCATCAACGCTCCTTGATATCCATTCAAACCTACAAACATTAATCCAAGTAAAGCAATTATTGTTTTTCCAGAACCCACGTCCCCTTGCACAAGTCTTGCCATCGCAGTTTTCCCAACGAGATCTCCTTTAATTTCTTCCCACACTTTCTTCTGTGCAGTTGTTAATTCATATGGAAGCTGATTCAAAAATTTTTCAATTTCTTTTGGAGTTGTAAAAGAAAAAACATTTTCTGTTCTTTCCTTATTTTCTTTCAGTCGTCTTAGTGATAAAAGAAATAGCAAAAACTCTTCAAAAACAAGTCTTTCCCTTGCATGATAATATTCCTCTTTATTTGAAGGAAAATGTATTCCTCTTACAGCATAATTGTATTCTGCCAACTGATACTTCATCCTCATATAGTCAGGCAAAATTTCCTGTTTTAAATCTAGATTTTCTAAAATCTGTCGCACCAACTTTGTAATAGTATTGTTCGTTATACCTGCTGTCAAAGGATATACTGGCTGAAGCGTATTTTCTTTCTCTTGATATTTTATGCTTGGATAAAATATTTCCGGTTGTTCCATTGTCAGTATTCCTTTTCTATTGGACACTTTTCCTCTCAAAGTAATAACGCTTCCTGAGCGAAGCGTATTTTTTAAAAAAGGCATTCGAAACCATACTACTTTTAACTGTCCTGTACAATCCTTCAAAGTCAAAGTAGTAATCTGCAATGTACGTGTTCCCGAAAATTGAACCGGTCCCCAAATTGTTCCTGTAACTGTAATAATTTTTCCTTCTTCTATCTCAGATATTTCTTTTGATTTTTCGTATACGTCATATGTCCTTGGAAAATACCGAATCAAATCTCCAACAGTAAAAACACCCAATTTATAAAATAATTTTTCTGTTTTCTCACCAACACCTTTTAACTCTGAAATATTTGCTAACTCATTCATACTCTTTTCCTGTTCCTTTAATAGAAAAAGCGACTCCAAAGAATCGCTTTTCTAATGTCATATTTTTTATTCTACTGCTAGTACATAATAATAAATCGGTTGACCACCAAAATGTGTATCTACATCTGTATCCGGATATAATTCTTCAATCTCTGCTGAAAGTTTCTCTGCTTCTTCTTCTGAGATTTCTTGACCAAAATATAAACTAATCAATTCAGACTCTTCATCCACCAATTGTGATAGCATATCTTTTGTAGTTTCTTCTATAGAAGTTCCAACAGAAAGAATACCTGAATCTCCAATTCCCATAATATCTCCTTCATGGATTTCTTTATCATCAATATGGGTGTCTCTAACTGCATAAGTTACTTGACCTGTTTTTACTTTTTTAATTTCTTCAAGCATTGTTTCTTCATTAGTTTTTGCATCCATTTCAGGCATATAATTGATAATAGCTGTAATTCCTTGTGGAACTGTCTTTGTAGGAATCACAATAATATCTTTGTCTTCTGTTAAAGACTGTGCTTGATTTGCTGCCATAACAATATTTTTATTATTTGGCAAAATAAAGATATGTTCAGCATTCACGGCATCAATTGCCGCAAGCATATCTTCCGTACTTGGATTCATTGTCTGACCACCTTCAATAATATAATCAGCACCTAATTCTCTAAAAATTTCATTTAAGCCTTCCCCTATAGAAACAGCAATAAATCCCATTTCTTTTCTAGGTTCTTCTTCCTTTTGTTTAGCTTGTTCTTGAGCGAGTTTTTCTGCATCGCGAATTAATTTTTCTTGGTGTTCTTCACGCATATTATCAATTTTCATTCTAGACAATTGGCCAAAGGTCAATGCTTTCTGAATAGCAAGCCCTGGATCATTTGTATGCACATGAATTTTTACAATTTCATCATCAGCAACACATACTATCGAATCTCCTATCGATTCCAAATACGCTTTAAATTCTTTTTCGTCTTTTTCTGTAAATTCTTTTTCAGTCATGATAATGAATTCTGTACAATAACCAAACTTAATATCTGCTGGTACATCATTACTCAATTTCAAGTTACCCTTACTTGTATTTGGAGTAATCTTACTATAATCAATTTCTTTTCCTAAAAAAGCATCATATGCACCTTTTAATACTTCCAACAATCCTTGTCCACCTGAATCTACAACACCTGCTTCTTTCAAAACCGGAAGCATATCTGGTGTTTGAGAAAGGACATTCTCTGCATGCTCAATTACTTGTGGAATAAAGATTTCTAGATCATCTGTAGTTTCTGCTAATTCAATTGCTTTTTCAGCAATTCCTCTTGCTACAGTTAAAATTGTACCTTCTTTTGGCTTCATAACAGCCTTATAAGCAGTTTCCTTAGCTTTCATACAAGCTTTCGCTAAAATCACAGTATCTATTTCTTTATGTTCTTTAATTTCTTTTGTAAATCCTCTAAACAACTGCGAAAGAATAACTCCTGAATTTCCTCTTGCTCCACGAAGAGAACCAGACGAAATTGCTTTTGCTAGCGATACCATATCAAATTCTGCAATTCCTGCCACTTCTTTTGCCGCCGCCATAATAGTCAAAGACATATTGGTTCCAGTATCACCATCCGGAACCGGAAATACGTTCAATTCATTGATAAATTCTTTTTTGGCCTCTATATTACCTGCACCAGACAAAAACATCTTGGCAAGCATTTCTGCATTTATTGTTTTTGTTGCCACAACAAAATCCTCCTTAAACTAATCGATTACTCTTACGCCCTCGATGTAGATGTTTATTTTATCTACTGACATACCTGTAAACTCTTCTACTTTATATTTTACATTACTAATTAAATTTTCTGTAACAGCGGAAATACTAACACCATAAGAAACGATTACATGAAAATCTAAAGTAATTTTATTATCTTCTGAAATATATACCTGAATTCCATGTGTTAGACTTTCTTTCTTTAATAATCTCACAAGACCATCTTTCATATTTACTGCTGCCATTCCAACTATTCCAAAGCATTCTACAGCAACAGAACCTGCATATTTTGCAATAACTTCTGGATCAATTGTAATAATTCCCAAGTCTGTACTCATACTACCTTTCATATCTATACCTCCAATTCTTTCTGGATTTAAACATACTTAACATTTGTATTATACTCTGTTTCAACATTTTTTACAACATTTTCCGAAAAGTTAAATAAGAGGAAAATAAACCCTTGCATATTTTATATTTTTCTGCTAAAATACTTATTGTTGTGAGTCTATTATGGCTATTAATATCGTTAGGAGGTGCAATCATGGCTAAATGTGCTATTTGTGAAAAGGGTGCTCATTTCGGAAACAACGTAAGTCACTCTCATAGAAAAACACCAAAAATGTGGAAATCTAATGTAAAATCAGTAAGAGTTAAAACTGAAGGTGGTTCTAAAAAAATGTACGTATGTACTTCTTGCTTAAAATCAGGAAGAGTTGAACGTGCTTAATTTTACACAATGATAAAACGAGATGATTTAAAATCACCTCGTTTTTTTGTGCCATATTTTTTATTTTCCACCACAACAAAACAATATATATCCCAACAAAAAGCAAATAATAATAATCGCTATCTCTAAAAATATACTAGAAAGACACATGGAAATTAGCAAACCAATTCCTATCCAAAATAGCGAAAATCCAATTAACCTCTTCATTTTACACTTCTAACTACACTTTTATTTTATTGTATGAACACACTTATCTTTCTATGAATCAATTTTTTCATCTAAAATTTCTGCCAAATCTTCTTCTGTCATTTTCTTCTCTTCTTTTTGACTACTAAAGCGCTCCACTACATCAGGAACCATATCTAAAATTTTTGTAATGGTATCTTGATTTCTTATATTCACAAGTCTTGTCTTTCCATCTTGGATAACAAGAACTGCACTAGGCGTCATTTTCCCTCCTAGTCCGCCAGCTCCTCTATTCTTCTTTTCTTGTTCAAAAGCTCCTGCCCCAACTGCAAAAGACACATCGACTAAAGGCAAAATAATTGTTTCTCCAATATGAATTGCTTCTCCCACCACTGTCTTTGATGAAATAACACTATTCATCCCTTTAAAAAGAGAATCTACCGTATTTCTAAAATTGTTTTCTGCCATTCTGATTCCTCCATTCATTATAATTATAGTTTAAATAACTGCATATTTTTATAAGTTTGCCTTATTTCTTTACTACGAAAAATATTAAAAACAACAACCAAAAAACATATCCCTCTTACATGACCTTTTATATTAACTTCTCCTTCCAAAACATCGTTCTCAAAATCAGGTTCAACATAAATCTCATTTCCATAAAATGGATAACACATACTAATTATCGCTAATACTTTTCCCGTAAGATATGGATCCGAAAAACCAAACCGTATTTTCCCCTTTATCTTCTTTGGTCTCAAATGTTTCAGGGTTCTTATAATCTCCTTTTTCAGAATTTTCCACGCTTTCTGATGTGTTTCATTCTTCAAAAACTCTACCACTTTATCTTTTTTCTCTCGAAGTAATTTTATCTTATCAAAAAAATCACTTATTATACATTTTATTTTTTGAAATAATTTTTTAAATTTATTTGCAAATGAATCCTTTTCCTTTTTACTCCGCTGTTTTTCTTCTTTGTCTACTGCAGGTTTGGATTGTTGTATTTTTGTCTCTTCGATTATCTTCTCTTGTTTCTTTTCTTTTTTTTGATTTTGAAATTCTTCAGATTCTTTTAAATTCTGAGGTTGTATTTCCACTTTCGATATTTTCTCTACTTCAGGTACATTCCATTTTTTCCATACCGTTCTCACTTGCCACTCAATCTTTTTCTCCCTATAACACACATATCCTGATAACAAATGTAACAGCCATGAAAATCTCATTTTCATTTCCAAAGACTGTACTGTACCCTTACCTTTTGCCTCTATGTGATAGCGAACTGGTACAAACAATATAATCCCTGTCAAAAGAAAAAACAATCCAAGGAGAACTAAAATCAATATTCCTATTATTTTTAGTAGTATACATAAAATATGTAGCATGCAAACACCTATACTTTACTTTCCTAAAATTCCTGTTGCGTTTCTAAAATATATTTTCGTAAATTTGCTTCACCATATCGAAGATAAGTATCTTCGGCAATCCTCTTTATGAGTTCTAATGCCTCTACATAACTAGATGCTATGCCAACAACAAGTAACGGTTCTGGCATCCACTTTTTCTGTAAAAGCAAAATAGAATCATAACATTCCAATTGCTCGACCGGGTTATCGCAAAGTACAATCAAATAACAGCTAAACTGCACTTCACCATTCTTTAATTTGTCTATAACCTTTTCTTTCCTTGTTTTTAAACTATCTCCAACATATATATTTTTATAAAATTTCATCTAATTCCTTCTTTATAACTTTTAACTAATAATAACTGTTAAAAACTTTTTTTGCAACATTTACCGCTTTTGTTCCTGTGGAATCTGATCCTTCTACCACAACACTAATAACTAACTCTGGATTATCTATATTCGTAAAACCTACAAACCAAGAATGTACTTTTTCCTTGTCCACACTATACTCTGCCGTTCCTGTTTTTCCTGCAACAGAATATCCTTGTTCCTTTAAAGTTTTTGCAGTTCCTTCTTCAACTACAGCTTTCATATACTCTGTTAATTGCGCCGCTTCTTCTCTCGTCATTAATGTCCCATATTCCTCTGGCATATTCTTTGTTACTGTTGTTCCAGAATAATTTACAACTTTATCAACCAAGTATGGTTTCATTAATTTCCCACCATTCGCAATAGCCGAAGTAATTAGTGCCATGTGATATGGACTTACCTGTGTTTTTCCTTGTCCCATGGCAGTCATCATCACCTCCGAGGTAGGATCATTTGGAGATAGCATAAATTTGCTTTCACTATACATAAGTGGAGACGGTAAATCTCTATTAAAAAGTAATTGTTTTGCAGTTTTTTTATATTTAGAAATATCTAATTGTAAGCCAATATTAGAAAAAGAACTATTACAAGAATTTGCAAACGAACTTCTCAAATCTTGCATTCCATGTACCTTTTTGTTGTTACAATGAATAACCGTTCCTTTATGCTCAATTTTTCCTGTACATTTATACTGATAAGAATTGTAATCTTTATTTTCTCTCATATATTCTAAAGCAGTTACAATTTTAAATGTAGATCCCGGTGCATATTTCCCTTGCATTGCACGGTTTAGCATAACACTATCCTTATCTTGATTCAATTCCAGCCAATTTTCAGCTACATAATTAGGATCAAAAGTAGGTTTTGAAACAAGAGATAAAATCTTTCCTGTATCTGCCTCCATAACAACAACTGCTCCTTTATTATTTCCAAGTGCATCATATGCTGCTTGTTGCAAATTTGTATCAAGAGTTGTTACTACGTTATCTCCTATATTTTTTTCCCCTTTAAACTCTTTCATGATTTTTTCCAAAATGAAGGCATTAGATGTAAGAAGATTGAAATTTTCTTTTGATTCCAGTCCCGCTTTACCTTTTGAAGCATATCCTACAACATGCGCATATAAATCTCCATAAGGATATTCTCTTTGTTCTTTTCCCGCTTCATCTACTGTCGTTTTTGCCAGTACTTCTCCATTTTTATCTAAAATTTTTCCACGTATGATTCTGTTTGCCAAAAGATCTTGCCTTACATTATATGGGCTATTAATAATAGTTTTCGCCTTAAATGCATTAAAATATACAATATATCCCATCAAAATAAGAAACAAACTAACAAACAAGTATGTAATTCTTGCAAATTCTTTATTTGTTACTTTTTTTCGTCTTTTCTTTTTCTGTACTTGTTTTTTAGTGGATGGTCTTTTTGGCGCCTGTTCTACGTCTCGACTGTTCGGAAGACGTTCTAGCCGTGCGTCCAGATCGTTTTCCCTCAAAATCATAATATCGTCGTCTGTCAGACGGTTGTTTCTTTGTTTTTTGTCTTTCTTTTTTTCTCTCAATGATCTCTTCCTCGTCTTCTCTAAATACATATAATCCCTGAATAATTGCAAACATCATAATGGTACTTAGCACCGAACTCCCACCATAACTTACCAACGGAAGCGTAACACCCGTCAACGGAATAAATTTAGTTACTCCTCCAATTGTTAAAAAGATTTGGAAAATATAACATGTTCCAAGGCCAAGTGCAACCAATTTATAAAAAGTATTTCTCAATTGCATTGCAATATTAAGAAACATTACATAACAACTTACACAAATCAGCATTAAACAAAGTGCAAAAATTAATCCTAATTCTTCTGCAATCGCTGCAAAAACAAAATCTTCTGTTGCAACCGGTATTTTATTTGCTGCCCCTTGCATAAGTCCCATACCGAACCAACTTCCCGTTCCAATAGCAAATAATGACTGTGCAATCTGATGTCCACCTGCCGCTTCAGGACTAATAGGTCCTTTCCAAACAGCAACACGAGTACGCACATGTCCAAACAAAAAATATCCTGCTACGGCAGCAATTCCTCCTCCTGACATTCCAGCCAGCAAATATAACGGCTGTCGAGTTGCAACATAGAGCATCATCAAATATACAACAAATAAAATTAATGCAGCCCCCAAATCTGTACTTAAAACAAGAATAATAACATGTGCTGCTGCTATAATTGTTGTAATGACCACATCTTTAAATTCTGATGAACGTTGTAACCTGCTTGCTACGAAAAAAACAAAAGAAATTTTCACAAATTCAGATGGCTGAATACCGATTCCTGCAACAGTAAATCCAAGTTTCGCTCCCCCCGATGTACTTGCCAAAACAAGCACTAAAAGAAGCGCTCCTATTCCTAAAATAGCATACAGATATGTGTATTGTTCTAACTTTTTCATCTTCCTTATGATAACTGGTATCACCAAACTAAGCAAAAATGAACCAGCTACAATCACACATTGCTTTATTGCCCTTTGAAAAGATAACCTTGTCAAAATAATAAATCCAACCGTTAAAAGCATACACATATTATTTACAACTAATCTTGAGATTTTAGGATATATCTTCGTATAAAGTATAATTATTCCGCCAAGCAATAGAACCTGTACAAAATAGAAAACAATTACTTTCACCTCATCCATTTTTAAGTATAACACTAAATACGCCATAAAATGGATTGAAAACATCAATCTATTCTGTCTTCTTAATAATTTTCTCTTCTTATATTCATCTTCATAACCAAAAACTGCAAAACAAAGATATGTATAAATCGCTATACAAATAATCATTAAATATTTGGATAATTCAACTATAATATTTACCAAATTTTCACCTACTTTACTCCACGTTTAAAATGCCCTCTCGTGAATGACTTTTCAAACTCCTCTACTTCTTTATTCTTAACAAAAACTTCTTCGAACTGCTTTAATATTTTTTCAGTTTCTCTTCCATTTTCTATCGTAAAATGTAGTCGTAATTTTCTTGGATCTAACTGTAAAATATCATCTTTTTGTTCAAGTAAACTTAATGGTTCCGCATTATAAATTATATTATAACAATAATCACAACAATTCTTTGCTGTAAACTGTTTGTTATATCTATCCGTTATTTGAGTATACCCACTCTGATGTGTACATTTTCCAATTGTTTTATGAATACACTGTGCAGAAACCATCATTTGCAAATATCCATATACAATCAATTCACTTTGTTCACACCCCAAGTTTCCCAATTCTCTGCAATTCAATTCCAATGGTGCAGTAAAATCTTGCACTTTTTGTTCTTCCCAAAATATTTTCGCTTCGCGATTAAACTGATACATATTAGCATCTAAAACAATACTCATTTGCGGGAATTGTTCTCTTATATAATAAAAACTTTCATAGTTCCTTATTAACACTCCATCGAATATAGATGCGTCAAACATTTCTTTATATTTCTTTTTCGTATCTTCTCTAAAAATATACGGCATTGCAAAATATATTTCTTTTCTATTCACCTTAGCTATAGAAACAATTTCTTCTAACATCTTATTTTCCCATGCATGTTCTATCATTGTACAGTCAATATAGATTCTCTCAACAGACTCGTTACAAACCACTTTTGAAAATTGTTCTTTTTTCTCCACGTAAGCATACAGTGTATTTCTCTTCCGTATTTCCTTTCTCACCTGTTCCGCTTGTTTTTCTAATTTTTTTTCATCGCTACGTCTATATTTTATACAAATTTCTTTTTCTAATTGTTCTAATCCACTTCTTCTTAACTCATTCAGTTTTTGCATAGGGATAAAAAGGCTATCTTCTAAAAGAATCTCAAGCGACTCAAATACGAACGGAGTATTTCCTGTCTTTCTCATTTGCTGTGCAATTCTCTCTTCACTCATTGGATGATTAAGTGCTTGCTCTGCCCTCGAGCCATACACAGTCACTTCGCTATTATCCATGCTTAATGTAATAATAGCATTTTTTTCTGTGGAAAGTATTAATTTCCCATTAATTTTTTCCTGTACCTTTTTTTCAACAAAGTCTTTTTTTAACTTTTGAAGCAATTCTTCATTTCTGGTGCGGTTTACTATTTCTCCTCTTACAATTCGCTCTCCTTTGCGTAACCTAACCGAAAATTTTTCTCCCACCTTTACACTCTTGCCTAACGTGTAATTTTCTTTATTGGGAAATTCCAAAACATCACCTTTATGCAATTCTGTCATCGCCTGCATATATACTTCTTTGCCTTGCTGACTGGATACTTTTACAGCTTTTGTACCTGCATGATTTGGTCTATTTAAAGATAACATTTCTTTCCCATTTCTCGTTTGATAATATCCCGTATGAAAACCGCCTCTATTATATAAGTCCATTAAAATTTCTTTATCTTTTTGTGAAACAGAATATCCATTTCTTCCTCTTTCCATATACAGATCTACATATTTTCTATAAATTGATGTAACAGCAGCCACATACTCTGGTTTCTTCATTCTTCCTTCAATTTTAAAAGAATAGATACCTGCTTCAACTAAATCCGGAATAAATTCTACAGTACACAAATCTTTTAAACTCATCACATAAGAAGTCTTTTTATCCACCTTATATGGAAGTCTACATGGTTGCGCACACTGTCCTCTATTTCCACTTCGTCCCCCTAAAAGACTACTATACAAACATTGACCTGAATAGCAATAGCACAATGCACCATGAACAAAACTTTCTATTTCTACAGAAGTTTCTTCTGAAATTTTCTTAATTTCTTTCAAGCTCAACTCTCTTGCTGTTACAACTCTTTCTACCCCTTGTTCTTCCATAAACTTCGCACCATCTACTCCAGTAATTGTCATTTGGGTACTTGCATGAATCGGAAGACTCGGAAAATATTTTCTCACAAAATGTAAAACACCTATATCTTGTACAATGATCGCATCCAAGCCTTGTTTGTAATAAGGTAAGAGATATTCATATAATTCTTCTTCTAATTCTTTCTCTTTCAACAGTGTATTCACTGTTAAATAAATTTTCTTTTTGTGTAAATGTACATAATCTATAGCATCCAATAACTCCTCTTGCGAAAAATTATCAGCATATGCCCTAGCTCCAAACCGATTTCCACCTACATAAACCGCATCTGCTCCCGCTGCAATTGCCGCTCTCAAACTCTCATACGATCCTGCTGGTGCTAAAATTTCTATTTTTCTTTTCATACCTGTTTCCTTTAAAAAAGACTGTCTACTGACAGCCTTTTATTGTCCACGATTTTTTAACTCTGTTTCTAATTTTACAATTTGTTTTTGTAATTCTGTATTTTCTTCTTTCAATCTATCTATTTCCTTTTCAGCATTTTCACAATCTAACTGTACAGAAATTAGTTCATGTTTTAAGTCATACATTTCTTTATCTTTTAGTTCAATATCTGATTCTGATGTTATCGCTATCTTTTGCGCTTTAAAATAGTCATCTGCAATATTAAGTGCAAGAAGAACGCTCTTTGTATCTGCACTTTGCTTTTTATAGCCTTCTACGCTGCTACATTCTTCCATTTTTCGATTCAAATAGGCAGAAACTTTCTGCAAGTACTCTTCACTTTCAACTCCACTCAGTGTAAATACCTTTCCTCCTATTAAAACTTCTGTATGATTCTTTGACGATGTCATAGGACACCTCCTTATTACTTTCTAATTGTATTCTACTTATTATAAACCATTCAGATTAAAAATCCAACTATTTTAACAGTTTTCCTCTGAAATCCCTAAATGATGATATGCCAATGATGTAACCATTCTTCCACGAGGCGTACGATGAAGAAATCCATTTTTGATGAGATAAGGTTCGTATACATCCTCAATTGTCCCTGAATCTTCCCCTATAGAAGCTGCTAAAGTATCTAATCCTACTGGACCTCCTTTAAATTTTTGAATCATTGTCAAAAGAATATTTCGATCTATATGATCTAATCCATATTTATCAACTTCCAATAAATCTAGTGCATAATTTGCAGCCTCTTCCGTAATCACTCCATTGTATTTAATCTGTGCGAAATCTCTAACCCTCTTCAACAAACGGTTTGCAAGTCTTGGAGTCCCTCTAGACCTTCTCGCCATTTCCATCGCACCATTTCCATCCACTTCTACCCCCATCACTCCTGCAGAACGAATGATAATTGTCTGTAATTCTTTCTCTGTATAAAATTCCAAACGCTGCACAACTCCAAATCTATCTCGAAGAGGAGCCGTAAGCATTCCTGCCCTTGTAGTGGCTCCTACTAGAGTAAACTTTGGTAAATCCAATCGGACAGAACGAGCTGTTGCTCCTTTTCCAATCATAATATCAATGGCATAATCTTCCATGGCAGGGTATAAAATTTCTTCCACCTGCCTATTCAAGCGATGAATTTCATCAACAAATAACACATCACCCTCTTGCAAATTATTTAAAATAGCTGCCATTTCTCCTGGTTTTTCAATTGCAGGTCCTGATGTGATTTTTAAATTAACTCCCATTTCGTTCGCTATAATTCCAGCTAATGTTGTTTTTCCAAGACCTGGTGGACCATAAAAAAGAACGTGATCAAGCGCTTCATTTCGTTCCTTTGCCGCTTGAATATAAATGCGGAGCATTTCTTTTGCTTTTTTCTGTCCAATATAGTCTTCTAGCAATTGAGGTCGAAGATGATTTTCTATTTTCAAATCTTCTTCTAGACTTTCTGTCGTAATAATTCTTTTACCCATCTTACTCTACCGCCTTTTATAACATAAATCTTAATGCCTGTTTTAATATGGTTTCCACAGTGCTTTCTTCTGTCATTTCTACTTGACGCACTGCACGAAGTGCTTCTGTATTTCCATATCCTAACGCAACAAGTGCTTGTATCACTTCGGTTTGTAAACCATTATTTTGCATATTCGATGTCATATTCTCTTTTACTTCTATATGTTCAAGAACATCATCCATGCTCATTTTATCTTTCAACTCTATAATCAATTTTTCTGCAGTTTTTTTACCAATGCCTTGTGCAGTTGAAATTGCTTTGACGTCATTTGATAATACTGCCAAACGCAAGTCATCTGCACTTAAATTTGAAAGAATATTAAGTGCCCCTTTTGGCCCTATGCCACTCACTCCAATAACAAGTTTAAATACTTTTAAATCATCTCTCGTCAAAAAACCATATAACTGCATAGCATCTTCTTTTATATGTAAATATGTGTGTAACTTTATTTCATTATTTATTGGAGGTAATTTTCCCATAGATTGTTCTGGCATAAAAATACCGTACCCAACTCCACCTACATCCACAATTGCTTTTTCCTTTTCTATTGCTACTAATTCGCCTTTTATGTAAGAAATCATATATTTCTCCCTTTCTTTAAACTATAAACAAATTTTTTGAATCCGTTTTATTACCTCACTAGAAACTATTCCTATGATCATTCCTGTAATCACTCCTGAAATCATTAGCACCGATGCATAATAGATTAAGTTCAAACTTTGTAAAACAATAATAGCGACAAGTAACTGTCCTATATTATGAAATACTCCTCCTGCCATGCTAATCCCTAAAATACTAAATTTTCCATTTTTTTTAAACATATACATAACAAGTAAACTAAGTAACGAACCCGCAAGGCTATAAATAATACTGAATAAATTACCGAATATGAATCCTGCTAAAATCACTCTTGTTATAGCCAATAAATATACCTGTTTTTTTTCCATCTTATACATAGATATAACAATAATAAGATTAGCTAAGCCAAGTTTCACTCCAGGTATCCCTATATGAAACGGAATAAGTGACTCTACATAACTAAAAATCAATGCCAATGCCGTAAACATTCCGAAATACACCTTGCTATTTTTCATGCTATCCTCCTATTTCACCACTGCATCCAACTCATTTTCTTTGCCTTCCACAACAGTAATAATAACCTTATTTGGAAGACATACAATACTTTCTCCACTTTTCGAAATAGGTTTTTGTTTTACACATATTTTATCTGGGCACTTTGCATCTATAACATCCGCTTTTCCGTTCTTAATAACAAGACGATTTGTCCCATTAATATCTATTTCTCTATCTTCTGAAAGAACATATTCTCCACGCAAAACACCATTCACTTCAACCTGAATTATATTCGCTTTTCCATCTTCTTTCAAACTTCTTCCAAGCAACAAAAGAACCGCTATACCGAGAATAGTTCCCAACAATTTATAATCATTTTTTTTCATCGTTTTTCTCTCCTTGCCTATTTTATCATATTCATTAAGACTATGCAATCATACGTTCGATTGCATTTTTTATACCAACTAGTATATACTGTTTTATAATAATTACAGAAACGAGGATATTTATGAAACGTTGTTATATAAGTATTATACTATCTTTTTGCTTACTTTTCCTAAGTGGTTGCACCTCTGCTTCCACAAATGAATCCATCAGTAAAAACGGCATCTTTTTTGACACTCTTATTTCAATCAGAATATGGGAAACAAATGATTCCTCTCTTTTAGATGATTGTTTTGAATTATGCTCTAAATATGAAAATAAATTTAGTCGCACCCTACCTAATAGTGAAATTTCTAAAATTAATCAAAGTGCAGGAATCCCAGTAGAAGTTTCTGATGAAACAATCAAATTGATCCAAAAAGGTCTAAATTATAGCAAATTATCCAATGGAGCTTTTGATATTACAATCGCACCACTCAGTAATCTTTGGGATTTTAAACATAACAAAGGAATCATTCCTCCAAAAAACTCTATTGATGAAGCAAAAAAACATATAAATTATAAAAATATAGTCATCAATGGAAACACCGTCAAACTTCTTGACCCACATTCAGCTTTAGATCTAGGTGGAATTGCAAAAGGGTATATTGCCGATCGCTTAAAAGATTTTCTTATGCGTAAACAAGTAAAGCACGCTATGATTAATCTTGGTGGAAATGTGCTGACAATTGGCTCAAAAACCGATGGAACTCCCTTTCACATTGGTATACAAAAACCTTTTGCCGACCAAAACGAAACTATTGCTTCTATTCCTGTAATTGACAAGTCCGTTGTTTCTTCTGGAATATATGAACGATATTTCAAGAAAAACAATAAAGTTTACCACCATCTCCTAGATCCTTTTACTGGTTATCCTAAACAAAACAATTTATTAAGTGTAACAATTATATCTGATTCTTCTACAGATGGAGATGCTCTTAGCACCGTCTGCTACACTTTGGGCTTAGAAAAAGGAATGCAGTTAATTAATCAATTGGATAATGTAGAAGCTGTATTTATCACAAACGACTATCAATTGCATTGTTCAGAAAAAATAAATGATACCATCTTAAAATAAGAGGGTATCATTTATTTTTGTCCTTAGTAGTAATAATATTGTGAAGATGACGGAATAACAATTGCAAATACAACAATCAAAATGATAATTGTTAAAACCATCTGAATCAACCAATAAATCAACCATGCTTTACAATAATTTCTACGATTCGCATTCCCATTTTTTCCGAATGCCCAAACCAAATACAAAACAAGTCCGACACAAGGAATAATTGTAGCCAAAATTGTTAAAAGCCACTCACCTACTGACATAACATCATTATCATTTCCTTGTGGATTGTAATTCTGAGGCTGACTATAGTTATAATCTGTATTATTATAACTATAGTTGTATTGCTCGTTCTCTTCTACAGTATTCATACTGTTCTGTTCATTGTTATAATTTTCTTCCATAACTCCAACTCCTTTAATATTCTGCTTTTTATGTTATCACATTTTTAACTTTTTCACAATATATGCTATCAAATTATCGTGATAATACGACATCGGTGGATTCCCTGGGAATTTTGTAATAAAACGATAAATATATAAAACTACCATTCCTACAATAAGTACAATAACATATTTCTCAAATCCTTTTAGGGAACTCTTACGGAAATACCTTTGCACAACAAAAGCTATACTTAAAAAGATAATAGGGAAAATAGCCGGATGCATATTCCAAGCTTGTATCCACTCTCCTTTAATGAAGTAAACAAACGCTCTTGTCAATCCACATGCTGCACACGGAAATCCAGTTAACGCTACAAACGGACATCCACTATGTAAAATTAATTTCATAAAAGCAAAATAAAAGCAAATTAGAATAAGAGCGCTTTTAATGTTTTTAACATCTCGCCATAACAATTTGATTGCTTGACTCCATTTTTCTTTTTTACATAATAATCTTTTTCGGACATTTTTCTGCGCACGCTCCGCAATTTGTACATTTTTCCGGATCGATATGCGCGATATTATTTTCCACAGTAACCGCATCATACTCACATACTCTCTGGCACATCTTACATCCTATGCAACCCGCTTTGCATACAGACATAACATCTTTCCCTTTATCTTTTGAATTACACTGCACTAAATGCTTTTGCTCATAAGGAACAAACTCAATTAAATTTTGCGGACAAACCGCTATACATTTTCCACATGCTTTACACGCTTCTTTGTCCACTACAGCTACACCATTTTCAATATGAATAGCATCAAATGGACAGGCCTTTACACAAGTCCCAAACCCATGACATCCATAATTACATGATTTTGGTCCTCCGTTCTGCATAGTTTTCATCATGGTACAATCTTCAATGCCAGTATATACATAATCTCTTGTTGCTTTTTCACACGTACCAGCACATTTTACAAACGCAACCATTCTTTTCTGCTCTTTTGCCTCGACTCCCATGATTTTTCCTATTTTCTCTGCAACAGTTGCTCCGCCCACCGGACAACCATTAATCTCTGCCTCTCCTTTTACAATTGCAGCAGCTAAACCTGAGCACCCCGCATATCCACAACCTCCACAGTTATTTCCTGGAAGTGCATTCACAATTGCTTCTTCTCTTTCATCTATTTCTACTGCAAATTTTTTACCTGCTACTCCTAAAAAAGCACCAATAAACAAGCCAGTACCACCGACAATTACAGCAGCAATTATTATTCCCGTTATACTCATTTTTCTGCCTCCTAAATCAACCCCGAAAATCCAAAGAATGCTATTGCCATTAAACTTGCTGTCACAAGTACAATTGGTGTTCCTTGAAATGAAGGTGATATGTCATTATACTCTGTTTTTTCACGAATCCCAGCCATAATTACAATAGCAATTGTAAATCCTAAAGCTGTTGCAAATCCATTTATTACACTTTCTAAAATCCCATATTCTTTTTTCACATTTGTCAATGCTACACCAAGTACCGCACAGTTTGTTGTAATTAATGGAAGATACACTCCTAAAGCTTTATATAATGGTGGCATCATCTTCTTTAAAAACATTTCAACAAACTGTACTAATGCAGCAATAACAAGAATAAATACTATTGTCTGCAAATATTCAAAATGTAATGGTGACAGAATAAATTTATAAAGTAAACTTGTACAGAAAGACGAAATAGTAATGACAAACACAACTGCTCCTCCCATACCTGCCGCTGTCTCAACTTTTTTAGACACACCTAAAAATGGACAAATTCCTAAAAACTGACTTAAAATAACGTTATTTACAAGTGCAGACCCAACTGCAATAATCAATAACTCTTTCATTTCGTCCCCTCCTATTTATCACTTTCTACAGGAAATATTTTTCCTTGACAACTATGATTTGAACAAGACGCACAACCATCACCGCAATTTGATTCAGTAACTTCTTTTCCTTTCTTCTTCGCATTAGACTTTATCTTATTCTGCAAAGCAACAAGACCTGCAAGAACTAGAAACGCTCCTGGTGCCAAGATAAAAATAGTTATTGGTTCATAAGATACTGGCATAACACGAAATCCAAAAATTTTTCCCGCACCAATAACTTCACGAACAATACCAATACTTGTCAAACCAATTGTAAACCCAAGTCCCATACCTATACCATCAAAAACAGAAGGTAGCACCGGATTCTTTGATGCATAGCTCTCTGCTCTTCCTAAAATAATACAATTTACTACAATAAGAGGAATATATAATCCTAACGCATCATATAAAACAGGAACAAAACCCTCTAACAAAAATTGTACAATCGTTACAAAAGATGCAACAATTACAATAAACGCAGGCATTCTCACAGAATCTGGAATAATTTTCCTTAACATAGAAATTAACATATTGGACATAACTAATACAACTGTTGTAGTAAGTCCCATCCCAAGACCATTTACAGCTGACGTTGTAACTGCTAATGTCGGACACATACCAAGCATTAATACAAAGGTAGGATTTTCTTTAATTATACCATTATATAATCGTTCTATACATTTATTCATTCACACTACCTCCCAACACATCTTGAAAATATGAAATTCCTGCATTCACTGCATTTGTGACCGCTCTTGTTGTAATAGTTGCTCCACTCAAGGCATCTACATTCCCTTTCGGATCATCTTTTTTAACTATAAATTTATCCGTTTTCACATTTTTAAATTGCTTTTTAAATGTCGGTTCTGTTGCTTGCATTCCAAGCCCTGCCGTTTCATTGATAGATAAAATTTCCATACCTGTTACTCTTCCATCTGTGGATATTCCAACAGAAATTTGAATTTCTCCACCATACCCTTCTTTCGAAGTAGACGTAATAGCATATCCTATCACTTTTCCCGCTTTGTCTTTTCCGATTGCAACTTCGCTTAAATAACAACCTGTGATTTTATTATCTTTTAAAATTTTTTCAGTCTTTTTCGTATCAAATGTTTTGTCTTCTTCAAATTTTTGAGCAGTAGGTAAAACCGATTTATACGCTTCTTGTTTTGCCTTTTCTTTCGATGCATATATAGGTTCCTTTGTTATCTCATACACACCACCCAACAACAATCCAGATACAAGTGTAATCATTGTCAAAATAAGAGCATTTTTTACAATTTTATTCATTATCTTGCCCCTCCTTTTCCAAAAGGTTTAGGAATCGTAATTTTTTCAATTAATGGAACTAACAGATTACTAATAATAATTGCATACGAAACACCTTCTGCTGAGCCAGAAAATAAACGAATTATTCCTGTAAGAATACCTAGACAGACACCATATAAAATTTGTCCATTTGGAGTAATAGGTGCCGTGACATAATCTGTTGCCATAAACCATGCTCCAAGCATCAATCCACCTCCGCAAAGATGTGCCACGATATAGTTCACATCAAATCCATGTCCACTAAATAGAATAAGAAAGATAACAAAAGTTATGATATATGTAAGAGGGATACGAATTTGGATAACACCAACAATAAGAAGAAAGATTGCTCCAACCAAAATAGCAATAACTGAAGTTTCCCCTATTGTTCCTGCAATATTACCAATAAACATATTCTTAATATTTACAGTTCCACCTGCTTTTAGTTCTGCTAACGGTGTCGGACTTGTCACCGCATCATTATAAATAAATGTTGTCATTCTTCCTGTGAAAGAAATCAAAAGAAAACATCTAGCTGCCAGTGCCGGGTTCATGAAATTCTGTCCCAATCCTCCAAAAAGTTGTTTTACTATTAAGATGGCAAAAACACTACCAAGGACACACATCCACCACGGTGCTGTAGGTGGAAGATTTAATGCTAATAGTAAACCTGTTACAACCGCACTAAAATCACAAACTGTTACTTGCTTATGCATAAATTTTTGATAAAGATATTCTGTTAAAACTGCTGATCCCACCGTAATTAATATAATTACCAATGCCTGTATTCCAAAATTATATATCCCGAACGCCGCAGTAGGTAATAACGCCAATACTACACACAACATAAGATTTGCTGTTGTTGTTTTTGATCGTATATGTGGTGAAGATGATACATTAAATTGTTCACTCACTTCCTGTCACCTCTCTATTTATTTTTTTCGATTTGCCAATGCAATTTTTCTCATAGTTCCAATAGACTGTTTTAATTGCCTTTTTGCTGGACATACATAACTACATGAACCACATTCTATACATTCGAGTCCCTCTAATTTTTTAAACCCTTCTTCATCATGTCGTTCCGCCAAATCTGCAAGTCTTGATGGAATAATACGGCTTGGACAGACTTCTACACAACGTCCACAATTAATACAAGCTGTTGGTTCATTAGCTCTCACTTCATCTTTTGTGAAAGCAAGAATTGATGAGGACGTCTTCGTAATAGGAGTATCTATTGTAAACATAGCAAATCCCATCATAGGCCCGCCCGAAATAATTTTTTCTGGCAAACTTTTAAATCCTCCACCAGCTTCAATCACTTCTTTGTGATTTGTTCCAAATAGAACTTTAAAATTTCCCGGATTATTCACTGCATTACCACTTAGGGTTACAATTCGTTCTGTTACTGCTTTTCCTTCGACTACTGCTGTATGAATAGCTATCATCGTCTCCACATTATCTACAACACATCCCGCATCAGCTGGAAGCATACTAGAATTAATTGCTCTACCTGTTGTCGCAAATATTAACTGTCTTTCTGCTCCTTGAGGATATTTCGTTTTTAGTGCCTTCACTTCCATTCTCGGCTCATTTGCCGTCAATTTTTCTATTTTTTCAATACAATCTCGCTTATTATCTTCTATTCCAAAAATTCCTTTTGCTTGTGGAAATAAACTTAATATAACTCGCATCCCACTAATTAACTCTTCTGGATTTTCTAACATTCTTCTATAATCTGCTGTAATATAAGGTTCACATTCTGCACAGTTTGCTATAACATACTCTATTTTTTCTGGCTCTTTTGGCGATAATTTAACATGAGTAGGAAAACCAGCTCCACCCATTCCAACAATTCCTGCTTCTTTAATTTTTTCGATAACTTCTTCTTTTGTCATTTCATCAAGTTTTTTCAATGGCGGATAAGAAACTTCTTCATATTGAAAATCATTTTCTACAATAATACAATCTACTTTTCCCCCCGAAGGAGTAAATCTCTTTTGAATTCCTTTCACTTCTCCTGATACAGATGCAAATATCGAAGCGGAAACAAAACCTCCTGCTTCTGCTATCTTTTGACCTTTTAAAATTCTATCACCGACATTTACAATAGGATTTGCCGGCGCACCAATATGCTGAGAAAGCGGATAAACCAATTCTTCTTTTGGAAATATACTTACAATCGGCTTATCTTTTGCTAATTGTTTCCCATCATCGGGATGAATACCTCCCTTAAATGTTAAAAGCTTCATTTTACCTCTTCCTTTCATCTATTATCAATTCTTACATATATAATACAAGAATTTTCTATGTAATTCTAGCAACTTGCCACAATTAATTGTATCTTTTGATATACATTTTGATGAATTTTTAACATATTTTTTTACATAAAAAATAGAGACTTTCGTCCCTATTTTTTACTCTTATTAATTACAAACAATTCTTATTCTTCAACAGCTTCTTCTGTTTCTTCTGTTGTTTCTTCTGCTTCAAGCACTTTCATACTTAAACTAATTTTCTTGTCTGCTACGTTCAAATCTACAATTTTCGCTACAATTTCTTGTCCTACACTTAAAACATCTGCTGGTTTTTCTACGTGTGCTTTAGAAATCTGTGAAACATGAAGTAATGCATCTACACCTGGTGCCAATTCAACAAAAGCGCCAAAATCTGTCATTCTTGCTACTTTACCTGTAACTTCTGTTCCTACAGCATATTTTTCTTCTGCATTTGCCCATGGATTTGTTTCTGGGAATTTCAAACTCAAAGCAACTTTTGTATCGTTAATATCTTTTACAAGAACTTTAACTGTTTCTCCAACTTTAAATACTTTCTTTGGATTTTCAACTCTTCCCCATGACATTTCTGAAATATGTAACAATCCATCAACTCCACCTAAATCGATAAATGCACCGAAATCTGTTACGTTTTTAACAGTTCCTTCAATAACATCTCCAACTTTAAGGTTAGCAAATAACTCTTCTTGTAATTTCGCTTTTTCTGCAACTAAAAGTTGTCTTCTATCACCAATTACTCGATTTCTTCTTGGATTAAATTCACTAATAACGAACTCGATTTCTTGTCCTTGATATTTGCTTAAATCTTTTTCATATGTATCAGATACTAAACTTGCTGGAATAAATACTCTTGCTTCATCAACAACAACACTTAATCCTCCACCTAAAATCTGATTTACTGTTGCTTTTAATACTTCTTTGTTCTCAAAAGCTTCTTTTAATCTTTCATTTCCTTTTTCTGCTGCTAATCTCTTATATGTTAACAACACCTGACCTTCTCCGTCATTTACTTTCAATACTTTAACAGACATTGTATCGCCAACTGATACTAAAGTTGTTAAATCAACGTTTGGCTCATTTGTGTATTCGCTTCTTGTAATAATACCATCTGCTTTGTACCCTATATTCAAGATGATTTCATCTGGCTTCACATCGATTACAGTACCATCTACGACCTCTCCATTTCGTATTGTTTTTAAAGACTCTTCTAACATTTGTTCAAAAGTTAATTCTGACATTATTTTGAACCTCCTCAATTATATTATTAGGCGTTGACGCCCCTGCTGTAATACCTACTGTTTTTGCCGACCCTAATTGATTCAAATCCAAATCGTCAAGTGTCTGAATATAGTACGTATTGTTGCATACCTTATCACATATTTCAAATAATTTTTGGGTATTAGAACTATGTTTATCTCCGATAACGATCATAGCATCTACGCCCTCTGCAATGCTCCTAGCCTCAGTCTGACGCTCAGTAGTCGCATTACAAATCGTATTTAAAACACTTATATCATAACGCTTTTTAGAAATAATTTCAACTAATTCTTCAAATTTCTTGTAATTAAATGTCGTTTGTGATACAATGCACACCTTCTTCGATTTATCAAACTTAAAATTGTTCACATCTTCTACTGTTTGGATTACCGCTACTGGGGATGTTGACCATCCCTTTATCCCCTCCACTTCTGGATGAGTGCTATTTCCAATAATAACGATTTGACTTCCAGCTTCACTTTCTTTTTTCACAATATTATGAATTTTTTTCACAAACGGACAAGTCGCATCTACACATGTGATATTTTTTTCTTCTAATTTGTCATAAATTCTTTTTGGCACACCATGAGACCGAATAATAACCACTCCACTTTCTAAAGATTCTAGTTCTTCTTCTGTCTTAATCACTGTCACGCCTTTTTTTTGCATATCTTTCACAACTTCTTCATTGTGAATTATTGGACCATAAGTATAAATTTTCTTTCCTTTTTCTTTCTCCACTTGCTCGTATACTGTTTCAACAGCTCTTTTTACCCCAAAACAAAATCCTGCTGTCTTCGCTAATTTCACTTCCATCTTTTCACCCTTATTTGCAATGTTTTAATATTTCGGCAACCACTTCATCAATAGACATTTCAGAAGAATCAATATAAACTGCATCTTTTGCTTGTTTTAACGGCGCTACTTCTCTATTCATATCACGATAATCTCTATCTTCAATATCTTTTGCAATTTTTTCAAGCACACATGGAATTCCTTTTTCTTGCAATTCTAAAAATCTTCGCTTCGCTCTTGTCTCTACACTAGCCGTTAAATAAATTTTCGTTTCCGCATTCGGTAGTACATTCGTTCCTATATCTCTTCCATCCATTACTACATTTTCTTTTAGTGCTAAATCTCTTTGCAATTCCAACAATTGCATTCTAACTTCTTTTATTGCCGAACTGACAGATGCCATTTTTCCCACTTCTTCTTCACGAAGTTTTCCAGAAATGTTTTCTCCATTTAAATATACTTGTTGAACACCCTCTTCATACCCCAATGTAACTACGGCATCCTTACACATTAATCCTATTTTATCTATTTGTTCTGTTGATACACCATTTTCCAGAAAATAAACGGCCATTCCTCTATACAACGCACCTGTATCTACATAAATATATCCCAATTCTTTTGCCACTTTTTTTGCTATTGTACTTTTTCCTGCTCCTGCCGGACCATCTATTGCTATGTTATATCCCATTTTCTTTCTCCTCTCCTACCAAATACTACTTCCAGCCATGTATGCTGTAGACCATGCTATTTGCAAATTAAATCCTCCAGTCAACGCATCCAAATCAAGAACCTCTCCTACAAAATATAAACGGGAAATCATTTTCGACTCCATTGTTGCTGGATTTATTTCTTTCGTTTTTACCCCTCCTTGCGTAATAATAGCTTCTCTAAAGGATCTCGTTCCTGTAATGGTTAATGTAAAGTGTTTAATCAATCTAACAAACCCTAGTCTTTCTTCTTTTGAAATCTCATTCACTTTCTTTTCGGCATCGATTCCACTCAACATAATTATGATCGGTATCAATTTTGTCGGGAACAATTTTGTTATTGCATTTCTAAACTGCTTATTTTTATTCACTTCAAAATCTTTTAGCACTCTCTGATCTAATTGTTCCTCTGATAAAGCCGGTTTCAAATCTATAATAAGTTTCATCTCTTTATTAATCAACTTTTTAGTAATGTAACTACTAGCCGTTAATATAAGCGGTCCACTTACTCCATAATGGGTAAATAACATTTCTCCGAAATTATTATACACTTCTTTTTTTTCATCATAAATGGCTACTCCCACATTTCTCAACGAAAGTCCCTGTAATTCCCTAACATAATCTTCCTTCACTTCTAACGGAACCAATGCAGGATAAACTTCCGTAACTGTATGTCCAACACTTTTCGCCATATTATATCCATCTCCTGTAGAACCAGTAAGAGGATAAGAACAACCTCCTGTCGCCACAATACAATGATCCGCTTCTATTTTTTCACCATTTGAAAGCACTATTCTTTTGAATTCTTTTCCCTCTTCTTCAATAAACTTCACTTTTGTGTTTAAATGAACCTTTACCTTAAGTTTCTTCAATTCTAATAATAATGCATTAATGACATCTGAAGAATGATCTGATAACGGAAAAACTCGATTTCCTCTCTCTATTTTTGTCTTTACTCCTATTTCTTCAAAAAATGAAACAACATCTTCGTTTGTATATCCATAAAAACTACTATATAAAAATTTTTGATTAGACACTACTGCTTGAAACAAGCTTTCCATATCTCCAGCATTCGTAATATTACATCGTCCTTTACCTGTAATAAAAAGTTTCTTACCCAATTTTTCATTTTTTTCAAACAAATGTACTTCATTTCCATTTCTCGCTGCAAATATAGCAGAAAACATCCCGGCTGCGCCACCACCAATCACAAGCACTTTACTCATCTATTTGTCCTCTTCTCTTTCCACTCTGTTTAATGACATTTTATCATTTACCGGATTCAATTCATCTCCACTGTATACTTGATATTCATCCCATATTTCTTCCAATGTTCCTAATGTAGCAATCACTTCTGTCTGCTTCTTCATACAAAGTGCTACAACAAGAGCATTCACAACACTCAAAGGTGCTACAAGTGAATCCACAATTGACGCCATATCACTTCTTGCAATAAGATTACATGATGAATATAAATTCATCGGTGAATGTATACTGTCCGTAAGTGTAATTACTTTCGCTTTTCGATTGCTCGCAAACTCTAACGCTTTCAAAGTTCGCATAGAATATCGCGGAAAACTGATCCCAATAATAACATCTTCTTCACTTATACGAATTAACTGTTCAAAAATTTCACTTGCACTATTTGTGTTAACTAAAGTTACATTATCAAAAATCAAATTCAAATAAAATCCAAGAAAATTCGCCAACGGAGCACAACTTCTAATTCCCACTATATATATACGCTTTGCTTGCAACATCGTATCTACTGCCAAATCAAAGGCTTCTTGCTCAATTCCTGCCAATGTTAATTTTATCTTTTCTATGTCAGACTGAAGAACTGTTTCCAATATCTCAGACTGCGCAATACGCCCATATGCCACTTCCATACGTTGGATAGAATTAAGTTTATTTCTAACAAGTTCCTCCAACGCCTTTTGAAATCCCGGATACCCATCATATCCTAATTGCGTTGCAAAACGCACAACAGTAGACTCACTTACCCCAACTGTTTTTCCAAGTTTTGCCGCTGTCAAAAATACCGCTTTATCATAATTTTCAGTGATATATCTTGCCAATAATTTTTGACCTTTACTCATTTTTTCATATTTCTCAGTTATATTACTCAACAGTTCATTCGTATTATTGCTGTTCATTCTCAGCCTCCGTATTTCTTCTCGTTTTCTAAAGTTTTATTATACACAACTAAAGAAATAAAGAAAACCCCTTTCTTTTGATTTTTCTCTTATAGATACAAAAAGAGTTAGCAAATGCTAACTCTTTCAACTCTACTATACAGGATAACTTCCATTTTCTGTATCTGCCACTTTTTGATCCACTTTTGTTTGCTGAGCTTCTCTATATTTAAAGAAATCTGTTGCAACTTGTGGAAACAATGCATATGATAATACATCTTCATCCTGCTGTGACCATTGTTTCATTTCATCTTTTAGTGTATCTAATTCATCTGGAATCAAGTCAGCCGGACGGCAAGTAATCACTTCTGCATCACCAATACATTTTTTCTGTACTTCTTTATTAAATGGTTTTACTGTAGCTCCATATTTTCCGCTTAAAACATCTTTTGTTTCTTTAGTAGCCATTTTATAGCGTTCACCCATCAATACATTAAACACAGCCTGTGTACCAACAATCTGTGAAGATGGCGTTACAAGTGGTGGTTCCCCTAAATCTTTACGAACCCTTGGCACTTCTTCAAGCACTTCATAGAATTTATCTTCTGCTCCCTGCTCTTTTAACTGGGAAGTTAAGTTAGAAAGCATACCACCTGGAACCTGATATAATAATGTTTTTATATTTACACCTAAGTTTTTCGGATTTAATAAACCTGATTCTAACGCTTCATCACGAATTGGACGGAAATAATCTGCAATTTCAGCAAGAAGATTCTGATCTAAACCTGTGTCATAAGGAGTTCCTTTGAAGGTTTCTACCATAACTTCTGTCGCTGGTTGCGACGTTCCCATAGCAAATGGTGACATCGCTGTATCAATTACATCTACACCTGCTTCAACTGCTTTTAAATAAGTCATAGATGCAACACCTGATGTATAGTGTGTATGTAACTGAATCGGAAGATTTGTTGCTTCCTTCATTGCTGTAATTAATTCTGTTGCTTTATATGGAACCAACAACCCTGCCATATCTTTAATACAAATAGAAGTTGCCCCCATATCTTCAATTTTCTTTGCAATATCCATCCAATATTCCAATGTATAAGCATCACCCAAAGTATAAGACAACGCAACCTGTGCATCTGCTTTCTCTTTAACAGCTGCTTTAACAGCCGTTTTTAAGTTACGAATATCATTTAAACAGTCAAAGATACGAATAATATCAATTCCATTTGCAACTGATTTTTGAACAAAGTATTCTACAACATCATCTGCATACGGACGATATCCTAAAATATTTTGGCCACGGAATAACATTTGTAATTTTGTATTTTTAAATCCATCACGAAATTTACGAAGTCTTTCCCATGGATCCTCTTTCAAAAAACGAAGAGACGCATCAAAAGTTGCACCACCCCAGCATTCTACGGAATGATAACCAACTTTATCCATTTTATCAACGATTGGAAGCATCTGTTCTGTAGTCATTCTCGTTGCAATCAAAGACTGATGCGCATCTCTCAAAATTGTCTCTGTAATTTTAATTGGTTTTTTTTCGATTTCCATTCTATTGTCCTCCATCTTTATTTAACACCAAAAATTGCCATAAATGTTCCAGCCGCAACAGCAGTACCAATAACTCCCGCAACGTTTGGTCCCATCGCATGCATTAATAAGAAGTTTGTCGGATCTGCCTCTGCACCAACTTTCTGAGAAACTCTCGCTGCCATAGGCACTGCCGATACACCTGCTGAGCCAATCAAAGGGTTTACCTTTCCACCGGTTATCTTACACATCAACTTACCAAATAACACACCAGCCGCTGTACCAAAAGAAAACGCCACTAACCCTAATGCTACGATTTTAAGCGTATCCATATTCAAAAATGCTTCCGCACTTGTTGTCGCACCTACCGATGTTCCAAGCAAAATAACAACAATATACATCAATGCATTTGATGCTGTTTCTGTTAATTGTCTTACCACACCACATTCTTTAAATAAATTACCTAACATAAGCATACCTACAAGTGGCGCAGTTGTAGGAAGAATCAAAGACACAACAATTGTAATGATAATTGGGAACAGAATTTTTTCTAATTGTGAAACTGGTCTTAATTGTTCCATTTTAATTTTACGCTCTTCTTCTGTTGTTAACAATTTCATAATAGGTGGCTGAATAATCGGAACCAGTGACATATATGAATATGCCGCAACCGCAATCGGACCTAAAATGGCAGTCTGTTGTAATTTTCCAGCAAGGAAAATAGATGTTGGTCCATCAGCTCCACCAATAATAGAAATCGCAGCTGCCGCTTTGTCAGAAAATCCCATCGCCATTGCTCCTAAATACGCTGCAAAAATACCAAATTGGGCCGCTGCTCCTAGTAAAAAGCTTTTAGGATTAGCAATCAATGGACCAAAGTCTGTCATTGCACCTACACCCATAAAAATTAATGATGGAAGAATTGCCCATTCATCTAACAAATAAAAATAATGTAACAATCCTCCGACTCCATTTGAAGACTCTTCAATCGACAACATAATATCCGGATAAATATTTACTAATAGCATACCAAAAGCAATCGGAACTAACAAAAGTGGTTCAAATCCTTTTTTTATTGCTAAATATAGGAACCCGCAGGCAACAGCAATCATAACATAGTTTCCCCATGTCAAATTAAAAAACGCCGTTTGGTCCATGAGGTTTCCTAATGTACTTGTAATATATTCCATTTTTTAACCTCCCACTTTACGTTAAATTTGGGAATTTACAATTATTTTCATATTTGTAATTCCTAATTTAATGTAGCCATTACTGCTCCTGCTTCTACTGCATCTCCTACTGCGACATCAATACTAGCAACTGTTCCATCCTCAGGTGCTACTACTGGAATTTCCATTTTCATCGCTTCAACAACAATAACTGTATCTCCCTTTGATACTTTTTGTCCGACGCTTGCTTCTACTTTGAAAACTTTACCAGCTGCTCCAGCTTTTACTTCAATACTTCCTGCTGCTGATACTTGTTTTTGTACTGGTGCTACCACTGGTGTTGTTGGTGCAGATCCTCTTTGTGCTGGTATCGCTCCTCCAACTTTTTCTTCTACTGTTACATCATATACATTTCCGTTTACTGTGATTGTATAATTTTTCATTATGTTTTCCTCCTAAATTCATTCTAATTCCAATTATTAGATGTTCTACGTTTTATCGAACGCACAACAAATCCATCAGATGATGTTCCTGTTTCCGCTGCAATCGCAGCTGTAATAACCGCTACTAATTCCAAATCATCTACAGAAGACGTTTTCGTTTCTTCTACTATTGTCGATTTAGTCTCAACTACTTTCTCACATTCTTCTTTCTTTCCAAATTTTCCTGTAATAGCCGGAATGTATTTTAATAAAGAAATGATAAACGCCAAGAAAATCAACACAATAAACACTGTTCCCATTCCTAACACAGTATTCATTCCTGCTTTTTTAAGAATTTCTCCTGTTGAGTATTTCGCTGAAACATCCATAGATTCCATGTTTAATTTATCATCAAATTTAAACTCTATAGTCGCTTTTCTTTCTTCATATGTCGCCTCTGTACTTAGAATAATTTCTTTTGCTTTCGCTTCAACTTTATATTCTCCGTGTTTTTTGTATTCTCCACACTCATCAATTGATGCTTGCCATGAATGAATCATAGAAACAAATTCTTCCTTTTCAATTGGAAGCCCCGATTGAAGCAACATCATATTTACCTGTAATTCTGATCCGTCCTCATACTGTTCAAAAGTTTTGTCGTCCATTTCTGAGAAGCTTCGAATAATGATTTCTGCACTTTGCTCTAGCATCTTTTTATCATATTCCATTGCTTTTTTCTCACTTCCACATCCAACAAAACTAAATGTAAGTACGAAAGCACATAGTAATAAACTAATTCTTTTTTTCACTTCGCTTCACCTCACTAAACTGTTCCGTGTTTCTTAGATGGACGATCTTCCCTCTTTGTAAATAACATTTCAAACGCTCCAATCACATATTTTCTTGTATCTGCCGGATTGATAATGGTATCTACATATCCTCTTCTCGCTGCCGAAAGTGGGCTTGATTGTAATTCTTTATATTTTTTTGCCTCTTCTTTAATAACATCTGCAGTTGCATCTGCATACATGATTTTTGCAGCCAATTCTGCATCCATCATACCTATTTCCGCTGTTGGCCAAGCATATACCATATCTGCTCCGATTGATTTGCTATTCATCGCCACATATGCACTTCCATAAGCTTTTCCAACAATTACATTAACTTTTGGAACTGTTGCATCTGCAAAAGCATATGTAAGTTTCGCAACTTCTCTTGCAATATTTTTTTCTGAACATTTTGATGCTTCAAACCCTGTCACATTAGTTAAAGTAAGAACAGGAATATTAAATGCATCACAAAAATCAACAAATTCTTTTGCTTTTCTACATCCGTTTGCAGTTAAGTCTGTTGCATATTCTTCTTGTAAATTTCCTTCTTCATCATAACGTTTCGAACAATTTGCAACTGCACCAACAGTCATTCCGTTTAAACGAATAAATCCTGTTACCATTTCTTTTGCATATTCTTTTTTAGTTTCAAAAAATTCGTAATTATCTGAAATCATCGCTAAAGTTATTCTTGCATCGCCACAAGCATTTTCGATACCTTCACAGACTCTATTTAAATCATCCATACATTCATCATAAGATTGATCATCTTCATTATTCGCTGGAAGAATTGTTATAAGAGAGCGAATTTGACTTAGAATATCTTCTTCCGTTCCAATACCATCTACAAGTCCTGTTTCCTCACTTTGGAATTTTGCTGATGATGTATCACATTTTTCTACTGAATTTCCTAATATTGCATTTGGTGAATTTACAAATAATTTTCCCTGTTTTTCTTCCATGAAAGTGAAATCAGTAAGAGCAGGAACCATAGCTAGTCCACCACCGCAAGTACCAAATATAGCTGTAATCTGTGGAATTACTCCTGACGCCATTGTCTGTTTTAAGTATAAACTTCCAAAAGCATGTAACGCATCTGTTGCTTCTTGAAGTCTTAATCCCGCACAATCAATCAAGGCGATAACCGGTGCTCCCATTTTCATTGCCATATCATAAATATTGGCAATTTTTTTTGCATGCATTTCTCCAATTGCCCCATTTAATACAGTAGCATCCTGACTATACACATATACAAGATTACCATCAATAACTCCATATCCAGTAATAACACCGTCTGCGCGAGTATCTTTTGTCTGCATATTGAAATCAGTTGTTCTCGCCATGACAGCTCCGCCGATTTCAACAAAACTTCCCGAATCAAGTAAAGTGGCAATTCTCATACTTGCTGGGTTTGATGTTGTGTTGCTCATATTTAAGCCCTCCGTTTTCTTTAAATTTTACAAGTTTTTTTAAAATTCAACCAAATTCTCTGCCGATTATATTATATAATACGCGTTTCTAAATAGCAATGATTTTCAAAAAAGATTTGATATTTTTTTCACATACTTTTTTGTTAGTTGTATACATATCATTATAGTTTGTACATTAAATTTTTCTTAAGTTTTTCTAAAAAAAGGAAATAATTGTATTTGCACACGATTATATTTTATGATATAATCAGTTTCATGGGATAAATCATTACATCAGTAAATTCTTGACGCTCTGTTTCTATCCCGTAGTAGACAGTTATGTCTTCTCAGGCAAGGCGTTAGAAAATCGCACTTTGAAAATAGCATATAACTTTACGTTATGTAAGTCTGGAGCCTTACATGGCATAAATGGAATTTGTTTATTCATTTGTACGACAATTCTGATGAGAAACTCTTTTTCACAAAAGAGAAAACAAATTTTATTTTTTTTGGAGGTTTAAACTTATGGGCGCAACAGCTAAAAAATCGAAATTTCCTATTGGATATTGGATTTGTTGTATTACTTACACTTTTGAACGTTTCGCTTTCTATGGTACAAAACCACTTTTAGCTCTTTTCCTTGCAACTTCAATTGCAGAAGGTGGTATTGGACTTAGCGAAGTTGATGCAGCTCCTATCGCAGCAGCATTAACATCATTTACTTACATCACACCAATCATCGGTGGATGGATTTGCGACCGTTTCTTAGGTGCTAGATACGCAGTAACACTTGGTTGTATTTTAATGGGTGCTGGTTATTTAATTGGATGGCAAGCACACAGTGTTGGAATGATTTGGGCAATGATTATCGTTGTAGCAATTGGTACAGCATTTTTCAAAGGTAATCTTGCTGCTATTATCGGACGTTTATTTGATGATGAAAAACTTCTTGATACAGCTTTTTCTATTCAGTATTCTTTCGTTAATATTGGTGCTTTCTTTGGATCAATGGTTTGTGCAGCATTATACATGTCTACATTTAAAAAAGGTGATGTTTTAGGATTTAGAGAAGTATTCCTTCTTTGTGCAATCCTTATTTTCATTGGTGGTGTTATCTTTACTGCTTGTTATGGATTATTACAAGGACAAGGAAAATTACCATTTAAATACCTTACAGATACTCAAGGAAACGTTATTGGTGAAGAAAAACAAGAAAAGAAAGAAAAATCAACTGCTCCACTTACAAGTTTACAGAAGAAAAATGTATTAGCTATCTTATTAGTTACATTATTCTCTGTTGTATTCTGGTTAGCATACTATCAACAGGATATTTTCCTTACATTCTATATTCGTGATAAAGTAATGCGTACAGTTGGCGGATTTGAGCTTTCACCTGCTCACTTAACAACAACATGGAATGGTTTATTATGTATTTTCATGAGTTTGGCTGCAGCTAAACTTTGGGAAAAACTTTCAAATAGACCTCAAGGTGATATGTCTATGTTCCAAAAAGTTACTTTATCTTTCGTATTCTTAGGATTATCTTATGGTGCATTAGCTCTTATGGATATGACAAGAGGTGCTGGAAAAGCTAACTTTACATGGATTCTTTTATTTGGTGTATTAATCACTTGTGGTGAAATTTGCTTCTCTCCACTCGGAAACTCATTTGTAAGTAAATTTGCTCCTAAAAAATACTTATCATTATTAATGGGTATTTGGACAATGGCTTCTTTCATCGCTTCAACAATCAATGGTGAAATTATGAAACTTGTTGAAAAAATGGGTGACTTCAATATCATGTTAGCATTCATGATTATTTCATTCGTTTGTGCAATCATCATGTTCTTCTTAATTAAACCATTAAATTCTTTAACTTCAGAAGGTGAAGAATAAGAATTTTATTTAATTAAAGCTCCATAAAAAAACAGTCTGTACGCAGGCTGTTTTTTTATTGCAAATTAGAATTCTAAATATTTCTTTATCATTTGTTCGATGCACCATTCCCATGTTAGTTTTTCTACTTTATTTGCGGTAATCAATTCATATTCACAAATCTGGTCATCATTTAAATAGTAACTAATTTTTCCTGCTTTTTCCCCTTTTTTTATTGGGGCCACCCATTCTTTTTTCAACCTTGTTTTTACTAATATCTCTTCCTCTTCACTCATTAAAATTCTCTCACTATTTTTTCTTTTCCCTTTCACAATAACCCTCACACGCTGTCCAGGAATACTGTTTTTTACACGCATAGTTTCAAAATGAACTTCTGGTTCTATTTCTTTGTATTTAAAAGTATCAATTCCATATTTCATTAATTGTTTTGTATCTGCCCATTTATACGTTTTATTATTCGGCCAACCACATCCAAGAAGAGATACAACAAAAATTCTATCATTTTTTCGTAACGCTCCCACATAACAATATCCGGCTTCACCTGTAAATCCCGTTTTACCAGACAATGCCCCTTCCATCATTTCCAAAAAAGCATTATGGTTATGACATATATATGTTTTTGTTTTATTCACATTAGTAAATTGATAACTTTTCTTGCCTGTGATCTCCAAAAATTCTTCTTTTTTAGGCGATTTTGTAATACAATAACTCATTATTTTTGCCAAGTCCGCAGCCGTTGTGGAGTGCTTTCCTTTATCATCTTTCGCATCCAACCCATTTGGTGTAATAAAATATGTATTTGTACAACCGATTTCTTTTGCTTTTTTGTTCATTAACTTAGCAAAATTCTTCACGTTCCCACTAATTTTTTCCGCTATTATTACCGCACTATCATTATGCGATTCCAACATAAGCGAATACAACAAATCTCTAAGTCTGAAAGTTTCCCCTTTCTCAACTCCCAAATGAACTTTCGGTTGTTTTGACGCATTTTCTGAAACTTCCACTTCACTTTCTAAATCCCCTAATTCTAATGCCAGAATACATGTCATAATTTTTGTAGTACTCGCCATAGCTCGTTTCTCATTTCCATTTTTCTCAAATAAAATACGCCCACTGTCCGCATCCATTAAAACTGCTGACTGGGCGTATAATTCTTTAGGCTTTTCAACCGCCTTTACTGTTATATTACAAAAGATAACACCAATTAACACTATGCCAATTATCTTTTTCAAAATCATACACACCTTTTGTCAATTCATCTGTTTTACTATATGTATGATTTTTTCTTATTATTCTTAAATTAAATATCCATTTTTAAATGTACTTCATTTTCTGCTTCCAACTTAAAATCTTCCATTTTTTCCGTATCAAAAACTGGAAGTTCATCTATTGACTTCACATTGAAACGTCTCAAAAATTCCTCAGTCGTTCCAAAAAGGAGAGGCTTCCCTGGAGCATCCATTCTTCCTAATTCCTTCACCAAATTATATTCAACCAACTTACTTACTGCATGATCTGATTTAACTCCTCTTATTTTTTCAATTTCCAAACGAGTTATTGGCTGTTTATAAGCGATAATGGAAAGAGTTTCCAACAATACATCTGTAAGTGTATGATGTTTCGGCTGCTTTACTATTCGAATTAAATACTCATACATTTCCTGCTTTGTACATAATTGATAGGCATTTTCTAATTCAATAATTCGTATTCCTCTGTCTTCTTCCTCATAACGCATCATCATATTTCGTATAATTGTTTTTGTTGTCTTTTCATCATAATCTATCGCTTCTGCAATTCGATTTAAATCTACAGATTCTCCCATCGTAAACAAAATAGCTTCGATAATTGCTTCTGCCTGTTTTATTTCCATATGTTTTCCTTCCTTTATCTGAATATAGTTGATGTAATCATAATTTCAGAAAAAGTATCTTCTTGCACAACTTGTATTTCTCCTGTTTTCATCATTTCAAGCACAGCTAAGAATGTAACGATAATATGTATTTTGGATTTCTGTTTTTCTAAAAGTTGACGGAAACTAAACCTTTTATGCATTTTTGCATATTTCTGCAAAAATGACATCTTTTCTGGCAATTCTACTTCTTCTTTTTCTATTTTCCCAAACTTACTTCTTATCGGATCAATTTTACTTTCCTGACGTTTTAAAACCTCATTATATACTAATTTCAATTTTGCTAATGTCGTTCCATCTAATAATGCATCTAAATCTACCGGCTCAGAATACGCCAATACTTCTTGTGGAATATCAGGTTCTCTAAACATCAACCTTTCTCCTTCTATTTGGCGATCACGCAGTTCATATGACATATATTTATACATTTTATATTGTAACAACTGTTCTACTAATTCCTGCCGAGGATCTTCTTCCTCTCCTTCTTCATTCACTTCTTTTGGTAGTAACATTCTACATTTTATATCTAGCAAAGTGGATGCCATTAACAAAAATTCACTCATTATATTTAGATCTTTTGTTTCCATTTCACGAATATAATCCATATATTGATTTGTAATTTCTACAATCGGAATGTCATAAATATCTATTTTGTTTTTTTCAATCAAATGCAGAAGCAAATCCAAAGGACCCTCAAACGCTTCCAATTTTATAGGTATTCCCATATTATCCCCTTTATCCTTTTCCCTTTATATGAAGCACAATAACTTCTGCTTCATTGAACAATCGTATAGGAATCGAATGAATTCCCAAGCCTTTACTAACAACTATTCTTTTTTCACCAATTTCATACAATCCACCTGAATATTTAGGAAAGAAACACATCTGCGGCGTGATAATTCCACCCAAAAAAGGAATGCGCACTATTCCTCCGTGAAGATGACCTGATAAAATTAAGTCTGCTCCCCATTCGGCATAAACCTCTGCGTGGACTGGATTATGCGCTAACAAAATTTCAAATACATCTTTATTCGATTTTCCCAAGCAAACTTCTATTTCTTTCAAGCTTAACTTTTTTCTAGAAAACTTTCGGTAATATGACAACGGAATCTCAAGACCGTTAATTCTCACTTTTTTCCCTTCCCATTCAAGCAAAACAGAATCATTTTCCAATAAATTTACCCCTGATTTTATTATACTTTCTCGATATTCTGCGTATTTTTTCCCGTATACCTCCATTTCCTCTTTCATTCTTTGCTCATGATTTCCATTTATGCAGTATATTGGAAATCTTTTTGCTAAAGATTCAATGAATTCTTCCGCTGGTTTTGTCGATTTATTTTTCTTTCCCACAAGCAAATCACCTGCCGAAAAGATTATATCTGGATTTTCTTGTTCAATTGTCCCAATTAATTTATTATTCCTTTTCCCATAAGAATAATTATGTAAATCACTTATAAAGACAATTTTTTTCTCTTTCATATTCTTGCTCAATTTCCGAGAAATAATTTCATAATGAGTGACTTTAAATGTACTAATTTCTCGAAGAATTTCTAAAAGAATTAGAAAAAAAACAATACTACATATAATAATTAAATTCTTCATTTCTTTACATCCTTTTTCGTCTTTCCGTATTATTATATAGTTTTTCCAACTTATTTACAAGAAAAAGCTTTTTAACACAAAAGAGGCTGCATAAAAATAATCTATCTTTGCAATTTTTTCTTTGGCTAAAATTGGAAGATAACCGATTTCTTTCTTATTTAAAGAATACGAAATTTTTCCTAGCTTCTCCCCCTTTTTTATTGGTGCAGTTATTGTTTTCTTTATCTCTATTTTTTTCTTTATATTAGAAACATCTTCCCCTGATACACTCACATACTCAAATCCCTTTTTCACATATACCTTTACTTCTTCCTTTTTTCCTTTCTCCACTTTTATTTTTCTTTCCTTCATTGGCATTTCATCTTCGTATTTTTTACATTTTCCAAAACCATAATTCATTAACATAACCGTATCTTTTACTCGTTGTTTTGCATTTGGCGAAGACATTACAACCGAAATTAATTTTATTTTTTCTTTTTCTGCTGTAGCTGACAAACAAAATTTTGCTTTTCCTGTCGAACCCGTTTTTAACCCTGTTGCATATGGATATTGTCGAATGAATTTATTTGTATTTGTCAATCCAAACTCGGATACTCCTTTTTTCGTTTTGTGTGTAATATTTTCCTGCCATATTTTTGTATATTTATATATTTCTGGATATTTGGAAATTAATTCTTTTGACATGATAGCTATATCTCTAGCTGTTGTTAAATGATCTTTTTCGTCTAAGCCATTACAATTCACAAAATGTGTATTCCTCATTCCCAATTTCTTTGCTCTTTCATTCATTTGATGAACAAAAGTTTTTTCGTCACCACTAATATATTCTGCCATAGCTACACATGCATCATTCGCAGACGAAACTATTATACACTTCAACATAGTTTCCACTGATTGTGTTTCTCCTGGCTCTAAAAAGACCTGAGATCCTCCCATGGATGCCGCAAACTCTGATACAGTAACCGTATCTTCTAATTTGATTTTACCAGCATCAATAGCATCAAAAATCAAAAGAATCGTCATCACTTTCGTAACACTAGCTGGTGGCAATTTTTCATCTGGATTTTTCTCATAAATTATTTTCCCTGTAGATTCCTCCATCAAAATTCCAGATTTCGCCTCAATTTCTATTGTATTTTTGGGGGCTGGGGCTGCAAAAACACACTGTCCAAACAGGAGAAAACTCATCAATACAGATATAATCCCTTTCATCATCTTACTCCTTATCTATATTCTGTTATCATTATAAGCAAGAAAATCCAGAATTATGTCATCTGTTACAAAGCAAAAAGCATAGTCATCCTCTCCAATAACTATGCTTTCTTTTTATTTGTCTTTTTTGTTTCCACGTCTTGATAATATATCTGCCGGAAATGCTGCCCCTACAAGAATAATATAGTATAACATCGTATTATCCTTAACCCATTGCGGGAACATCTTTCCGAAAATAATAATAATAATCGACATAATTCCATAATATATCAAAAATTTCTTTACGTCCATTTTTGAGTCCATTCTGCTCACTTCCTATCTTCGTATTCTGAATGAAATATTTTCTTTTATCTCTAATACACGCTTAGAAAAACTTTCTTTCTTTTGTTTATACATCACAATTGTATAATCCACTGCCACTAGTGCTAAGATAATTGTTCCTACTGTTCTTCCTACACTAAAAGGAATACGGTTTACCAACCCATCCACAAAGCCATGCAAAAATGTAAATAAAATAACTGTATAAAATCCCCACGCAATCGAACTTTCCAAACAAAGAATTCCTTTATAATTAAACGGCTTATCGGTATAATCCCACCAAATCTCTCCAAACATCTTATTCATAATAATTGCTGTTATATATTCAAGAGTAGTTGCCAACACTGACCCTAACAAGAAAAGTAACAACAAACTATGGCTATATGGTCTCAAAATAACAAACACTGTCAATGCACCTACTCCGTAAATCGGACAAATAGGCCCTTTTGCAAACCCTCTATTTGTTAATTTGCGATTACAAATAGACATATAAATAGATTCGACTATCCATCCTAAAATACTGTAAGTCAAAAACCATAATATCATCTTATAACTTTCAATTCCAAATAACGTTGCATTCCACATTCATCTTATCCTCATTAATACTAGTATAAAAAGGGAGCATTTTTCAATACTCCCTTCACTTTTTGCACATATTAGTTAAATTTACGTTTTCTAGCAGCTTCAGATTTCTTTTTACGTCTTACGCTTGGTTTTTCGTAATGTTCTCTTTTACGAATTTCTTGTTGAATACCAGCTTTTGCACAGTTTCTTTTGAATCTGCGTAAAGCACTATCTAACGTTTCGTTTTCTTTTACGATTACATTTGACATAGTCTCACACCTAACCTCCCCTCCAGCCCTATATTGTGCATCATACGACTGTTCGGGTATTTTTATTGCACTACACTGTATTATAGCATATTTTATCGTTTCGTCAACTGTTTCTTACCAAAAAAAACATTTTTTTGATTTTCTTAAGAAATTTGTTCTTCTAACACTTCCTGCACTTTTGCAATTGCTTCTGGAATTCCCGCCGGATTTTTTCCTCCTGCCTGTGCCATATTTGGACGACCTCCTCCGCCGCCACCTACAAGTGCTGCAATCCCTTTAATCAAATTACCAGCATGAGCACCCTTTTTCATTGCTTCCTCAGTTGCCATAGCAATCAAGTTCACTTTTCCATTTGATGATGACGCAATAACAACTACACCTTCTCCTAATTTTTCTTTTAACTGATCTCCTAAATCACGAAGGCCGTTCATATCTACATCTTCAACTGCAGTTGCAAGCAATTTAATTCCTTTCACATCTACAATCTGATTCATAACATCTCCAAGTGCATCTTTAGCAAGTTTACTCTTCAATGCTTCCACTTCACTCTGTAACGCTTTAATTTCAGATAACATATGTTCTACTTTATCTTTCAACTGTGCCGGTGTTGCTTTTGCCACTTTTGCTACTTCATTTAATTCTTTTTCTATCTCACGATAATACGAAAATACTCCATCACCTGTAATTGCTTCTATACGGCGTACACCGGAAGCAACTCCTGATTCTGAAAGAATTTTGAATGTTGTAATCATACCAGTGTTAGCAACATGTGTTCCACCACAAAGTTCTTTTGAAAAATCTCCCATAGATACAACACGAACATCTTCTTCATATTTCTCACCAAACAACGCCATTGCTCCTGTTGCTTTTGCCTGTTCAATATTCATCACTTCTGTAATGACCGCGCTATTTTTTGCTATCTCAGCATTAACTAACTCTTCTGTTTTTAAAATCTCTTCTGGTGTCATTGCTGAAAAATGTACAAAGTCAAAACGAAGTCTATCTGGTGTAACTAAAGATCCTTTTTGCTCTACATGTGACCCCAAAACAGTTTTTAGTGCTTTCTGAAGTAAATGTGTTGCACTATGATTTTTACAAGTATTAACACGTCCACTTTGTTCTACAGAAAGTGTTACTTTTTCTCCAACTGCAAAGCTTCCTTTTGTGACCTTTCCAACATGACCTATTTTTCCGCCCAACAGTTTAATTGTTTCTTCTACAACAAACTCTGCATTTTCTGTCTTAATAACACCTTTATCTCCTTCTTGTCCACCCATTGTTGCATAAAATGGTGTAGCATTTACAAGAATCGTTCCTTTTGTACCTTCTAAAAGTGTATTTACAATTTCATTTTCTGTTGTTAAAACAGTAATTTCTGAATCATATGATAAATGATCATAACCAACAAATTCTGTTGTAATAGAAGGATCAATTTCATCATAGACAGTTGCATCTGCACCCATATAGTTACTTACACCACGTGCTTTTCTTGCTTTTACACGTTGCTCTTCCATAGAAATTTTAAAACCTTCTTCATCTATTGAAAATCCCTTTTCTTCTAAAATTTCTTTTGTTAAATCAAGTGGAAAACCATATGTATCGTATAATTTAAATGCATTATCTCCAGATAATGTTGTTTCATTTTTGTCTGTCATTTCTTGAATCATTTCAGACAAAATACCTAATCCCTGATCAATTGTTTTATTGAACTGTTCTTCTTCTTGACGAATCACATTGAAAATCATGTCTTTTTTCTCTTCTAATTCTGGATAACCGTCTTTAGATCCATTGATAACTGTTTCGCACAATTTTGTTAAAAATTGTCCCTCTATACCTAAAATACGTCCATGACGACAAGCTCGACGAAGTAGACGGCGAAGTACATATCCTCTTCCATTATTTGAAGGCATAATTCCATCTGAAATCATAAATGTCACAGAACGAATATGATCTGTTACAACACGAATAGATACATCTTTGCTATATTCTTTTCCATATTCTGTTCCTGCAAGCGCACAAATATGTTCACGAAGTGCTTTCAATGTATCCACATCAAAAATAGAATCTACATCCTGCACAATCGATGCAAGACGTTCTAATCCCATACCTGTATCAATATTCTTTTGTTCTAACTCTTCATAATGTCCTTTTCCATCATTATCAAATTGCGTAAATACATTATTCCAAATTTCCATATATCTATCACATTCACAACCCACTGTACAATTTGGATCACCGCAACCGTATTTTTCTCCTCTATCATAATAAATTTCTGAACAAGGACCACAAGGACCTGAACCATGTTCCCAAAAATTATCTTCTTTTCCAAATTTAAAAATACGTTCTGCTGAAATACCCATTTCTTTATTCCAAATCTCATAGGCTTCATCATCTTCTTCATATACAGATGGATAAAGTCTATCGGCATCTAATCCAACAACTTCTGTAAGGAATTCCCACGACCATTGAATTGCTTCTCTTTTAAAATAATCACCAAACGAGAAGTTACCTAACATTTCAAAAAATGTGCCGTGTCGTGCCGTCTTTCCAACATTTTCAATATCTCCTGTACGAATACATTTCTGACAAGTTGTCATACGATTTCTTGGTGGAATCTCCTGACCTGTAAAATATGGTTTTAATGGTGCCATTCCTGAATTAATTAATAAAAGACTATTATCATTGTGTGGCACTAACGAAAAACTCTTCATTGCTAAATGTCCTTTGCTTTCAAAGAAATCAAGGAACATTTTTCTCAATTCATTTACTCCATATGGTTGCATTATTGTCCTCCTGCTCATAAAATATTAACAATCATTTCTGATTAATTTGCTAACAACTAATTATAAAGTTACTTTCTCCTTTTGTCAAATAAGTTTCTCCCCTTCTTATACGAAAAAACGAGATGGAAAATCCATCCCGTCCTCACGACTATTTATCTTTTTCATTCTTTCTTTTGCGTAACGTTTTTCCTAACATAATGCCACCAAAGGCTGCCGCACCAACGATGACCATCTTTATAATAGTTTGAATTAATGTTGCCCAAAATGCCATAATTTATGCACCTCCATACATTAAACTTATCACTTTTCATCTATCATAACACAAAAAAAGACTTATTTCAATTCTATTTCTTCTAGTTCTTTTGCCGGTAAATTTTTTGAGGATTTTGCCACAAAATCACCTAGCGCTTTTTTTGCTTTTGGAATTTCAATGTTCGTTCCTGCACCAGCTATACACCCTCCAGGACATCCCATTCCTTCAATTAAACATCCGTTCATTTTCCCGGCTTTTGCTAGAACAAGCATCTTTTTACATTCTGCAAGGCCTTCTGCATGTTCAATGTTCACTTCCACATCTGGATAATATTCATTAATGCATTTTTCAATTGCTGCTGCAACGCCACCTGCTGCTGCATACCCTCTTCCTGCTCCTGTTGCATCATGGAAAGAAGATTCCGCTTCATATTTCTCTAAATTAATTTCTTTTGCATCAAACATACCTTGTAATTCTTCAAAAGTAATAACAAAGTCCACATCGCTTCTTACTGTTCTTCGTGATGCTTCTAATTTTTTAGATGCACACGGTCCAATAAATACTACCTTTGCATTCGGGTGTTCCTGTTTAATTGTTCTTGCTGTAGCAACCATAGGTGTTAATTCTTGTGAAACCTGATCTACCAAATCAGGAAAATATTTTTTTGTTAAAACAGACCAGGATGGACAACATGATGTTAACAAGAATGGTAATTCTCCAGTAACGACTTTTTCCACATAATGATGGGCTTCTGAAATCGCCCCTATATCAGCACCAAGTGCAACCTCATACACTTCTTTAAATCCTAATTCATGTAATGCTGCCTTAATATTTCTTGGAGTAATATTCGGTCCGAATTGTCCTACAAACGCTGGTGCAATTTCTGCTATAATTTCTCCACCTTCTCTTAATGCTCTAGCCAATTGAAAAATCTGAGATTTATCAGAAATCGCTCCAAATGGACAGGAAACCATGCACATCCCACAGGAAACACATTTATCATTATCAATTTTAGCACGACCATATTTATCTGAAACAATCGCATTTACACCACATGATTTTTGGCATGGACGCTCTTTTTTTGCAATTGCATCATATGGACAATTCGCTTTACATTTACCACATTTAATACATTTACTTTGATCAATAAACGAATGACCGTTTTTCATCGAAATTGCACCAACGGGACAGACTTCTTTACATGGATGAGCTAAACATCCTTTACACATATTGCTAACCTCATATTCTTTTTCTTCACACGAAGCACAAGCAGATGGAATCACTTGCATAAGAGGTGGCTCGTAATATTTAGCTGAAATATTGCTTTCTTCAATTCCGGCTGTTAAATGAACCGGTTTATCTTCTGGACGAAGCGACATCCCCATCGCAAGACGAAGTCTCTCTCTTACAATTGCCCGAGAACGATATACACTTTCCCTAAATTTTTCTGTATCTTCATTTACAAGACGATATGGAATTTCTTCAATATCCTCAATCAATGTTTCTGGCGTAGAGGTAAATCCTACTCTTGCCACTTCCTCAAACACTTTTCTTCTAATGTATCTTACAGGTGTTTTTAATCCTCGCATTTTTTCTCCTCCTAATGTTTTAATACTTTCTGTGCATAATATACTGACTGCATCGCATCTTTTCCATAAAAATCTGCCCCTATCATATCTGCATATTCTTGATTAAGGACAGCACCTCCTACCATTACTTTGCAATCTGGCACTTCTTTTCGCAACCGCTTTATAGTTTCTTCCATACTAACTACAGTTGTTGTCATTAATGCACTTAATCCCACTAATTTTACCTTCTGTTTTTTTGCTGTTTCTACAATAAGTTCAGGGTCTACATCTTTTCCTAAATCAATTACATCAAAAGCATAATTTTCCATGAGAACTTTCACTATATTTTTCCCAATATCATGAATATCACCTTTGACAGTTGCTAAAATAACTTTTTCTTTTTTATTATTATTTTGTCCTGACTTAGATAACTCCTCTTTCAAAATAGAAAAAGCTTCTTTCGCCGCTTCTGCACTCATTAAAAGTTGTGGAAGAAAAACGGTCCCTTTTTCAAATCCTTTTCCTACTGTGTCCAAGGCTGGTATCAAATATGTATTAATAATATCCAATGGTTTCTTTGTTTTTATCAATTCTTTAACAGATTGCGCAGCTTCCTCTCGCAATCCCTTTTCAATTGCTGTTTTAAGCGTAACTATTGAAATTGACTTTTTTTCAGTTTCCTTTGGCATACAATTTGTTATGTATTGTTCACAATTTTTATCTAAATTCATCAACGCACAAAAAGCATAATACGAATTCATCATTGCCTCAGAAGAAGGATTGATTATCCCTGCACTTAATCCTTTTTGCATTGCCATCGTATAAAAATTTGCATTAATAATCGGTCTTGTAGGTAATCCAAAAGAAATATTAGACACGCCCAAAATTGTATGTACTCCACACATTGTTTTTACCATTTCCAATGCATCTAAAGTTGTTTTTGCTCCTTCTGGCTCTGAACTAATTGTCATTGTCAAGACATCAATAATAATATCTTTTTTTTCTATTCCATATTTTTTCGCTTCACAAATAATCTTTTTCGCAATTTCTACTCTTCCTTGTGCTGTTTTTGGGATCCCTTGTTCATCAAGTGTAAGCCCTACTACAACTCCTCCATACTTCTGGATAAGCGGAAACACTTTATCCATGGATTCTTTTTTACCCGTAACCGAATTTACCATAGGTTTTCCATTATATAAACGCATTGCTCCCTCTAAAGCAACTGCGTCCACAGTATCTATTTGAATTGGAAGATTTGTTACACTTTGAATCTCTGGTATAACTTTTTTCATCATCTCAGATTCATTTATATCCGGAAGTCCAACATTCACATCAAGTATATCTGCACCTTTTTCCTGTTGCATAATCGCTTCTTTCAAAAGATAATCTAACTGATTTTCTTTCAGTGCCTGTTTCATCTTACTTTTTCCAGTTGGATTAATTCTTTCCCCAACAATAATCGGTTTTTGACCAAAAACAACCGCCTTTCCATAAGAAGATACAATTGTATCACTTTTCTTTTTCAAAGGTTTTATGTCTTTATTTTTACATATATTTTTCATCTCAAAAATATGCTTTGGTGTTGTCCCACAACATCCACCAATTACACATCCGCCTTCGTCCACAATTTTTCCCATTGCATCCGCAAATTCTCCAGAAGATACATCATAATATGTTTCTCCATTTTTTTGTTTAGGAAGTCCTGCATTCGCTTTAACAATAATAGGAAGGGATGTATATTTTTTCATTTCTTTTAAGATAGGAATCATTTGTTTAGGTCCCATTCCACAATTCATTCCAATCGCATTGACGCGTAAACCTTCTAGCATTGCAACTACCGAAGGAACATCTCCTCCTGTTAGAAGTTTTCCATTTTCATTGAAAATCATCGTTGTAAAAATAGGTAAATTCGTATTTTCCTTTGCAGCAAGAACAGCAGCCTTCAACTCATATGTATCACTCATTGTTTCAATATATATCAAATCAGCCCCTGCATTCTCTCCATAACGCATTACTTCTGCAAAAGCATTGTACGCCTCTTCAAATGGTAAGTCACCCATTGGTTCTAAAAGTTTTCCAGTAGGTCCAATATCTAAGGCAACACAATAATCATTCCTGTCCCTATTACATTTTTTAGCTCCTTCGTGTACATTTGCCACTGCCTCTTCTACAATTTGCTTTAAATTATAAGAATCATCATGAAATTTAATTGCATTTGCACCGAATGTATTCGTTAGGACAATATCGCTTCCCGCTTCAAAATATTTACGATGAATATCTATCACAATTTCTTTGTTTTTTATATTCCAAGTTTCCGGAAGTTCTCCTGGTAAAAGTCCTCTTTCTTGTAAAAGTGTCCCCATACCACCATCTAAAAAGAGTAATTCTTTTCCTAAACGTTCTAATACCATTGTCTATCCCCTTCTATAATCGCAATCTGTTTTTTCACATAGTTCACACCCTTCTCGATGGCAGAATATGTTTTTATCACTTATTCCTATTACAGCCGTAATGGATTTTATTGGTGTCAACATACCTCCCTTTGTCATAGTAAGTCCAATTTTCTTGGATGAATCCAACATATTTAAAATTTCTCCTTGATGTGAAATAGAAAAGTCTCCATATCCAGGACTAAATCGTGGACGCAAATATAATTCACTCTTTTTTAATTCCTCAGAAATCGCACCGACACATTTATCACAAAACTCTTCTAATATCGCTGCTGCACACGCTTGCAAAACAACCACACTCGCCATATCTGTAATTGCTCGACGTTTCATTAACATATCCACACCCGTACCTAATGTTGCCCCAAAAAGAATAACTTCCTGACATCCTTTTAAGTTTTTGCTTAATGCGGCACTATTTATTACCATATTTCCAATTGTTATCTGATTCGCCGCTTCTGACTTCAATGAAAAAATACGATATATAACTCGTTCATCTGCCACCTCTTCCAATTCTTTGAAAGAATTTATAACAAGAGCAAATGTACGGTCATCTACCGTATTCTTACCAAAACCAAGATAACGAATTGCTTCTTTTATTCGTTTCTCCATACTTTCTCCTACTTTATAATTTCTTTCAAATTCGACATAATTGCCTTTGCAACTTCTGGTTTATTCATGGAGTAAATATGAATATTTTCAATACCATTGGCAATCAAATCAATAATTTGATCAGTTGCATAGGCAATTCCGGCTTGTTGCATCGCCTTTGGATCATCTCCAAATCTATCTACAATCGCCTTAAAACGTTGTGGCAACACTGTCCCTGATAATGCACAAATACGCTTCATCTGTTTACCATTTGTCACTGGCATAATTCCAGGTAATACTGGAACTGTAATATCTTGCTCGCGAATTCTATATAAAAAATTATAAAGAATACTATTATCAAAAAACATTTGAGTTGTAAGAAAGTCTACACCACTATCCACCTTCTCTTTCAAATACCTTATATCATCTTTTTTGTGTTCATTTTCCACATGACCTTCTGGATAACAAGCTGCTCCAATACAAAAATCACCATTTGCTTTTATCTCTTGAATAAGTTCACATGCATATTGATATCGACTTATAGTAGGAAATGTTGTTTCATTTGGAATATCTCCTCGAAGTGCTAATATGTTTTCAATGCCATTTTCCTTTAATGTAGAAATAACTTGTTGCACCTCTTCCTTAGTTGAAGAAGCACATGTTAAATGTGCTAAACTTTCCACCTGCAAATCATGTTTAATATGAGAGGCAATGTGAACTGTATTGCTACTAGTGCCACCACCAGCACCATAAGTCACACTAATAAAAGCTGGTTTTAGCACTGCCATCTCATTTACTGCATTTACCACACTATCAAATCCTGCTTCTGTCTTAGGCGGAAAGACCTCAAAAGAAATATTTATTCTGTCTTCCTTTAATCTGTCGATAATCTTCATGTTCTACTCCTTTGTCAATTACATTTCTTCGTATAGTTTTTCATATTGTTTAGCAGAATTTTTCCAAGAAAAATCTTTTCTCATTCCACGTTCAGCAATTTTATTCCATTCTCGTTTTCTTTCATAATAAATCTTTTCCGCATAACGAATGATGCCTAACATTTCATGCGCATTATAATTTGAAAAACTGAACCCTGTACCCGTTTTTTCAAATTCATTATATGGTTCCACAGTATCTCGAAGTCCACCTGTTTCACGCACAATCGGAACAGTTCCATATCTAAGACTCATCAATTGACTCAACCCGCAAGGTTCAAATAAAGACGGCATCAAAAATGCATCACAAGAAGCATACACTTTATGAGACATTTCTTCTGAATAATAGATATTTGCAGAAACTTTTTTATCATATTTCCAAGCAAAATGCCTAAACATATTTTCGTATCGTTCTTCTCCCGTTCCTAAAACAACAAGTTGAATATCATCTTGACATAATTCATCCATAATATATGCAATTAAATCAAAACCTTTTTGATCTGTAAGTCGAGATACAATTCCAATCATCATCTTCTTTTCATTTACTTCCAACCCTAATTCTTCTTGAAGAGCAAGTTTATTCTTTTTCTTATCTCTTCTGAAAGTATCTACAGAATATCTCTTGTGAATCATTTTGTCTGTTTTCGGATTATAGACTTGATAGTCAATTCCATTCACAATTCCTGATAAGCAGTTTGCCCTCGCATTCATTAAGCCATCCAACCGTTCTCCATAAAATTCCGTTTTAATTTCTTCTGCATAAGAACAACTAACTGTTGTCACCTTATCTGCATAAACGATACCACCTTTTAAGTAGTTGGCATCCTCATAAGCCTCTAACTTATCAGAAGTAAAATAATAATCTGGCAATCCCGTAATATCCTGAATTGTCTTCTTATCCCATACTCCTTGGAATTTTAAATTATGTATAGTCATTACCGTCTTAATTCCTTGATAAAATTCTCCACCAAAACGGAAGTTATCTAAATATACAGGAATTAACCCTGTTTGCCAATCATGGCAATGAATAATATCCGGTCTAAAATCAATTAATGGCAAAGCACTTAAAACAGCTCTAGAAAAAAAGGCAAATTTTTCTACGTCTTCATAAATATTGCCATATGGTGTTGAACCTGCAAAATAGTATTCATTATCAATAAAATAAAATGTAACACCATCTAATTTCATTTCCAAAATGCCCACATATTGTTTTCTCCAGGATAAATCCAAATAAAAGTGAGTCTTGTATTCCATCTTATCTTTCCATTCCTGTTTCATACACATGTATTTAGGTAGCATTACCCTAACATCATATTCTTTTTTATTGAAATACTTTGGTAAACTTCCTACTACATCTGCCAATCCACCTGTCTTGATAAACGGAACACATTCCGATGCTGCAAATAAGATTTTTCTCATACTCGTTTCTCCACCTTTCATATAATAACTCTATTATAGCGCAATTACATCTCAATGAAAAGGATTTATCAGTGTTTGTATTTTAATTGAATTGTATCTGCAATCAGCGCAATAAACTCAGAATTTGTTGGTTTCCCCTTTCCGTTACTAATTGTATATCCAAATAACTCTTCTAATGTGTCCAATTTTCCTCTTCCCCATGCAACTTCAATTGCATGTCGAATCGCTCTCTCCACACGGCTTGCTGTCGTCTGATGTTTTTTTGCTACTGATGGATACAGAATCTTTGTAATTGCATTTAATACATCCATATCCTCTACCGCCATAATAATAGAATCGCGTAAATAGTGATATCCTTTAATATGAGCAGGAATTCCAATTTCATGGAGCATATCCGTTACACACTCCTCCAATCGTTCTTCTGGCAAAATTTGTGGTTGTGAAACAGATAATACCTGTTGTTTACCCGTCTTTATTTGTCTTCCTGCAGTACTCTTTATTCGATTAATAATCATTTCATTATTAAACGGTTTCATAATATAATAGTTAGCGCCTTTCCTGAACGCATCTTCTGTAATTCTTTCTTGTCCTACTGCTGTAACTACAATAAAATCTGGTTTCTTCTTTATACTCACATCTGTATTTATTTTCTCCAGTACGCTAATTCCATCCATTTTAGGCATAATCAAATCTAATAACACTACATCCGGTTCTTTATTTTTAATAATTTGACACATATCTTCCCCATTGTTTGCTTTTCCAACAACAGTAAGCTCATTATCTGTACTTATAATTTCATCTAAAAGTTCCAAAATTCTCTCATTATCGTCAGCAATTGCTACATTTAAGTTTCCCATAAATCGAAACCTCCTATTTTTATGACCCTCTAACTACCCGCACATTATATCCGACTCATTTTGCAGATACAAGAAAATATTGTCGGACGATTTCGACATTTTCCTCCTTATTTTACATTTCTCATCATATAAAAACAGATGATATAATTTTATTCCATTACATCATCTGCTTAAAAATATTTTTTTAATTATCTTCTTTTTTCTTTTGTCAAAAAGAAACCAACAATCCCACCAATCAAAACAAATGGGGCCACTCTAACAAACACCCATTCAAACGTATGAAAACCAACACCGATTATGGCTGTTTCGATATCATTATAGTTCCAATTTAAATACGGACTATTTAATACAATTGTAATAGCAAAAATAGTTGCTACAATTGCACATATTGAAATAAAAAACCAATGTAATATCTTTTGTTTTACTACTTTCTTTTGTGCCAACTGCAAATTAATAATCTCTAGCTTTTCAGAAATTACTTTTAAATCATCCACCGTATTTTCTACAATAGTTTCTCCCAACAGCGTACTAACAGGTGTTTCCAATATTTCTGATATAGAAAGCAACATATCAGAATCAGGCACCGACAACCCCGTTTCCCATTTCGAAATCGTTTGACGAACTACATTGAGCTTAATTGCAAGTTCTTCTTGCGAAAGTCCTTTTGACTTTCTAATTGCTTTGATATTTTCATTTAACATAACATGCACCCCTTTCTTTTCGTACCTACATGATATGATAACCTCCCCGTTGCTACAAGCAACGCATAATAACAATTATCCAATCATACATAGACCCTTGGCAATTTTTCCCTTTTTTAAATCATAACTCCTATATTTATTTCATCAGTACTTATCGTACTCCAGTTAGAATAAATTCCATCAACTTTTCTACATCATCAAATTCATCATAATCTCCATTTATTCCATCACGATGATATACAACTCCCTTTTCTTCATTCTTCTCTAAACAGTCTAATAATTTTTCCTCTCCATATTTTTTAGCAAATAAAGTAAATGTATATGGTTTGATTTTTTTCAATAGTCCTTTTTTGCAATCCTCTTCACATTTATAGCAATGTGTCAGCTCTTTTGAAATCGAACATTTTTTATTCTCACAATACTCATTGTCTGGGCAACCATTTGAACCACATCCATTACATTCCACATTTTCCGAGCATAAACAACACGCAAGACCACATCTAGCAATTCCCAACTCTCGTTTCATAAACATTTCCACTCTTTCTAATTTTCTGAAAAACTTTTTTATCTAACAAAATTATATCATATACACTCAAAAACGGTAGAGAAAATCTTCCTCTACCGTTTTTTGTTATGTTCTTATATCTTTACACCTATTCATTGCTTACAACAGTATGTGGCTCTACGATTCTTACAACAGACTCGTTCAAGTTTGTTTTTAAAGTAATCTTTTTATTTGATGCAATCGGAAGATCCTTAACTAGAATCTCATCCCCCACTCTCATCTTTTCCAAATCAATTTCAATTTTTTCTACCAATGCCTCAGGAGTTGCTACATAAGCGATTTCTGGTAGATCCAATTCAACAATTCCATTGACAACTTTATCATGATTTAGCAAAACAATCTCTGCTACAGAATGTACCTGTTCCCCTTTTACAAGCATCTGAAAATCAATTTCAAGAATCTGATGTTTCATGGAGTCAATATCAATTTCCTTGATTAAAACATTCCTCTTTTCACCTTCCAACTCCATAATAACTTGGCTTCCTTTTTGACAATTTTTCAATAATTCTTCTGCATCATGTTTGCCCATCTGAATTGGAATAGAATTTTTTAACTCTTTGCCAAATACATTTCCAGTAACAAATCCTTCTCTTCTCAGTTTTTTAGTTTTTGTCTGCATGTTTCTTTTTTCAACTTTTAAAGTATTCATATATCTTTTCCTCCAAAAATCATTATTTAACATGCTTAGCGGACTTTGCTTTCGTTGGTCTGTTAAGTAGTTATTTTGTTCTACAATTATTATAACACATATATTAAAAAATAATTCAACAAACAATCCTACTTCTTCACTTAAAAATATGTGCATTTTTTAAAGATAAGTGTTCTTTTACCCTTTATTCTCTTTATGCCTTTAAACCTTTCAAAGCTATTTCCATCATATGTATCATTAAATCACGATTGTCACAAATAACATCATAAAGTTCATCTTCTGATAACGCCCCTCTATTTAGTGATGTTGGAATATTGCCTTTTTCATCCTCTTCAATGTCCTGCATCCTCTGTTCACTTCCGAAATATTCATTAAGAATTTCAAAGTCTTTTTGTTGTAAATCCAATTCATTTAATAGTGCTTCCATATTTTCTATCAATTTTCTACGGTTTGCCATTAAATTTGACATCTGTTCTACATGTTCGTACAATCATCTTCACCCCTTAGCTTTATTTTTATAAAATAATAAATTTTATCCAAAAATATCTCCATTATTAGTAATATCAGCAGTAGATCCATCAATATCAATACTACTTTACATCATGAACTTCTTCCACTTTCTAATCTTTGTTCGAAAAGTACCGAAGGGAGCCACTGTGTTGACATGAATAAATTTATAAACCTCCCAAACAGCAGATTTAGTAGCATCATCTGCCCACTTTCGTCTGTGTGGAAGAAAAATATCTTTGTCAGACATAGAATCAATCATCTCGTAAATCTTTTGAATATTCATGTCTAGTGTTGTCCTAAGTTCCTGGAGAGATAATTTAGCATAAGTATCTGTAAACCATTGATACAATTCTCTGAGCTGATTCCATTTAAACTGATCTGAAGGCGTTTTTACTTCTAGACCATTTCTTTCATCCTGCTCCCACTTGAGAACAAGAGTAGTCCATCCTACTTGGTACGCTAAATTCTCTGCCGGGGTGCGATCAATCTCTTCTGCACGAAGATCTTTCATATCTTCTGGGATATTATCAAACTCAGCAATAAACTTAGTATAGGTTTTCTGAATTTCATCTTTCAACTCTTCTTTGCTAGTATATACTTTCATAAATTACCTCTATTAGATTTTCTTTTGTATTTCCCGAATAAGTTCATCTCGATTTTTAGGTAATATCCCAACTAAATTTGTCATGCTGCAATCCTTATACTTGATGAATACCATTTTTTCGCTTAATGCTGGATATCTTCCAAAAGACTTCTTATAATACCACCTCTAAATATCATGAAACGCAATCTCATTCTTATATATACCACAATGAATGACTAATCTATCTGTTTCAAGGACATACTTCGTAATAATTACAGGATATATTAATACAAAATAATGTATTGCTGCAGCAACTATAAATGCTATAGAAGTCACAATCACATTTCCATTGTCACGTGTATATAGAAATGAACCAATTAATATCGCCGCAATAATAAGTGACACAAGAAAATACATTAAGCCTACATTACTTTTATACACTTTTTTGTCCATCCTATTCTTTCCCACAGTATGTGTGAATATATTATACTGAAAATTTTTAGAATGGACAAGTACAACTACGATGAGAGCAACAGAGGTACGTCCCCTTTTTAATTGAAGTCACGTCTATATTAAAAATTCCAGTGGAATAGACAATAGTATCATCTCATTTTTTGTTCTTACGTGAACGGCATTGCTGTACTTTTCTAATTCTTTTTCTTTCATGCTCTAGTTTAATAAATTGTTTGTATTCTTCCTGGGTAATTTCCCCCGTATAAAGTGCCGCCTGTATTCGACAGTACGGTTCTACTGTATGTGTGCAATTTGAAAATTTGCATTCTTCTGCCAATCGATAAATCATTCCAAATGCCGAATTTTCTTGGTTCATGTCCCAAATCCCCAACTCTCGCATACCAGGAGTATCGATAATCCAGATTTGAGATTCATTACAATAGTGCATGGATCGTGAAGTAGTTGTATGACGTCCTTTGTTGCTTTTTAGACTAAAATGCGAGGTTGCCTGTTGTTCATTATCCACGAAACAGTTAATCAGAGTCGATTTGCCAACGCCTGACGGTCCTACTAATGCAAGAGTTTCTCCTGGCTTAAAGTAGGAGTATAATTCATCAATATCATCGTGAACTGCTGAAATAGTAGCCATTTGTATATGCGGGAACGCACAGCGAATTTCTTTCAATTTTTCGTCTGCATTCGGACACAAGTCTTTTTGTGTAAATAGCAATAACTGTCGATAATTTCCTGATAGTACAAATATGTATCGCCCTATGACACTTGGGCGAATGGTTCCTCGCATTGATAAGCAAATGCATAAAAGATCAATATTAGATGCAATCATTTGCTTTCGCAATTGTGTTCCAGAAACTTTTCTAGATAAACTACTTTTCCGCGGCAAGCATTCGTTTATCCTCATATTTTCAGCATCCCGACTAATTTTGCACCAATCTCCAACAGCCAATTGCAATTCGCTTTCAATAAGGTGTGAGGCTAAGTGTGCAGTAAACTGCCCTTGGGCATTCAAAACGGTTGCACTTCCACGTTGTAGTTCCACAATGCGTCCAACATCACTTGGCAGTTCCGAAGTTTCTGCATATTTCTTGTAAGATAGTAAGAGTTCTTCATTCATCTATTTTTCTCCTTTTCTGTATCTTGATTACTCGATAGGTTTTATTCATTACTACAAACGTAATTACAAGTCCAATAGCAGAAGCCAAATAAACTATTGTAACTGGAAGCTTATCTGCACAGAAGCCATAGAACATCTGTCCGATAGGTACAGAAATTGTAGCGCTCAGCTGAATCATAGAAACTACTCTGCCAATGATTTGCTCTGGAATATATCTTTTTATTGTAATGGATGTAGCAATATTCATTATGGTTACGATTGCTACAAGCAACGCCATTGTTGCAGTCACAATATATAACGACGTAGTCGCAGGAATAGCATTGTTACCGAAATATAAAATACAACTCAAACACAGCAAAGCTACAGCTGCAACAGACGTTCCACCCTTATTTGCTTTGTATTCATCTTCATCATTAATGAAACTCATAGCAAGGAACGGCGCAATTAAGCCAGCGATTCCCAACACCATATTGAACATGGCGTATAAATCTACATTGGCTTGCATTGTGATGCGAAAATAATGTGGTGCAGTAACTGAAAACAGAGGACCAACAAAAAAATTAAAAAGCGGTGCAAACAAAATAATTCCCCAAATATAAGCATGATCTTTCAAACATAGACTTGCCTCCTGATAGGCTTGAAATGTGTTTCTTAAGGAAAATATCGGGGACTTTTCGGTGTCATTACTTATAGATGTATAGGCGAATCTACAACGAATTACTAAGGTCATAAGGAATGCAATCATTTCCAGTGTAAGAGCAATTCCCAAAACGCCAACAAGCCTAAAATATCCGTAAAATAGGGCTGCTATAACGGGTGAGAGAATTTCAACAATGCCATCATCCAAAGCTGAAAGTTTACTTGCAGGAGCAATTTCCTCTTCGGCTACGATACAAAGTAGCACCTTTGCTTCTGTAGGACCAAGAAATGTCTCACATAATTCAAGCGTAATCACCAATACATAAATGAGTGGGAGGTTTAGTGGAATTACAAACCCATGGATTACGAAAAAGCAAGCCATTAAGACAGTTAATCCAAGCGTACCACAACGCAAAATTTGTATACTATCCTTATAATCTGCTAAATATCCGGCAAACGAACTACAAAGAATACGTGGAAGGATAATAATAGACAGGACTGTGGAGTAAACAAAAGCTGATCCGATGAGATCAAGCACATAAATTGCCAAAGCAAACTGTAAAATATTGGAGGCTAGACGCAGCAAAGTTGTCGACCCCCAAAAAGCCATGAAACTTTTGTGCTTCAAAAGATGAACATACATATTTTCTTTCATAAAAGTACCTCTTTCTTATAAAATTAGAAACAAAAAAAGCCTCTGATAAAATCAGAGACGCAAATTTAACCACACAAAAAGGTACTTATACAGCGGACAAAATGATGCTTGATTTTATCAGAATAAATTTTTTCATTTTGTCCACCTGCCTTTCTTTACTTAAAGTAATCATATTGTATCAAGCTAGTTCTGCTGTGTCAATATATTCTGTACCATTTAAGAGAAATAATACCTATTCACTGTATAGTGACTTAAATCATTCATCTAAATTTAGAATACCACTCACGAGTGATTTCTATTAGGGACAACAACTTTATCGTAACAATGCTTCATCATACAATTAGAGGCTATTTTTTTCTACCGCCTCTGCAATCATTTTAGCCCTCTCAAATAAATTGTAGCGCATTTCATGTGTCACATTCCATGTCCATTTAGGAGCATTGCTATTTTCCGGGTGTTTATCGGAAGCCATCAGAACTGATGCTGCTTTTATTCCCAGATATTTGCTTACACTCAACACAGCCGATGTTTCCATATCAACACCTACAGCACCTTTTTCTCTCCATAGTTGCTCTTTATAGAATGTTTGTCGATATACACCATCTGTTGAAACGATGGGTACTGATTTCCCAGAAGTGAGAGAGCCGGCAATTTCTTTGATACGCTCATCTGGCTCCGCATACTCAATGGAACTATAATAGTGTAAGGAAGTTCCTTCTTCTACAAAAGCCTTCGCAGGAACAATCATGTCACCAAGAGCCACTTCACTTCTAAATGTCCCAAACATACCGACAGAAAGAATTGTTTTTACACCTAAGGCAGAAAGCGTTTCTATCGTATCAACAGCCTGAGGTGCACCTCGTCCACCATCCAGAAAGCAGATATTATCATTTAACTGATAAACTGGGCAGCCTCGCAAGAACCGAGGAAGTTTTTTTAGAATCAATGGGCAATCATATTTTTCTACCAAATAGTCCACTCCACTGTGCATAAAAAAGAGGATGGCTATATGCGGCAATTTAAGGATGGTTGTAGCATTATGGCTACTCGCTATATTCTCTTTTGCTGTCAAAACCGGTTTTGTAACATCTCCTTCGTATTTCCATTGCATAATATCTCCCCCTTGATGTTAGTTTGAGTACATTATATCATATAAACCTCAAAAGCGACAAGGGTGAACTCCTCTGCCACTTTTCCTTTACGCCACTGCGTCCAACATACTCTCAATAAAAATATCGTAGCCTCTTGTTGGGTCATTCACTAGAACGTTGGTCACTGCTCCCACCAGTTTCCCGTCCTGAATAATGGAACTGTCTCTCACAAGCGCTTTCTATTAGAGGCAACAACTGTTACCTAAATCGGATTAGGTATAGCCCCTTTACCCAGATACAAAAAATTCTGAACGAACAACCCATTCTTTCCTAACTTCCCAAAAAACCGCTTGTGTTGTTTTCGGCTCCGGCCAATATGCATTCTTTTGGTTCCACTTGAAAATATTGCTCCAGCTTTCCCGAATTTCTCGTTCGGAATATATTTTTTCAATATCTCCAGAAAAGCTCACTTCACCATGATTCAGAACGCAGTGCCACATATCATAATCTGACAGCAAAACAAACTGGTCTGGAATTTCAAGTGTTAACAGTACAATAGGCGTACCTTTTACATACCAGCGGCGATGGGTTCGCATATCCAGCCGTTTATGTCTTCCTTCCCATTGATACCAAGCCCAAATCGGATAATGTACTCCACTCGGTGCTTTTCCAACTTTCTGTGCCAATTGTTCAGCCATCCAATCATAAGCAAATCTCAAATCATCTTCACAAAAGAGATGGTTTTCATTAGCATGAAGAACACCCTCTCTTTGAAGTTGATTGTAAGCAGACTGATGCTGAATACTCCATAGTTTTATTCTAATCCACCTACCTTCTACATTTTATCTGTTCACTAAAATGTGATTTCTCTATCACAATTATACCACATCAAGCGAAAAAGAAGCAGAGGGAAATTCCCTCTGCCACAATTTTTATGCCGCTGCGTCCAACATATTCTCAATAAAAATACCGTATCCCCTTGTTGGGTCATTCACTAGAACATGAGTAACTGCTCCCACCAGTTTCCCGTCCTGAATAATTGGGCTACCCGACATCCCCTGTACTATCCCACCTGTTTTTTTCAACAGTTCTTTATCAGTCACTTCAAGAACAATCCCTTTATTTACTTCTCTCTCATGCAAATCCACTTTAGTGATACGCACAGCATATTCTTTTAACTTTCCATCAACTGAACATTTAATTTTCGCATCCCCTTCCTTAATCTCTTCTTTTTTTCCAAATCGCAACGGTTGTTGTTTCATCAACTCCATAGGAATCACATCCATTTTCCCATATATTCCTTCTTCCGTATTTTTCTCAATACTTCCTAAGACATTATACTGATTGTAAACAATAAGGCCTTCCATTCCACCCGGTTCACCATGCACGCCCTTTTTTATATCTTGAATACTTGTTTCATAAAGCCTTCCTGTAGACATCTGCAAAAGTTTTCCTGTATCTATATCATGTATTCCGTGTCCAAGTGCTCCAAATTCACTATTTTTATTTAAAAACGTGATTGTTCCAAGTCCTTGTGTATTATCTCTAATCCATATACCCAATTTATAAGATTTTCCCTTGCATTTTATTGGATGAACTTTTACAGACACATTTTCTTTTCCTCGTCTTAATTTTAAAACTGTTCCTGAAGGGTTTAAGTGTGACATTTGATTCAGAAGTTCTTTTTTGTTTTTCACCTTCACTCCATCTATCTCTTGAATATAATCACCTTTTCTAACTAACCTTTTCGCAGGCTCATAATTTCCACCATCAACCGATTTTATTTTTTCTGTTCCCAACACCATAACTCCCGCTGTTTCCATATAAATTCCCACAGGAATCCCACCCGGAATAAGTAAATCATCAGATATAGATTCTACACTTACTTTTTGTTTTCGCTCCTGTTCTTTAAGTAACATTCCTCCTTCTATAGTTATCATAAATACAAGAGCAATGACTAGATATCTACGATACCAATATTTTCTCACCACTTATACCTCCCAAAAATAATATAAAAACAGATATCCAAAAGGATATCTGTTTTAGTATGTGAATCTATATTCATTTTACACTGGCATTATTTTACATTTAAAGCAAGGTTTTTCATCTCTATCGCATTTTCAATCACTTTATCTGTAATTTGAGCCCCTCCAAGAATTCTGGCTAATTCCTGTATTGATTGCTCTTCATTGAGTTTACTAATTTCCGTTTTCGTCTTCCCATCATTTACCTTTTTCTCAATAGCAAAATGTGCGTCTGCCATAGCTGCAATTTGTGCTAGATGTGTAATACAAATAACTTGATGCTTTCGCCCAATAACACACATTTTTTCAGAAACTTTCTGTGCTGTGCGACCACTTATTCCCACATCTATCTCATCAAATATCAATGTCTCTATTGCATCTTTATCGGCAAGAACTGTTTTGATTGCAAGCATAATTCTAGATAACTCACCACCAGATGCCACTTCACCTAAAGGTTTTACTAATTCCCCTGGATTCATGGAAATCAAAAATTCAATCTCATCTTTTCCATTTGCAGTAAACTCTTCCAATTGATTAAAAGAAATTTCAAACTGTACTTCCAAAAAATTTAATTCTAAAAGTCCTTCTTTAATAACATCTTTTAATAAAATTGCTGCTTTTTTTCGCCCTTCTGATAATTGTTTTGTTACCTCTTTTAAGTTTTCTTCTGCTACACAATATTTTTTTTGTAATTGTTCTACATAGGCATCATAATCATTTAATTTCTCCAAGCGTTCTTCTTTTTCCTCACAATAGGAAAGAATTTCTTCTATAGTTTGTCCATATTTTGCTTTTAATCTATTTATTTCATTTAGCCTTGTTTCTGTTTCATAAAATTCTTCCTCAGAAAATTCTAGCGTATGTCTATATTCTGAAAGTTCTCGATTAAAATCATTTAACAAATTATCTACGTCTGAAAGTTGTCCATGTAAAGCACTGATGGAATGATCCATATGAGAAATTTCTCCTATACAGCGGATAGCTCTATTTAACATATCACCAATTCCATTTCCACCATATTCCCCCATATACCCGGAAACTTCTTCTAGATTTTCCACAATCCTTTTACTATTGATCATTTTTTTATATTGCTCTTCTAAATCTTTATCCTCACCAAATTTAAAATTTGCCTCACGAATTTGGTTTACTTCAAACTGAATAAAATCTATCTCTTTTTCTCTATCTGTCTCGTCAATCTTTGCTTGCTTCAGTTCCTCTTTTATTTTTTTATAAATTGTATATTTTTCCTTTACTTGCGTCTTCATTTCCGAAATTTGTTCTTTTGCAAAAGCATCTAATATATCCAAATGATTTTTCTTATATAATAAAGACTGATGTTCATGTTGTCCATGAATATCAATTAATATACTTGCAGCTTCTTTTACTTTGTTTATAGAAACCGTTTCTCCATTAATTCTACTAACACTTCGTCCTTCCATTAGTTTGCGACTAAATACAACTTCATTTTCTTCTGGAAATATGTCCAATTTTTCCAAAGCCTTTTTTATTTCTTCTTTTTCTATCCGAAAAGTAAGCTCCACTAATCCATATGAAGCGCCTTTTCTTAACATGTCTGCATTATACTTTCCGCCTAGCGCCAAATGAATTGAACCTAAAATAATAGACTTTCCAGCTCCTGTTTCCCCAGTTAGTATATTTAAACCTTTTTCAAAATCAACTTCAATCTCATCAATCAGTGCGAGATTTTTTATATGTAAGTTTTGTAGCATTCTTTTCTCCTATTGAAAAACAATTTTGCTGATTTTTTCCATAACCTCTGTGGTTACTTCTTCATTTCGTATTGCACACATAATCGTATCATCTCCCGCTATACATCCTACAACTTCATGCCATTTCATAGCATCTAATGCCGCTGCAACAGCCATAGCCATTCCAGGAACCGTTTTTATGACAAGAATATTCTGTGCTTTATCCATAGATAAATATCCATCTTGCAAGACTCTACGATATTTATCTTTTAAATCTTCATCTGGAGTACGAAGGACAATATATTTCTGTTTTCCAGTACTTGTTGGTACCTTTGTCAATCTCAAATCTCTAATATCTCTGGAAACTGTTGCCTGTGTTACTTGAAATCCAGCTTCATTTAAATAATCTGCCAATTCTTCTTGTGTCTCAATATCATACTTATGAATTAGTTCTACGATTTTTGCATGTCTGTTTACTTTCATTTTAGTTAGTTTCCTTTCATTTTTCTTCTAAGTGTTTCCAAAAAACTCACTCGATTTATTTTCATTAGTTTCATTGTTTCATTTGCTTTTTTTATTACGATCTTGTCCCCTGTGCGTATTTTTAATATATCGGTTCCATCAAAGGCAACAACCGACTCATCTTCCTCATTTTCTCTTCTACTTCCCATTTCGATTACAATTTCATCTTCCACAGATAAAATAATACTACTTGTATTTAGCGCATGAGAGCAAATAGGAGTAAGTATCAGTATGGATGCTGTCGGTTCTACCACTGGTCCTCCTGCTGACAGATTATAGGCTGTAGAACCTGTTGGCGTAGAAACAATCATTCCATCTGCTTGATATGTGTTTAATAATTCTCCGTTTACATACACACGAAAAGAAATCAAGCGTAAAGACCCATACCGTGTGACAACAATATCATTTAACGCCACATTCTCTACACCATTTGGTAGACTTCCTTTCAACATCATTCTCTCTTCTACTGTATACTCGTCAGCAAACAAACGATCCAACGCAGGATAAATTGTCTGCATTTCAATTTCTGTCAAATATCCAAGTGTACCTAAATTAATACCAATAAGTTTTACATTTTTACCTAAAAGTTCCCTTGCAGCCTGTATAAGTGTTCCATCACCACCGATTACAAGTACACCTTCTGTATCATTTGGAATTGGTTGTTCACTTTCCAAAATACATTTCTTTCCATTTTCTTCTATGTATTTTTTGATTGCCTTTGTAACTTCATACTTTTCATCTTTAGTATGATTTGTAATAACATAAAATTTATCCATGACTTTACACGCCCTTATTTTGCTAATGTATCAAACGCATTATCTACAACACTTTTTAGATCCACTTCAACATTTTCTAATGTTCCAATTGTGTCTGTTTTTTGAATATGAAGCAAATATTCAATATTCCCTTCTGGACCTTTAATTGGTGAAAATTCAATATTTAATACTTTAAATCCAATCGAAACTGCATAAGATACAACTTTTTCAATCACTTCATGATGAGTACTCTTTTCCCGTACAACTCCTTTTTTCCCAACTTTCTCTCTTCCAGCTTCAAATTGTGGTTTGATTAACGCTACAATTTGACCATTCGATTTCAAATAGTTACGAATTGGTAATAATACTTTTGTTAAAGAAATAAAGGAAACGTCAATTGAAGAAAAATCAATTTCTTCACCTAAATCTTCTGGTGTCACATATCGAATATTTGTTTTTTCCATACAGACAACTCTATCGTCTTGACGCAATTTCCATGCTAACTGTCCTCTTCCTACATCAATAGCAAAAACTTTTCTTGCACCATTTTGGAGCATACAATCTGTAAATCCACCTGTTGAAGAGCCAACATCTGTACATACTTTTCCATCCAAATTTACATCAAAATTTGCAACCGCTTTTTCTAATTTCAGTCCCCCACGACTTACATATGGAAGTGTGTGGCCTTTGATTTCAATCTGCACTTCATCAGAAAAAGTTGTTCCTGCCTTATCCTCTCGTTCTCCTTCCACAAATACGTTTCCAGACATAATAATCGCTTTCGCCTTTTCTCTAGATTCTACTAAATTTCTTTTTACCAGTAATACATCTAAACGTTCTTTCATTTTTTATCTCCCAATATATTGTGCAATAATTTGTTTCACAATAGATTCATCATCTAACATAATTTCTTTTCTTAAAACATCAATGTTTCCATGTTCCACATATTCATCAGGAACTCCTATCTTCAGTACATCCACTGCAAGATGATGTTGCATAACATAATCTTGCACTTTTTCTCCATAACCACCCGATAAAACGTTCTCTTCGATAGTCACAAACAATGTATGTTCTTTTGCCATTTCTTCCAAAATATTTTCATCAATTGGTTTTACAAATCTACTATTGATCAAACTACAATTATAACCAATTTCTTTTAATTTCTCTCTTACCTTTTCTGCAACTTCCATCATATGTCCGACAGAAAATAAAGCAATTCCATCCTCTTCGTAAATAGTTTCACTTGTTTGAAACTTAATCGGTTTCCGATATTCTTTTAATCCCATATACGCATTGCCTCTTGGATAACGAATTGCTATTGGTGCTTCATAGCTAATTGCATAACGAATCATATCTGCCAATTCCCAACGATTTTTTGGAGAAATAATTGTCATATTCGGAATACTTGACAAAAATGATAAATCAAAAATTCCTTGATGTGTCTCACCATCATTTCCTACAATACCAGCTCGGTCTACCGCAAATACAACAGGTAAATTCTGTAATGCAACATCATGTATCACTTGATCATATGCTCTTTGCAAAAAAGACGAATATACCGCAAACACTGGTTTTAACCCACCGGCTGCCAAACCTGCCGCAAATGTAACCGCATGCTCTTCTGCAATCCCTACATCAAAAAATCTTTTTTTGTATCTTTTAGCAAATTCTGCAAGGCCTGTCCCATCTGACATTGCTGCTGTAATTGCTACAATTTTATCATCTTTTGCTGCTAAATCACACATTACTTTTCCAAAAACATCTGTATATGTGTCCTTCTCTTTTTTAGCCAATGCTTCCCCTGTTTCAATTGCAAATGGACCGGTTCCATGAAACTTGGATGGAAATTCTTCAGCTGGAAGATATCCTTTTCCTTTTTTAGTAATAACATGTACTAATACAGCATTATTTAATTTTTTTGCTTCCATAAATGTTCTATATAAAGCTTTCACATCATGTCCATCGATCGGACCAAGATAAGTAATTCCCATATCTTCAAAAAACATTCCTGGCACAAAAAGTTGTTTGATACTACTTTTCGTTTTCTTTAAATGTGAAACTAACGGTTTACCAGCTACTGGAATCTGTCTTAATGTTGATTCAACCCCCTTCTTAAGTCCTGTGTAAGCATCAGCTGTTCGAAGACCATCCAAGTACTTAGACATTCCACCTACATTTTTCGAAATAGACATATTATTATCATTGAGAACAATAATAAAGTTACTGTTTAAATGTGAAGCATTATTTAAGGCCTCATATGCCATTCCTCCAGTAAGAGAACCATCACCTATTACTGAAATCACATGATGTTTCTCTCCCAAAATCTCTCTTGCCTCTACATAACCTAGTCCTGCTGATATAGATGTAGAACTATGTCCTGTATCAAACGCATCACAGTCACTTTCCTTTCTTTTTGGAAATCCACTCATGCCTCCATGTTTACGCAAGTCATCAAATCCTGCTTTTCTTCCCGTTAACAACTTATGCGTATACGCTTGATGCCCAACATCCCAAATCATTCTATCTTGCGGAAGTTCAAATGCAAGGTGCATTGCCATTGTAAGTTCAACTACCCCTAAGTTAGAAGCAAGGTGTCCTCCAGTCACACTTATCTTTTCAATTAAAAATGTACGAATTTCATCTGCTAAAACAAAAAGTTCCTGTTCATTCAGTTTTTTGATATCATTTTCTTTTTGAATTCGTTCTAGTACCATATATGTACTCCTTTATTTTTCTCTGTAAATCAATTTCTCCAAAAGAGCTATTAAATATAGATTCTCCCTGTTCAATCCTTGTAGCATCGTAATCGCCTCTATCGAAAGTTTTTCAACCTGCTCTTTCGCTTTTTCAAATCCTTCTAATGTCACATAAGTAGTTTTTTCATTTTTTTCGTCGCTACGAATTGGTTTACCAAGCACTTCTTCTGTACTTATTACATCTAAAATATCATCCTGAATCTGAAATGCAAGCCCAACTTTTTTTGCTGAATTCTCAACAATCATCACTTCTTTTTCTGTAGCACCTGCTAAAATCGCCCCTATCATCATCGAAGCTTCTATTAGCGCACTTGTTTTTAAATCATAGATAAAATCTAGCACATCTTTATCTACTCTTGTTCCCGCTGCCGTTACATCAACTACTTGACCACCTATCATCCCATAAATCCCCGATTTCTTTCCGAGAATCTGAAGTGCTTTTCCAATTAAATAACTATCTTCCTTCTTCATATCAAATGCTTTTGAGGCGGTTTCAAAGGCATAATTTAGTAACGCATCTCCTGCTAATATTCCCATAGCTTCCCCATAAACAATATGCGTTGTCTTTCTTCCTCTTCTATAATCATCATTATCCATGGCTGGAAGATCATCATGAATAAGAGAATATGTATGAATCATTTCTATTGCTACCATAAACGGTTCTATAATCTCTTCCGTTCCACCAAACATTTCATATGTTTCTTTCATTAGCATAGGACGCACTCTTTTCCCACCTGCCATAAGATTATATTCCATTGCCTCCATAATCTTTTTTTGATGTCCTGATGCGTTTGGCAAATATTTTTTCAGAACACCTTCTATTTCCGCTACTTTCGCTTCTCTTAACTCATTAAAATTCATGTTCTGCTCCTTCTCCGTCCAAAATCAACATTTTTTTCTCAACCGCGTCTATCTTTTCGTTACATATTTTTAGCATCTGCATACCTTTATGATACAGCTGAAAAGAATCCTCTAAAGAAATGTCTTCTCTTTCCATATCCTTTATAACCGTATCCAGTTGGTTAAACACTTCCTCCAGTGTCTTCTCTTCCATTTTCTTCCTCCTTAATTCTATCTATCACTTTTGTATAAACCGTTCCATCTTTTAACTCTATTTTTAGTGTATCATTTATTTTTACTTGTTTTACACTTTTAATCGCCGTTCCATCTTTTCGAGTTATATAGCCAAATCCTTTGCTCAATTTTTCTAAAGGGGATAGTGCTTTCATACTTTCTAAACGCACAGAAAATTCATACTTTGCTCTTTCTAGCTTTTTTTCCATAAGAATACGAATTTTTTCTTCCATACCAATTAAACGTTGTTTTTGCTCGCGCAATCGATTATATGGTTGTAAATACTTCATCCGAATTTCATACTGCTTAAGAAATGTACGTTTTCTAATAATAACTTGTCTTAAATTTCTTTTCAATTGTATCTCACAATCATACATCTTTTCTTTTAACTGGCTGTACTCTGTAACAGCAAGTTCTGCAGCTGCAGAAGGTGTTGGTGCTCTCAAATCCGCTACATAATCTGCAATTGTTGTATCTGTCTCATGGCCTACTGCTGAAATAATAGGAATAGAACAATCAAAAATTGCTCTAGCTACACTTTCTTCATTAAACGCCCACAAATCTTCTATCGAACCGCCTCCTCTACCGACAATCATCAAGTCCACTTGCTTTTCTTCTAATATTTTAATCCCCTTTACAATACTTTCAGGTGCATCTTTTCCTTGTACTAAGGCTGGATACAAAATCAATTGTACATAAGGATTCCTTCTTGATGCAATATTCATAATATCTTGTATTGCTGCCCCTGTAGGTGCGGTAACAATTCCTATTCTTTTTGCATAAAAGGGAATAGGCTGCTTATATTCTTGGGCAAACATACCCATTTCTTCTAATTCCCTTTTTAATGTTTCAAATTTCTCATATAATAGCCCTGCACCATCTAGAATAATTTCTCTGGCATAAAGCTGATATTTTCCATCTCTTTCATAAGTTGTGATATTGCCCAGAACGACGACTTGCTGACCTTCTCGCATACGAAAAGTAAGCCCCGCCCGTTGTCCTGCAAACATAATGCAGGCTAACGTTCCGGACTCATCTTTTAAAGAAAAATAGATATGACCCGATGTATGATATTTACAATTGGATACTTCCCCTTTTACATAAATACGGTTTAACATAAAGTCCTGTGTAAACATATTTTTGATATATGAATTGACTTGTTTAACCGAATATACATTACGCATTGGACTACTCCTAATTTACTAATTTCCCAAGTACACCATTTACAAAAGAAGCCCCTTCTTCACTGCTGTACTTCTTAGCAAGTTCAACCGCCTCGTTAATAGCAACTCCTACCGGAACATCTTCATCCCACTTAATTTCATATGTTGCAAGACGAAGAATTGTTAAATCTACCTTATTCATTCTAGTCGTTTTCCAGCCTGTTGTGTTTTCATTCAAAAGTTGATCAATTTCTTCTACTTTCTCTACAATTAGCTGATACTTATTCTCTATATATGCTCTGTCTTTCTCCGACAAATCTTCTATATTCTCTAAATAAAGTTCTATCTGTTCGGACATCTCATCTTTCCCATTAAATTCTATTAAAAATAGCATTTTAAAAATATGCTGTCTTAATTCTGTTCTTCCCATTTTTTATCCTCTCTATCATCTTCTTCATTTAGTATCTTTCTAATTCGTATATTATACTACATTTTATAAGGAAATCCAATGCTGAATACTTATTAAAAAAGGAAAACAGAAAAACTGTTTTCCTTTCGCGTTTACTGTGTATCCATTTCCACTCCTGCAATACGAATATTCACGTCCGCCACGGTAAGTCCTGTCATATTCTCAATTGCAGTCTTCACTTTTTCCTGTACTCTTCCTGAAATTTCTTTGATGCTATATCCGTATTTTAAATTCAAGTTCATGCAAACAGTAACAATCCCTTCTAACACGTCCACTTTAACACCTTTAGACAGTGTTTTCATTCCAAGTTTGCCAATAAGATCTCTTGTTGCATTACCTGCCATAGAAGCAACTCCGTCCACTTCCATTGCTGCTAATCCCGCAATAATTGCCACTACTTCGTCAGCAATTTTTACTTCTCCTAAATTTTCATCTGATTGTATCGTATAAGCATTTCTTTCTTCTTTTCCCATATCTTAAACCTCCTAACTGGTTTGTTATCTCTTGTTATTATAACAAATTTACTACAGTTTGCAAAGACAAAGTTTAAGAACGTCCAAACTCAGATAATTTTAATCCTTCATTTCGTTCTTCTGTCATACGAATACTCCAACTGTGTACAAATAATAACAACGGTCTATCTTTTAGATCTTTAATTTTCTTCATATCTGAAGTTCCAACAAGTCTATCTAAATCCAATTCTTCATTTTCAATCCAACGAATATGTTCATATGGAAGTCTTTCCATTCTTATTTCTACATTATATTCATTTTCTAGACGATATTTTAATACATCAAATTGCAGTTCACCTACAACACCAACGATAATCTCCTCCATGCCCGTGTTGTATTCTTGAAAAATCTGAATTGCTCCTTCTTGCGCAATCTGATTAATTCCTTTAATAAACTGTTTTCTTTTCATTGTATCCACCTGACGTACTCTTGCAAAATGTTCCGGCGCAAATGTTGGGATACCTTCATAAGCAAATTTTCTAGGTGACGTTGTAAGCGTGTCTCCAATAGAAAAAATTCCAGGATCAAACACACCGATAATATCTCCACCATATGCTTTTTCTACCATTTTTCTTTCACTTGCCATCATTTGCTGTGGTTGTGATAAACGAACTTTTTTACCACCTTGTATATGAAACACTTCCATACCAGCATCAAATTCTCCAGAACAAATTCGCATAAAAGCAATTCTATCTCGATGGGCTTTATTCATATTCGCTTGAATTTTGAAAACAAATGCTGAAAAATCTTCTTCTTTAATAGGGTCAATTTCCCCTTCATCAGATTTTCTTGGCAAAGGTGATGATGTCATTGCTAAAAAATGCTGTAGAAATGTTTCCACACCAAAATTTGTCAATGCCGAACCAAAAAATACTGGTGAAAGTTCCCCTTTATTTACTAATTCTTGATCAAATTCAGCACTTGCTCCATCTAATAACTCAATTTCTTCTTCCAACTGCATTCTCTGATCCTCACTAATTAATGTTTCCACACAAGGATCATTTAATGCAACTTTCTTCACTTCTCCTATACTTGTTCCTTTTTTTGTATCTGAAAACAATTCAATCTCTCTATGTTCTCTATCAAATACCCCTTTAAATTCCTTTCCAGACCCAATTGGCCAATTAATCGGACAAGTTGCTATTCCCAATTCTTTCTCTATATCATCTAACAATTCAAATGTATCCCTAGCTTCTCTATCCATCTTATTAATAAACGTAAAAATTGGAATATGACGCATTACACATACTTTAAATAATTTTCTTGTCTGTGCTTCGACACCTTTTGATGCATCAATAACCATAACTGCTGAATCTGCTGCCATTAATGTACGGTATGTATCTTCCGAAAAGTCTTGGTGTCCAGGTGTATCCAAAATATTGATACAATAATCATCATAATTAAACTGAAGCACTGATGAAGTTACCGAAATACCTCTTTCCTTTTCTATCTCCATCCAGTCTGATACCGCATGTTTTGCTGTCGCTTTTCCTTTTACTGAACCTGCTTGATTAATCGCTCCTCCATACAATAAAAATTTCTCTGTTAAAGTTGTCTTTCCCGCATCCGGATGCGAAATAATCGCAAAAGTTCTTCGTTTTTTTATTTCATTTATTCTATTTGACATTTGTATTCTCCTCTTTTCACAATCGCAGTCTTTATGATACCCTCTTTTGTTACTTTTTTCAAGGATAAACTATTTTTTCTCTTTAATAGGAGTGATAACGATATTCGCTGGAGCAACATCTGTCTTTCTCGTTACTATATCCTCTATTTGCGCTCTATTTGCATCTGTTAATTCTGATTTTCCAACAACAATATCCGCTGAATCTTTAGTTAAACTTACCACCGCCTCTTTAAATCCTTTTGAGGCTAATAATGTTTCTACTGCCGCCTCTTTTTCTGCAAGTTCAGTCATTTCTACCATTTGAGCAACAGCATCTTTCTTTTGTTCTTCACTTATATTTTTATTATCAATAATCCCTTGCAAAGTTTCTTTGTTTTTCGCTCTTACTTGTTCTCTTGTCACTTTTGCTTCTGCTACAACTCCACTAGTCAAAACTGCTTCTCCTGGAGTTCCATCTACGCTTCCATCTGCTACTTCTCCATCATGACTTTCGATATCTCCTGTTGATTCTTCTGAAATATCTAGTAAATCTTTGTTTGAAAGTTCTCCATTTGTTTCCTGTACAGAATTCTCCCCAAAACTTTTACCAGAATAATTTAAATATCCTGCTATTGCAATCATAATTGCCAATGTCGTAATAATAATTTGATTTTTCTTAAATAGACGTTTCAAAATATTCCTCCTATTTTCTTTGATTCATTTTCATTATCTTAATTTTATGTGTGTTTACATCAAATAATGCCAAAACTGCTTCAGTAATATTTTTAACAATCGTTGGATTCCCACCACCTTCTGCAATCACAATAATTCCTTCTATCTCTGGTGTCATTTCTTTTTTTACATATGGTTTCTGCTCTTCATTCCCCCCTTCATAAATTGTTGTTTCTTTTTTATTATAATCTTTTGTTTTTCTTTTTCCTCCTTGCGCATCTTCTTCCTCTATAGACTGATCCGTATTTTCATTGTCCTTCTCAATTACTTTTTCCGCAGTAGACTTTAATGTAATCATCACTTTTGTTTTTCCCACTCCAACCACCTGTCCCAATACTTTTTCTAATCTTGTTTCCAATTTTGTTGTATAAGACGAAATAGTAGTTTTTTCAGACACTTTTTCTATTGGTTCCTGTCTATCCTTTTTCTTTTCTGAAGGAATTGCAATTACCATAAGTAATATACCTACAAGAAGTACAATAAGCCACTGATGTTTTTTAGATAAAATTTCATTTATTCGCTCCACCAATCTTTATATCCTCCACTTCTATACGTTCTCCTTGCAAATATTCTTTTTCTTTATTAATTTCTTCCATCTTTAATTTTAATCCTTCCTTCTTCCATAAAGGATCTGACAAATTTTCCATTCCTAATATTTTTAGTATTGGAGTCATTAAAAGCAAAATCAAAACTAAACCTGTAAAAAAATGAATATATTTTTTATAAGTATCATTTGGAAGAATTTGAATAATCGCCGTAATTATCACCAAATAAAACGCAATATTTCTAATCCATTCATATAAAAAAACAAACATTTCTCCCCTCCTAAGTCGTTGTTGCTGTAACAATAGCAATTGTCAAAAAAAATAACATTCCCGTTGTAAAAATGACTCGTAAAAGAATTTGACATCCCTCTCCCATACTAGAAACACATCCAACAATCCTTTTATCTGAAATAGGTTGTATCAATGCAGAAACCAGTTTATACAAAAAAGTCATAACAAACATTTGCAAAAGCGGAACAATACAAATAGCAATACAAATAACTGCCCCTGTTACTCCTATACCATTTTTCACTAAAACCGCTGTCCCCAAAACAATTTCTGCCGTTCCTCCCAATGCATCTCCAATCGCAGGAATTGCTTCTACACTTTTTGTCAATACGCCCCTCTTCAAAGTGTCTATTGCTGGACTTATCAATCCTTGTATTACATTCAATCCAACAATCGCTGCAAGAAGCGTCTTCAATGTCCATGTTACAATAAATTCAATTAGCTCAGCAAATTTAGATAAATACTCCTCTGAAGAAAGATTATTCAACACCCTAATTACCATATAAATATGCAAAAGTGGAAGTAAAAAATTCAAAATAAGTAATTCAACAATATAAATTAAAAATAAAAGTAAATTATAAAAAATAATAGATGTTCCACTTCCTGTTGAAATGGCAACTGCCAAAAAATAAAGTGGCCCTAAAACACGCATAAATGCTGTTAATTTTTCTAAATTACCTCCTACTGCGTCAATAAGAATTTGGAAAGTACTTAAACAAATCGTAATTAGCAAAAGATACAACACATAAAAACTAATTTCTCCAATTTGCTTATTTTGAAATACATTTGAAAAATTTGTAAAAATTGCAGCAATAATAGCAAGAATCAAGATATGTACTATCGTTTTTTTGTTTTCTCTAAACTCATATAGCAGCTTCTCTGAAACAAGTTTTTCCAATAATTTTACAGAAATTTTCATATCACCTTTTATGATTGCACATACCGTTTTTCTAAAATCCAACTTTTCTTTTGGCAAAATATCCCGCAGTACTTGATTTACATCTCGAAAATCAAATGTTTCTAATATATTCTCCTCCACTTTTTTCTGTTCATTTCCTATATCTGTTATTTCAGATGCCTTGACAGATATACAAAAACAAAAAAGAAACAAAATGATACCTAATCCTATTTTTTTCATTTCGATTACCCTAAAAACGCCTGTATAGTTTCCAACAACGCTAATAAAATAGGCATACTCAACGCCAAAATCGTTAATTTGCTAAAAATTTCTATTTGTTGTGCGATCGTCTGATATCCTGCATCTCTACAGATTGCAGATGAAAATTCCGCCACATAAGTTACACCTAACATTTTCAATAATGTTAAAATATATGTATTTTTTATTTGTATTTTTTCTCCTATAGCTCTTATCGCTTGTACAATCATTTCTAAACGACCTACAATACTGAAAAAAATAAGAATACTCAATGCAATACTGATGTAAATCCCATACTCAGATCTTCCATTTTTAAACTGAATTGCTAAGATTGCTCCTAAAACTCCAATTGCTCCTATTTGTATAATCCCCATATTTTACCTCTCACAAAGAAAACAACCTTTTAATTGATTCAAACAGTTCATAAATATATGGTAATATCCAGAACAACACAAGAAGTAACCCTGCAAAACTAGTTAAAAACGCATGTTCTTCTCTTCCACTATGCTTTAATACTTGACTAAGAACAGAAACCAATATACCTACTGCTGCTATTTTAAATATCAAATTTACACTCATTTTTTCCTCCTTTTATATCAGAATGACTGCTAAAAAGATTCCCCCCATAATCCCCAGACAATGATATAATCTTTTTTCTACAACAAATTCTTTTTGTAGGCATTGTATTTCTAGCTCTAATTGTTTCACATACAAATCAATTGTTCCTATCTGCATTTTTTCATCTAAATATCCCATATTTTCTCCTACTGACTTTAGTTTTTCTATATCTTCATTTGTTAAATAACTTCTCCTCCAATATTGTTCAATAGACTCTGACCACAATTCTAGAAAATTTACTCCTTTTTTTTTAATCATTTGCTCTGATAGATTCAACAACCAATCTCGAAAAATCCCTCCCATTCTTTTTCCAATATGTCTAAATGCTTCTGGAAGAGGAGACTTTATATATGCTATTTCACTTCTTAACATCAGAAACATTTTTCTCATATTTTCTACCTCTACTAAATGTTTCTTTAGTTCTATTCCTTTCGACCATCCCATTGCCGAACTTGCAAAAACAATCAATATACATCCAAATAATTTTTGCACATTTCATCCGCCTTTCAGACCAATGTATTTTCAAAAATATCCTTTCCATTTTCATCATAAATTCCTACTATTTCACCAATATGATGTTCATTTCCTAAAACAACATATCGTTCAAACCTTTTTTCTTTTATGATTTGTTCAAAGAATGGTTTTCTTTTCATTTCTTCCATAGAAACACCATGAGCAGTCGCAAGCATTTTGCATCCACAATGAAGTGCGTATTCAATCGCACATATTTCTTCTCTCTCCCCGATTTCATCTACAGCAATAACTTGTGGGGACATAGAGCGAATAAGCATTAGCATTCCATCCGCCTTTGGACAACAATCCAAAATATCTGTGCGTATACCTAAATCATTCTGTGCTATTCCCATATAACACCCCCCTAATTCAGACCGTTCATCCACAACTCCTACCGGAACTCCTTTTACCCACTTATTTCCATCAGATATTTGTCTTATCATATCCCTTAAAAGTGTTGTTTTTCCACAGCGAGGAGGAGATATAATCAACGTGTGATAAATCTGTCTCTCTTTTGTAATATATCGAAATATTTCATTAGCACATCCCTTTACTTCATGGGCAATTCTTATATTAATAGAAGAAATATATTTCAAATTTTTTATTTTTCCTTCCTCTAACACCACTTTCCCAACCATACCTACTCTATGTCCTCCTTCAATCGTAATAAACCCTTGACGCATTTCATCTTCATACGCATATAAAGAATAATCACTTATATACTCAACAGTTTCTCTAAGGTCTTCCGGTTCTACTGTGATTAAAAGTTTCTCTCGACCTTTGTACAAAACTGTCAAGGGTTTCCCTATTCGCAATCTTATTTCCTGTAAATGCGAAAAATCAAACTGTTCTTTTTCTACTACATATCGAATTTTCTTACCTAACACTTGTAAAATTTGTCTTTTCTGCTCTTTCATCTTGTCCACCTCTTTAGACAGTATATGAACGCTTTATCGTTTTAGAACAAAAGCAAAAAAAAAGTGCTGAAAACAACTTTTCAGTCATTCTCAACACTTTTCTTTTAATCTTATTCTTCTACAACATCTTTCATGCTGAAACTAATTCTTCCCATTTTATCTTTTCCAAGACAAACAACTTTTACTTTGTCGCCCAAAGTAAGAACATCTTCCACATGGTTGATTCTTTCTTTTGAAATTTTAGAAATATGAACCATTCCTTCTTTACCAGGTGCAAATTCGAGGAAAGCTCCAAATTCTTTAATGCTAATTACTTTTCCTTCCAAAACTTGTCCTGCTTCAAAATCGGTTACAATAATAGCAATCATCTTCATTGCCTCTTCCATTGCTTTTGCATCAACACCACAAACAGACACTGAACCTTCATCAGTAATATCAATTTTAACTCCTGTTTGTTCGATAATCGCATTAATTGTTTTTCCACGCTGTCCTACAACATCACCAATCTTCGCTGGATCAATCTGCATCTGACGAATCTTTGGTGCGTATGGGCCAACTTCTGCTCTTGGTTCTGAAATTGCATTACGCATAACTTCGTCCAAAATATATGTTCTAGCCTGTTTTGTGCGAGCGATTGCTTCTTCAATAATGTTTCTTGTCAATCCGTGAATTTTAATATCCATCTGAATAGCTGTAATACCTTTATGTGTTCCAGCAACTTTAAAGTCCATATCTCCAAAGAAATCTTCAAGTCCCTGAATATCTGTTAACACTAAGTAGTCGTCATCTGTATCACCTGTTACAAGCCCTGCTGAAATACCCGCAACCGCAGATTTAATCGGTACACCTGCTGCCATAAGTGACATACTAGATGCACAAATACTCGCCTGCGATGTGGATCCATTTGATTCAAATGTTTCTGATACAGTACGAATTGCATATGGAAATTCTTCTTCCGTAGGAAGTACAGGTACAAGTGCTCTTTCAGCTAATGCACCATGTCCGATTTCACGACGTCCTGGTCCTCTTGACGGTTTTGTTTCTCCTACAGAATATGAAGGGAAATTATAGTGATGCATATATCTCTTAGATGTTTCTGATTCATCTAAACCGTCAATTCTCTGTGCCTCAGATAAAGGTGCTAATGTTGTCACTGTACAAATCTGTGTCTGTCCACGTGTAAACATTGCTGAACCATGAACTCTTGGAATCAAGTCAATCTCTGCTGCAAGTGGTCTGATTTGATCAATTGCTCTTCCGTCTGGACGCTTATGATCTTTTAAAATCATTTTACGAACTGTTTTCTTCTGATACTGGTATAATGCTTCTCCTAAAATCTCCAACCATTCTTCATTATCTGCAAATGCTTCTTCTAATTTTTCTCTAATCACACGTAGATTTTCTTCTCTAACTTGTTTTTCATCTGTAAATACTGCAACTTCCATTTCTTCTGGTGTTACAATTTCTTTCATTGCTGCAAATAACTCTTCAGGCACTGCACAACTTGTATATTCATGTTTTGGTTTTCCACACTCTGCAACAATTGTATCTATAAACTGAATAATTTGCTGATTCACTTCATGTGCCGCAAAAATCGCTTCAATCATTTTATCTTCAGGCACTTCATTCGCACCTGCTTCAATCATAATAACCTTATCTCTTGTAGATGCAACAGTTAATTGTAAATCCGAAATTGCTCTTTGTGCTGCATTTGGATTAAATACAAACTCTCCATCAATCATTCCTACTTGTGTTGTAGAAGTTGGTCCATCAAACGGAATATCAGAAATCGCTGTAGCAATAGCTGAACCTAACATTGCGGTTAACTCTGGACTACAATCTGGATCTACTGACATAACTAAGTTATTCAATGTTACATCATTTCTATAGTCTTTTGGGAAAAGCGGACGCATTGGTCTATCAATTACTCGTGAAGTTAAAATTGCATTTTCTGATGCTTTTCCTTCTCTTTTATTAAATCCACCTGGGATTTTTCCTACTGCATATAATTTTTCTTCATATTCTACACTAAGTGGGAAAAAATCAATTCCTTCTCTTGGCTTTTCTGATGCTGTTGCAGTAGATAATACAACCGTTTCTCCATAGTGCATAAGCGCTGCACCATTCGCCTGTGCGGCAACCCTACCGATATCAACACGAAGTGTTCTTCCGGCTAATTCCATTTCAAATTTTTTAAACATATTGTTCTCCTTTTTCATATCGTTCAGTTGGTTTCCGAAACTACTGAAAAACTCACTTATACAAATGTTCTTTTCAGTGGTCTCGGCTTTTCTTCCAACCGTAATCCTTTATATTGTACCATATTCGCCTACTTCTTGCAATTATTTCCGTATGTATTCACAAGAAAATAAGCAGCAATCCTTCTTCATTTTACTACCTTTTCCATCTATATAATGATACCTTCTAAATGATCTAACTCATGCTGACAGATTTGCGCTGGCCAATCGGATAATTTCTTTCTTTGCTTCTTCCATGCAAAATCAAAATATTCCACTTCAATATGTTTATATCTTGTAGTCGGTCTTACTCCATCCAAAGATAGACAACCTTCTTCTGTCTGATATGGTGTATCTTTTTGAATCAATACTGGATTAAACATAACAATGTCCATAATTCCAAAATTCACAATAATCACTCGTTTCTTCACACCAATCATATTGGCTGCCATTCCTACACAACATTCTCTATTTGCATTAAGAGTATCCTGTAAATCTTTTCCCACTTGCAAATCATCTTTTGTAGCCAACTCTGATTTTTGTCCTAAAAAAAATATATCTCTCACAATCTCTTTTACCATTATAATTCCAACGCCTTTCTAATTATTTTATCAAACGATTCAGCAAAATAAATATCATCTTTTTCCGTTCTCTTTACTGGTCCTTTTAAATGGTTTTTGCGTGAACTTCTCCTTGCCTTTTTTGTTATATGACGTTGCATCAATAATTCCTCAATATTATTATTTGTATACCAACGTCCACTTTGATGAATACAATATGCGCCTTTTCCCAAAGCCATTGCTGCTACCCCATAATCCTGGGTTACAACAACATCACCTTTCTGGCATAAATTCACCAGAGCAAAATCCACCGCATCCGCACCAGCTCCAATGATCTTGACTTCACTATAGTCGGAAGTCAAAACATGATTCGTATCACAAAGCAATATACACGGTACTTCATACCGCCTTGCCAGTCGTTCTACAATAGAAACAACTGGACAGGCATCTGCATCAACATAAATCCTTATTTCCAATTTTTCCAAACCTCCGGCTGATAACCAACAGTTGCCTGTTTTCCATTTCGTACAATCGGAATCTTGATTACATTCTGATTTTCTAAAATTTTCTCTGCTTTATCTTCTTGAGAAATATATTGAATCAACAACAATAACTCTTTCTCCTTACAATTTGGATCAATTAATTGTTCCATGCTACCTATCGCTTGACAAACAGAATTAAATTCTCCTTTACTTAGACCTTTTTCCTTCATATCAATAAATTGATATCTTATTCCACGTTCTTTAAAATATCTTTCTGCTTTCTTTGTATCAAAAGACTTTTTCGTCCCGAAAATTTGTATATTCATTGATTATTCTCCTAATTTATCATGTAATACAGCAACTGTAGTATTTCTCCCTCACTCACACATGTTGCATCTTGTATTTATGTTTCTTTACCTTTTTATACTAATTCTTTTAATTTTTCTACCAACCCTAAATCAGCCGGTAACCATTCCACGCTATCTAGCGTCTCCTTAGTCAGCCATTTTGCTGCTTCATGTTCTTTCAATACTAACTTTCCTGACTTAATCTTACATATAAAACAATCCATTGAAAGATGAAAATTTGGATAATCATATTCCACTGTATCAAAAACTCCTCTTATTTCTATCTCTATATCCAATTCTTCTTTTATTTCACGAACCAGTGCTTCCTGTGATGTTTCTCCTTCTTCAATCTTTCCACCAGGAAATTCCCATCCATCTTTAAATTCTCCATACCCTCTTTGAGTTGCAAATATTTTTTCGCTATCTATTATTATTGCAGCTACCACTTTTACTATCTTCATTTTTTCTCCATTTCTCAACTATTTACAATATACTCATATAAATCTTCTCTTACTGGCGTGTCCAACACCCATTCTATTTCTACCGCTTTTTTATCTGTATTCGCCATGATAATCTCTTTCGTTCTTCCTGTTGCTGTCATTCTACCTAAATAATAAAATTCTTTCGAAATTTTATCTTCTTTATTTTTTCTCACAAAAAGTTGCACATCGATTCCACGTTCTTTTGCATGAAGAAAATTCTGAACATCTTCTGACTTCAAACTTCTTCCACCTTTAGAAATCGCAATTAAATGATTTCCATTTATAAAGCGATCCTCATACTTGATTGTTTCACTGATTTTTTCACTTTTATCGTAATTAATAAATACGGGCAATGTTTTTGTTTTCTTATCATATTTATAACCACTGATATTTAACGGAACTTCATTTTGCTCCCAACACAATAAACGACAAACATCTTCATATGTATATTTCTGATATAGCACAAAAGTCGTATCTTGATATGTATTACTATAATCAATTTTATATCTTGAAATACCAAATTCCACTAACTCTTTCAAAATTTTATAAAAATCTTCATTTTTCAGCATTTCAGAAAACGTCCTTGAAATTTGATAATCGTCCCCTTCTTTTTCTAGAAAAACACATTCTTTATATGTTTTTTGTGCCGTCTTTGTAGGAAATGTATTCGTCATCATATTTACTACATTTTCCAATGCATTTGTATCTAAATCACATGCATAATTTTCTTTCAACGATTTTTTTAGTAATTTTAATATTCTATGCTGACATTTTAATAAACGACGCAACAATTCCAATTCATAAACTCTTTTCCCATTTGCTAGTTTTTTTGACACGAACTCAATTACTTGTTCTTCCCCTTTTGACAAACGAATTTCATATTCTTTTTCATATTTTACGAGAAATTTATAATAAGAACCAAGGCTACTATTATCAAAAATTCTCAATATATCCATCTCACCATATTTATCAAAATCTGCAAGTGCAGGAATGTATCCTAATTTGTTTTTTAAATTAAAATAGTTTTCCTTAATAAGTTTAATATCATTAAAATTGGCATTATCAATCGCTTGATAAATTCGTTTTCTCGAAACTTCATCAAAATGAATAGTACTTTCTCCTGGTATTATACGTCCACCTTCTGTAATATATCTTCGAATATTATCCTTGTTATAACTTCGATCACCAGACAACGCAATTGGAATCATAAAGTTATTTTTATAATTCCCTATAAAGTCTAATATAACAACATATTCCTTATCTTCTGCTCTTCGAAGACCTCTCCCCATCTGTTGAATAAATACGATTGGTGATTCTGTCGGTCTAAGCATAATCACTTGATTAATTTCTGGAACATCTACTCCTTCCGAGAATATATCAACAGAAAGAATATAATCTAATGCCTCTGGTCTATCTTCTCCTGCAAGACGCTCTATAGCTTCTGTTCTCATCTCTTCGTTATCACTTCCATCTAGCGCCAATGTTCGTAGACCTTTTGCATTAAATTTCTCAGATAATGCTTTTGCTTCTTCAATTCTACTACAAAAAATTAAGCCCTTTACACGTTCCCCACTATATCCAAAATATTCTGCCTGTTTTATTACATTTTCAACACGTTCATCAGAAGTTAAATAACGAAAATTTTCAAATTTTTCTTCTTTTGTTTTCCCTTCATCTTGTATGATTTCAAGATCTGTAATGCCAAAGTAATGAAAAGGACACAATAAATCTTGCTCCATCGCATCTTGTAAACGTATTTCTAATGCTATTTGATGATTGAAAATTTCATAGATATTCCGACCATCCATGTTATCATCACGGCGATCTGGCGTTGCTGTCATTCCTAGCCAAAGTTTTGGCTTAAAATAATCCATTACCTTTGTATAGCTATTAGCCGCACTATGATGTGCTTCATCTATAATAATTGCATCAAAGTGATTCGGCTGATATCTTTTCAATGTATCTTCTTTGCTAAGCGTTTGTATTGTTGCAAATATAAAATCTTTCTCATAGTCTTGATGCTTTCCTGAGACAAGCCCCATAGAAACTTTTCTACCAAAGACTTTTCTAAAAGAGTTCATAGCCTGTTTTGCGATTTGATTTCTATGTACCAAAAATAAAACTCGTTCAAATCCCAATTCTCGCATTGCAAATGCTGAAGCATAAGTTTTTCCAGTAGCTGTACTACTCACTAAAAGTGCTCTGTCTTCTCCAGATTTATATATTTGTTCTAAATTGTTTACAAATTCTACTTGCATAGAGTTTGGTTGCAATCGGTATTCTTCTATAGAAGGCACTGATTCTTCTCTTGCAATTTTTTTCTGTTTCTCTATAATCTTGTTTTTTACATATGCAGCTGTATAACTTTCAATAACTTCCTCAAAACTATATGTCGCATCCGAATTCCATAACGCATTAAATTCCGTAAGAATATCTTTTGCATATTCGCCCTGATCAGTAGAAACAATTTTAGTGTTCCACTCTTTGTTTATAGTAAGTGCACTTAATGTCATATTAGCGCTTCCAACAATAATATTGTACATTTCTCCTTTTTTAAAAATATATCCTTTTGTATGAAATCCTTCTTTGGACCGATTCGTTACATACATTTTCAATTCAATATTTTTCAACTCTGCAAGTTTTTTTAAAGCTCTTGGCTCACTAAACGTCAAATAATCCGTGGTAAGTATTTTCCCAGAAATATTCCTCTTCTCTAGTTCTTTTAATGTTTGAAGTAAAGGAGTAAGCCCACCCATTGTGATAAACGCTACACTAATACAAAATTTTTCGCATGACAAAAGTTCCTCTTCAATAGATGAGATAACTTTCTTTCCCTCTTTATAATCATTTGAAATGAATTGAGGTTTATATGCCAAATTTGACGATACCTCACTTGTAATAAAAGCAGATGTCAATCCTCGTTTCAACAATTCCATTTTATCCATAAAATTCCTCCGAAAACTTCTTGATTTATATTATAATTCATCACTTACTTTTTCTCAATAACACAATCTTCATCCAATGGATAACTTTTGAAGGTGATACCCCAAACCTGCTTTAATGTACTTACTAACTATTCTTATCACTCTTAGTTCTTTTCACTTGCATAAAGGAATGGAAACTCTACAATAATGTAAATGTCTTCAAACACAAAAATGGAGTGGAATTTTAAAAATTCCGCTCCATTTTTTGTCTTAAAACTTTTATTCAATTCCTATTGATTTTGATTAGCCATTAATCTGTGCAGCTACTTCAGCAGCAAAATCTTCATTCTTTTTCTCAAGTCCTTCACCTGTTTCAAAACGAACGAATTTTTTAACTGTTACATTAGCACCATTTTCTTTAGCAACTTTTTCTACATATTTAGAAACTGTGTAATCGCTGTCTTGTACATATACTTGATCTAATAAACAAATTTCTTTTAATTCTTTATTTAAACGTCCGATAATCATTTTTTCAATGATATTATCTGGTTTTTCAGGATTTTCTGTTTTTGCCTGTGCTAATAAGATTTCTTTTTCATGTTCTAAATAATCTGCTGACACTTCATCACGAGAAACATATTTTGGTGACATAGCCGCTACTTGCATTGCTACATTTCTTAAACATCCTTTAATTTCATCATTGATAACGTCTGTATCTGCTTCAATTAAAACACCAATTCTTCCGCCACCATGGATATATGATACTACACAACCTTCTGTTTCAACTTTTTCAAATCTTCTAATATTTAAGTTTTCTCCGATTACAGAAATTTTTTCTGTCAAAACTTCTTTCACAGTTTTTGAGTTATCAGCTACCCATGCTTCTTCAAAAAATGCTTCCATATCTGTTGCATTTGTATTTAAAGCCTGATTAGCAACTTCTTCTACATATGACTGGAAGTCTGCATTTTTAGCAACGAAATCTGTTTCAGAGTTTACTTCAACGATTGCTGCTACTTTATCATCTTTAACGATAGCTTTTACAATACCTTCTGCTGCAATTCTTCCTGCCTTTTTGTCAGCTTTAGCCTGTCCATTTTTTCTTAAGAATTCAATTGCTTCATCCATGTTGCCGTTTGTTTCATTAAGAGCTTTTTTACAGTCCATCATACCTGCACCTGTCATTTCTCTTAATTCTTTTACCATACCTGCTGTAATTGCCATGATAATTTCCTCCATATAAATATTTTTGTTTCTTTAAAAAATGCTTCAACCTTCGTTAGGCTGAAGCATTTATGTTTAAATTCTTACGCTTCTTCAGCTGCTTCTACTTCTTCTGCAACTTCTTCGTATACTTCTTCAACACCTGTTGTTCCCTGATTTGCTTCAATAACAGCATCTGCCATTTTTGCTACGATTAATTTAACTGCTCTGATAGCATCATCGTTACCAGGAATTACATAATCTAATTCTTCTGGATCACAGTTTGTATCAGCAATACCGATTAATGGAATACCAAGTGTATGTGCTTCCTGAACACAGATTCTTTCTTTTTTAGGGTCAACTACAAAGATTGCATCTGGTGCTTTCTTCATATCTTTAATTCCACCTAAGTTCTTTTCAAGTTTATCCCATTCTTTTTTGATTTCGATAACTTCTTTCTTAGGTAATACGTCGAATGTTCCATCTTCTGACATTCTTTCAATATCTTTTAAGCGGGCGATTCTGCTCTGGATTGTTTTAAAGTTTGTAAGCATTCCACCTAACCATCTTTCATTTACATAAAACATTCCACAACGTTCTGCTTCAGTTTTGATAGCGTCCTGAGCCTGTTTTTTAGTTCCTACAAAAAGAATTGTTCCACCTTCTGCTGCAATATCAGAAATTGCTTTGTATGCTTCATCCACTTTCCCTACAGATTTCTGTAAGTCGATAATATAGATACCGTTTCTTTCTGTGTAGATGTACTCAGCCATTTTAGGGTTCCATCTTCTTGTTTGATGTCCAAAGTGAACACCTGCTTCTAATAATTGTTTCATTGAAATAACACTCATGTTTTTTCCTCCATTGGTTTTTACTTCCGTATGCTTCTACTCCTTAAGACCGACTGCAAGCAGTTTTGGCACCGTTAAGGCTCACCACATACGTGTTTTTTGCGACTATCACAGTATAGCATATGAAATTTATAGGTGCAAGCAATTTTTCAAAATAATTATCCCTTACCAATATCTTCTGATTGCAAGAATAGTGCGGTACGTTGCAGTTCCCGTCTTAATGCCACCTCTTGGATACGGACTTGGATTTGAAGCGTGTACAATTCGTCCTCCCCCAATATAAATTGCAACATGTCCTTCATAACAAATAATGTCTCCTGGCAAAGCATTAGATAAGCCATTTACTGCCTTTCCTCCATATCTTTGCTCTCTAGAATTTCTTGGAACACCAGGCACTCCACAAATAGAATGTATTTTAGTAGTAAATCCCGAACAATCGATTCCATTGTACAAATCATTTCCACCCCACACATATGGATTTCCAACATATTTCAAACCTTCATTTGCTATCTGTTCTCCTTTTGACACATCTGATGGTTTCTCACTTACATCTGGCTTTGTTGGCTTCGATGGTTTTGTCGGATGTGGATTCGATGGTTTTTCTGGTTTTACAGGAGTTGGATTCGATGGTTTCTGTGGTTTTTCTGGTTTTACAGGATTTGGTCTAGCTGGTTTTTCAGTTTCATTCTTATTCCCATTTGTCTGTGGTTTAGATGGCTTATTAGTTGGTTTTGCACCAGATAAAGTTGCTTCCATTTGCTGTGTTTGTTGTTCTAGTCGTTTTGCTTCTTCTTCTGCTTTTTTTTGTGCTTCTGCCAATTGAACATCAAAATTCGCAACTTGAGTTTTCATTGTCTCAACAGTTGTCTTTAGCTCTTTTTCCTGTCTTTCATATGTATCAGCCATAAACTCCATATCCGCCTTTCCGGATTCCAAGTCTTTCTTAATTGACACAACCTTTTCTTTAGATTTTTTATACTCGTCAAGCATTTTTCTATCATATTCGTGTATATTTTTCATATACTCAACTTGATTGATCATCTCTCCAAAATTTTCTGCACCTAATAAAGCTGAAAGCTCACTTCCATTACTATTTTCATATAGATATTTAATACGAACAAGCATTTCTTTATATTGTTTTTCTTCTTTTTTCTTTGCTTTTTGTAAATCTTTATCAGCCAAAGCAATCTTTGCTTCTTGATTTCTAATATCTGCCTTTAGTACTTCAAAGTCAGTCAAAAGCGTAACTAATTTGCTATTAGCATCTTCTAGTTTCTTTTCCGCTTCTGTCTTATTTTGTTCAATCTGATTAATACTCGGAGTTGCCAATACCGGAACTACAATTAAAGAACTTGTAATAACTGTTACTACGAATAATTTCTTAATTATCTTCATCATATTCCTCCCAAATATGAACCTTTTTCCTTTTACATACATTTTTAACATACTACACTTTTTTGTATCTTTCAACACTTTTTGACAACTTTATGTCAACATATTCACCTGTACAATAACAAAAGGGACTGCTTACGCAATCCCTCCTTACTTTTACCAATATCTTTTAAACCATGGTGAACCATATACTTTTGCAACTTTAACATGATCTCCTGGTTTTGGTGCATGAATCATCTGTCCTCCACCAATATAAATTGCAACATGTCCACTATAACATACTAAATCTCCTGGTAATGCACTTGCCATATTTGCAACTCTCTTTCCTCCAGCACCTTGTGCTCCTGAAGAATGTGATAAACGAATACCAGCTGCTTGATGTGCTCTCATAGTCAATCCCGAACAATCAATTCCCGATCTAGATTCTCCTCCCCATACATATGGTGTTCCTATATAGCTATATGCTGTACTTACAATAATTGATGCTTTACTTGAATCTGATGGTATATTGATTTCTGGTGCATCATTATTTGAAGAATGTCCATGACTGGCATTTCCGTGTCCAGAATTTCCATGACTACTATTTCCTCTATGACTCTCTCTCTCAGCCGCTTTTCTTGCTGCCTCTTCTCTTGCCGCTTCAATCTGTGAATCAAAGTTAGCAATCTCACCTTGTTTTTCTTTAATTGTATTATCTAATTTTTGTTTATCTTTTTCGAAATCTTTCTGCATTTTTTCAATACTAGAAAGTTCTTTTTCTAACCCTGATTTTAACTTTGTAATCTGTTTCTTTGTTTTTTCATACTCAGTTAACATTTTTCTATCGTATTCATGTACATCTTCTACATATTCTGCTTCACTTAATGCTTCACCGATACCATCTGATGATAAAAGTCCTTCCATGAAACTTGTCTCACCTGACTCGTACATATACTTAATACGATACAACATTTTTTCATATTGTTCTTTTTCTTTCTTCTCTGCATCTTTTAATTTAGCAGTAGCTTCTGTTACTTCTTTTCCTTTTGTAATCAAATCTTCCTCAACTTTATTAATCTTATTCATTAAGGATGTTAATTCTGATTGAAGTGAATCCACTTCTTTCTGAGTTTGTTTTTTATTCTGCTCTAAATCATTCACACTTGGTGCAGCTAATATAGGTGTCACTATTAATGAAGCTGACAACACAGATACGCCTAAAACTTTTGCAAATCTTTTCATGATTTAACCTTCCTATTACATTATTATTAAACTTATCATAGTGATTATACTTCATCTATTTTGTTTTTTCAACACTTTTTTAACATTTTTGTAACATTTTCTTTTAACCCTCTGTTTCTATATCTTTTTTGAACTGTTTTTGCATAACTACAAAAAAGCTAGATGCCACCGCTCCACATAAAACCGTAACAATTCCAACACGCAAAACATTTCCAAATATCCAGGTATACAAACCACATTCAGTTCCAATTACACTTGTTAGATTAATAACTGAATGGAATAAAATTGAAGCTTTTAAACTACCATATTTTTCATAAATATATACAGCAAGATATCCTAATACAAATCCGTAGATTGCCTGTACAAGATTCCCATGATATAACCCGAACATCAGAGCACTTAACACCATCGCTTTGCTTTTTCTTGTAATAAAAGATAATCTTCTATAAATAATTCCTCTAAACATAAACTCTTCTGCAATTGGAACTAAAATTCCCAATCCAATAATCTGCGTCCAGAAGTTCTCTTTATATAATGCCGTTGCTATTTCTTCGTATGCTCCACTATACGCTGCTACATTTCCAAGAACAATTAAGTTATTCATTCCGATACAAGATACAATCGCCAAACCAATTATAACTGCATATTTCCATATAGGAGCTTTTTCTTCTTCGACAATTCCCAACGCTTTTTTGTAAGTAGAATCTTTTTTATACATCAACCAAAAAAACGGAATAACAAAAAGTGCTACTGCAGAAGTAATTAAAGTCAAATGAGACATAAATACATTCATCACATAACTTGCAGTTTCTTCTACATTTAATGTACTACTCTTTTGCATTTGAGGAACCATAATGAAAATTGATACGATTACTTCCACAACAAGCGACACAGCATAATACACTAAAAACGGAGAAATTATGGCAAATACTCCGATTTTTCTTTTTCTCTCCATATCTCTTTCCTCCCTTTCTTCTCCACTTATTTTTCAAATAAATCATAGGTGAAAAATTCATAAATCTCTTCTTTTGTTCCCGTTAATGACCCTTGTACCATTTCCGACTTTCCTCCACCTCTACCACCAAATTTTTCATTTAAACTTTTTGCAATTGGTCGAGTATCAACATAATGGCTTCCTATTACATAACGATAGTTCTCTTTATCATTTCCGAAAAATATACAACAAATTTTAATTTCTTTTTCTAATAGCAAATTAACTAATTCTCTAGGTGCGTTACCTTCTAATTCTGATTCAAACAAGCATACTCTTTCTTGTTTTTCTGCAATTTGACTTGCTTTGCTTTTTAACAATTTATCCTGCAATAACGCAATTTCAGCTTTTAATTGTACTTTTTCTTCTTTTAACTGTTCTACAGCTTCGACTATTTCCGTTTCTTTTGCCGACATTGCAACAGAAACCTTCTTCACACTCATTTCTTTTTCATTATAATCTGCCAATGCTCTAAAACCACAGAGCATATTGATTCTTACACCACCTTTATAATTTTGTATATTTGTTAGTTTTATCAGACCTATTTCTCCTGTTTTTTTTACGTGTGGTGCACAACAAGCACAAACATCATATCCTTTTATTGTAACTATACGAATTTGTCCTTTAATCTCTATTTTACTACGATATGAAATTTTATGTAATTGTTCCTCTGTTGGATAATCAACTTGAATGTCTAAATTTTTTGCAACACCTTCATTTGCTAAAAACTCTATTTGTTTCAATTGATCTTTTGTGAGAATCCCATCAAAATCCATTGTAACCACATCTTTTCCCAAATGAAATCCAACATTATTATACCCATACTTCTGATGAATCAGCCCAGATACAATATGTTCTCCCGAATGCTGTTGCATTTTAGAAAATCTCTCTTTCCAATCAATTTCCCCTGTTATATCTTTTCCCACCTCTAAGGGTTCTTCTGTCATATGATAAAGTATGCCATCTTTTTCTTGAACATCAAAAACTCTAACTCCATCAAGAAATCCTGTGTCTGACTTTTGTCCACCACCCTCAGAAAAAAAGGCAGTCCTATTAAGAACTACCTTGTAATATTTTCCCTCTTGCTCACAGGATTCTACCGTTGCTATGAACTTTGCCAAATGACTATCTTGATAAAATAACTTTTCTGTCATTTTTACATCCTTTCTGGAGCTTCAAATCCAAGCATATCAATACACGCCTCAAATATTTCTTTTGTTAAAAGTAACATAGAAATAAAACTCTTTTGTCTTTCTTCATTCTCTTCTGCAAGAATTTTTGTTTCATGATAAAAACGATTAAACGCATTTGCTAATTCATATACATATGCGCAAATTTTATGAGGTGCTTTCTCTTCATATGCATTTTCAATCACAGAATTAAATTTTGTTATTTCAAGCATCAATGCTTTTTCACTATCTGACACTGCTTTTTTTACAACTGCTCTTATCGGACTTGTCTTTGTCTCCGCATATTTTGCAAGAATCGATTTAATACGCACAATTGTATATAAAATATATGGTCCAGTATTTCCTTCAAAAGAAGTAAATCTATCTATATCAAACACATAGTCTTTCGAAGCCTGATTTGATAAATCTCCATATTTAATCGCAGACAAACCAACAATTTTAGCTATTTTTCTTGCTTCTTCTTCCTCAATAGCACGGTTTTCCATGATTTTCCCATACATTCTTTCTTCAATATCACCGATAAGATTTTCAAGGCGCATAACGCCTCCTTCTCTTGTTTTAAATGGTTTTCCATCTTTACCATTCATTGTTCCAAAACCAATAAATGTAAGTTTTGTATCTTCTTTCACAATATGTGTTTTTCTTGCACTTCTAAACACTTGTACAAAGTGTAATTCTTGACGTTTATCCACAACATAAATAACTTCATCTGGATTATATAATTTTTCACGTTCAATTAAAGTTGCTAGATCTGTGGTTCCATATAATGAAGCTCCATCAGATTTCAATATCATACATGGTGGAATTTCCTTTGTATCCGTCTCTTCTTTAACATCAATTACCAATGCCCCATCATCATATCTTGCATAATTTTCTTTTTTCAAATATTCTACCATCTCAGGAATATATGGTTGTGCATCAGACTCTCCTTTCCAAAGATCAAAATCCACATTTAAATTCGCATAGTTTTTCTTTAAATCTGCAACTGACACACGCATAATATGTTTCCATATTGCTGTATATCCTTTATGACCATTTTGTAATAAATATGTGGCCTGAAGAGCTTCTTCTTTGTAATCATCATGTTCTTTTGCATAAGCGCTTGCTGTTGGATAAATTTCTTCTAATTCATCAATTGTAAATGGTGCTTCTTCTGGATATTCTCCTGCAAATTCTTCATCAAAATATGGAAGTTCTGGTTTTCGTTTCTTCAATTCTGTAATAATCAACCCCATTTGGTATCCCCAATCACCCAAATGAACATCGCCTATAACTTTATCTCCCATAAACCGTGCAATACGTTTAACACTTTCACCAATAATCGCTGTGCGAAGATGACCTACATGCAATGGCTTTGCTACATTTGCTCCGCCGTAATCAATTACAATCGTTTTAGGCTCTGCTTTCTGCTCTAATCCCAAATGTTCCTCTTCACTCATTTCATTTAAGTAATCCGCAACAAACTGTTCACTCAATTTAATATTAATAAACCCTGGATTAACCGCTTCTACATCAGAAATTGCTCTACTGTTTTGCAATTTTTCAACAACATCTCCCGCAATCATAATCGGCGCTTTTTTATATGCTTTTGCCGCAGCCATTGCACCATTACATTGGTATTCACATAAATCAGGGCGGTTTGATAAAGTTACCTTCCCAAATTTTGCTTCATAGCCCGATTCCTCAAAAGCCTTTTCTAATTCTTCACTAATAATATCTGCTATCTTCTTCATAGTGCCTCCTTGTATATGTAACTCTTCTACTATATATATAGTAAGTAATACTTGTTATACTTTGTATATTTTATCATATGAGGTAATGAACAACAACCATATATTTTTAAAACCTTTCTTGCTTTTTTATCGTATCTATGTTACTATATCAGTAACAATTACTATTATTAAGGAGGATTATTATGAATAAAAATGTATTTCGCAACTTCTCTTATGGAGTTTACCTTGTATCTTCTTTAGACGGAGAACGACCAACTGGTTGCATTGCAAATAGTGTCATGCAAATCACTTCCAGTCCTGCAACTATCGCTATCAGTATAAATCATGATAACTTTACTAATTTTTGCATCAGTCAATCTGGCCAATTTGCTGTTTCTATTTTATCGCAAAACACTTCCCCTGACCTAATCGGACAATTCGGCTTTCAATCTGGAAAAGATATCAATAAATTTGAAAATATTCCTTTTCAAACACAGGCAGGACTTCCTATCCCTAACAACTGCTGTGGATATATCATCTGTAAAGTAATAAATACAATGGAAACCTCTACTCACACCGTTTTTCTTGGTGAAGTTATAGATGGAGACGTAATAAATACCGAAATTCCGATGACTTATTCTTATTACCATCAAGTCATTAAAGGAAAAAGCCCAAAAACTGCTCCAACTTATATAGACGAAGATTCTACTTCTTCCAATAAACATTGGATTTGTAACGTATGTGGATATATTTATGATGGAGACACTCCTTTTGAAGAATTGCCAGATACATATCAATGTCCTATTTGCAAAGTAACTAAAGAAAACTTTATTTATAAATAATCAGAAAGGATATACTATGTTAAAAATAGGTTCTCATGTAGGAATGAGTGGAAAAGAAATGTTACTCGGCTCCGCTAAAGAAGCCGTTTCTTATGGAGCAAATACTTTTATGTTTTACACAGGTGCACCACAAAATACAAAACGAAAAGAAATTTCCGAATTAAATATTGAACCAGCATGGGCATATATGAAAGAACACGGGATTCATGAAATTGTCGTACATGCACCTTATATTATCAACCTTGCGAACACGATCAAACCAGAGACGTTTGAACTTGCAGTAGATTTTCTTCGTTTAGAATTGGAACGTGCAACTGCTTGTAAAAGTAATACTTTAATTTTACATCCAGGTGCCCATGTAGGTGCTGGAACAGAAGCAGGTATAGAACAAATCGCTAGGGGAATTAATGAAGTGTTAACAAAAGATATTAGTTGCAATATTGCCCTTGAAACAATGGCTGGAAAAGGAACTGAGATCGGAAGAACATTTGAGGAACTTGCCCAAATTTATGATAAAGTAATCTACAATGATAAACTCCGTGTTTGTTTTGATACTTGCCATACAAATGACAGTGGTTATGATATTGTTAACAATTTTGATGGTGTAATACAAGATTTTGACAAGTTAATCGGCAAAGACCAAATCGCTGTTTTTCATATCAATGACAGTAAGAATGTTCTTGGTGCTAAAAAAGATCGACATGCTAATTTAGGTTTTGGAGAGATTGGTTTCGATGCAATTTCATATATTGTACATCATGAAGATTTTATCAATATTCCAAAAATTTTAGAAACACCGTATATTCCCTCTCCAACAAAAGCAAAGAAATCCTATGCACCGTACAAATATGAAATCGAAATGCTTCGAGCAAATGATTTTTGCCCCAACATCGCAGATACTATTCTTCAAGATAACGAATAAAAAAACACCTTGCATTGTTCCATTCCATTTTTGGAAAATTAATCAATGCAAGGTATTTTTTATTTATTTCTGAGCAAGTTCATACATTGCTGTAGCAACAATCTGAAATGATTTCATTAATTTATCAATTTCCCCATATTCATTTGGCTGATGAATAACATCATCATCACCTGGGAAAATAGGTCCAAATGCCACCATGTTTTCAAATGCTTTCGCATATGTACCACCACCAATTGCAATTGGTTCTTCATTACTTCCTGTATATTCGCGATACACATTCATCAATTTCTGTACTAATTCAGATTCTTTAGATACATACAAAAGGTTTCCTGTTTGTTCTACTTCTGCAGTTAATCCATACTCTTTCGCTGATGCTTTAATTGTTTCTATCATTTTCTCATGATCCGAATTATTTGGATAACGAACATCTAATGTAAAGAACAATTTATCTTCTGTACAGTCTACAACACCAAAGCATACTGATGTTTCTCCTGTTTCTTCATCATTAGAATATACTCCTAATGTTTCTCCCTTTGTTTCTAAATTGATTTTATCCAATACAAAATCAATCATTTTCTGTAAATCTCCACCTAAGTCAATTCCATTTTCTTTTAATGCAGTAAATAATTGAATTGCCGCATTTTTCCCTAAGTGTGGAAGGCTTCCATGTGCTCCTTTTCCTGAAGACACAATCACTGTATTTCCATTTTCTTTTGTCACAGAAATATTTTCTGATGCAGGGAAGTCAAAATCTCCTTCTACCACCATTGTGCATTTTGGTGTGACAACATTTTTTGCTGTACCTCCTTTAATAGAAAGCACTCTTACTGTTGAAGGATTTTCAACTTGTTTTGTTACTTCCCAAAAAATTTGACCTTTTTCACAGAAAATTACAGGATATTCTGCATCTGGAGTAAATCCAATCGTTGGTTTTTCTCCGCCTACTTTAATATAATGTTGTACACATGAAGAACCATTTTCTTCATCTGTTCCAATCATTACACGAATTCTTCTATCAATCGGAAGGCCTAAATCTTTAATGGCTTTCATTGCATAAACAGCCCCAATTGTTGGCCCTTTATCATCTAAAACTCCACGACCAAACATTTTCCCGTCATGCACTTCACATCCAAGTGGGTCATAATCCCAACCTTCTCCTAATGGTACAATATCAACGTGTCCTAAAACACCTACCATTTCTTCACCTTCACCATATTCGATCCAACCAACTCTGTTATCCACATTGCCCGTCTTGAATCCTAATCGTTCACCAAGTGCAAGTATATGATCCAATGCAGCCTTTGGCCCCTCACCATAAGGTGCATTTTCCTTCGCTTCACTTTTCACACTTTCAATTGCAACACTTTCACGGATAGATGTAAAAATATCCTCTTTTAATTCCAGCATTCTCTCGTCAAGTTTTTCATTTCTCATGTTGTTGTGCCCTCTCTTCCTGTTTAATTAATTATCTCTAGTTTATACTGAACATTACAATAAATCAAGCATTCTTTAACTTATTTTCACAAAAATCAACAAAATTTTTATTTTTTTCATTTATATAAAAAAAGACTTTTGTGATAAACACAAAAGCCCTTTAGGAATACAAATCTGCTTTCAAAAATTATATTAAGCTACACATCTAGGCGGATTCGAACCGCCGCTCATGCCTCCGGAGGGCATTGCTCTATCCCCTGAGCTATAGATGCATATTGCATTTGGTTTAACCCCAAATGCTTTTTCAGTTTAACATATATTTTTTTAAAAGTAAAGAATCAACTCATTCTCTTTTCTTGAATATTATAGAAATAAACATTATTTGATAAAACTTCCTCATTCTCTACTTGCGTTTCATTTATTTCTTTTACCATTTCTTCAATCTCTTCTTTTTTAGGCGCTTTACTTTCTGGCACAATTATCATCTCATGAATACTGCTTGGTATAATATAATAATTTTCTTTCAATTCTTCCCCAATCAATTCAAGTATGCCATCATATATAATGCAAATCGCACCAAAACTTCGTATATCATTACTAAGTACATACATAACCTCTTCATCATCTTGAGGCATATCTATCCCTAACATTTCTGCAATAACCTCTTTCATTTGGCGTAATTCAGCAGGGAACTGTTTCTGAACATTTTCTTTTGCTACTTGAAACAATTCTGTTTCCTCAATCCCCCACATTTCCAATTGTGAAAACTTCACTGGCATTGTCACAATACCATTTTCCTTCAATTCGATTAACACATAGCAAACAATCGCCAAATCTAAAAAGGAAATGTATGGCGTATCCTCTAAAAATTCTTTATTTTTTTCTTGATTAATAAGTTTACACAATATCTTTTTCCGTGTTTTTGCAAAATCATTTAGACTTTCTATTTCCCACTTTTGGGAAACTCTTGTACTTCCATATACTTCTAAAATATCTTGCACAATCTCATCCAATTTTTTTCCTTCTTGAAATTCTTTATATATTTCTTCTAAATAAATTGTTGGGGAAATATTTATTCCTTCTTCTACAAAAGCAAGTCCTCTCCTTTCTGTATTATTATTTTTCAATGCAATATGAACATCTATCTTCGTATTCTTCTCCAACTTGCATTCTAATTCTTTTTTTACGGCTGCAACAAACTGACTATATGTCATGCTTTTTTCTCCTCCTTGCAGTCCATCTTTTGTTATTATTAGGCGAACATGATGCGAAGTGCATCTTTGATTTGAATAATAGAATATTATGTATTTCTATTATAGGAGAATATAATCTTTTTTGCAATACTTTTTATTTTTTTACTCGCATTCTTTTTCTATCTTCGCTATAATACATACTGTATGACATAATCAAAGGAGGAAAAGAAAATGAAATGTTCGCGTTGTGGCTCAGAAATGAAAATCAAGAACATAAAAGTAGATACAGATATTTACGGAAATCCAATTTACCATAAATACGCTTATTGTTACAGTTGTAAAATAAAAAGAAACTTAGGAGAACAGAAAGTATTAGCAAAGCCTACTCATAGAAGTTCATCGCATCGGGCAAAAAAACGAAGAAAAACTAAAATTTTAATTACCATTTTACTGCTCTTATTGTTTTTAGTTGGAATTTCTATCTTTCTTTTGAATAAATCGTTTATGCAAAAGAAAACCGAAAATAAAACTGTCGCTAATACAGTAATTGTAAAAAATACGATTTCATCTGATGCGTTAGAACAATTAAAAACCGGAATGACTTACGAAGAAGTAAAAGATCTTATTCGTAACGAAGGAAACAAACTTTTAGAAGTTGACTCTAACAAAATCCCAGCAAAACGTTATCAATGGGCAACCGAAAATGGAAAAGGAACGGTTCTCCTTTCTTTTCAAGACGAAAAGTTGATTAGCATTTCCAAAACAGACAGTTCATCTGTTAAATCTGTAGATTTTACAGATAAAATAAAAAAAGAATTCAAATTCGATATGACTTATAACGAAATAATTTCCCTTCTTGGAAATGAAGGATCGTTATTATCCGAATCTTTACAAGATGGAATAATAAGTAAATTATACATATGGAAAGACTCAAATTCAAAACAATATTTTTCAGCTATTTTCGTTGAAGATAAGCTTCAATCTTATCACTTTTATGACAACCAAAAATAATAAAAATGGGCTCTATACTAACTGTTGGGGTAGATGATTTTAAATTTATCATCTATCTCAACAGTTTTATTTATAATAAAAAACACTTCCCAGTTCCAGTTATCACCCTAGACACTAAGAAGTGCACATATAATACCTTCAAACGAAAAAATGGAGTAGGATTTTTAAAATCCCACCCCAACTATTAACCTATAGTGTGAATAAATCATATTCTCCACTTTTATTATACTCTTGATAAGTATTCCCCTGTACGTGTATCAATCTTAAGAACATCTCCCTGTTCAACAAATAATGGTACATATACAACAGCTCCTGTTTCAACTGTAGCAGGTTTTGTAGCACCTTGTGCTGTATCGCCTTTAAATCCAGGTTCTGTATCTGTAATCTGAAGTTCTACAAATAATGGTGGTTCTACTGCAAACACATTTCCATTATGTGAACAGATTTTAACCATTTCATTTTCTTTTACAAATTTAAGTGCATCACCGATTGTTTCTTCGTTCAATGCAATCTGATCATATGTTTCTACATCCATAAAGTGATATAATTCACCATCTGTGTATAAATACTGCATATCTTTTCTTTCGATATGTGCTTTAGGGAATTTTTCAGTTGGTCTAAATGTTTTTTCAACAATTCCTCCACTGATAATATTTTTTAATTTTGTTCTTACAAACGCTGCACCCTTTCCAGGTTTTACATGTTGAAATTCTAAAATCTGATAAATGTTCCCTTCAATTTCAAGAGTAACACCATTTCTAAAATCTCCTGCTGAAATCATTATAATCCTCCTTAATAGTATGTCTAAGACATATGCCATTTCTTTTTACTGCATATAATTCTATAATAATTTTCACAGTTTTTCAACCTTTTTTTACTTTTTACGCTCTTTCTTATAGAAATATAATACTATTTTTTCTAAATATCTCTTTAAAACAATCTGTATTTCTTCTTTAGGATGAATTGGTTTTACCAAAATATTTCGTATTCCAGTACGTTTTGCCCCATATACATCAGTAAACAATTGATCCCCTATAAATATTGTATTATGCACATCTGTTCCCATAAGTTCCATTGCCTTCTTATAATTTTTTTTAGAAGGTTTGTGAGCATTATAAATGTAATTTACCCCAATCTCTTCATTAAATTTCTTTACTCGCTCTTCTTTATTATTAGATAAAAGACAACATTTAAATCCTATTTCCCTTAAACGGGAAAACAATTTTTTTGCTCTATCATCAGCTGGCTTTCCATGCGGTACAAGCGTATTATCTATATCAAATATTAATCCTCTATACCCTTCTTTATATAACTCTTCAAATTCAATAATATATGTGGATGCTTTATAAGCATCCGGGAAAAATTTTTCAAACATCTCTATATCCTTTTCTCTTTCTTTATTAATTCTAATATCTCCTGCTGCGTTGGCATAGAACAAAGTGCTCCTTTTCGAGTTGTTACTATTGCTGCTGCACTGTTCGCAAAAGTAAGTATTTCACGAAGTTTCTTCTCCGTAAGATTTTCTATTCCATATTGCAATACATAATGTATAACATTTCCACAAAATGTATCCCCTGCTCCAGTTGTATCTACCGTTGGCACATTATACGCCTTTTCTTCTACACATATGTTCCGATAATATGCTCGACTTCCTCCTTTACCAAGAGTTAAAAAAATAAGTGGGATTTTATATTTCTCTTGTAGACACTTTATCCCCTCATTATAATTTTCTTTTCCAGATACAAACTGTAATTCATTATCCGAAATTTTTAAGACATCACATTTTAAAAAGCCATAATTCATTTGCTCTTTTGCATCTTCCAAACTTTCCCATAAAGGAGAGCGTAAATTAGGATCAAAGGTAATTAATAATCCGTTTTTCTTTGCCAACTCTACTGCTTTTTTTGTTGCCCTCTTAACTTTCTCATGAGTCATAGAAAGAGTGCCAAAGTGAAATACCTTTGCTTGACAAATATATTCTTCAAAAACTTCTTCCTCCACAAGCATCATATCTGCACCTGGATTTCTATAAAAAGAAAATTCTCTATCACCTTCCATGAGAGTATGCACAAAAGCAAGGGTCGTAGGCACAAGTTTATCCTCATATAAACACGAAGTATCAATCCCTACATCTTTTAATCTATTTCTCAACTGTCTACCAAAGAAATCTTGTCCGACTTTACCTAAAAATGACGTCTTTCTTCCTAACTTACTCAACATCGCAAGTACATTACACGGTGCTCCCCCTGGGCAAGCTTCAAAAATAGTATTTCCTCTTTCATTTTTTCCATTCATTGTAAAATCAATCAACAATTCTCCCATTGCAATTACATCATATTCTTTCATATATTCCCTTCTCTTCGACCAATTGATTAGTTCATTGCATTTCTAACATCTTGCTTAAACTTTTTCCATGCTTTTTCATCTTCCACAAAATATTTGGGACAATTTTTCCCTGTAATATCATAATGGCGTATCACATCTTTTTCCGTTAAATCAAATTTTTTACATAACCATGCAGTTAATTGTACCATAGATTTGTATGTTTGCCGAGTATATTTCCCATCAGAATTTTTATGACATGTTTCAATAGAAATCGTATCTTTATTACGTGTATTTGATGCATATGCTTCTTCCCATGTAGGTACACACTGTACAATTTCGCCTTTTATTCCAACAACAAAATGACTACTTGCCTTTGTCTGATGGCTATCTTTTAAGCCCTCAAAATAATTTCTATTCTGTACTGCAGTCGATCCAGGATTTGCCGTATAGTGGATTACAATTCCTTTTATTTTCTGAGTATTCGTTCCGGGCCTTGAATACATATTTGGCGTAAGTAACTGCACATCTATATCAGGCTTATTTTTATCAATTTCTTTTCCTACTTCTTCAACATACTTCGCCTCACTACTAAACACTCCAAAACGAAATATTTTCATTATACTTAATCCCACTAGAATCAGAACCAGAAGTCCAATTCCCATCCTTGTGTATAATTGTATTTTTCTTTTTCGTTTTCGCTTTGTCATTCGTCTCTTTTTCATCTTTTGTATCTTCCTCATTTTTACTAAGTGCAATTCTAGCATACTTTTATTCATTTTTGGTGAAAATTTGCTTACAAATTTCTTAAGATTATTCCTTACTTTTTCCATATCTATATTGTAAAAAAATAGAGCATATCACTTCAAGATGATACGCTCCATTTCTTATCTTATTTTTATTCATCTACACTATAGTTTGGTGCTTCTTTTGTAATATGAATATCATGCGGATGACTTTCTTTTAAAGATGCTGCAGAAATTTTAACAAATTTTCCTGTTTCCTTTAAAGTCTCAATTGTAGGTGCTCCACAGTATCCCATACCTGCACGAAGTCCACCCATTAACTGAAATACAGTATCTTCTACAGTTCCTTTATAAGCAACTCGTCCTTCAACACCCTCTGGAACTAATTTCTTCGCATCTGCCTGGAAATAACGATCTTTACTTCCATTTTCCATCGCTGAAATAGATCCCATTCCACGGTATACTTTATATTTTCTTCCTTGGAACAATTCAAATGTTCCTGGGCTTTCATCACATCCTGCAAAAATACTTCCCATCATACATACATTAGCTCCAGCTGCAATTGCTTTTGTCATATCACCGGAATATTTAATACCACCATCTGCAATAATTGGAATATTATATTCCTTCGCCACTTCGTAACAATCCATAATTGCAGAAATTTGCGGAACACCAATACCAGCAACAATACGAGTCGTGCAGATAGATCCTGGTCCAATACCAACCTTAACAGCATCAACCCCTGCTTCAATCAAAGCTCTTGTTGCATCACCTGTCGCTACATTTCCTGCAATTACAGGCAATTCAGGATATTTTTCTTTCACCATTCTAACTGTTTTTAATACATTCGCTGAGTGTCCATGTGCAGAGTCCATGACAACAACATCTACTTGTGCTTTTACAAGCGCATCTACACGTTCTAAACAATTTGCAGTAATCCCTACAGCAGCACCACATAATAGACGGCCCTTTTCATCTTTTGCTGATAATGGATACTTAATTTGCTTTTCAATATCTTTAATTGTAATTAATCCTTTTAAATTGAAATCTTTATCTACAATTGGAAGTTTTTCTTTTCTAGCTTTTGCTAAAATCTGTTTTGCTTCTTCTAAAGTAATTCCTTCTTGTGCAGTAATTAACCCTTCCGAAGTCATGGATTCTTTGATTTTCTTCGTAAAATCTTCTTCAAATTTTAAATCACGGTTTGTGATAATTCCAACTAATTTTTTCCCTTCTGTAATAGGCACACCAGAAATACGGAATTTAGCCATTAATTCATTAGCATCTGCAAGTGTATGCTCAGGTGATAAATAGAAAGGATCTGTGATTACACCATTTTCCGAACGTTTTACTTTATCCACTTCATCCGCCTGTGCTTCAATCGACATATTCTTATGAATAATACCAATTCCACCTTGTCGTGCCATTGCAATAGCCATGCGATGCTCTGTAACCGTATCCATTCCTGCACTCATCATTGGTATATTCAAACGAATACTTTTTGTTAAACTAGTTGTCAAATCCACTTGGTTTGGAATAACCTCTGAATATGCAGGTACTAAAAGTACATCATCAAATGTAATTCCTTCTCCAATAATTTTTCCCATGATTTTCCTTCCTCTCTTTCGTTTCTTTGTTGCATTGTTACTTTCTTTTCTAAATATTAATAAGTATTACTTATTATATATCTTTTTTTATAAGGTAGTGTTATATTACATAAAACTTTTCCTTCTGTCAAGACTAAATAATGACTTTTCTTGATGCGAGTGTTTTGAACCCATTTAAAATGGTATCATTTGGCTCAAAAATCACCTTTATCTTTTGGCCTTTTTGAGAAACAATTAATTCATATGTTTTTCGATCTTGTACCATACTGCTAAAATTATAAGTTTTCTCCGCTTGTACTAGTCGAAGTTCGCTTGAACCTGTTGGTGCAAGAAGTTCCAATTCCTCCAAATTAGTAGAAAAAACTGTTTTTCTCTTTGAACGTGCTGTGATTTTATCTACATCTAATTCTCCATTTACGAATAAATATTCATATTCTAAATCCATATTTCTAAAGAAAAGTATATCTATTGCAATCAATACAGCCGTCAGAATAAATGCAAACGGAACTTTCAGCAAAAGTACAAGTGATAACAATGTAAGAATAATCAATGCTGCCTTTGCAAGCATTACCTTTCCTGTAGTTTTTCGTTTTACCAATTGTTCTGTGTAAAAATCATTCATATCTTTCCTCCATATTCTGATGTTCTTATTATTGTATCACATCGGAACAAAAAATGTCTACCTCAGATAAAAATATCTGAGGTAGACTTTTTGTTAAAATATGCCTCTATTAATTTACATCATACCCATTCCACCGGCTCCTGCTGGCATCGCTGGGGCATCTTCTTTAATATTTGCAACCACAGATTCAGTTGTTAACAATGTAGAAGCCACACTTGTTGCATTTTGCAATGCGCTTCTTGTAACTTTTGCTGGGTCAAGAATACCCACTTCAACCATATCTACATATTCTTCGTTATAAGCATCAAATCCAATACCAACTTGACTTTCTTTTACTTTATTAATAATTACAGACCCCTCTAAACCTGCATTTGCTGAAATATGGAATAATGGAGCTTCTAATGCTTTTAAAATAATATTTGCACCTGTTTTTTCATCTCCTTCAAGAGTTTCTGCAAGATTTGCAACTTTCTTAGAAGCATGAATATATGCAGAACCTCCTCCTGCTACAATTCCTTCTTCTACTGCTGCTCTAGCTGCTGAAAGAGCATCTTCCATACGAAGTTTTGCTTCTTTCATCTCTGTCTCTGTTGCTGCACCCACGCGAATAACAGCGACTCCTCCTGCAAGTTTTGCAAGTCTTTCTTGTAATTTTTCTTTATCAAATTCAGATGTTGTTTCTTCAATTTGTGCTTTTATCTGTGCTACACGCGCATCAATTGCAACTTTATCTCCTAATCCATCTACAATTACTGTATTTTCTTTCTGTACTTTTACAGATTTTGCACGTCCTAATTGATCCAATGTTGTTTCTTTTAAATCTAATCCAAGTTCTTCAGAAATAACCTGACCACCTGTTAAAATAGCAAGATCTTCTAACATTGCTTTTCTTCTATCTCCATAACCAGGAGCTTTTACTGCTACAACATTAAATGTTCCACGTAATTTATTTACGATTAATGTTGTGAGTGCTTCTCCTTCAATATCTTCTGCAACAATTAATAGTCTTGCTCCTGACTGAACAATTTGTTCAAGTACTGGAAGAAGTTCCTGAATATTAGAAATCTTTTTATCCGTAATCAAAATATATGGATCTTCTAAATTCGCTTCCATTTTCTCCATATCTGTTGCCATGTATGCTGAAATATACCCACGATCAAACTGCATACCTTCTACAAGATCTAATTCAGTCTTCATTGTTTTAGATTCTTCAATTGTAATAACTCCATCATTTGAAACTTTTTCCATTGCATCTGCTACCATTGCACCTACTTCTGTATCTCCTGCAGAAATTGATGCTACATTCGCAATTCGATCTTTACTTTCTACTTTGCTACTCATAGATGCAATTGCTTCTACTGCAACTTCTGTTGCTTTTTTCATTCCTTTTCTAAGTACAATTGGGTTCGCTCCTGCTGCAAGGTTTTTGATTCCTTCATGAACCATTGCTTGTGCAAGAACTGTAGCTGTTGTTGTTCCATCACCTGCTACATCGTTTGTTTTTGCAGCAACCTCTTTGATTAATTGTGCACCCATATTTTCGAAAGCATCTTCTAATTCAATTTCTTTCGCAATTGTCACACCGTCATTTGTAATTAATGGTGCTCCAAAAGATTTATCAAGTACGACATTTCTTCCTTTTGGCCCTAACGTTACTCTTACTGTATTTGCTAATTGATTTACTCCTGATTCTAATGCTGCTCTAGCTTCTGCTCCGTATTTAATTTCCTTTGCCATTTCTATCAACCTCCTAAGAAATATTCAATACTATTTAATTACTGCCAAAATATCATTCTGTTTTACTACAATATATTCTTCATCCTCTAATTCTACTTCTGTCCCTGCATATTTAGAATAGATTACTTTATCTCCTACCGAAACTTGCATAACCACGTCTTTTCCATCTACAATTCCACCTGGTCCTACTGCAATAACTTCTGCTTGTTGTGGCTTTTCCTTTGTTTGTCCTGGTAAAACAATTCCAGATTTTGTTGTTTCTTCTGCTATTAACTGTTTTAATACAACTCTGTCTCCTAATGGTACTAATTTCATGTCAATTCCTCCTTGAATAATGGTTTCATGTTATTAGCACTCAATTAAAGCGAGTGCTAAATCGCTCTAGTAATAAAATATCACTCTGTTTCTGCTTTGTCAACATACTTTATATTTATTTTATAAAATCCTTTTTCTAGTCTCAAACATACAATCTGTTTGTCTTGACTCACATATCTTTCTTCAATACGTCCTTCACATTTGAGCCCTACATTTCCACGATAAATGACACATTCATAAATACTATCTAACGATATATTCATAAGATTTTCTTCTTTTAAAATCAAATATATGCTTTCTTCTTCTTTATCATACTTCATAATATCACAATAATATGTTTTTTCATCTACAACACTATTCAGTAAAAGACTTTTTTTCATTTTTATTTTCGCCTTCGATATTTCCATAGTAAGTCTCCTTTTCTTTTTAGCATACTAATAGACAAGGGTATCAGTCTACTTCTGATACCCTCTCCTGTTCCTTATTTGCTTCTGTTCTTTTTGATTTTTTCTAATTCTTCAAAGACATAATCATTAATAACTTTAATATAAGTTCCTTTCATACCTGACGAACGAGATTCAATCACTCCAGCACTTTCAAATTTTCTCAGTGCATTTACAATTACACTTCTTGTAATACCAACACGATCAGCAATCTTGCTTGCTACTAAAATTCCTTCTGTACCTTCAAGTTCATCAAAAATATGAACAATCGCTTCTAATTCAGAAAATGATAATGTGCTAATTGCTGATTTTACAATTTGTTCTTTTCTCGTTTCTGCTGCACTTTCTTCATTTACAGAACGTAACATTTCAAGACCTACAACAGTCGTTCCATACTCACTTAAAATAATATCATCAATTTCATATAAAGCATCTTTTTTATACATGAATAATGTACCAAGCCTCTCTCCAGCTATATTAATTGGAGTAATCATTGCTTGGTATCCTTGTACAATTTCAGGAGTAAAACCTAACGTTTGTAAATTTACATTCTCTTTTGTAGATAAAATATTTAATAATCTATCATTTAAAAGGGAATCAATATATGATCCTACTTCCTCTTGCACAAGTTCAGTAATTGGCATTACAACATCACATTCACTGACACCTAACACTTTTCCCTTTTTACTTATTACAAGTACTGTGGAGTCTAAAATTTCTGTTAGCACTTCACAAATATCATTAAATACAACTTTGCTAGAATTATTATTGTGAAGAAGTTTATTGATTTTTCTTGTCTTGTCTAATAATTGAACACTCATTTTTCTTTCCTCCGTATCTTTTTTGTTATTATCAACTGATTTACATGTTTTTATATATAAACTTATAAACATTCTATTACTTTTCTATATTATCATGCAATTCAATTTTTTACAAGAAATTTTCACATTCAACTACTAATTCTTTATTTTTTATCTGTGATATAACCACATTCCTTATCTCCACACAACAATTTGTTCCCTTTTTCTACCATATACCCATTGCATTTCGGACATTTTTCTTTTGAAGGTTTTTGCCATGACATAAAATCACATTCTGGATTATCCTCACATCCGTAATACTTTCTTCCTTTTTTTGTCTTTCTAAGTACAATCTCTTTTCCACACTTCGGGCACGGTACACCTATTTTTTCTAAGTAAGGTTTTGTATTTCTACATTCAGGAAATCCAGGACATGCAAGAAAACGACCATGAGGTCCATATTTAATAACCATGTTTCTTCCACATTCTTCACAAATAACATCCGTAACTTCATCTTCTATTGTAACACTTTCCAACTCTTTTTCAGCTCTTTCTACTGACTCTTCTAAGTCTGGATAAAAGTTACGAATAACGGATTTCCACTCTACAGCACCTTCTTCTACTCTATCTAGAAGTCCTTCCATATTTGCAGTGAAATTAACATCAACAATACTTGGAAAAGATGTTTTCATCATATTATTAACAACCTCTCCTATTTCTGTTAAATATAAATTTTTCTGCTCTTTCGATACATAACGACGTGCAATAATCGTTGAAATTGTTGGTGCATAAGTACTAGGACGTCCAATCCCAAGTTCTTCTAAAATTTTTACTAGAGATGCCTCTGTATAATGTGCTGGTGGTTGTGTAAAGTGTTGCTTTGTTTCTATATCTGCTTTTGTTAATTTTGTATCTTCCGTTATCGTCTTCACAAGAACATTATTTTCCGTCTTTTCCTCATCTGACTCAACATACACAGAACGAAATCCCTCAAAAACAATTTTAGATGCAGAAACATTAAATCTATAGTCTCCAGCCCCTATTTTAACCAAAGTAGTTTCATATTTTGCCGGTTTCATTCTACTTGCCACAAATCGTTTCCATATCAATTGATATAAACGAAACTGTTCTCTTGTTAATGACTCCTTTAATGTTGCTGGTGTTCTTGTTACATCTGTAGGGCGAATTGCCTCATGAGCATCCTGAATTTTCTTCCCTTCTTCTTTCTTCAATTCTACATTAGATACAAACTCATTCCCATATACATTTTCGATATATTCTCTCACACTATTTTCAGCTTCATCCGAAACTCTTGTTGAATCTGTACGAAGATATGTAATAACCCCCACAGTTCCTTGCCCTTTAATATCAATTCCTTCATACAGTTGCTGTGCAATTCTCATTGTTTTCTGCGTTGCAAAATTTAAAGCTTTTGATGCTTCCTGTTGCAATGTACTCGTTGTAAATGGAAGGGGTGCTTTTTTTACTCGCTCACTTTTCTTTACTTCTTTTACCCTATATTCTTCATCTTCTATCTGCTTAAGAATATCATCCAACTCTTTTTTAGAATGAATTGTAATTTTTTGTTTTTCTGTTCCATAGAATTTTGCTATAAGAGGACGTTTTTCTCCCTTAACATTAAGTACGGTATCGATTGTCCAATATTCTTCTGGAATAAAAGCATCAATCGCTTCTTCTCTATCAGCAATAATTCGAAGTGCTACAGACTGCACTCTCCCCGCACTTAGTCCTCTCTTTACCTTCGCCCAAAGAAGAGGACTAATTCTATAACCCACAATTCTATCTAATGCTCTTCTCGCCTGTTGAGCATCAACTAAATCCATGTTGATTTCTCTTGCTTCTTTAATAGCTGACTTTACAGCATTCTTTGTAATCTCGTTAAAACTGATACGGTATACTTTCTTCCCTTCCAATTTCAAAGCCACATATAAATGCCATGCAATCGCCTCTCCTTCTCGGTCGGGGTCAGTTGCAAGATATACTTTATCCGCTTTCTTTACTTCCTTTCTTAAACTGGCAAGAATCTCTCCCTTTCCTCTGATTGTAATATATTTCGGTTCAAAGTCATTCTCCACATCAATTCCAAATTGACTTTTGGGAAAATCTCTAACATGACCATTCGATGCCATGACTACATAACTGCTTCCCAAGAATTTTTTAATCGTTTTTACTTTTGCCGGTGATTCTACAATCACAAGATTTCGTGCCATAATTATATTCCTCCAAAATCAATTAGTTTTTATCTAATTGCTTTTCACATAATAATTTTTTGATATTTCTCTTATATATCCTTGCATTTCTAAAGATACCAACTGATTAATCAGCTGTGGAATCTCCATTTTTGTCTCTATCGTTAACTGATTTACATTCTTTGGATATAAATCAAGGCAACTATACACCATATTTTCTTCTGTTTCAAGACTTATTTTACTTTTTAACTTCTTTTTCACATCTTCTTTTGTCGAAATTCGTAGTTCATCTAACAAATCTTGTGGCGACAACAGTATCCCAGCACCTTGTCTAATGAGTAAATTGCACCCCTTACTCAACTCACTATTTACCGGTCCTGGAAGGGCATAAACATCTTTTCCCATTTCCAACGCAATATCCGCTGTGATGAGAGATCCACTCTTCTCTTTTGCTTCGATAACAATAATAACATCTGCCAAAGCACTGATAATTCTATTTCTTGCCGGAAAATTTCTCGCAAGAGGAGCCATTCCAATTGGCTGTTCAGAAAGTATTCCTCCTTTCTTTTGTAAATCCTCGTATAGCCCGATATGTTCTCGCGGATAACATATATCCACTCCACATCCTAACACTCCATAAGAACACCCATCTACATTTAATGCACCTCTCTGTCCTGCTCCATCAACTCCTCTTGCCATCCCACTTATAATATCGATGCCATTTTCCGCAAGTCTTTCCGAAAACTGAATCGCCATACTTTCTCCGTAAGGGCTACATTTTCTCGCACCTACTATTGCCACTTTTAATGTGTCTTTTCTGATTGGTTTCCCCTTTACATAAATAGCATAAGGAGGATTCTCTAAATCATTTAACATAGACGGATATTCCGGATGAAAAAATGGAATAAATTGTACATTTTTCTCTTTTAGTAGTACATACTGTTCTTCTATTTCCCAATTTTCTATACTTCTCCTTAAACAGTTTTCTATTTCTTCTCCTATATATTTTTTTCTCTCATTCTTATTCATATAATAGAATTCTTTTATAGATGTTATCTTTTCTCGTAGTTCTTTTTTCCTTCTTGCAGTAATTCCCTTTATATTTGCAAACCAATACTCAAATTTCTCATTCTCCATTACTCTTATCGCCTCTTTTCAAACATTCTATATCCTATCGCCTCTCGTAAGTGACAAAGTTGTATTGTCTCTTCCTCTGCCAAATCCGCAATTGTTCTAGCTACCTTTAACAATTTATGATATGTTCTCGCTGTTAATTCCATCTGCTCAAATATTTGCCCCATAAATTTCTTTTCCTTCTTCCCTAATACGCAATACTTTTCCACCTCTACTGATGATAATTCCGCATTTGCTTTTATTTCTCCATAACGCTCATATTGTCTTGTTCTTGCTTTACATACTCTTTTTCGTATTATCTCTGAAGTTTCTCCTTTATTTGCACCTTCCAAATCACTATATTGTACTTTAGCTAATTCTATAGACAAATCAAATCGATCTAAAAATGGTTGGCTAAGATGATTGTAATATTGCTGAATTTGAGCAGGTGTACAAGTACATTTATTCAAATCCGGATAATTTCCACATGGACATGGATTACACGAACCTACAAGCATAAAATTGCTTGGAAACACATAAACTCCTGATTTTCTGGACAACCGAACTACTCTTTCCTCCATGGGTTGACGCAATGCATCTAGCACTGGTTTTTGAAACTGGGCTAATTCATCTAAAAAGAGCACCCCATGATTTGCCATACTAATTTCTCCTGGCATCGCTATACTTCCACCTCCAATAAGTGATGCTTTTGTAGATGTATGATGTGGAGATCGAAAAGGTCTGTTCCTAATGATAGGATTTTCTTCATCAATCATTCCAAGAATACTATAAATCTTTGTTACTTCAATACACTCTTCTTCTGTCATTGGCGGACAAATTGTAGGAATTCTACTGGCAATCATCGTTTTTCCTACTCCAGCTGGACCAATAAGTAAAAGATTATGATTTCCTGCAACTGCTATTTCTGTAGCTCTTTTTAACATTTCTTGTCCATGGATTTCCGAAAAATCACCTTCTATCTTTACCTCTTTTTTTAATGAAATTTTTTTCTCATCTACCAACTCAATTTCATCATTCAAATACGCAACTGTTTCTTTAAGTGTTTTTACACCATAAATTCTTATTCCCTCTATAATGCTCCCCTCTAAAACATTTCCTTTTGGCACAATACACCCCTTATATCCCTGTTGTTTTGCTTCTATTATAATAGGTAGAATTCCTGTTACCTTATGTATTTTTCCATCCAATCCAAGTTCCCCAACAAACAACATATCTTTTAATTTTTTAGTAGAAACATATCCTAAAGATGCTAAAACTGAAACAGCAATTGGTAAATCAAATGCTGATCCTCTTTTTCTTACATCTGCTGGAGATAAATTAACAACTATCTTTTTAGGGGGCAACAAAAAGCCCGAATTATGAATAGCAGTTTTCACTCGTTCTCCTGCTTCTTTTACTTCTGACGACAAGTATCCTACCATATGAAATAGAGGTAGTCCATTGCTTACATCTGCCTCTACATGAATACACTGCACTTCTAATCCATGTATAGTCGCAGATAATACTGTACTATACAAGCACATCTCTCCTTTCATTCTATTATCTAAATTAAGTATTGAAAATTTGGCTGAAACGCCTATTGATTAAGAAAACAGACTGTTTTCTGAGTGTATTTATCATAACATAGTTTTTGTTTATATACAACAAGAAAGTTTCTCAACAAACAATGCCTGCGAGAAACTTTCTTATCATTTCAAAAAAGAAGTATTTATTTCTTTATTTTCTAATTTTAGTGCCCCTGATTGATAAGAAAAAGTACATTTATTTGTACATTTTCCACTATCAGTTTTATTTATATGAAAAAAATAAAATAGCTTTTGTTTATATCGATATTCATACTCCGATTCTATAGTCACTACTATATATTCCGGATTTTCTTCCGATGGTCTTACTTTTATTTGATTATTTTTTAATTGAAGATAACGCAACTCTTTGTCTTCTAGTGTATCTTTAGTTGCATTCTCATACTCTTTTCGAATTTCTCCTTGTGCTTGTTTTGCTGCCATCTCTAAAATATCTTTTCCGTACTGCATTGTCACTTGTACTGGTTTCCCTTTTTCAAAGCGAACTAAATCTTCATATTTTTCCATGTTTGCTTTTTCTAACACAATGTAATGCACACCTCTGAACAGTGTAGGAATTTCATAAAAGTCAGTATTTCCTTCTGTTTTCTTAAGATAAGCCGAATCTAATGCTACGTTATCTAAATTAATCTTGGTATCCTTTGGAACCTCTAAATATGCAATGTCCTCAACAAACTGCTTATATCCATCTACATACCATTCCCCTTTCTTCCTTACCATAGGAACAAGTATTTTCTTATTTTCTTTTTTATCACGATAGGTAACTTCAAACTGACGAGAATTTTTATCTTTACTTCCAACCTCTCTGATGTCACTAATACTCACTCTAAATATCCTTGTATCATTGCTCAATTCTTGCACAGATAGAAACATTTTTCTACTCAAATATACATTATCTTCCTCCGGAAAATATAAATAATCATACACTTTATTCCAATTTCCTTGCAATACATTCCTCATATATTCTTTTGCAATCTTTTTAGCATCATTCAGTTTAAAATATGTTCCCAAAACAAGAAAAATTAATAAAACTACAACAGAAAATTCCACTATTAGTATTTTTTTCCCATTTAATTTTGTTTTTTTAGATTCTTCTTCTAATTTTTCAAAAATATCCTCATCTTCATTCAACTCTTCGTACATCTCTACTCCTCTTTTTCTGTTGTTTCTGGTTTTACTGGCACTGATAACATAGACTTAATTAATTGCACATTTGCCTTTTCCACATCACTCAATATTGTCTCATACTGTGCATCAAACACATTCGTTTCTATTGTTCCTTGATACCAACTTTTACTTTCAAAATACATTTTCATTTTTTCATCTTCAAATTTTCTCCCATGTCTAGCAAAAATCTCGTTATTTGCAATTTGTAGTTCTTCTACAGTCAAGGCTGTCAATTCATTTGTTGTTAATAAACGCGTGTTACTATCTGCAATTATATAGTCTTTTGTTTGTTCTTGCTCTTTTTCTGGCTCTTTTGTTCCGATAAGAATATCTTCACCCTTCTTTTCCAATACTGTATTTTGAGCCGATTCCATGTTTTTTCTATCAATTTTCTTTGCTTCTTCTTGTGTTAAAATCGGTTTTTCTTCCTTTCGTGACTGATTTTTATTGGTCAATAACAAACTTTCTGTCACAAGTAAAATACAAATACTTACTGCTAGTACCAACTCTATAACACGTATTTTCTTATTTTTCTTTTCTTTTATCATAGTATCCCCCTAATTTCCCTGCTTCTTCTCTAATATACCATTATTTTTCCATTCACACCACCATTTTCTTTTGGAAAGGCACAAACACTTCACATTTGCATAGACTATAATAAAAATATGCTTAGAGGTCCATTCTTGAAAACATTTCCAGAACCATTGACCGCATCTGAAGAACGTTATTATCTACAAAAATACACAGAGGGCGACCTTGAAGCGAAACATATCCTAATTGAACGAAATCTTCGTCTCGTTGCTCATATTGTAAAAAAATATCAACATTTAGATGAAGACTCAGAAGATTTACTTTCCATTGGAACAATCGGACTAATAAAAGCCGTTTCTACTTTTAATACAGAAAGGGGAAATCGGCTCGCAACTTATGCTGCAAGATGTATTGAAAATGAAATTCTTATGATGTTACGTGGAAAGAAAAAAACTTCCAAAGAAGTTTCTCTTTATGAACCAATCGGTACAGATAAAGAAGGAAACGAAATTCAACTTTTTGATATTATGGAATCAAACGAAGAAGATACACCATCCAAAGTTGCTTTAAAAGAAGATATCAAATTGCTATATGAAAAAGTTTCTTCTTCCCTTTCTCCTCGAGAACGACTAGTTTTAAAGATGCGTTATGGTCTTTATGGTGGAGAAGAATACACACAACGAGAAATCGCTAAACAATTAGGTATTTCTCGTTCTTATGTTTCTCGCATTGAAAAAAGTGCAATAGAAAAACTACGGACTTTCTTTTCATAAAAGTCCGTAGTTTTTCTTATTTCTCTTCTTGTCTTCTTAATATATCATATTGATCTACAGAAATCCCCAAATCCACATATAAAATTTGTTTTGGATGTGGAGCACTCTCTTGCTCTTCTCCGTCTTCTGTTAAAATTCGTTTCACCGTTACTTCAACATTATCGCCGTTCGGTTTCATTACTTCTATTTTTTCTCCTACAGAAAACTTGTTTCTTTGTTCAATACGATATGTCCCTTCTCTTTCTTCGCCTATTATTCCAAGGTACGTATATTCTTTTACGTATGTATTGTTATCATAAATTTGTGTCGTTTCGTCTGGTTTTCCAAAGAAAAACCCTGTTGTAAACTGTCTATATGTACAATTTGAAATTTGTTCTAAATACCAAGGCATATTTTTCTGATATAATTCAGGATCTTTCTGATAATCATCAATTGCTTTTCTATATGTTCTTGCAACTGTAGCAACATATAGCGCTGTTTTCATACGCCCTTCGATTTTCAAACTATCAATTCCCGCTTCTAAAAGTTCTGGAATATGTTGAATCATACACAAATCTTTAGAATTAAAAATATATGTTCCTCTTTCATTTTCATACACTGGCATATATTCACCCGGCCTTGTTTCTTCTACTATAGAATACTTCCAACGACATGGATGTGTACATGCTCCTCTATTTGCATCTCTTCCTGTAAAATAATTACTCAACAAACATCTCCCTGAATAAGATATACACATTGCCCCATGTACAAATGTCTCTATTTCTAACTCTTCAGGAATATTTGCACGAATTTCTTTAATTTCTTCCAATGATAATTCTCGTGCAGATACCACACGAGTAGCTCCTAATTGATGCCAAAATTTATATGTTTCATAGTTTGTATTATTGGCTTGAGTACTAATATGTCTTTCGATATGAGGACACTCTTCTCCTGCAAGCATAAACATTCCAGGATCAGCAATAATCAATCCATCTGGATTCATTTCTCCCAATTCTCTAAAATATTCTCTTGCTCCTTCTAAATCGGCATTGTGCGCAAGAATATTCGCTGTTACATATACTTTCACATCATGCTCATGAGCAAATTTAATTCCTTCTGCCATATCTTCTTTCGAGAAATTCTTTGCCTTTGCTCGAAGACCAAAAGCCTCTCCACCAATGTAAACTGCATCTGCACCAAATATAACTGCTGTTTTCAATACTTCCAAACTACTTGCCGGAATTAATAATTCTGGGTGTCTTGCCATTTTCTTTTCCTTTCTTACTTTTTTGTACTAATTGCCACACCATCTCCTAACGGAATAATAGAAGTGAGCAATTGTTCTTCATGTTTCAATCTATATAAATACTCTCTCATACGACTGTGAATTGTTCGATTTCTTCTTTCCACCGCAAACCTCGATTCGATAATATCTCCATCTTGCAATACATTATCTGAAACAAGTACACCACCTTGTTCAAGTAACCGAAGGACTTCTGGCATATAGTTGATATACTGTGCTTTCGCAGCATCCATAAAAATAAAATCATATTTACCTTCCAAATTTTTTAAAATTTCTAAGGCATCACCCTCTAAAAGAGTAATTTGTTCTTCTTTTCCTGCTCGTCGAAAATTTTCTTTTGCTATAGGAATACGCTTTTCATATTTTTCAATTGTTGTGATTTTACATCCTTTTGGTGCATACTCACTCATCAAAAGTGCTGAAAATCCCACTGCTGTTCCAACTTCAAGAATGTGAAGTGGTTTTTTGACTGCTAAAAGCACTTTCATAAAACTTTGCATTTCCTTCCGAATAATCGGAACAAAAGTTTCCAACGCCTCTTTTTCTATCGTTTCTAAAATTTCACTATTTTCTGTTTCCAGAGAATTGATAAATGTAACCATGCGTTCATCTACAATCATGACCGTTTCCTTTCCTCAAGTAAGGACGGAAGAATTCTCATTCCCCGTCCCTATTTTTACACATCCATAATAATTGGAAGAATCATCGGTCTTCTCTTTGTTCTCTTCCAAATAAATTCATTCATCGTATCACGAATAACTAATTTAATTCTACTCCAATCTGCATTTCTATTTTGTCTTAAACAATTATCCAATGCTTCTGACAAAATTTGTCTTGCTTCCTCCATTAAACCTTCGGATTCTCTTACATAAACAAATCCTCTTGATACAATATCGGGACCTGCCAATACTTGATTTGTTCCTTTTTCCAATGTCAAAACAACTATGAGAATACCGTCTTCTGCCAAATGCTGTCGATCACGTAATACGATATTTCCCACATCGCCTACTCCTAAGCCATCAACAAGAATTGCGCCTGTGTGCACTTTATCTACAACTTCCGCACCATTCTTATCTAATGAAAGTACATCTCCTGATTGCAATAAGAAGATATTTTCTTTTGGTATTCCAAGACTTTCTGCAATTCCTGCATTGGCACGTAAATGACGATATTCACCATGTACTGGAATTGCATACTTAGGTTTCACAAGAGAATAAATTAATTTGATTTCTTCCTGACAAGCATGACCTGAAACATGTGTATCTTGGAAAATAACTGTAGCACCTTTTTGTGAAAGTTCATTAATCACACGAGAAACTGCCTTTTCATTCCCTGGAATTGGACTTGAACTAAAAATAACGGTATCTCCAGGTTTGATACTTACTTTCTTATGAATATCTGCAGCCATTCTGGATAAAGCCGCCATTGATTCTCCTTGACTTCCAGTTGTAATTAATACAGTCTTTTCATCCGGATAATTTTTTAACTGATCAATTGTAATCAATGTCTTGTCCGGAATATTTAAATATCCCAATTCAGATGCTGTTTCAATAATATTTACCATACTTCTTCCTTCTACAACAACTTTTCTGTCATATTTGTAGGCAGAATTAATAATTTGTTGTACACGGTCCACATTAGAAGCAAATGTCGCAATAATAATTCTTGTATTTCTATGTTCTGCAAAAATATGATCAAATGTCTTTCCTACCGTACGTTCTGACATTGTAAATCCGGGTCTTTCTGCATTTGTACTGTCAGACATTAAAGCCAATACACCTTTTTTACCTAATTCAGCAAACCTTTGTAAATCAATAGCATCTCCAAATACAGGCGTATAATCTACTTTGAAGTCCCCTGTATGCACAACAATACCCGCTGGAGAATAAATTGCTAATGCTGAAGCATCTGCAATACTATGATTTGTCTTAATAAACTCAATCCTAAACTGGCCCAAATTAATTGACTGGCCATGGCGAACTACTTTTCTTCTTGTACTACGAAGTAGATTATGCTCTTTCAATTTATTTTCAATGATTCCCATAGTAAGTTTTGTTGCATAAATAGGAAAATTCAAATCTTTCAATACATATGATAACGCACCTATATGATCTTCATGTCCATGCGTAATTACAAACCCTTTTACTTTTTGAATATTATCTTTTAAATAACTTATGTCAGGGATAACCAAATCAATTCCAAGCATATCATCTTCTGGAAATGCTAATCCACAATCCACTACAATAATACTGTCTTCATATTCAAACGCAGTGATATTCATTCCAATTTGCTCTAATCCGCCAAGAGCAATAATTTTCAATTTTGACTTATTCTCTTTTTTCAATTTTACACCTCCATCATTCTATATGTTTCCGCACATTCTTTTCTTTTTCTATACAATCCTTACATTTTCCGTAAAGTTTTAATTCATGGTCTAAAACACAAAATCCCAATGTTTCCTCGATATATTTTTCCAAATCTTCTAACAAATCATCATCAAAGGAAATAATTTTCCCACACTCTTTACAGATCAAATGATGGTGATAATGTTTCGTATCGCAAAAAAATTGATGCCCTATTTCATATCTCACATAGCCATCATTTAATTCAATACGGTCTATTAATTTCATTTCCAAAAGCAATTGAACCGTTCTATAAACTGTTGCAATTCCTATATCCCGAAACTCATTTCTAACTAAATCATATATTTCTTCTGCTGTCATATGTCTATCTTTATGCTCTGCTAAAACTTTTAAAACAACCAATCTCTGATTTGTCACTTTCAGCCCTTTTTCTTTTAACATCTCTTTAAACTTTTCTTGATTGATAGACATATCACACCTCTTAAATCTGTACGTTACATTTCTATAGCAATATCTTCTAATAACTCTTCAAATATTTTTAATATCGCTTCAAGTTCTGTGTCATCTTCTACTAATTCATAAACACTTTCACTATCTTCTGGTTTACTTGTATCCCTCAAAATCATGCATTCTGCATCGTCTTCTTCCGAATCCGTCACCAAAATATATGACACACCATTTACTTTTGTTTCTTCTAAAACAAAAAAATCCACAGATTCTGTTCCGTCTTCAAACATAAACTGAATTTTTTCCATCTATTCTACCCCGCAAGCACTTACTTTTTTAAATAAATTGAGTCCAAATATCCTTGAAGAATAAAAATCGCCGCAATTTTATCAATATATTTTTTGCGTTCTTCTCTTCGTACATTGCTTTCTATCAGTGTTCGTTCCGCTTCCACTGTAGTTAGACGCTCGTCCCACATAATTACCTCAAGTTGTGTTCTTCTTTCTAACATTTCTTTAAATGCCAAAGATTTTTCTGCACGATCTCCAATATCATTGTTCATGTGCTTTGGCAAACCAAGAACAATTTTCTCCACTTCATATTCATCAATTAATTGTTCAATACGAGCAAGTGTTTTCCTTAACTTATTCTCATCTTTTCTCTGAATTGTTTCAATTCCTTGTGCCGTAAGACAAAGGGCATCGCTAATTGCAACTCCCACTGTCTTAGACCCATAATCTAATCCCATAATTCTCATTATATTATTCCCATGAGTGATGCTCTATATACGTTTTGAGCATTTCTTCCACCAACTCATCTCTTTCTATTTTCATAATCAGACTTCTTGCCCCATTGTGACTTGTAATGTATGTAGGGTCGCCTGACATAATATAACCAACAATCTGGTTGACTGGATTGTACCCTTTTTCCCGCAAAGCCTGATATACAATTTCAAGAATATCTTTTGCTTGAATTTGCGGAGCAGGTTCTACACGAAAAAATTGTGTACTATTTAAATCTTTCATTTCACCACGTCCTTTACTTTATTTCAACTTTATTCTAATATAATTGCCTATAAAATTCAACGTATAATTTGTGAATGATTCTCAATTTTAATATTTACTAATTGATTTTGAAGTTTATTGTTACTTTCTAAAGAAACTTTTATATACTCTTTTGTATGCCCTATTTGATAAAGTTTTCCATCTTTTTTTATTTCTTCTTCCATCAACACTTCCACTGTCTTTCCAATGAATTTTTCTTCATATTCTTTTCGTTTTCTTTCATCTAATTCCAAAAGAAGATTGCTTCTTTTTGTTTTTGTTTGTTCTGGAACTTGATTTTCCATTACAGCGGCTTTCGTTCCCTCTCTTCTCGAGTACTTGAATATATGTGTTTCATAAAAATTCACTTTTTCTAAAAATTTTCTCGATTCTTCAAACTCTTCTTCTGTTTCTCCTGGAAATCCTACAATCACATCTGTGGTTAATGCTGGATTTTCAAAATATTCTCTAAGCAACTGACATTTTTCAAAATACTCTTCTGCCGTATATCGTCTATTCATTCGTTTTAAAGTTGCATTGCAACCACTTTGTAAAGAAAGATGAAAATGGGGACACATTTTTTCTAAACTAGAAATTGTTTTTACAAATTCTTCTGTAATAATTCTTGGTTCTAATGAGCCTAAGCGTATTCTTTTTAATCCTTCAATCTCATTTACTGCCAAAATAAGAGACAATAAATCTTCATTTTCTAAGTCCACACCATAAGAACTTAAATGTATTCCAGTAAGAACTACTTCTTGGTATCCATTTTGCACTAATTGTTTTACTTCCGCAACAACATTATCTTTAACTCTGCTACGCACTCGTCCTCTTGCATATGGAATAATACAGTATGTGCAAAACTGATTACATCCATCTTGTACTTTTAGGTAAGCTCTTGTATGTTCTGCTGTCTTACTTAAATGAAGTTCTTCATACTCTTTTGTATGATTAATATCAATAACTTCTTTTTGTACACCTTGATGTTCCTCTTCATATTGTTTCAAAATAGGAATCAAATCCTGTTTTTTGTTATTTCCGATCACAATATCAATGCTCTCGTCAATTTGTTCCTTCTCGCTTTTTGTCTGCACATAGCATCCAGTCGCAACTACAATTGCTTGTGGATTCATTTTCTTAGCTCTATGAAGCATTTGACGAGATTTTCGATCTGCCATATTCGTTACCGTGCATGTATTAATAATATAAATATCTGCTCCTTCTTTAAACGGAACGATTTGATATCCTTCTTTTTCAAGCAATTCTTGCATCGCTTCCGTTTCATAAGCATTCACTTTACATCCCAAATTGTGTAATGCAACTTTTTTCATTTTTTCCTCCTAAAATCTATGTATAAAATAACGAAAATTTAACTTTTTCTTGGGCATATTGTTCCTTGACTTTTCTTGTTATACAAATTAATATAAACATAGAACAAAAAACATTCAAGGAGGTTATTCCAATGAAAACAGTACAAATTTCTTTAAATTCAATCGACAAAGTTAAATCATTCGTAAATGAAATCACAAAATTTGATTATGATTTTGATTTAGTATCTGGTCGTTATGTAATTGACGCAAAATCTATTATGGGTATTTTTAGTTTAGATTTATCAAAACCAATCGACTTAAACATTCATGCTGAAGATGATGCTGAAACTGTTCTCGAAGTATTAAAACCATATATTGTATAATTTAATTTACGAGTTTAAATGCCCCACAAAATTTGTGGGGCTTTTTACTTCTTATGGTTTTACAACGATTGTTTCAACTGTCTGAATTGCCTGTTCAAACAATTCATCAATTTTCTCTGCTAGATTTTCTTCTGAACGTCTAATGATATTCAAATTCGGTTTCGTTACTGGATGTTTTGCAACAAAAATTGTGCAACAGTCTTCAAACGGCAAAATAGACGTTTCATAAGTATCAATTTTTTCTGCAATATCTACAATTTCCTGCTTATCAAATCCAATTACTGGACGATATACTGGTAATGAGCATACGTCATTTGTTGCCATAAGACTCTGCATTGTTTGGCTTGCAACCTGTCCAATACTTTCTCCTGTAATAAGCCCAAGGCATCCACTTTCCTTCGCAAAATACTCTGCAATTTTCATCATATATCTACGCATAATGATCGTAAGTTCATCATGTGGGCATTTATCATAAATATATAACTGAATGTCTGTAAAATTAACAATATTTAACTTAATTGGTCCTGAATATTTTGAAACAAGTTTTGCTAAGTCAATTACTTTCTGTTTTGCTCGTTCGCTTGTGTAAGGTGGTGCATGGAAATAAGTTGCTTCTAATCCAACTCCTCTTTTCGAAATCATATATCCTGCAACAGGACTATCAATTCCTCCTGAAAGTAATAGCATTGCTTTTCCATTTGTTCCTACTGGCATTCCTCCTGGACCTGGTATAATTTCTGAATAGATATAAATTTCTTCTCGCACTTCAATATTTAATTTGATTGCAGGTTTGTGAACATCTACCTTGATTTCAGGAAACGCTTCTAAAATTGCTTCTCCAATTTCACAATTGATTTCCATTGAATTCTTTGGATAACTTTTCTTTCCACGTCTCGCTTCTACTTTAAATGTTGTATTTTTATCTGGATACATTTCATCCATATAATTCACAACTACTTTTTTAAGTTCATCAAATCCTTTATCTTCTACATGGATCACAGGGCAGATTCCTACAATACCAAATACTCTTTTTAAGCCAGCAACTGTCTCATCATAATCAAATTCCCCATCACAGTCAACATACACTCTGCCCTGTGCTTTGTGTACATTAAATGTTCCCTCTACATCTTTCAACGCAAAACGTATCTGACGCATAAGTGCGTCTTCAAAAATATATCTATTTTTCCCTTTAATACCGATTTCACCGTATTTTATTAAAAATGATTGAAATTTCATGTATATTCTTACCTTTCTCTCTTTCAAAAAACTCTTTAATGTCTTGTATATCTTCTAAGCATTGGTATACAATTATATAATGTTTCTAAAGTATAGTCAATTTCTTCTTCTGTTGTAAACTCTGATAAGCTAAATCGAATTGTTGCATCTAAAAATTCATTTTTCGCTCCAATTCCTTTTAACACTCCACTGATTGCTGGATGATTCGATGCACAAGCTGAACCAGATGAAACATAGATTCCCTTTTCTTCTAATGTATGCAAAAGTACTTCACTTCTAATTCCAGCAATACCAACACTAATAATATGAGGGGCACTTGTTTCATCATATCTTCCATGAATAGTCGTATCTTCTATCTTCATTACTCCAGTAATAAAACGTTGTTTCAATTGACGCATATGAGCAACTTTTTCATCCAAATTTGTGTATATTTCTTTCGCTGCCATTCCCAAACCTGCTATTCCGGGAACATTTTCTGTTCCAGAGCGAATATTCTTCTGTTGCTCACCTCCAAAAATAATTGGTTTGATTTTTGTCTTTTCACTCACATAAAGCACTCCTATTCCTTTCGGACCGTGAATTTTATGCCCACTAATAGAGAGTAAATCAACCCCTAATTTTTTTGGATGTATCTTATATTTCCCAAATCCCTGTACTGCATCTACATGAAACAAAATATTTTTATTGTAATCTTTTACAATTTTCACCGCTTGATCAATAGGTTGCACTGACCCAACTTCATTATTCACATACATAACTGATACAAGAATTGTTTCGTCGCATAATGCCTCTTGTAGTGCGTCTAAACGAATCTTACCTTCACTATCTACTGGTAAATAAGTTACTCTAAATCCTTCTTCTTTCTCCAAATATTGCATCGTATTTAAAATTGCTGGATGCTCAATGGATGATGTGATTAAATGTTTCCCAGAACGATGATTTGCTCTTGCAGTACCTATTAACGCTAAATTATCACTTTCCGTTCCACCAGAAGTAAAATATATCTCTTTTTCTTGAACCTTTAATAACTTTGCAAAAATTTCTTTTGTTTCTTTTATATATTTTTCCGCTTCCACACCTTTTTTATGCATAGATGAAGGGTTTCCATAATCTTCACACATCACCTTTTGTACAATTTCTTTTACACTATCATAACATTTGGTTGTGGCAGAATTGTCCAAATATACTTCCATCTTTCTTCTCCTATGTTTCTCTTATTACTAATAAATTATGTATTTAGTTTTCTAGATGATACATTAAAATTGACAAAATAGTGAGTCCAGCCGTCTCCGTTCTCAATATACGTTTTCCCAATGTAATTGGTTCTGCTCCCATTTTCATTGCTTGTTCTACTTCCTCTTTTTCAAACCCACCTTCTGGACCAATAAAGATTCCAACAGACTGTCCTTTAGCTATTTTTTCAATCAATTCTTTTGTCCGCTCCATTCCTTCTGCTAATTCGTACGGAATAAACACAACATCTAATTCCTTGGCATAGGAAAGTGCTTCTTTGTATCCCATCACTTCTCGTACTTTCGGAACCAACGTACGTCCAGATTGTTTGGCACCACCTTCTGCAATACTATTCCATCTTTCTACCTTTTTGCTGGCTTTTTTTGCATCTAACTTCACTACCGCTCTCTTTGTCGAAACAGGAATAATTTCATACGCACCTAACTCAACCGCTTTTTGTACAATTAATTCCATTTTATCACTTTTAGGAAGACCTTGAAATAGATAAATTTTAGAAGGGAGTTCTGTATCCCCAATTTTTTCTTCCACAATCTGTAGAAAAACTTTTTCCACTGTTATTTCATCAATCTGACAGATATACTTTTTGTTATTTCCGTCACTAATTTGGAGTTTTTCTCCCTTTTTCATACGCAATACATTACAAATATGATTTACATCTGAACCATCTATATAAATTCTATCTCCACTAACCTGACTCGGTGTTACAAAAAAATGATGCATATTCTTTCTCCTAATTCTTTCTTGCTGTAACAGATACCCATTCTCCTTGATATGTTACTTCAAGCACTTCTAGTCCTGCTTCTTTTACAGCATTTACTACTGTTTCTTCTTTCATATCAATGATTCCACTTGTAATATAAATTCCACCTTTTTTTAATTGATTTACAATAACAGGGGTTAAAGGAACAAGTACATCTGCCAAAATATTTGCAACGACTATATCATACTTTTCATATCCAACTTTATCCTGCACTTCTTTATCATCGATAATATTTCCAATCATCACTTCATATTGTGACTTTTCAATGCCATTCACTTCCATGTTCTCATAAGTAGCATCAATTGCACATGGATCCAAATCTGTTCCTACAGAATATTCTGCTCCAAATTTTAATGCAAGCATCCCCAAAATTCCACTTCCACATCCTACATCTAAAATCCTTGTTTGTGGAGTTACATATTTTCTGATTTGTCTAATACAAAGTTGTGTAGTCTCATGCATTCCTGTTCCAAAAGCAGTTCCTGGATCGATATGAATAATCATTTTATCCTCATCTTCTGGTTTTACTTCTTCCCATGACGGAATAATAAGTACATCATCTACATAAAATTGATGGAAATATTTTTTCCAATTATTTACCCAATCAACATCTTCTGTTTGAGATTCTTCAATCGTACATTCTCCAATATCTAAGAAAGTTTTCATCTCTTCCAATTCTTTTTTCACATTTTCTAAAATGGTGTCTACATCTTCTCCATCGTCTAAATAAAAACTTAAGTAGGCAACTCCATCATCCGCTTCTATTTCAGGAAGGATATCTACAAACATCTGCTCTTTATCTGCTTGTGTAAGTGGAACCTTATCTTCAATTTCTACTCCTTCAATTCCCAAGTCCATCAGCATACTACTAACAATATCTTCTGCTGCTGTTACTGTTTTTAATCTAAATTTATTCCATTTCATCTTATTACCTCTTTTTTTCTATACTTCCAAATATGCTTACTCGCCTACCATAATACGAATAATTTCTTCATTTGTTTCTTTCATTCCCTCTTTACCTAAACGACCAACATTTTTTATTGTTGCTTCTACACCCTTTGTTACAATTCCATCTCCTTCACAGAACTGCTGTCCACATTTATACATATTATATCCTAAAATTCCTGCATCTACAGCAGATGCAATTTTCGCTGCACAAGATGCCTTTGCTCCATCACAAACAATTCCAGAAACAATTGCTAATGCATTTACAACTGTATGAATTATGTCATCATACGTTCCTCCAAGAAGGTATGCAATTCCTGCTCCTGCTCCTGCTCCTGCACTAATTGCTCCACAATATGCAGAAAGACGCCCAATCCCTGTTTTCTGATGAATCGTAACGAGGTTTGATAATGCTAATGCACGATACAATTTTTCATCGGATACTTCTAATTCTTTTGCATATTCAATAACCGGAAGAGATGCTGTCATTCCTTGATTACCACTTCCAGAATTAATCACTACTGGGAGCTCACACCCGTTCATTCTCGCATCCGATCCTGCTGCCGCTGCCGCTTTTGCTCTTGTGCGAATGTCATTTCCATATGTTTTCAAAAGAACACTTCCTATATTGGCTCCATAATCTCCACTAAGTCCTTCTTTAGAGATAGCTGTATTATATTGGATCTGTCTATCAAGCACATCCTTAATATCTTCCACATCTACGCTATCAGCAAAATCAACAATATCTTCTACATTTAGTAAAGAGCGATCCGTTAATCCTTCTTCTTTTTCTCCTTCCACAACTGTACTTTCTAATATTTCTCCATCTTTTTCTATAAGTACAATATTGGTGTGATAATTTGCAATACGCACTTTCGCATAAGATTCTCCCTTGTATACAGTAATCACAATATCAAATGTAATTCCAGAATTGATGTGTTCTACTGTAATTTCTGTATGTTCCATAAACTCACGCATCTGCTTAATCTGCTCTTTTGTAACTTCAGCAATAACTTCTAATTTCTTTTCAGCCTTTCCTGCAACAATCCCCGCCGTTGCTGCTGCTGGAATCCCTTTTAAATGATCTGTGTTTGGCACAATTACGCTCTTAACATTTTTAATAATGCTTCCACTCGCCTGAATTTTCACCTTATCCGGAAGAGTTCCTAAAACTTCTCTTGCTTTTGCCGCTCCATATGCAAGCGCTATTGGTTCAGTACACCCCATAGCAGGAACTAATTCTTCTTTCAAAATCTGAACATACACGCCGTACTTTATATCTGTTTTTTTCATTTCGTAATTTATCTCCTCTCTATCCATCTCGTCCATATTGCAAAATATTATAACATATTCTTAAAAAAATTCCTATTCCATTTCATTGATCACCACGAGTAAGTTTCTTAACCCAAAACAGTCTTTCTCTCCTACCAATTCTTCCAAACAGTTCAAATTAATATCCGAGTGTTCAAGTTCTCTTGAATATTTATGAGCAATATCCACAAATTCTAAAAATGATAATTTAAATCTATTTTGTTTCCATACTGCCATAGCTAATTCTTCAATCAAAAGTGTACTGACAAGGGCGAATTGCATTTTCGCATAAATTTTACCATCATAAACCGAACCACAAAAATATGTAAACACAAAGTATATCATCAATTGTTCTGACCATACTTCTTTTTCCAAAACTTCTTGCAAAAAACGTTTTCTGTTTTTCGTATATTCTTCTTCACTTTGTTCAAAAAGTATTTTTTGTAATTCTTGCACATAGGATGGCCATGTCGAATCTAACACTTCAAATTTTTCGAATACACCAAATATTTCTTGCATAGCATGTTTTCTATTTTCATCACAAGAACTACATTGTTGCACTTTCTTTTCAAATTTCTCTAAAGTCTGTACATCTGTATATCTTTGCAACACATCATCCACTTGAAAAAGTTGTTGTTTTTGCACTTTTATTTCCATATCATGTGCTAACGCTAATACCATTGATAAACGAAGTTTTATCGGCATTTTTCTGTTTTGCAAAATCTGAAAGATTGCTTCTCTTGTATCTATTAATTTTCCATATAATAAGAAGTCAAATGTTTCATCCTCTCGTTCAGGAACATTTTTTTCTATAGAAACAAACTTTACAGGTTCTTTACATCCCAAAATTAATTTCCCCGCCTCTATACAGGACAATGATAAAGAAATCTCTCTTTCCCCTTGAAATTCTTCTATATGTCTTGGGTACAAACGACAAGTTTTACAAAACATGTTTTCTCCAGCTTCTGTATAAATATCGCATAGATTTTCTTCATTCAAAAAAGCACATCTTCCATTATACTGTAAAAAGGTTTCTTCTTCCCAATCTATCGAATTATAAAGGCGATTTCCAAAAGCCCCTTCCATGTTTTTATATTTTTTCAACGTTTTTTTATCAATTACAATTTTCCAACCAGCGCAACAAGTATCTGGACAATCTGACGCAGTACATTGAAACTTGCAATAATAATGTGGTGCTGTATATCTCATTTTCCCTCACTATCCAATCACACGTACACTACTTCCATGCGATTTTTCTTTTTTCACAATAATTTGTTTTTCTATTCTTTCTTTTAATTCGGAAACATGGGAAATAATCCCAACCAACCTATTTCCATCAGCCAAACGATATAATGCTTTCATTGCCTGTTCCAAAGCCTCTTCATCAAGCGAACCAAATCCTTCATCTATAAACATGGTATCTAGTTGAATTCCTCCTGCTAAAGATTGTATTTCATCTGAAAGGCCTAATGCCAGTGATAAAGATGCTTGAAAAGCCTCTCCTCCAGAAAGCGTTTTTACATTTCTTATAGAACCATTATAATGATCAATCACATCTAACTCTAACCCCGTCTGGCTTCTTTGATCTTTTGTCTCTTCTCTTCTTTTAAGTTCATATTGTCCTCCAGACATAACCATAAAGCGTGTATTTGCACGAGCAATAATCCGATTAAAATAAGAAATTTGTATATATGTTTCCAACATAATTTTATCTTTTCCCAATACATTTCCATTTGCTGTATCAGATAAAGACTTTACAACAATCTGTTTTTTTTCTATTTCTTTTAATACACCCCATTGCTTCTCTACAGCTAATTTTATTTGTCCATTAGAATTATACGCAGAAACGATATTCTCTCTTTCTTTTGATAACTTTGCTTTCTTTTCTTGAAATTCCTTTTGTTCTGCCAGCAATTTAGGCAAAGAATATTCCATTTCATGTTCCAACTGACTTTTTAACGTATTTATTTTGGCTTTTTCTTCTTTTATTTTTCCAGAAATTTCTTCAATTTCCTGTTTTGCCTTTTCGTATGCATCTTTCATTTTTTTTCTTTTTTTCTGTTTTTCCTCAATATCTCTTACAATTTCTGCTTTAGAAGAAAACAAAAGACTTTCTTTCCATTTTATTAATTGCTGCTGCATACTTTCGCATTCTGTTCTATACTGAACTTGAAGTTTTTCCCACTCTTTTTCTTTTTGCTCTTCCTCTTTTTCCATTTTTTCTACTTGGGGCAATTGTTGTTCAAACTTGTTCTTTTCTGCTAACTGTCCCTCTAAAAGCACAAGTTCATTTTTCATTTTCTCATCAGCTTTTGCCAATTCATTGATCCATTTTTCTAATTCTATATAAACAGATTCCACTTGTTTTCCAAAAATCTGTTCTACTCTCTCCTCAATATTTTTTTTCGCAGTATCCATCTCACCTTTTGTTTTTCCAGCTTCTACACTAAGTTTTGTTGCCTTCTCCATAAGAACTGCACTCTGCTTTTTCGCTTCTCTTAACTCTTCTTCCGTACAAACTTTCTTCGTAATTTTTGCTGGATTCAAATGATGAATCGCTCCACATACAAGACATGGTTCTCCTTCTTTTAACTGTTGTGCCAAAAGTCCTGCCTGAGAATCCAAAAAATTTCTTTCCATCCTGTCATATTCTTGTTGCTTTTTCTGTCCTTTCTCTATAGCCGTTTGATATTGTTTATGTAATTCTAAAAGCCTATTCTCAAGTTTTTTGTATTCCACAAGCATCTTCTTTAATAAACGAGCTTGATTTTTCTTCTCTTCTAACAGTTCTCTTTCATTGTCCAATTTTACTTTTTCTGCACCCACAGATGAAAGTTGTTCCAGTCTTTCTTTCATTAAAACTATATTTCGATTATATTTTCCTTTTCTTTCTTCTGATTTGGCTAATTCATTTTCAATAGATTGTAAACGTTTCTCCAAAGATCCGCAATCTGTTTTTACTCTATCTACTTCATCATATAAAGGTAATTTTTCTTCACTTAAAATAATATCTGCACCTAGCTTCTCTATCTCTACTTCTTTTTGTTTTTCTTCTAAAAAACGCCTTTTTGCCAATACCAACTCTTCTTCCTGCTTACGCAGAGTTTCTTCTAAGTTTTGTAAATCTTTTCGATTCTTTTCCTCTGTTTCTGCTTTTCCTATATATCGATTTAAATTTTCCAATTTCTTTTCCATATCGTCTATTTCTTTTGTCATAGAGTTTATTTTCTCTTTATCCCTCACTAATAAGCAAGATAGCTTGTTCAAGAGAACCTCTACTGTTCCCTGCTCTTCCATTTCCCCTTGAACTCCATCTAAATATTGACGTATACTCCTAGAAATATCCTGATATTCTTTATCTAATGCATTCTTTTCTAATTTAAGTTTATCCTGTAAAATCTGATATTTTTTTGTATCAAAAATTTCTCGAAATATTTTACTTCTTTCTTCCGTCTTTGCAAAAAGTAATTTCAAAAAATCACCTTGTGCAATCATGGCAATCTGCGTAAACTGATTTCGATCAAGACCAATTAATTCCGTAACCTTTTTCGTTACTTCTTTTGTTTTCGTCACAATTTTTCCATCTGGAAAAGTAAGTATCGCATCTGCTTTTTCAGGTGTTGTACCACCACCTTTTTTAAATGGTCTCCTATATTCTGGATTCCTTCTAATCACATACTTTTGCTGTCGATATAAAAAATGCATTTCAACAAAAGTTGGCGTTCCGGCCTCAGCATACTGACTTCTAAGCATATTCGGATCTCGATTGTTTCCACTTGCCTCGCCATACAACGCAAATGTTATAGCATCAAAAATTGTTGTTTTTCCAGCTCCAGTATCACCTGTAATTAAATATAATCCTTTTTCTCCTAAAAGCGTAAAATCAATATGGATTTCATCGGCATATGGTCCAAATGCAGATATTTTCAATTGTAATGGTTTCATATGCTATTCCTCCCAAATTTTTTCAATCAAACGTTGTAAAAAATCATTCTGCTCTGCAGACATTTCTTGATTATTTTGTAATAGGTAAAGTTCCCCAAATAATTCAGATGGCGTCTTCTTTTCTACTTGGTTACTTTCTCCCACACACTGCTTATTTCTTGTCCTTATATTATCATAATCCATTTTCATAATATTAGGATAAATCACTCGAAGCCGGTTCACTGCATCTAATATATCTTCTTCATCTGTAAGTGTAATATGCAAATAATCATCTGTTTTACTCTCTCGATAAAATTCTAGTGCTGTAACTTCATCATACGTTCCTTTAATTTCTCGCATATCATGTTTAGGAACCACAGAAATTTCCCGAATATTTATCTGCCCTTTTTCTTTCATCTCCACAATAGTAATCGTTTTTTTCTGTTTACTCTCAGAAAAAGAATACTTTAATAATGTTCCACAATAACGTACTTCTTCTCTTCCCACGCTCTGTTTTCCATGCAGATGTCCAAGAGCCACATAATCAAATGGAGTAAAAACAGATGCATCCACATTGTCCATTCCACCTACTGAGATTTCTTCCGAATCACATCGGAATGCCCCTGTCACAAACTGGTGTGCTAAAATTACATTTCTCTTTTTTTCATCAATGTTCATTTGTTCAACAACTGCCTGTACAGCATCCTGATAAGTTTCTATAGGAATTTCTGGTAAAACCTGTTTTACATATGCAGGCTTAATAAATGGAAGTAAATATATATTTACTTCCCCATACGCATCATATAAAGTAATTGGACTTGGAATTTCTCGAAAAACAGGTGACACATATATTCCTGCACTCTTTAGTAATTTTCCTCCAAAAGCTAGTCGTTCTGGAGAATCATGATTTCCACTTATAATAAATACAGGAACATTTTCCCTTGCAAGTCCATTTAAAAACGTATCAAACACTTGCACAGCCTCTGCAGAAGGAATTGGTTTGTCATAGATATCACCAGCAAGAAAAACACCATCTGGTTTCTCTTCTTTGACAACCTCAATAACTTGCTGCAAAATATATCTTTGTTCTTCTATCATGGAAAATTCGTTAACTCTTTTTCCAATATGTAAATCTGACAAGTGAATAAATTTCATATATTCCTCCTACATCATTTCCATGTTACTCTGATTTTACAATCTTCGCTTAACTCACAATTTTCGAAAGTGAGAAAAATCCCCGCCTTTTTTAAACAAACAGATACTTTCTCAAAAATATCATATAAAAGATTATTCCACTTCATCGTTTCCTTATAAATTTTATAATATTCCTTATTTTTCAATCTCTCCAACGGCAAAAAAGTCTTTGTAATATCTCCTGTATAAACCTTTCCACAACCTAAAAACTCAAATTCATTGCAATTTTTATGTTCTTTACCATCTTCAAGATACGTTGGTATACCTTCCAATTTCTTTTCATTTTCCTGTATAATCTTAAACAGCTGATATATCTGCTCTTTCGTAAGCTTAAACATCTCTAGCGTATCAATTTCTTCAAACAATTTATATGTACAATATCTTAAGTTTCCATTCCCATATATTTCTATGGAAAATCCACCTTCATCTCCCTCTACTCCATAACTTGGACTTATGTGATAAGCAAATATTTTATGTTCTTTTCTCAACTCTTCAAATTCCATATAACCCTCTTCATATACACTTTTAAGCTTTAATCGCCCATCTCATTTTTGTTGACCTTGCACGGCTATTATAATTGCACTCCTCTATGGAAGGACGAATCACATCATTTGCAACATCGCTGTAAACACCTGCTCTTTTCAACTCTTTAAAAGCACGTTTTACAATTCGATCCTCTCCCGAATGAAATGTTAAAATAGCTACTCTTCCACCCTCATTCAATACATTAGGAAGTTTTTCCATAAATTCATATAACACTTCAAATTCACTATTCACATCGATACGTAAAGCTTGAAATGTTCTTTGACAAGACTTCTTCACCGCCTCTTTTCGTTCTTTCAACGGAATAAATTCTAATGCTTCTTCAATACTCTGCTGTAATTTTGTCGTTGTATCAATCGATTCACCTCGTCTTAATTTTGCAATTACTTTCTCTGCAATTTCATGTGCATAAGGCTCATCTGCATTTTCTACCAACATACCTTCCAATTCTTCTTGCGTCACTTCTTTTAGTCGTTCTGCTGCTGACGTTCCCTTTTTCTGATTTAAACGTAAATCTAATGGTCCTTCTTTTTTGTATGTAAATCCTCTTTCTGGATTATCAATCTGCATTGAAGAAACTCCTAAATCTGCTAAAACAAAATCGAATTTGCCAACTTCTTCGCATACTTTATCTATATCTCTAAAATTAATGTTTTTAATCGTCAAAATATCTTCGCCATATCCTAAATTCTGTAATCTTTCTTTTGTCTTAGCCGATTCTACTGTATCAACATCCAAAGCATATATATGCCCTTCTCCATTTAAACATTTAAGCATTTCCTTTGTATGTCCACCATAACCAAGTGTGGCATCTAAACCTTTCTGGCCTGGCTGAATCTGTAAAAACTCTAAAATTTCTTTCACACAAATAGAAATATGCATTCCTACAGGAGTACTTCCTTTACGAATCACTTTCTCTATCGTTTCTGGATATTTTTCTGGCTGCAACTCTTTATATCTTTCTTTATAATTTCTTGGATGTGTCCCCTTATATCTCACACGTCTTTTATGTTGTTTTTCCTGTTCTTTCATTATTTACCTCGTACTATTTTTAATTTTTTTCATCAATAAAAAACATATAAAAATGTTCCTCTTTTTTCTTATATAAAACACCATATTTTTCACAAATTTTCTTTACTTCTTCCTCAGAATAATCTCTCTCTTCTTTGGTGTCAAATTTTCGACTAACAGCATGATTTTTTTCACCTTCTGCCACCATTTCACAAAGACAATCTATCGCTCCTAATCGATAAGAATATTCATCAATCGGTCTACTTTCTCTTTCGCTTACTTCTTCATATTCATCTTGATCAAGAGATACGGGAATTCCTGACACTCCTCGTACGTTTACTCCTCCGTACCAAGTACTATCTATCTCAAAAACATCTCCGATCTGATATTCCATAGAAAACTCATCGTTTTTCTTAATTATTCGAATTTTTTTCTTGCTCATCTTGCTTCCTTCCCTCTGAAATACCATTCAGCCATTCTATTGCCTGACATATTCCTTCTGTATTAAATTCAAAATATTGTACTATTTTATCTTCTTTTGGAGTTACTTGCCAACAATATGGTGTAAACCAATATGCTGCCGCAAGTTTTGTTTCCTCCTCTACTTCTTCTTTATACAATCGGTAACGCATTTCCCCATCGCTTCCACAAAATGCTTCTTTTTTTAGTAGTTGTATACTAATCATGCCTTTTAAATCTATCATGATTTCACTTCCTTATCCTATATCATTCTTTTTATGTTATAGTTACAACCATATTTAAATTATACTATAGGATTAAAGTTTAGACAACGGGGACAAATCATCTAGAATAATTAATAGATTTTTTTATAAATGATAGATAATAAGGAAATGATTATAGAAACATATTTTAATAAAAACAATACCTTTAACTATATTATGCACAATCTAAAACAAGGTGCCATTGATAGCACCTTGCTTATTATTTTTTTGATTATTACTAATTTTTGAATAGCACTAAAATGAGTAAGATCAGATAAATAAATTTTATTAAAATAGATAAAAAAGTTGAGACTTTTTTAGTTTCTTTCCATACACGATAATCAGAAAATATTATAATTGGTAAAAGCGCTATGCACAGAATATTAATCGGAAGTATCTTATAAAACAAAAGCAATCCAATAACTATAAAAATCACAACATCACTGGCTATAAGTAAACTCTGTTTTTTATTTTTCATATCGCACACCTTCCTTTTTAACAAAAACTGCGCATTTATTTTTTCGATAATATTGCGCTGAATTATTTTATTTTCATTAAATTTAGTACATTATATATTATAAACAGAGAACAGTCAATGGATGATGAATAAATTTTCAGAAATTATACATATTTACCATTTTTATAATAGCAAACCAAACAACCACCGATAATATAGTAGCAATATTAATCAACGTATTACTCACTACCCTATTTTTACGATAATAAACTATGCTAATAAGCACACATACAATACTTATTAAAATAAAAATACAGTTTATTATACATAAATTATATATGTTATTTTTTAATGAGAAATATGTTTCCATATTACTAATCCCCACCCATAAAATAGATAAAGTACAAACTATATTAGCAATATAGGCAATAAAGGATATTCGTTTAAAATTCTTATACATCCAAATCATTGCTGAAAAAAGCAATACGAAAATAGGTGATGCAAAGATAAAAGTAAATAACCATACTAATCCTGTAGAAGAACTAATCGCATCCATTTATTTTCCCCCTTTCACCACTCAACCTTTTAAAATATCTTTAACAAGTCCAGCAATGTCCTCTCTTTCTGCTTTCAAATCTCTTAGTAATCCTTTTCGTCTATCATATCCCGTAAATATTTGCGATACAATATTCCTTTTTTCTCATATAGAAAATAGTCATAATCATCTGGTTCTAAAATATCTCTATCATGATATACTGTTAATTTCCCTACTTCATTCACAATATCCTTATCATTTATAACTGAAATTTTCACAAAATTCCATGTTAAATATAAAAAAATACTACCACTAAAAAAAATTAAGATAACATAATAAAATATACGAAACAGAAAAGTTTGTTTTGAAATAAATCGTTTCCCTAAAACTATTGTTCCAATGATTATTACTATTTGCCACAAAAAAATCAAGGTACGTCCAAAATCCACACTAAACCATGAGCGTAACTCAAGATTAGCCGGCACATGGTAAATTTCCCATATATAAAAACAAGATCCACCTAGTAAAATCATTAGAAAACAACTTGTTATTATGAATATACGTTTTTTCATTTTTCCCCTTTTCATAAAAAGTACAAACTCCACATCGGAACTATTTTTTATCCAAAGTATCTTCTACAATCTCAATGGCACGATTGACAAAACTGATTTTTCTTTTGCTAACAAGTTTTCCATTGTCCGAAATAGATACATAGGCTATACCTAACTGGTCCTCCTTTGTTGGAGTTGGTTTTTCCATTAATGTCGTCCATTCTATATCAACATCTTCTTTTGTAATATTGGTATCAAGTTTAAGTTCATATTGTAATGGTTTAAAAAATTCAGAATTAGATTTTGAATGAACCAAAATCACATTATCCTTATTTTGATACACTTCCACAGTATAATTTACAATATCTTCTTCTTTTTCGGCATATTCTTTATTTGGAGAAACTGTTTCTTCACATATTAATTCCATATCTGGAGTTATTATTAAATCATCCTTGTTTTCAGTATTTTTTGCTGAACAACTAGTCAGCCCAAATACTAATAAAAACATAAAACAAGCGGAAATCATTATATTTTTTATTCTCATTGCAAACACCTCAATCTTTAATTTCAAACACAGTTTGAAATTATGGCAATATTCCAAATTTTATATTTCTTGAACGCTCCTCGCATGGACTCCATAATCTACTTTCACTTCACTTATGCTCGTGACAAGAGTGCTACCGTCTCCACATGTGCAGTATTTGCAAACTGATCTACTGCCACACATTTCTCCACTCTATATCCTCTTTCCTGTATCATCTCCAAATCTCTAGCAAGACTTGTCACTTTACAAGAAATATACACAATTTTATCTACTTCGTAATCTAAAATCTTAGGCAATGCTTTTGGATGAATACCATCTCTTGGTGGATCTAGCACAATCACGTCTGGCTTTTCTTCAATCTCATCCAACACCTTAAACACATCGCCAGCTATAAATTTACAATTAGAAAGTCCATTGTGTTTAGCATTTTCTTTTGCTGCCTCAACTGCTTCTTCAACAATCTCCACACCAATCACTTCTTTTGCCACAGGAGCAAGTATTTGCCCAATTGTTCCAGTTCCACTAAACAAATCATATACTGTCATATCATCAATATTTCCAATATATTCTCTCACTGTACCGTATAAAATTTCTGCACCAACAGAGTTAGGTTGAAAAAAAGAAAACGGTGTAATTTTGAATTCCATGCCCAACAGTTCTTCATAAAAATAATCTTGTCCATATAAAAGAATTGTCTTATCACTTTGTACTACATCAGACAATGAGTCATTTAAAATATGAAGAATCCCCACAATCTTACCTTCCAACTGAAGATCAAGTAATCTTGCAACTAATGGTTGCATATCATGCTCTTCTTGGGTGGTTGTAACCAAATTAATAAGAATTTCTCCCGTTTTATCTCCACGTCTTAATAACAAATGACGAAGATATCCTATATGTTGCATTTTTTTATAATATCCCACATTCTTTTCCTGAAAATAAGTTAAAACGCAGTCCAAAATCTTAGTCATATCTTCGTGAACTAATTTGCAATCACTTGCTGTTAATACATCATATGTACTTCCTTTTTTATGTAAGCCAAGAGATAATGGTCCGTCTTTATATTCATCTCCAAAAGAAAATTCCATTTTATTTCGATATGCAAACTGCTTCGGACTTTTCTTTACTCCTTCAAATTTATATTCATTTTTTACTACAGCATCTAAAATTTCTTTGACCTGATTATTTTTCATTTTTATTTGCTCGTCATAAGACATCGTCTGATACATACAGCCTCCACATTGTGGAAAAATACTACATACCGGTTCATTTGTCTCCAATGGAGATTTTTCCAATACTTCTAAAAGTCTTCCCTCAGCCTTTCCTTTTCGAATTTTGTTTACACAAAACTTTACTTTCTGTCCAGGGATACCATTTTTTACAATCACCTTTCTTTCCTCAGATTCCACAGGTACAATTCCTTTATTCAAAAATTCTACCTTTTCGATAATCCCTTCATACACTTGTCCTTTTTTCATTTAGTCAAACCTCTCCGCTTCTATTCTTTTAATAATTTTCTATATTCCGGAATATAAAGAATCAATGATACTGTTAACAAAATACCACTGACTAAAATCATTCCGTTAGCAATATTCATATTTATATCTGGTATTAATATCAACGCAAACATAATGACATACAATACCGCTGTTGATACTTTTCCAAACCATTTTGCACCATTTAGCATTTTTCCCTTGCGAATTAGAATACATCCCATTATTCCCATAAACCCTTCTTTTACAATAAGAAGACAGGCAACAACTCCAAACCATTCAAACCGAACAGATAATGCACAAACAATAGCTATCTGTGTTAACTTATCTGCAATTGGATCTATTGCTTTTCCAAGTTGTGTAACCATATTAAATTTTCTTGCTACAAATCCATCTAAAAAATCTGTAATACCTGAAATCCCAATAATAAGCGCCGCTATTCTATAATCTGCAATTGACTCTGCTGTCAAATATCTCCATAAAATAATAGGAATTAATATCATTCTAAAATATCCCATCAAATTTGGAATTGAAAAAATCTGTTTCTTTAAAGGTACATTTCCTAAAACCATAACCTCTTCCTCCAAATAGATTAGGCAGGACCCTGTCCTGCCTAGTTGTTGCTAATTAAATTTCATCTTCTTCTCCGAAAAATTCATCTTCAAAGTCATCTTCAAAATCTTCTTCAAAATCCTCTAAATAATCCGGTGTAAAGAAACGATATACCGCATATGCAATTCCTGCAACAGCTGCAATCGCACCAACAATTGCAAGTACCCAAAGTACTGTATTTTTTGTCTTATCCTCATCCTTTTTGTGTAATAATTCATTTACTTTTGATGCTGCAATAATGTCTTCAAATTTACTCATAGCCACACGCCCTTTCTATATTGATTTTTCATATACAAGTATTATTTTCTTCATTATATCACTTGTACCAATAGATTTCTACCACTAAATTGGGATTTTCAACCTATGCTTCTGCCTATATATTATATGAAGGCACTGTTGTTTTATCCTCTAAATTTTCTGAAGTTTTGCGAAGGTTGCAAACATTTTTTTCACGCCTACAGTATCAAACTGTACAGTCACTTCATAATCTCTTCCACCTGCTGTAATTGCGGTCACAAGACCTTCTCCAAATTTCATATGTTTAACTCTATCTCCAACATCATATCCCGGACCTTCGCCTGTTCCCATTCCAAATTGTTTTATTGGTTTTGCTGTTGCAAAGGCTTTCGTTCGGAATGTTTCTTTCGCTTGCGCATAAGCTGTCTGCTTTGGTACTTCCATTGTGTTTTTTTCCACAATAGCCCCTGTATCTAACACATCCAATGGAAGTTCTTTTAAAAATCTAGATAATTTATTATATTGAGTTTGTCCATGTACCATACGTCTTCTTGCACTCGTCATTGTCAAATGTTTTTGTGCTCTTGTAATTCCCACATAACAAAGACGTCTTTCCTCCTCAATTTCCATTGGATCATCTGCTGTAATTGTCATATAACTTGGGAACAATCCATCTTCCATTCCTACTAAATATACATTTGGAAATTCTAGTCCTTTTGCACTATGTAATGTCATCAAAACTACATAATCACTGTTCTCATCTAACGTATCTATATCTGCCACTAACGCTACTTCTTCCAAAAATCCACTTAAAGTAGGTCTTTCTTCTTCACACGCTTCTTCATATGCAACAATTTTATTTTTTAACTCTTCAATATTTTCAATTCTTGATTGTGCCTCAATTTCATTCTCTGCCTCTAAGGATTCTATATATCCTGTCACTTCTATAATTTCTTCCATCAATTGAGAAAGCGAAATTTTCTCTGATTGTGCTTTAAAATGTTCTATCAACGCTACAAAAGACTCTATCTTTTGAATACTTCTTCCTATGTTATCAATCAAGTTCGCAGAACAAAGTGCATCGTAAAAACTAATACCTCTTTCAATCGCATTTTCCTGTACTTTATTCACTGTAGCAAGCCCAATACTTCTTTTTGGTACATTTATAATTCTTCTGATTGCCAAATCATCTTTACCATTATCAATTGTTTTTAAATATGAGAGCAAATCTTTTATTTCTCGTCTAGCATAGAAGTTTACACCACCGATAATCTTATATGGAATATTTGCTGCGACAAACTTCTCTTCAAACATTCTAGATTGAGCATTAGTTCTGTATAAAATCGCATTATCACTGTATGTATATCCTTTATCTGTACATCTCTTCCGAATATCATTGACAATATAATCCACTTCGTCAAATGCCGTGTCAAACTGTCTAAATCCAATTTTTTCTCCTTCTTCATTATCCGTCCATAATGTTTTATCTTTTCTTCCTGTATTATGACGAATCACTGCATTTGCTGCATTTAAAATATTGCCAGTAGAACGATAATTCTGTTCCAGTTTGATCACTTTTGCATGATCAAATACTTTCTCAAAATTTAATATGTTTTGTATATTTGCTCCTCTGAATTTATAAATGGACTGATCATCATCACCCACAACACATAGATTTTTATATTTTTCCGCCAAAATACGTATTAATTGAAACTGTACTGTGTTTGTATCCTGATATTCATCAACCATGATATAACGAAATCTTTCCTGATAATAGTCCAAAACATCTGCTTGCGTTTGAAAAAGTTGCACAGTTTTCAAAAGCAAATCATCAAAATCTAACGCATTGTTTGCTCGCAATTGTCTTTCATATTCGCGATATACTTTTGCTATTTTTTCTTTATTATAATCACCAGCCACATTTAACTCATATTCTTCCGGTGTAATTAATTCATTTTTTGCAGAAGAAATTTCACTGATCAACATTCTTTCTTTATATATTTTGGTATCAATTTGAAGCAATTTACAAACATCTTTCATCAATGTTTTTTGGTCATCTGTATCATAAATCGTAAAATTTGTATCATATCCTAACCGATCAATATGACGTCTTAAAATTCTTACGCACATAGAATGGAATGTACTTACCCAAATACTTTCTGAGCCGAATTCCACAATCTTATCTACACGTTCCCTCATTTCTCCCGCCGCTTTATTTGTAAACGTAATTGCAAGAATATTCCACGGATTCACTCCTTTTTCTTCAATTAAATATGCTATTCGGTGCGTTAAAACTCTTGTTTTTCCAGAACCTGCACCTGCCAAAATCAAAAGCGGTCCTTCTGTATGAAGTACTGCCTCTTTTTGCTCTGCATTTAATGTATCATAAATACTCATCTGTAACTTCCTTCTATTATTTTATTTTCATTATAGTAACTTATTTAGTATAACATTTAGCTTCTTCCTTTTCAACGCTATTGACCCACGACTTCGATTTGACACATTTTCATCGTTTCTAACGCTTGTTGGTGACTTTGCGGTGTCACTCCCGCACAACAAGAAGCATCAACAATTATAGCAGTTTCGGGAAAATATGTTTTTAATAATATAGCATTTGAAATAACACAAATATCTGTACATAAACCAACTAATGTTATGCTATCCAACTTTTCTTCTTGTGCATACTTTTGTAAAACAACAATCAACTCTCTACTCCCAAAAGTTCCTTTATCAATTGGTGCCTCTAAAAGTAGTTCCTGTATTTCCCTATTAATTTTCCATCCTTCTGTATTTCTTATACAATGCTTTATTGGTAATTTTCTTCCTTCTTGCGTTTCTAAATAATTTTCTTCATGAGTATCTCGAGTAGCCCATATCTTCCCATCGAATGTTTTTATTCTTTCTATTACTTTTGGCACGATTTTCACAGCCTCTTCTGTTCCTAATGTTCCATCAATAAAATCATTTTGCATATCTACTACAACTAATATGTTCATTTTCTTTCTCACTTTCTTCTATATTTTTCTTCAATTTTCATATAAACAATCATCACCCCAATGACTTCAAACATAATTCCGACTATGCTCAATAAAATTAGAGGTGAATTTTCTTCAGCGTATAACAACGGTAATCCTAACAAAATAAAAATCGTTCCAAAACAAAAAAACAATTTTCCTGTTGCTCGATTGTACTTTTTCACATCCTTTATCGGAACAGTTTTCGTGTTCGCCCAAAATCCTACTGGTTTTTCTGAAAAATAATCAAAAATTCCTATCACTATAAAACCTAAACCAGTACATACCCAAATTATAAATGCTATTTTCATTTTTCACACCTTCTTATTAATTCTTTTTTAAATTCTTTTAAATGTACAGGCGAAATCAATGTAAATTTATTTCTTTTCTCAATAGTATAATCTATCTCTATCCTGTTTAACGAACATGCTGGAGCTGAAAGAGGATTGTGAGTTTCTTTTATATTTGTTATATTTGAATAGGGAATTCTTTCTCTTCCAATCCATCCTACCTTAATCAAAAGATGTTCCGAATAAAAAATATACTGTATTCTTATAACATGAAGAATAACAAGCAGCAGAAATACATTCACCCCAACCATAACTAAATCTACTCTTTTTGCTACAAACAACTCATGTAATACTCCCCAGCCTTCCAGCCCAATGCATGAAACAAAAAGCAACGCTAACCACCAATCCACTGCTGTCCGATAAGAAACACCTTTCTCATTTCTTTCTTCCTGACAAAACTTCTTTTTTTCTTTTAAATTACTTTTAGTATATCTCCTCTCTTTTCTCCTATAAATAACAATAGGAACACATATTGCAATCAAAGTTATTGGTAAAAAGAAAATCCCTAAATTTCTTTCTAAAATAGAGTTAACAATAATATATGAGAGTATACAAATTACAATAAGAGAGATCCATGTGAAAATAGGATATATCGTATATAAACTTTCCGCCTCTAGTTCACTTGCATATTTAGATGCTCCACTTGTTTTTAAATAATACGCAACAATAGAAAATATACCTATTGATAGCCATAAAACAAAAAATAATAAAATCAATTCTTCCTTCCCACCAAATCTGTCTACTTTTCCTGAAATCCCATAATGTACCGGGATTTTATCTGGAATTTGTTTCCAAAATATTATAGCAACACTAGTAACTACTATTCCTATAAGAAGATCAATTTTTTGTATAATTTTACACATATGCATGATCTTTTTCTCTTTCATAGATACCACCTCCCAATTGATTTGCCCTCATTATACTCCTCTCTTATTCTTTTTCAATAGTTATTTTTTCTCCTTGTCATCTAGTTTTGATTACTATATAATAAATGTATCGAGGTGATAAAATGACAATTGATAAAAATGACTTTTTAAACAGTATTCTTTCGAGCCTTTCTCGAATTGATTACATAAAATTGGAGGATATTCCAAACATTCAACTATATATGGATCAAGTAACTACATTCATGGAGACACAACTTTCTTCATCTAAACGTTATGAAAATGATAAAATTCTTACTAAAACAATGATTAATAACTATGCAAAGAATAATCTTCTTCCTCCACCCAACAAAAAAAAATACTCAAAAGAGCATATGCTTGTGCTTATTTTTATTTACTATTTCAAGAATATTCTTTCCATCAAGGATATTGAAACACTATTAAACCCAATTACAGAAAATTATTTTCAAACCGATTCTGATTTTAATTTAACTACTATTTATGAAAAAATTTGCAAATTAGAAAAAGAACGTATTGATTTGCTACAAGAAGATATCAAAAACATTTACACAACTTCTACAGAAACTTTTGAAGAAAGTGACACAGAGCATAAAGACTTTCTACAACTTTTTTCTTTCATTTGTACACTTAGTTTTGATGTCTATGTGAAAAAACAATTAATTGAAAAGTTAATCGATTTACTTCCTGAACCTGACAAAAAGAAAAAATAATATACACTTTTATACTTTAGTATATTAGCGTTTAAAACATACCAGCGAAGGAGATTAAAAATGAATTTATGTATTGATACACATTCTCATACAATAGCAAGCGGTCATGCCTATAGTACCATACGAGAAATGGCTAAATCTGCTTCAGAAAAAGGACTTATTGCTCTAGCCATTACAGAGCATGCTCCAACAATGCCAGAAAGCTGTGGAAACTTTTATTTTTCCAATTTAAAAGTTGTTCCACGAATGATGTATGGAACAAACCTACTTTTAGGAGTTGAATTAAACATATTAGATGAAGAAGGAAATATTGATCTACCTCCTTCTTTATTACAAAGTGTAGATATTGCTATCGCAAGCATTCACACTCCGTGTTTTCAAAAAAATAATGGTATTGAAGAAAACACAAACGCATATATTCATGCTATGCAAAATCCATATATAGATATTATTGGGCATCCTGATGATTCGCGCTTCCCAATAGATTACGAAAAACTTGTATACACGGCTAAAGCAACTGGAACTCTCTTAGAAATAAATAACTCTTCTCTTTCCCCAAATAGTTTTAGAGAAGGTGCAAAAGAAAATATAAAAACTATGCTATCTCTCTGCAAAAAATATCATGTTCCTATCACTACCGGAAGTGATGCTCATGTAGATATTGATGTGGGTAATTTTACCTATATTGAACAATTATTAGAAAATTGTGATTTTCCTAAAGAACTTGTCGCAACAACAGATTTGCATAAATTAAGAAAATTTATGAAACGTAATAAAAAAATGTAGACTTCATAAATTTACTGTGCTAAAATAGAAAAGTAGTTTAGAAAATAAAGTTATAGGAGATTTAGAAATATGAGTAAAAAAATCAGAACAGAATCTGTTGATTATCTGTTTGATGCTATTCTAAGCCTAAAAGATAGAGAGGAATGCTATACATTTTTTGAAGATGTTTGCACGATTAACGAACTACTTTCACTTTCCCAACGCCTTGAAGTAGCAAAGATGCTTAGAGAGCAAAGAACATATTTAGAAATCGCAGAAAAAACAGGAGCGTCTACTGCAACCATCAGTCGTGTAAATCGTTCGCTTAATTATGGAAATGATGGTTATGATATGGTATTTGAAAGATTGCATAAGTAATTTAAAAATATAAGAAAGTCAAATGTCTTTTTAGACAAATGACTTTCTTATATTTTTTGCACAATTACTCTATTGTTTTTTTAGAAAATTCAGTAGTCACTAACTCTTTATATGGAACTCTTTTTCCCAACTCACCGGCACTTTCCAAAATGTCCTGTAATAGTTTGAAACTTTCTTTTTCAAAGATCAAATTTTCTTTCCATGTTTCTTGATTAGCATATCGTTTTACAATTGTTGTAATTGTTTCTACATTCGCATCTTTAAATTGTGGTTTTATCACTTTTGCAATTTCTTCTGGCGTATGTGATTTCACATAATCCATACCTTTCTGCAAAGCATTCGTAAATTTCTGTAAAACCTTTTTGTTTTCTTTTATATAACTTTTTTTTGCACAAAAAGCAGTATATGGAACATATCCACTATCTTTTCCAAGCGATGCAACAACATAACCTTTTTGTTCTGATTCAAGAAGTGTTGCACTAGGCTCAAATTCGATAGTAAAATCAGCTTTTCCCTCCGCAAAGGCTGGCGCTGTGGAACCGAAATCAATGTTTTGATTTATTTTAACATCTTTTTGTGGTTCTATCCCGTTTTTTTTCAAAATGTACTCAAATACCATTTCTGGCATTCCACCTGTCATCACCATTACAATGTAAACAAATGTCCGATAATTGTTCAGAAGTCATTTGAGCCGGTAAATCCGGTAGATATTGATGCATCAATACCGTAATCTCTTTTTTTGTTTTCATAATATTGTAAGGTTTCAGCGGATTATCCGTATCTTCCAAAATTCCCAATTCTTTCATCAAATTGATATAAGGTAAGATACTTTGTTTCGTTTTCTTAAATCCCAATGCTGTGATATGTTCTGACAAGTATTTTGCAGATGTATATCCACGTTCATCTTCTATAATCAGCTTCATTACAAGAGCGATTACAGTATTTTCCCGGCGATTCATCTCATCAGCAGGACTGTAATTGATTAAATCAGACAAACCATATTTTAAAGTGATTTCCGGCATTCCCTCTTTATCTACGTCAATTCTCTCAATCAACAATTCAATATCTCTTCGGTCAAGAGTTCCACCTGCAATGATTTTATCAACTACATCCAATGCATTTCTCAATTTGTCCTTTACATCCGGTGTTTCTATAGTAGTTTCGTTCAGTTCTTTTTCCTGTATCTCCAAACCATGAATCTGCGCCAGTAGATCCTTTTGCATAGAATCATAGGTTTCATGGATCAAATCCTCATTTTCAGATGCTATGGATAAATCTTTTATTTTTTGTGTTAAAAGTACCTTTAGTTGATTTTTTCGGTTTTGAATTTCTTCCTGAATGTCCTGTCGTCTTTCTGCCAGCGTTTTCTTTTCTGCCTCAAAGTCCCTCATATCATATGTGGAAATTACTTCACAAAGTGCTTCTCTGCACAGTTTAATATAATTCAGCACATCTTCCATCAAATCATTTTCCTCAATCAGATGCGCTTTCTCGCAATACCGCCTGCCTTTCGTATTATAGGTAGTACAAATATAATATTTTCTTTCTCTGCTGGATGTTTGACGCTTAATCGGTGTCAAACGACTTCCACAATCTTTACAAAACAAACAGCTTCCAAAAGGATTGGGAATTTCTGAACCGATCCATTCCCCCCTGCTTCCACGATAATTTGTGCGATTACGCTTTTCTTTTAATTCCTGCACAAGAGAAAAAGTGGATTTATCAATAATTGCCGGATGATGATCTTCAAAAATACACTGTTCTTCTTTTGGAACACGTTTATCCTTTCCATGTACTGTATTTCTGGCACGTTTTCTCAAACGAAAAGTTCCAATGTAAAAATCATTATCTAATAATTCCTTCACCATGCTGTCAGACCAAATGGTTGCAACTTTCTTTTTGCTTATGCGACCTTCTTCAATTTCTCGTTCTCGCTGTACCATAGAAGGCGTTGGGATACCCTGGTCAGTCAAATAATTTGCTATTTTGCGATAACCTGATCCTGAGATATAAAGATCGTAAACCATTTTGATAAATTCTGCCTCTTTGGGAACGATTTTGATGATACTTTTGTCTTTCGTATCCCGACAATATCCGAAAGGCGGTTTTGTCATAAGAGTGCCTTCTTTTTGTCTGGCTCCAATCGCTCTTTTGATTTTCTTACTGGTATCTTTTACATAACGCTCATTGAACCATGTTTTAATTCCAATGGTGTCATCGCTGGAATCGAAAGAATCGTAATTATCATCAATGACAATGAGATGTTTTCCCCGTTCCTGAAATTCATCCAAAAGCAAAAGAACCTTCGCATTATGTCTGCCAAGACGCGAGAAATCTTTCACATATACGGTATCAATATCTTTATCCAAATCAGCCATCATCTGTTGAAATCCCGGTCTGTCAAAAATATAACCTGATACTCCGTCATCTTCATACCATCGGTCAATAACCATTCCATGGTCAGATGCATACTGATTGATAATTAACTTCTGATTTTCTATAGAAACATAATTTCGCTTATCGTCATCTCTTGAAAGACGCACATATCCAGCATTCATGTCCTCATCCTTTCTGAAATATTATTTATAGAATAATGTAATATAATTATATATTGAAAAATCTTTTTCGTAAACGGATTCTCATATAATTTTACAATGAATTATATTACTGTGAACAGTAATATAATAAGGGCGAGAGAATGTCTCCCGCCCTTAGAAATTACTGATTGATTTCTTTTATATGGTTTCGAATCAACGCTTTTATTCCATTATGTATATTTTTATCCGGCTGCCCATCCGCAAACGTGACAACCCGAAAACCTATTTTCCTATATTTCTCCTTATCTGCCTCAAAGTCTTCTGAAGATGTATAATCTGTTCGCCACAAGTAATATGTAGGTTTCTGCAGAGCTATCACACTCTTTCTATTTCTGATGTCTATACTAAGATATAAACATCAGATTGTTTTTGTGCCTGTCTGCTCTATAATATTTTCAGTCTGACTTGATTCGGCAGTAGCAAAAAAGGTTTTCATTTTCCCCATTTTTTCATGGGCAATATCACTCCGATAGCTAGAACCGCCAACATATAACGGAACACACATTTCTAAAATACGATCATAAATTCGTTTCTTTTCTATGTTCGTTTCTTCTTTTAATTGTTTTATCGGAAGATTGGTAGTTACGATCAAAGGTCTGCCGGAGCGATATCTTCGGTCAATTACGCTGAATACAATTCCAAGAGCATACTCAGAATTTCGTTCTGTGCCAAGATCATCCAAAATTAAAAGTTCATATCGCGCCAGAGCATTGATATATTCTGTTTTATCCTCTAATGGAAACATATCATCAATAATTGTATTAAAATTTGTCATCTTCACAGTAATTTCCCGATTCAAAAGTGCGTTGGCAATGCAACCGGCTATGTAACTCTTTCCTGTTCCTATTGGTCCCCACAAAAGAAAACCAATATGATTTTTCTTCATATCATTCCAGTTTGCTGTGTATTCTTTGGCCTTCTCGATGGCGGTAGTCTTTTCCGCCAGTTCAAAATTCCAATCATACATTCGTGGTTCTTCAAAACAGATTTTTCTATTTCTTTCCACTAATTCTCGGTGTTCTCTTTCTTTATATGCCTTTTCTTCTACTTCACGTTTTTGACGGATACATGCACATTGTCTAAAATGTTTTTTCATACCAAGAATACTGTCTGGAGGGAAATATGCCTCTACAGGTTCTCCACAAATCTTGCAATATGCTAATCCATCTGCACCTAAATATGTGTTTTCCTGCTTTATCATAGACTATTGCCCTCCTCATATTCGTAATTTACTCCAATCTTATTACTAAAATTATATTTTTCTTTTACTTTACTAGGTGGCACATTTCCGACCATAGAAGAGGCTGTTTTCCGACTGAATGAAGGACAGCTTTTCATCCCAATGGAAGTTGTATTTTGGTCTGTCTGCTTTACATTTGGTTCAGAAATCAACTCTATACAGGGGATTCGCATATATAAATGATTTGGTTTTGAAAATCCTCCGGAACTGCGAATCAACAATCCATACTCATCTAATTCCTTCATGGCAGCTTTTACAGAAGTACAACATTTTCCCCATTTCAAAGAAATTTCTGTAATCGGAAAGACGAAATATACATATCCGTCTTCATTGAGCCAATGGTTTTTCTGTGAAATTCTGGCTCTGTCATATAACAGCATATAAAGTAATTTTGCATTTTGAGAGAGTGGTAGCTCTAACAAAAATTTAGGGAACTGATAATAGGGAAGTATCTTTTCCGTTTCCATCATATATTCAAATTTCATATTTTCTTTTACCTTTCTGAAAAATTAAGGAGACGGATGCCGGCTTTCCCAAAGAGATTTTTATGCTTTATTAAAATTCTCTTTTTATATCTCCCTATATAACGAAAGGAAAAAAGCTCATTTTACAGGGTGCGGAGAGAAAAAATTTTTAGATGAGCAAGATCCACCCATGTTTAACGTTATCGCGTTTCCGCCTCCGTTCATCTTATGGGTTTTCTCTTGATGGGGAGTGGCAATTCCCCATACCCTTGCTTATATAATTGGCTTACAAAAGAATTTGTTCGCATCACCATGTGTATTTTTAAATAGAAAAAGACATCCAGTTACTTACTGAATGCCTCAAAATAGAATTATGTTAATTATGATATTTTGCTGCATACACCTACGGTGTAGCTAATAAAAAAGTGGGTGTGGGGGAGGCAACAGTTCCCCAGCAAGATAAAACTCCGAAATATTACGTATATGGCAGAATGGCGATATGGTAATACCGGGGTGGATCTTGCTCTTGCTTACCTACATATTCTCTTAACATAAGAAAAAATACTTCCTTGCAAACTATCTCAACAAAATCCCATAAAAATAACCTCGGCTCACTAATAAGACGAAGTTATTTTATAGGATTTATTCTTTCATTTATTCTTTCATTTTTCCATACGAAACAGATTCTTCGGCTACCATCTGATAGGTTGGCTCGATTTCATAAATAACTGACTGCTCTTGTTCCTCAGCTTTCAATTCAGCAATTCCAAGACCAAAGTATTTTTCAAAGAATGCTTTCAGTTTTTCAATAACGCCCTGTTTCTTTTTTGCTCTGCCACCACCACCGAAGCGTGATACCGGAGGCATAAATTTATCAATCTCTATCCCTGTCGTTTTCAGCACTCCATCACGGAAAGCGTTGGCAACAAATTTTCTCGTTTCTTCCGGTTTGAGTTTCTCTGCTGTAATGATTTCAGTCAGGTCTTTTTCTTCCTGCTCCAGAACGAAATGCCGCCAGTCTGTAATAACTTTTGTATCTACATTGACTCGACTAATAAAGGCTTCAATCAGTTCTTTTTTGCTGCGGAGCTGCATACTTGCGTCAACCGCTTTTCGGATAGAAGAAAGGATTTCTTTATCCTCACAGTTGCCCTCATGGTATTTTTCAACCAACATCAATATGTAGTCGATATTGATTTCCACCTGTTTAATCAGCTCGATTTCAAATTCAATATCGTCCGTAATATCCTCTTTTTCGCTGTCCTCTTTTCTGCGATACTTGTCATAGAGATCAAGATAGACACTCTGATAATTTTGCAAATCTCTTACAGCAATCTTGTCCATTTCAGCAAACTGGTCAAAGGAGGTCAGAATATTTCTCATACTAAGAATACTTCCAAATAGTCTGATAAAATCTTTTTCCGCCTGCTCTCCGACACTCTGAGTGCCAAGAGGATATTCTTTTTCTAATTTTTCCAATAAGTCAACATACCCTGCATGATATTTTCCGTTGTTATCCTCATAGCCATTCCAGTAATCATTAAAACTTTTCAGAAGCACAATACCGCTTGCATTCTTATCTCCAAAGAGAGCAATCGCATCATCAGTGGCTTTTTGCAAATCACGGAAGCAGACAATGTTGCCGTAGGTCTTAACCGAGTTCAGAATACGGTTTGTTCTGGAATATGCCTGTATCAGACCGTGCATTTTCAAATTCTTGTCTACCCATAAGGTATTAAGTGTTGTAGCATCAAAACCTGTCAGGAACATATTCACGACAATCAGCAAATCTACCTCACAATTCTTCACTCGCATGGACAAATCCTTGTAGTAATTTTGAAACTTGTCTGAAGAAGTATCGTAATTGGTATTAAATGTTTTATTATAATCCCCAATCGCACTTTCCAGAAAATCACGGGAAGTCTGGTCGAGAGCATCTGTGTCAAAGCCTTCCTCTTGCAGAACATCTTCTGGATCATCTTCATTTGCAGAATAACTGAAAATCGTGGCAATTGTAAACTGACGATGACTTTCTGCAATCTGCTTTTGAAATTCCTTATAATATTTCATTGCCATTGGAATAGAGCTGACAGCAAACATGGCATTGAATCCTGCCATCCGTTTGCCTTTCAACGAATAGAAACTGTTCCGCTTCGTTTTCTGGTCAAAATGTTCCAAGATATACTGAACGATTTCCCGAATACGCTCCGGTGAACTCATTGCTTTTTCAATATCAATGGCAGATACATTTTTATCTTTAATATTCTCTTTTTCCTTAATGGTGTTCACATAGTCAATACGGAACGGAAGAACATTGCCGTCATTAATAGCGTCCACAATCGTATAGGTATGAAGCTGAACACCAAAGGTCTGCGGTGTGGTCAGCATTGCCATGTGCTTTCCTTTGTTTGCATTGGCAGCAAAAATCGGTGTGCCAGTAAAACCGAACAGATGATATTTCTGAAATGCCTTTACAATTTTGGCGTGCATATCTCCAAATTGACTGCGATGGCATTCGTCAAAAATTATCACACAATGCTTATTGAATACCTCATGCCCTTTATTCTTCGTCACGAAGTTATCTAATTTCTGGATGGTCGTGATGATGATTTTATACTGATGAAAACTACCTTTTTCATCTCTGTCTTCAAGTTGTCTTTGCAATATTTTTGTTGAAGCATTACTGTTAGCAGAGCCTTTTTCAAAACGGTCATATTCTTTCATGGTCTGATAATCAAGATCTTTTCTGTCTACCACAAATAAAACCTTATCCACATAGGGGAGAGCAGACGCAAGTTGTGCTGTCTTAAAAGAAGTCAACGTTTTACCACTTCCTGTGGTATGCCAGATATAACCTCCGGCGTCAATCGTTCCCATTTTCTTGTAATTGGTGGAAACTTCGATACGGTTTAGAATACGCTCCGTAGCCGCAATCTGATAAGGTCGCATAACCATCAGAATTTCTTCAGTGGTAAAAACACAATACTTGGTCAGCACATTCAGAATGGTGTGCTTGGCAAGGAATGTTTTTGTAAAATCAATCAGGTCTGCAATTACCTTATTGTTTCCGTCTGCCCAAAAGCTCGTAAACTCAAAGCTGTTGCTTGTTTTCTTCGACCTTTGTTTTGCAGATTCACCCATCTCTTTGATATGGCTGTTTCTTGTTGTATTGGAATAATACTTAGTATGCGTTCCATTGGAGATAATGAAAATCTGCACATACTCATACAATCCGCTTGCCGCCCAGAAGCTGTCCCTCTGATAGCGTTTAATCTGGTTAAAGGCTTCTCGAATAGCAATGCCACGGCGTTTCAGTTCCACATGGACAAGGGGTAGACCGTTGACAAGAATTGTTACATCGTAGCGTGTATCGTGCCTGCCCTCGGTTTCCTCGTATTGATTGATAACCTGTAAGCGGTTGTTGTGAATATTCTTTTTATCTATGAGCTGAATGTTCTTGGAAATTCCGTCGTCCCTACGCAATACCTTTACATGGTCAGTCTGAATCGTTCTGGTCTTTTCAACGATGCCCTCATTGGCATTGGCAAGGGTTTCTGTGAAAAAACGCTTCCACTCGCTGTCTGAAAAATTATAATCGTTCAGCAGTTCCAACTGCCGTCTGAGATTGGCAATCAGACCGTTTTCATCATGGATTGTAAGATAAGCATATCCCTGCGTAGTCAGCAGACGAATAAATTCTTTTTCAAGAGCCGCTTCACTCTGAAAGCTGTCAGATCGTGAGCTTTCCGGCGTATATTCAGCTACTACTGTACTTTCATTGCTTTCGGCAATGATGTTGTAGGTACTCATGCGGCTTCCTCCTTTGTTTTGTTACTGCTCTTTGAAAGTCAGCAGTTTATCTCGATAATATTCATATTGTTTTTGGCGTGCTTCGATTTCTGCCGGAAGTCCGGAAGAAATATCGTTGCACAGAGCATAAAACCGATCAAGTATTGATATAATTCTTTTTTGCTCTTGAATAGACGGAACAGATATTTTAGCTTTACTTATATTATCATTATAAAGCCTTGCAATCGTTCCACCTGTCGATACATTCCACGGCTGTAACTGATAACAGTAATATAAATAACGATTCAGTACAATGCTCTCATCATTATCTATCCAGACGATATTGGAATCCTGATAATAGGCGTCTTCACCGTCAAACACAACCGTTCTTCCGATTGTACCAGCCGCCGAAATGAGAATATCGCCTTTGTTCGGATAAGAGTATGCCGCTTTATATTCCTCGAATTTCTCCCTGGATATATAGGCATCTGGTTCTTTTCCAAATGTTCCAATCTTAAAAAATGGAACATCTCCAGTCTCACTTGTTTCGGCTTTCATTATGCGTTTGCACATAGAAACCTTTCCAATAAATCCAAGTTCAACAACAACAGCCCCAAAAACATATTGACAAAGCAAAATTAAGCCATTAAGCTCGTCTGTCTGTCTGTCTGTCTGTCTGTCTGTCTGTCTGTCTGTCTGTCTATCAAGATTGTCTTGCCAGTTGCAGCATAAGTCAATAGAGCGTCACGATAAAACTCATATTGCTTTTGCCTTGCCTCAATTTCAGCAGGCAGACCTATTTTAAGGTCAGAACAAATGGCTTCAAAA
>JARICA010000013.1 GCA_029264305.1 Faecalimonas sp. | reverse complement strand
TATTTCTCTTAGAAATTTTCAGGTTTGTTGTCTATTGTTTAATTATCAATGTTCTGTTTCTTGTTCGCTCTCTTGCGACAGCCATATTATAATATCATATCTTTTTCTCTTTGTCAACAACTTTTTTCATTTTTTTGAAATTTGTTTTTGACTTGTTGGCTCATCTCTCGAGTGCTTGTCTATAATATCATTCTATTCTACATATGTCAACATCTTTTTTCATTTTTTTTACTTTTTTTCTTTTCTTCTATAATATAGAGCAAAAAAGCATCTATTTCCCTAATGAAACGGGCTATGGATGCTCTCTTACCTTATCATAATTTTTATTTGCTTTACTAAATGAATTGTACTGCCTCGTTTATACTTTTGACACCTACAATTTCTATCCCTTTTATATTTTTTACTGCTTCTACAGATACTGCTGGCAAAATACACGTCTGGAATCCAAGTTTTTTTGCTTCTGATACTCGTTGTTCTGGCATACTAACTGCACGAACCTCCCCACTTAATCCAACTTCTCCAAAAGCGATTACCTGATCACCAATCGGTTTGTTTTTATAACTTGAAACAATTGCTAATATAATGCCCAAATCAATCGCTGGCTCATTCATTTTTATTCCACCAGCTATATTTACATACGCATCATAATTAAATAGTGGTAGCCCCATTCTCTTCTCTAGAACTGCCATTAATAAATTCACTCGATTGTAATCTGTTCCTGCTGCTGTTCTTCTTGGCATTCCAAATCCACTTTGACAAACAAGTGCTTGAATTTCCAAAAGAATAGGTCTTGTTCCTTCCATAGAACAAGCAACGACCGAACCAGATGCTCCTTCCGGTTTTCCATTTAGCATAAATTCAGATGGATTTTTTACTTCTTCTAACCCCGTCTGCCTCATTTCAAAAACACCAATTTCATTTGTAGAGCCAAAACGATTTTTCACTCCACGCAAAATGCGATATGATGCATGTCGATCCCCTTCAAAATACAAAACTGTATCTACCATATGTTCTAACACTCGTGGACCAGCCACTGTTCCTTCTTTCGTTACATGCCCTACAATAAAAATAGAAATATTTAACCCTTTCGCTAATTGCATTAACACATTTGTAGATTCTCTCACCTGAGAAACACTCCCCGGCGCTGATGTAACATCTTCATTATACATTGTCTGTATAGAATCAATAATAACCATCTCTGGTTTTCGTTTTTCGATCACTCCGCGTATTGTATTTAAATTTGTCTCACAAAAAAGAGTTAATTCATCTGTAAATTCTCCCATTCGCATTGCTCGCAATTTAATCTGCTTAAGTGACTCTTCTCCAGAAATATAAAGAACTTGATGCCTTTTTTGTGAAAGTTTTTGGCAGACTTGTAAGAGAAGTGTCGATTTTCCAATTCCAGGATCCCCTCCAACCAAAATGAGTGATCCTTGTACGATTCCTCCACCAAGCACTCTATCTAATTCTTCTATTCCTGTTTTCGTACGCTCTTCAGAATCTGTTTTCACGCTAGATAATGTAACTACTTCCGCATGACTAACTGCTTTAGAAAAACGTACTCCTTCTGAAACAGTTTCTTCTACAAATGTATTCCATTCCTTACACATTGGGCATTGTCCAAGCCATTTTTTTTCTTCATGCCCACAATTTTGACAGAAGAATACACTTTTCTTTCCTTTGGCCATATTTATTCCTTTCATTATAAGAAAGAAGAGCTACAAACCGTCTTGCAGCTCTTCCTTATACACTCTTACTATACTCTTACTACTTTAATTTCTACTGGTGCATTTTCAGTGAGTTCTGTACTAATGCTTAATTTCCCACTTAAATTTGTTGTCATCCTTCCAACATTTGTATCATTCATATACACCGTATATTCTGTATCCGCTTCTAATTCTAAAGTAAACTGAACGTCTTGTTTCCCTGAAACCTCAAAAGACACTGTGTCTTCAGTTACTTTTAAATGTTCTACAGCTGTTCCCGGCACAGATTCATATAAAAACATTCCATTTCTCTCTAACTTTGTGATTTCTGCAAATGTTTTCACCTTATATAAATCTCCTTGAAATTCAAACCCTTCTAGCTTTGTCTTCTTATCTAATGTGTAATCTCCAAAACTAAGAGTTCCATCTTCTTCTACACGCAATAATTCTTTCACCGCAGCCATTTGTAAATCCTCCTATGGTATTCTTTTGTTGTTTCTTCATTATATAATAACTTTTATTGTTTTTCTAGTTCTTTATCTGGTTTCACAATAAATTTTATTTCTTTTTTTGACATCCCCGCTTCTACTTGCTTACCTGATCCAATTTCTCCATTCAAAATTGCATCTGCCATTTTATCTTCTAAAATATTTTGCATTGCCCTTCTTAATGGTCTAGCACCATATTTTAAATCTGTTCCCTTTTCAACGATTTCCTTTTTCACCGAATCTCGAATTACTAATTTGATATTCAACTGTTTTTGTACTCTCTCTATAAATTCTTTACACATAAGTGTAACAATTTTTTTCATTTCTTCTTTATTCAATGCATGGAATACAATAATTTCATCTATTCTATTTAAAAATTCTGGCTTAAATAGTTGTTTTACTTCATCCATTACATTTGATTTCATTTTTTTGTAATCACCTTCTGCATCTTCGGTAGTAATAAATCCAAGTTTTTTCGGTTCTATAATCGCTTTTGCTCCTACATTGGATGTCATAATTATAACCGTATTCTTGAAATCCACTTTTCTTCCCTGGGAATCTGTAATATGTCCATCATCAAGTACCTGCAGTAAAATATTAAATACATCTGGATGCGCTTTTTCGATTTCATCAAACAAAATAACCGAATATGGATTTCGACGAACTTTTTCGCTCAATTGTCCTCCGTCCTCATGTCCCACATACCCAGGTGGTGATCCAATCATTTTAGAAACACTATGCTTTTCCATATATTCAGACATATCTACGCGGATAAGCGCTTCCTCATTTCCAAATAATGCTTCTGCCAGTGCTTTAGATAATTCTGTTTTTCCTACTCCTGTCGGACCTAAAAAGAGAAATGAACCGATTGGCCGATTTGGGTCTTTCAAGCCTACTCTTCCACGTTTCACTGCTTTTGTCACTGCTGTAACAGCCTCTTCTTGTCCAACAACTCTTTTGTGAAGTATTTTATCTAATTTTTGTAAACGAGAAGTTTCGCTTTCCGTTAATTTTTGAACTGGAATTTTCGTCCATGCAGAAACCACATCTGCTACTGCCTCTTCAGTAACACAAATCTTCTTCTTTTTATTTGTACGTTGTAAATGTTTTCTTGCATTTTCTAATTTTATTTTCACTTCCCCTTGCTCTTGATTTAAAAGAGAAGCTTCTTGCATCTGTCCGTTCCTAACGGCATCTTCTTTTTCTTTCGCTAGATTTTCTAATGTCTTTTCTAATTCGTGAATGCGTTCTGGTACTTTAAATCCAGCTAAACTGACTTTTGAACACGCTTCATCTAAAATATCAATCGCTTTATCTGGAAGATTTCGATCTGTTATGTATCGTTGAGATAATTCTACAATGACTTCTAATGCCTTTTGTTCAATGACAATTCCATAGTGTGCTTCGTATTTCGATTTAATTCCTTCCAAAATTTCCATGCACTGTTCTTTTGTAGGTTCTTCTACATCGATTGGTTGAAAACGTCTTTCTAACGCAGCATCTTTTTCAATATGCTTACGATATTCTGTAATCGTTGTCGCACCAATTAGCTGAATTTCTCCTCTCGCCAATGACGGTTTTAACATATTAGATGCATCAATCGCCCCTTCTGCACCACCTGCTCCAATAATTGTGTGTACTTCGTCTAAAAATAGAATAACATTACCAACTGCTTTCACTTCCTGAATCAGTTTTTTCATTCTATCTTCAAATTCACCTCTGTATTTTGATCCAGCAACCATTCCTGCCAAATCAAGAGTTAAAAGTTTCTTATTTTTCATCACTTCTGGAACAAGTCCATTGGCAATACGAAAAGCAAGTCCCTCTACCACAGCTGTCTTACCAACTCCCGGCTCCCCAATGAGGCATGGATTATTCTTTGTACGTCTACTTAAAATCTGCATAATTCGGGCAATTTCTTCTTCACGCCCAATAACTGTATCCAATTTCCCTTCTAAAGCCTGTTGTGTTAAATCTGTACTATACTGTTCTAAAACGCTTGACTGCGTTTTTTCTCCATTTTGAAATTGTTTATATTCTTCAGGTTCTGCTCCAATCGCCTGTAAAATATCTTGTATAATCTTTTGTGATTGTATATTTAGTGTTGCTAAAATTCTCGCACCGACACATTCTGCATCTTCTAAAATCGCCAAAAGCATATGCTCTGTCCCGATTTTTTTTGCATGTAATCTAATCGCCTGTGCTTTACTATTATCTAAAATATAACTTAATCGTGGACTTTCCTCCAATTTCATTGTTTCTTGTTTTTCTCCAACTGGAGAAACAAGTTCATTGACAACTTTAAGTAAATCTTTTTCCTCCACTCCGTTCTGTGCTAAAACTTGCCCAGCAACTCCATGATATACTTTTCTCAATGCCACAAGCAAATGTTCTGTTCCTACATATCTGTTTCCCATTTTCTTTGCCAGTGCTCTAGCAGCTTTTAATACTTCTTCTGCCTGTTTTGTATAATAATCTTGCATTGCATTCTCCTATTCTTTCTATAATAATTAGCAATATTCTTTAAAAATCTCCTCCACAAGCTCATGTACTTCATCTTTTGTAATATTTTTGCACCGTCCCTTTGCTAAAATAATGCGAAGTTGATTTTTCATATCCTCTAACGCCTGCATTTTATTCACATCTAATGAAATAACAGCGCCTTTTCTTCTGTCTAACTGAATAAACCCTTCCTGTTTCAAAACAGAGTATGCCTTATTCACTGTATGCATATTTATCCCAATATTTTCGGCAAGTTGTCTGACAGATGGAAGGCTATCACCTTCCTGAATCTCTGCTGTTGCAATTCCTATAATAATTCGATTTCTCAACTGCATATAAATTGCCTCATCACTATTAAAATCAATCTCAATCAGCATATACTCACCCTTTCTCTGCTGTATTTTTGTTATATTCATATTATAACACAGGTTCTCTCTTGTCAACGTTTTCTCTCTATTGACTTTTTAACTCTTATATGCTTTAATCTATTTAACTACTATGTTATGCAAGGTATTATGTTATGTAAAGTAGGTGATAAAATGTACGATAAAGCACAATTATTAAAAGGATTACAAGAAGGGTGCGTATTGCAAATCATTCATACAAAAGAAACTTATGGCTATGAAATAGTTACCACCCTACAAAAAAAAGGATTCGACTCTATAAAAGAAGGCACTATATATCCTTTGCTTCTTCGCTTAGAAAAAAATGGATATATCTCTTCCTGTTTCCGTGTTTCTGAGAAAGGGCCTTCAAGAAAATATTATCAAATTACAAGCTTAGGAGAATCCTATCTTGCAGAATTTGTCTTAGCCTGGAAAGAAGTTACACAATTAGTCAATTTTGTTTTTTCCAATGAGAAGGAGGAATAGGGATGCAAAACCAATTAAAATTATTAAAAAAAGAAAATATACTCAGATCGTCATGCTTATCCACCAAAAGTTTGAACGCTTTACAAAAATGGATTTCATATGCAAAATTCTCAGATGTAAATCCTTATGATTTTCAATTATGTTGTAAAGAGCTAATAGGAATTGCTTTGCAAAAAGACTTAGAAGGAAGTAATTTAGAAGAATTTTTTGGCGAAAATATGCAGGCTGTTACAGAAGATATTTTACAGAGTTGTCCAAAAAAATCTGTGAAAGATTATCTGTTATTTGATTTCAGAAATATAATCGGTTGCTTTTCTATTTCTCTAACTATTATGTATCTTATTTGTGGAACACTTTGGAAAGAAATTACACTTGCAAATTTCTTAGGAATAACTATTTTCTTCGGAATATGGTTTATTTACTTAAAATGTATTACTAGCGATAAATATCGAAACAGATTTTTTACACCAAAATTAAATCAAAAACTTTTAAGAACCTTCTCTATTTACTTTATATTTATCGGTATTTCTATACTAATCGCATATAACATGAAAGAAAGTATATCTTTTGTTACATTGCATATTCCTAATATATTCTTTTGTGTAGTTTTAGTAGTGCTATGGCTCATTCTTACCATATTGCAAAACAAGTATATCCAAAAGATAAGTTCGCAAAAACGATGGGCAGAATAATAACTAAAAATTGAGGACGTAGTAAAATTACTACGTCCTCAAATATAATTTATGCTTCATCAATTGCTTTTCCGATATCATTTCTCTTATATTTATTTGCAAACTGTATCCACTCAGTTGCCTTATAAGCATTAGCTCTTGCTTCTTTTAAATTTGTACCTTTCGCAGTTACACCAAGTACACGTCCTCCATTTGTTACTATTTTTCCATCTTCCCACTTTGTTCCAGCATGAAAACAATAGTAACCATCATGGTTTTTAAATTCTTCTAATCCTGTAATTTCAAATCCTTTTTCATAACTCAATGGATATCCATCTGATGCTAAAACAACACAAACCGCAGCATTATCTTCAAACTCCAATTCAATTTTATCTAATGTACCATCAATACAAGCTTCAAATACATCAATAATATCTGTTTTCATTCTTGGCAATACAACTTGTGTTTCAGGATCACCGAATCGTGCATTGTATTCTAAGACTTTTGGTCCGTCCTCTGTAAGCATAAGGCCAAAGAAAATAATCCCTTTAAATTCTCTTCCCTCTTCTTTCATTGCATCTACAGTTGCCTGATATACGTATTTTTCACAAAATTCTTCTACTTCTTTTGTATAGAAAGGACTTGGTGAAAATGTGCCCATTCCTCCTGTGTTAAGCCCTTCATCTCCATCTTTTGCTCGTTTGTGGTCTTGAGCAGAGGTCATTGTTTTAATTGTTTTTCCATCTACAAAAGAAAGTACAGACACTTCACGTCCTGTCATAAATTCTTCGATAACCATTGTATTTCCAGCGGTTCCAAATTTTTTATCTAACATAATAGATTTTACACCATCTTTTGCTTCTTCTAGTGTATTACAAATTAGAACACCTTTTCCAAGTGCAAGTCCATCTGCTTTTAATACAATTGGGAATTTAGCTGTTTCTAAATATGCAAGTGCATCTTCTGCAGAATCGAAATTTTCATATCCTGCTGTTGGAATATTGTATTTTTTCATTAAGTCTTTTGAAAATGCTTTTGATCCTTCCAATATTGCAGCCGCCTTATTTGGTCCGAATACACGAAGTCCTTCTTTTTCAAACGCATCTACAATTCCTGCTACCAAAGGATCATCCATACCAATTACCGTCAAATCGATTTCTTTTTCTTTTGCAAATTGCACTAATTTATCAAATTCCATTGCTCCGATATTTACGCATTCAGCATATTCCGCAATACCTGCATTTCCTGGTGCACAATAAATTTTATCTACTTTATCGCTTTTTGCCACACTCCATGCAATTGCATGTTCTCTTCCGCCACTACCAACGATTAATACTTTCATCATATCCTCCTTATCCTTCAATTTGAACCTGTCTGTTTTCTACTTTTACTTTTCCATTTGCAATTAAATGTATTGCCTCTGGTAAAATTTTCCATTCCGCTTCTTCCATTACCCTGCGTTGAAGAATTTCTGGTGTATCACCTTGCTGAACAGATACCGCTTTCTGTAAAATAATTGGTCCTGTGTCTGTTCCTTCATCTACAAAATGCACTGTTGCTCCTACAACTTTCACACCACGTTCCAATGCTTTTTCATGTACTTTCAAACCATAATATCCTTTTCCACAAAAAGCTGGAATTAAGGATGGATGAATATTAATAATTTTATTTTCATACTGTTTTATCATTTGTTCCGGTATAACAACAAGAAAACCTGCAAGAACAATCAAATCCGGATTTAACCCATTAACTTCTTCAAGGAAAGCATCATTAAACGCTTCCCTTGTATCATACTCTTTTGGGGAAATACATTTTCCAAAAATCCCATGCTGTTTTGCTCTTTCGAGCGCATATGCATTTTTATTATTACTGATTACCCCTATAATTTCCGTATTTGTAATTGTTTTCGCTTCGACTGCATCTATAATCGCTTGCAGATTTGTTCCGCCACCCGAAACCAATACAACTACTTTTAGCATAAAGTTACTCCTTTATCTCCTGACTCGATATGTCCGACTACATATCCCTCTTCTCCTGCTGCCTGAATTGCTTTCAATGTACCTTCTACATCCTTTTCATCTACTGCTACAATCATACCAAGTCCCATATTAAATGTATTATACATCATTTCTTCCGCAACATCCCCATGTTCTGCTAACATTGGGAAGATTGGCAACATAGGATAACTATCTTTTTTCACTACAGCATGTGTTCCTTCTTTTAACATACGAGGGATATTTTCATAGAAACCACCACCTGTAATATGGCTACATGCTTTCACACGAATTCCTTCATCTTTAATAGATTTAAGTGCTTTCACATAAATTTTAGTTGGTGCTAACAAAGCTTCTCCAAGTGTACATCCCAATCTATCATGATATGTATTTAATGATGTTTCACTCATTTCAAACACTTTACGAACTAATGAAAATCCATTGCTATGAACTCCTGATGATGCCATACCGATAAGAACATCTCCAGCTTTTAAATCCTCTCCTGTGATCATCTCTTTTTTATCACATACACCTACTGCAAATCCTGCAAGATCATAATCTTCTTCAGGCATAAGTCCTGGATGTTCCGCTGTTTCCCCACCGATTAAAGCTGCCCCTGATTGAAGGCATCCTTCTGCTACACCACTTACGATTGTAGCAATTTTTTCTGGTTCATTTTTCCCGCAGGCAATGTAGTCAAGAAAGAATAATGGTTCTCCACCTGCACAAGCAATATCATTTACACACATTGCTACTGCATCAATTCCGATTGTATCGTGTTTATCTAAAATCATTGCAAGTTTTACTTTTGTTCCACATCCATCTGTACCAGATAGCAATACCGGCTCTTCCATCTGTTTGATTTTTTCTAAAGAAAACGCTCCTGAAAATCCACCAAGTCCTCCAAGTACTTCTGGACGCATTGTCTTCTTTACATGTTCCTTCATCAATTCTACTGATTTATAACCAGCTTCAATATCAACGCCTGCATTCTTGTAATCCATGATATACCTCCACTTATTTCATCTCATTCGTAACTATGCTTTACATTTGTTTTAAATATTCTTTATGTCCTAATTTTTCAAGTTTTTCTGCCTTTGCCTGTACTGTTTCTTTCATTTCCTGTGTATAAGCTTTCAATCGTTCTAATAATTCTTTATCTGATGTAGAAAGAATTTTCGCTGCTAAAATAGCAGCATTAGCCCCACCATCGATTGCTACTGTAGCAACTGGAATTCCTGGTGGCATCTGTACAATAGAATACAGTGCATCTACACCTTCTAAATTTTTGCTTGACATTGGAATCCCAATAACAGGCATTGGAAAAATTGCAGCACACATTCCTGGTAAATGTGCAGCCATTCCTGCTCCCGCGATAATTACTTTAAAACCTTTTTCTTCCGCTGATTTCGCATAGTCATAAAATACATCTGGTTCACGATGTGCTGAAATAATGGTCATTTCATAATCTACACCAAGTTTTTCTAACATATCGGCCGCTTTACTCATCACTTTCATATCTGAGTCGCTACCCATTACAATTCCTACTTTTGCCATAGTTTTCTTCCCTTCTGTGCAATATATTATTTATAAGTTTCATAAATAAATCTTTTCTATTTATAAGTTATTTTACTTATCCGCTTATAAGATGTCAACACATGAACGTTGAATTACTGATTATAAATACTTATAACAATTAATTCAATTCAGCTAAAGGTTCATTTAACATTTCTGTTCCTTCTAACACAAATTTTGTATCTTTCAAAATAATGATTTTCTCACCATTTGGTTTTACAACAGAAATTTCTTCCAATTCTTCATATGGAATCGTAATATCTGTATGGCATTGCAAATACGCTTTACTTACATCTTCTTTTCGTAAAATAGAGACAGAATTATCTTTTGCCACAATCTCCTTGCCATTCGGATTGTAAATTCTATTTTCTTCACTCCAGCTATAGCACGTATCTCCCACTGCAAAATGTGGTCCCATTTTCTCTGCAATCAAAATTGGCATTTTATCTTCAATTCCATATCTTTTTGCCACAACATATGCTGTTGTGTTTGTACCAATAGCAAATTCACCAAGCGGCAATGTTTCATGATTATATAAAATATTCGTATGAATATATTTTTTGTTTTCCTCTTCTTCTTCAAAATTACTACAAGTATACTCTTGGATTTTTCCATCTTTAAATGTAATTTCTAAATCTCTATATTGAAGTTCATTTAAGTAAACTTTACTCACATATAAAGTACCTTCTGTTCCTTCAAGTACTGGAGAGGTAAACACTTCTCCTACAGGAATATTGGCATCTGCTACACAATTTTCAAAAATTGTTTCTTTTTCAGGATTTTCCAATTTATACAATTGCACTTTTAAATCTGTTTTATTTTCTCCTTTTCCAAGAATATGAACATATTCCCCTTGGTCAAGTGCATCAATAATAGTCTGTTGTACTCTCTCATATAAGCTTGCATCTAATGTATTAATACGAATAACTTCATCAAAAATTTCTTCGTAATTATCTGCAATTTCTGGAACAGGATATGCAATAATTGTAAATCCTCTTTCTTCACCTTTAATATATTCATTTGTAATCTGACCTGACTTGCTATCATACAAAAGTTCCAACTGTTCCTGTTTCTCTGTTAAATGAACAGCATTTTTTTTGCTTTGTGGTGCAAATGGCGCTTCTCCGAACACTTCCATAACTGCTGGTCCAGCCATTTGTCCTGCTAATTCTTTATGTTTTTCATAGGTGTTTTTTAACACTTCCAATTTTCGTTCTACAAATTTCTTGTCTAAAAACAATCCTGCATCTGCTCCATGATCATACTCGTATTGTTTATTAGCGATTGCTCCATAGTACCCTGTCTTAAAATGTTTACGCTTTGTCAAAACACTTACACCTGCACGAAAAATAACTGGTTTCAATCCCATTTTTTCAAAGTTTTCAATAGCCTTTTTAACAACTCTTTCAAATCCTAATGTATAGCGTACATTTACTGATCCTTTTTTAGATAAATCTTTTCTACCATTCACAAAACACATACGATATCCTTCTGTATATGTGTCTGCCATCTTACAAATCGTTTCCTCTGAAAGTTCATTCATATGTTCTGCTGTTCTTCTTTCATTCTCAGAAACATATTCTCCATAAGAATACAGATAACGCAAATCTTTCAAATCACTTTCCATAATAATTCTTGTTGCAAAATCCTGTTTCCAATCAATCTGATCAACGATTCTATCTGCCATAAATACATCTGCATAATCGCTCGCATACCAATAAACAATTTCTTTTAATGAATCGTAAGAAGGTTCTTCCCCTTCAAAACAGTTGTATATTTCAATAAATAATTCATTACAAATTGTGAGATACAGTTCTTTTCTTTCAAATACGTAAGCGATTTCTCCACGCATTTCTGTATATAAAAATGCAAGAATTTTTCCATATTCTTCTCCAAGCATTTCTACTGCATAATTGGGGTTTGCATAACTTCTTTCATAATTTTCTGGCAAAATATCTTCATACAACTTTTGATTTTCTTTTTGCATTTCTTCAAATGATAAATTTTTCCATTCATCATTTTTTAACACTTGATTTACTCGGTCAATTTCAAGTAAAAAGCTAGCAACTTTTGAGAAAAATTTTTGAAACTTTTCTCCTACTGTTTTTTCTGTTTCAATATTTCTAATTCTTTCTATTGAAAGTGTGTAACGTTCTTGAATTTGTTTTTCCATCTTATAAAAAACCTCCTAAAAAGAATACCAATAAACTAATCAAAAAGAATATATTTAACACAATTCCGACTTTACAAGTACGATAATCTTTATCACGTTCCCTAAATCCTCGAATTCCTTGCATAATTCCAGCTCCTGCAAAAAATAGCGCACTCACACCAAGTCCTCCGATATATCCTGCTGCCTTCCCTTTATACAAATACGTAATGACAATAGATGAAAGAATTACAAATGCAACTGCCCCAGCAATCACACAAGAAGTAATTCCTTTTTTTGAATGCTTTAATTTTGCCTGCCCATATTTTCGATTCCCACATTTTTTCTTGTCTTTTTTTCTATCTCGTTCTTTATCCTTTTTTCTGTCTTTTTCTTTATTTTTTCGCACTAAATTTTCTCCTTATCCTATCACATAGTATAAACAGCATATAACCCAAACCACTTCCGACTGTATTTAACAACAAATCATCCACGTCAAAACATCCTACTTTTGTCACAAGTTGAAAAAGTTCTACGCATAGACTAATTCCAAATCCATAAAATGTAGTTACAAGAAAACTTCTAAATCTGCTTCCTATTGGCATAATAAAACCAAACGGAACAAAAATAACTACATTGCCCAACAGATTCTCCATCACCGCCATAATTCCCAGTTGTTCTCTATAATTCCAAAATCGTTTAATTTCTTTAAACAACACGAGATTATAGTGGTATACTTTCATTTCTTGTCCTCTTCCATACCAATCCGAAAGTAGAAGAAAATAAAAAATAAATACGATGTATAATATAAAGAATACTTTTCCAAATATTTTGATGCGTTTTTTATTATTCGCTTTCAATTCTGTATTCCTTCTCTAAAACATTATTTTCTTTCTTCCTACTAAAAGTCTTCCGCCACCCACGATAGTAAGTATTCCTGCAACAACTCCTGTCACAATCATAATAATTCCAAGTGCAATGTTACCTGCTCCGACTGCTCCTGTTGTTTTATATAACTTTTCCATTTTTAACTTCCTTTCGCCTATTTCACACCATATTTTTCATAGTATGCGTCGATTGCTGCTTTTATCGTATCATTAATAATAATTTCTCCATTGCATTCTTTATTATACAAATGTTCTACAACTTCAGCCATTGTAACAATCGCATTTGTTTCAAATCCGTAGAGATCTTTTACTTCTTCTAATGCACATTTTTCTCCACCTTTTCCAACTTCCATACGATCAAGCGAAACCATAAGTCCAATGATTTCTACATCTGCAGCGCCTTTTACTTTTGGTACTGTTTCTTCCATTGATTTTCCTGATGTTGTTACATCTTCAATCATAATTACACGATCACCATCTTGTAATTTGCTTCCAAGGAAACTTCCTTTGTCTGCACCATGATCTTTTTCTTCTTTTCTATCTGAGCAATAACGTACTTCTTTTCCATATAATTCACTATAGGCAATCGCAGTTACAACTCCAAGTGGAATTCCTTTATAGGCTGGTCCAAATAAAACATCAAAATCATCCCCATATTTATCGTGAATTGCTTTTGCATAGTATTCTCCAAGTTTCTTTAACTGTGAACCTGTTACATATCCTCCAGCATTCATAAAAAATGGAGATTTTCTACCACTTTTTAATGTGAATTCTCCAAATTTAAGTACTTTACTTTCTACCATAAAATCAATAAATTCTTTCTTGTATTGTTCCATTTCTTTTTAAACCTCCATTTGTATATCATTATTTTCTTTTTATTTTCTTTTATCCGAAGATACCTATTAAATCTTCTCAATTTTATCACAATTTTAAGGTTATTTCAATTAAGGAAAAAGGGGAACTTTAAGGTTTGTCCCCTAAGTTCCCCTGTCATTCTTTTACATCCGAAAGATTTAAAACTGAAAATGTATTTTCAACCTTAAATTTCTTATCTTTCTTTGATATTTTACTATATAAAACCCTTACTTCCTGTCCTTCTGCCAATGTCTCGACACTTGGCGGAGAAGTTAAATCATCAATAGGCACATAAATTTTATCATCATAATCATCGCGCACCTTACTATCAAATGGTTCAACTATAATATAAGTATCTTCTTTCTTTATCACTTCGCCATCAAAATATTCATTCTTTTTTTCATTATTACAAGCCAATACTAAACAAGAAATAGAAAATATTGCAACTATGGTACAAACTTTTTTGATAAATTTGAAAATATCACTCACCTCCTACCACACTATGTAATCAGCATTTGTCAAGTTAAGAGAAACCCCTGTTCTTCCATATCAATCATTCACAATAGCATAGACTGTTCCTCCACTTATTCGATAACCATATCCAGTTACCCAATAATCCTTATATGTCGTTGGAAACACCTCCTTTGTAAATTTATTCCAACCTATTCTTTACTTTCATTTTATCTTTTTAAACATTTTTTTCAAGTTATTTTTATCTTTTTTTTATATATTTTGTTTTTTATTTATTTATAACTTTATTGTAAGAATATTTATGTGTTTCTATAATTTTGATTTCTTAATAAACCATACAAAAAAGTACATTTTCCCAACATATTGCAGGGAGATTTCCACACGACAATCTCCCTGTTTTCTGATTAAACCCTATATTTATTTTTTTCTTCCGCTGATTACTTTAATTGCTCCAAGCATTCCCGCTAACCAAATAAGAATATGGAAATCATCAGAAGTTTTCGGCACTTTCGTTCCATTGCCATGACCATTTTGGTCTTCACCTTCATTGTCGTTTCCCTCATTGTTGTTATCGTCAGTTTCTTTCTCCTTAAGGTTTTTCATTGCTTCTTCTACATCTTTGATTGCCTGCTGCACCTCTTCCTCAGTAGCCTCTTTGTCTTCGACAATTTCCCATGCTTTTGCAATCACTTCATTTAAAGCAGATACCGATTCGTTTGTGTATTTTCCTGATGCTGCTTTATCTTTTGCCTGTGCAATAATATCTTTCAATTCCTCTTTGTCAACTTCCGGTTTTACAGGTTCTTCTTTTACAGTTACCTCAACAGTCGCTTTCAAACCTTTTGTATTTACAATGCCATCAGTTAAATCCAATTCTCCTGACAGTTTATATGTGTTTGCTACATTTCCGTTATACGAAGATGTATCCCACTGTACTGAAAGTGTTCTTTCTTCGTTATTATCTAACTGTACTTTTACTGTCTGTGGAAGTTCAAGTGCAGATACAGGTGTTCCAAATTCTACTTCTTTATCTTGGATTGTTTCTACCGATACAATCTCATTTACCTGAATTGGTTTTTCTGTTATCGTCAATACCGCTTCGTCTGTAATCACCTGCTTTGCTTCCATACCTTCTTTTGTATTTACAACGAGACATCTGAATTTCATACCGTTTTCTTCTAACGATACATTTTCTTTTGTGTAAGATGAAGTTGTTGCTCCCTCAATATTCTGCCAATCTGTACCGTTATTTACCTGCCACTGATAAGTCAGGTTTCCACCGTCATTCGTTTCAGCCTCCACTGTAAATGTAACATTTTCTCCAACCTCTACAGTCTGTGACTTAGGTTGTTTTGTAATTACCGGAGTTTCCGTGTCTTTTTTCAGTTCTACAACAACTGTTGTATTTTTCAACTCTTCTCCTACTTTTACTCCTTCGATTTCTGTAAGAGTTCCGCTGATTGTTGTTTCACCTTCTTTTGTCTTATCATAGTCTGCCTCATTCCATTTTATCGGAAGTGTCGTTTTAATGTCGTCTTCTAATACTACATCTACTTCTTTTGGCAACTGTAATTCTCCAAATTCTGTTCCGACAAAAGCAGTTATTTTTTCAGTTGCTTTCACTTCTTTTACCTGACGTCCTGTTGGAACAGGTGCATATGCATCAAATAAACCAAACCCTTGTTCATTGGTTCTTCCCTTTGGCAAACGAACACGAATATAACGTGCTATTTTGCTTACAGATTCGTATGGTCTAATTTCCTTTGTTCCCTCTTTACTTCTGTCTGCTATCGTTGTCCAATTCTTTCCATCTGTGGAAATGTCAATGAAATATTTATGTGTTTCTCCAGCATTCCATGTCATCTGTACATTATCAATGTCATAAATACCTTTTGTATCAATATACCACCATTCATCCCCTATTGTTGCCGGATACCAATACCAACCTGGAACACCATTACTTCCGTGTCCTGCTTCTGTGCCTTCTTTGCATGAAGATGCAAATGCTTCTTTTTCCCTTGACACACTAGAAAGTGTGTAATCTACTTTTTCTCCGTATGCTTCGATTTCACATACTGCCGGCCATTGATTTACCATATCTTTTGTTATAATGTCCTGTATTCTCAAGTATCTTACATACTCATCGGAAGAAATTGTAACTTCTTTTCCACATCCTTCTCCATTTCTAAAGTCTTTCAAATCTACATAGTGTTCCCCGTCTGTTGAACCCTGTACGACAAATTTATAAGCAGCATCCGCTTTCTCAAATGCCAGTTTTACTTCTGAAAGTTTGTAAGTATCCTTTAAATCTACCTGTATCCAGTGATTTTTTGTATTTGCTCCACCTTTTGCACACCACCAAGTGTCTTTCTTTCCATCAACGGCATACTCTGCCTTTTCCACTTTACCACCTTGACCTGTATTTACGCTACTTGCTTTTACCGGCTTGCCAAATGCGATATTATCTGTTTCTCCTGTTCCTGAAACATCTCGCAATACTGCCCATTCTTTGTTAGTTGCTTCCGTAAATGTCACACGCACATAACGTCCTTTCACTTTTCCTTTTTCAAATGCCAGTTCTGTATTTGTACTTCCTTTGCTATTGTCCACCACAATACGTTTCTCATAAGTTTCATCTGTCATCGGATTTTCTGAAATGGCTATTGTATAGTGATAAGCACTTCCTACTGTTTCAAACGACAATTTCATTGTATCCAAATTATATGATGCTCCTAAATCAACTTCCCACCACTGAGGATACGAGCCGCTGTTTGCACACCATTTTGTATTATCGTTTCCATCATTTGCATTTTCCTTCACTTCATTCTTTCCATTTTCAATATTTTCCGTGCTTGCTCTAGATGATTTGTTTAAGAAAATATTGTTTTCCTCTATCTCTTCGTGTGTTTTATTATACTCATATTCATCTGCATCTGAGCCTACTACAGGTATAGGCATCCCTTCTACTTTACTTGTAGGAATTACAATCGTAGCAGTTTGCAAACCTTTTGCTGATGCTTTTAATGTAATATTACCTTCTCCCCTTTTACTTCTTACCCATACAGCCAGTTGTCCGCCTTTTGTTGTAATTGTTTTCGGACCGACCACAAGTCCAGGTCCTTCCACTTCCAGTTTTACATCCGTGTAGGCACTCGGTACAACTGTACCATTTTCATCTGTAATATCAACCCAAACCAATTTCGCACTACTTCCGTCCAATGCAACTTTTGCGTTACTTTCCGGACGAAGTTTAATTCGCGATGCCGCTTCAGGAGATTTTCTTACATATTCTGCTACCGCTTTCCCTTTAATTTTTCCAATCGCTTTTAATTCACCTTTTTCATATTTTTCTAAATCAAAAGTAATTGGTGCATTTCTTATTGACTCTGCACTTATTTTTTTCCCTGAATTTGCTGAAGGATGTTGACTTGGATCTACATCTCCGTGAGGACCCCAAATTGTTTTGTCGTGTCCTTTTTCTCCCAGACTCTTTCCATTTAAAAATAATTCTACAGTATCACAATTACTGAAAATACGAACTTCTTTTTTCGCTTTTGTATCCCAAGTATTTGCAACATATACCATTGGTCCAGTTTTAATTCCGTACTCACTCATATCTATACTTGCATCTTTTTGACTCTGATAAAAATATGCACTATGTTTTGGAATTCTGTGTACATCCACAACTCCACAATATGTCAGCATACCTGCATCAAAACCTGCATAATCTGCATAATCCCAATACATAGATGCACCCAACCAGTTTTTCCCGCGTGAACGAATTGTCTGTACGCTTTCCTGGGCGTTATCTGATTGAATTAACATTCCTTCATCTCCGCCTTTTTTTCTAGCATCGTTTTTATCTTCTCTTGTTACACGGGTTGTTGAACTTGAACCACCATATGTCCAGTCGCCGTATTCAGCGATAATCATGGGTTTATCTTTATATTTTGGATTTTCCGCACCTTCATTTCCAGCACCAAAAATTCCTGCCTGAGGAGTGGAAAGACCTATATCCCACACATCCCAGTGATAGCAACCTGCTGTATAAGCATAGGATTCTACATCTTTAGGGTACTCTGCTTTTACAATCTTATTCATTTCTATTGCCCATTCTCTACTATAACTACTCTCATTCAGACTAGATTCCCATGCAACCACAGATGGATGATTCCTCTTATGTCTAAGATCCGTATGTAATTCTGCATAAGTACTTTCTTTAAATGCTTGAGAATTATCAAAATATTGCCAGCCCGATGCACATTCAACAACCATAACTCCGTATTTGTCGCAAGCATCATAATATGCTTGTCGATGTGGATAATGGGACATTCTTACAATATCAAATCCATTTTCTTTAAAACGTTTTATTTCCTCATAAATCGCATTGTCTGGCATCGCATTTCCAAGCATATATGTTTCCCCATGAAGATTAGCACCTTCTACCTCTGTCTTTTTATCATTAATATAAAGTCCCTCTCTTTTCCACTCCACTTTACGGATACCATATGTTGTTTCTACACTATCTTGTACAACTCCATTTGCTTTAACTAGAGAACGTACCGTATATAATTCAGGTGTATTTGGTGACCATAACCTCGGATTAGTCACATACAAGGACTGATGAAAATATTTTTTTTCATGACTTGCTATAACTCCTCTATCTTCTTTTGATGCAACTATCTTTCCACTTGAATCCACAATTTGTGTAAGCATCGTCATTTCTTTGTTTTCTTTTCCCTCATTTTCCACATGAGTTTTGACTTTAACTGTAGCCTTTTCCTTGTTAACCTCAGGCGAGGTGATAAATACTCCTCCCCCTGCTGTTTCATTCGCTTCCACTGCATCTGTTATATGCAGTTGTTCTGTTGCAGTGATATATGAATTTCCATAAACTCCTCCAAAATACTGAAAATCCGGTTTATCTTTTCCTGGTGCAACATTTCTATCAGGTCGGCTATCTATTTTTAATGCAATTGTATTTTCTTTTCCGTAATTCACTTTATCTGTAATATCAATCACAAACGGAATATATCCCCCAGCATGAGTTTTTATTTTTTGTCCATTAATGTATATTTCTGCTTTTTGCATTATCGCCTCGAATGTAAGCATTAATTTTTTCCCTTTCAGCTTATTATCTACCTGAAAATGTTTTCGATACCAACTGACTCCAAGATATGCCTCCTTATTTTCCGCCGTATAAAATGTTGTTGTATGAGGAAAATTTACATACACCCATTTATCATCAACAAAATCAACCTTTTCACCTCCTAATACATCTCCTTTTTTGTAATGCCAGTCTGTGTTAAAATTAATAATATTTCGCCCCACATTCTGCACTTCTTCTTTTTTCAAGTTTGCTTTTGGTGCAGCCTGTACGCTCAAAATACCATTTGAACTGACCATTCCCACAAGCAAACTCAATGCAGTAAGCAATGCCACTACCCTTCTGTTCATATCTCATACCTCCTTAATGTATACATTACTATTTATTATTTTATCTTAGTCATATATTGAAGTATGTAGGAATTTTTATTTTATTAGTATGATTTTTTATTAGAAACTTTTCTTTATTGAAACACTCTCCACTCCATTCTTCTACCATATTAAAATTCTTAAATTTACATAAAAAGATGGTGCAGTATGAAATTTTAACATACTGCACCATCTTTAAATAAACTTAGTTTAATTTTATTCATCTCTATTTCACTAATCCAACCATATCCTTTATGTTTTCAAAGTGATAACGTTCCATATATTTTTCTATTCCTTCTGCAATTTCCATAGTAACTGATGGATTAATAAAATTAGCTGTTCCAACTGCAACTGCTGTTGCACCGGCTAAAATAAATTCAATCGCATCTTCCGGTGTTGCAATTCCTCCCATTGCAATAATCGGAAGTTTGATTGCATTTGCTGTTTGATAAACCATACGAACTGCAATCGGTTTAATTGCTGGACCAGATACTCCACCTGTTTTATTCGCAAGTGCAAATGCTCTCTTATGCACATCGATTTTCATTCCTGTCAATGTATTAATCAAAGAAACTGCATCAGCTCCTCCAGCTTCTACTGCTTTGGCCATTTCTGTAATATCAGTTACATTGGGGCTTAATTTCATAATCACAGGTTGTTTTGCATATTTTTTAATTTCTTTTGTGATTTCTTCTGCAGATTTTGGATTCTGTCCAAAAGCAATTCCACCTTCTTTTACGTTTGGACAGGAAATATTAATTTCTAACATATCTACATCTTCATGTGATAGGCGTTCCACTACTTCACAATAATCTTCCGTTGTTCTTCCACATACATTTACAATAATCTTTGTGTCATACTGACGCAAAAAAGGAATATCCCTTTCGCAAAAAACATCAATTCCTGGATTTTGTAATCCTACAGCATTCATCATCCCACCGTATGTTTCTGCAATACGAGGTGTTGGATTTCCTTCCCACGGAACATTTGCTACACCTTTTGTTGTTACTGCACCAATTTTATTTAAATCAACAAACTCTGCAAATTCTGCACCTGAACCAAATGTTCCAGAAGCTGTTGTTACAGGATTTTTCCATTCTACACCTGCAATATTTATTTTTGTGTTCATTATAAATCCACCTCCGTTGCTAAAAAGACTGGTCCATCTTTGCAAATTCGTTTGTTATGTACATTTGTATGATGATCTTTCTCTTTAGATTTGCATACGCAAGCAAGGCAAGCTCCAATTCCACAAGCCATTTTTTCTTCCATAGAAATATAACATTCAATATCATTTTCTTCTGCATATGCTTTTAATGCACGAAGCATTGGTGTAGGTCCACAAGCATAAATAATATCTGCTGACAATTCATTTTCTTTGATAGCATCCAATACATTTCCCTTCGTTCCTACGCTTCCATCTTCTGTCGCAACATATACTGTTCCATTTTCTGAAAGTTCTTTTGTCAAAAACAACTCATCACGATAACCTACAATAATTTGTTTCTCTACATTCAATTGTTTTGCTAGTTCAAGCATTGGAGGGATACCAATCCCGCCTCCAATCAAAAAAGCCTTTTTATCTTTCAATGGAAAACCATTTCCAAGCGGACCTAAAATCTCAATTTCATCTCCTGCTACCAACTTAGAAAATTGTTCTGTTCCTGTCTTTTCCCCCGTTACTCGATAAACAACTCTTAATTGTTTATTCTCTTTGTCGATTTCACAGATACTAATTGGACGAGGAAGTAATTTCCCACTATCATTTGTATACATGGAAATAAATTGTCCAGCCTTTGCTGAAATAGCAGCATCCGCACGAAGCCATAAACTATAAATATCTGTTGCGATCTGTTCCTGTGAGACAACAACTGCTCTTTCTTTTTCTCTCTTTTCCATTTTCATTCCCCTTTATCTATTTTCCAATGCGCCATTGATATCGGCAATCATTGTTTCAACTGCTTTTCTTGATGCATCAGCAAAATGTTCTTCTCCAAATTCTGCATATGCTTCTTGCTTATACGCAGCAATAATTCCTCTTGAAGAATTTACAATTGCTCCCAATCCATCTTCATTGAAGAAATGTACAAGGTCTTTGCCTTGTCCACCCTGTGCTCCATATCCTGGAACAAGAATATACGATTTTGGCATAACTTTACGAAGAACTTTTCCCATTTCTGGATAAGTCGCACCAACAACAGCACCAATATAACTGTATTCATCACCCATATGGTTTTCTCCCCACTGTGCCACTTTTTCACCAACTAATTCATATAACGGTCTTCCATCTACAAGTCTATCTTGAAATTCTCCACTTGATGGATTAGATGTTTTTACTAAAATAAATAATCCTTTATTTTCCTCTTTACATACATCAATAAATGGATTAATTCCATCTGAACCTAAATATGGATTTACTGTGGCAAAATCTTCATCAAATGGAACGTAAGATTTGCTACCAATTTGCACACGTCCAAGATGTCCTACAGCATATGCAGAAGAAGTAGAACCAATGTCTCCTCTTTTAATATCTCCAATCACAACTAATCCTTTTTCTTTACAGTAATCTACTGTCTTTTTGAATGCAACAAGTCCAGGAATACCAAACTGTTCATACATAGCAATCTGTGGTTTCACTGCTGGAATTAAATCATATGTCTTATCAATAATTTCTTTATTAAATTGCCAGATTGCTTCGCCTGCACCTTCTAATGTTTCGCCAAACTCCGCAAATGCTTTCTTTTGAATATGTTGTGGGATGTAGTTCAACATTGGATCTAAACCTACTACAATCGGTGCCTTTGTTCTTTTAATATTTTCTACTAATTTGTTAATCATCTTTTCTTCCTCCTAATATGTTGTATTTTCATAAACTATTTTTCCGTCAACAAACGTATAACGCACATCTCCTTTTACCGGATAATTTTGAAATGGTGTGTTTTTCCCTTTTGAAAAGAATGTAGTTGTATCAATTCGATATTCTCTTTTGGGATCAAAAATAACAATATCAGCAATCATCCCTTCTGAAATAGAACCTTTTTCCTCTTCAATTCCAAGTACTTTTGCTGGGTTATAACTCATTTTTTCTGCCATTTGCATCGGTGTTAAAATGCCCTTATCTACCAATTCTGTATAAGTAAGAGTTGCCGATGTCTCTAAACCAACAATCCCAAACATAGCATCCTTCATAGATTTATTTTTTTCTTCTGCAGAATGTGGCGCATGGTCTGTAGCAATCACATCCATAATATTGTTTTTCAACCCTTCCTTTAACGCTTCGACATCTTCTTTGCTGCGAAGAGGTGGATTCATTTTATAATTCCCATCATCTTCAAGTATATCATCTGTTGTTAAAATAAAATGATGCGGACAAACTTCAGCTGTCACTGGAAGTCCTTCCTTCTTTGCTTCTTCAACCATTTTCACACTGTCTGCTGTAGAACAATGACATAAATGTAACTGTACTCCCGTTTCTTTAGCGAGTAAAATATCTCTTGCCACAATTACATCTTCCACTGCATTCGTGATTCCCTTAAGCCCTAATTTTTTTGCTTTCTCATCTGCATTCATCACTCCGCCCTCTACCATTGTGATATCTTCGCAGTGAGCAAAGATTGAAATTTTGCTCTCTTTCGCTTGTTTCATTGCTTGACGATATAAAGATGCATTCATAACAGATTTTCCATCTTCACTTATTGCATGACAACCTGCTTTAGCCATTCCTGCAATATCTGCTAACTCTTCCCCTTTTTGCCCTACAGTAATAGAACCTAATTGAATAATGTTCACTGGTGATTCGACTTTAGCTCGTCCATGTACTTCTTCTACTTTTTTCCCTGTATCTATAACAGGTTTTGTATTTGGCATTGCGCAGATAGTAGTAACTCCTCCTCTTGCACCTGCCATTCCACCAGTTTGCAATGTTTCTTTATATTCCAACCCTGGATCTCTTAAATGAACGTGCAAATCAATAAACCCTGGCATAACATAGCATCCTGATGCATCCACTATTTTGTCCACATCATCAGAAATTTCCTTATCTACTCTTACAATTCTTTCCCCTTCAATCAACACATCTGAAATTTCATCATATTGTGTTTTAGGATCTAACACATGACCATTTTTAATTAATATTCTCATTATTTTACAACCTTTCTGCAAAATTACATATAGTTTTATTTTACCATAGGCTAACAAAAAAAGGAATGCAAAAATTTGCATTCCTTTCCAGTACTATTTAATTTCTTGTTTTAATACTTCTATTGCCTTATCTAGTTGATTATCTGCATCAGCATTATTCTTATCATATTTATATTCTACTTCTACATCTGGTTTAATTCCTTTTCCATGAATATTTCTTCCATTTGGCGTAAAATATTCCGCGATAGTTAATTTTAGACAAGTTCCATCTTTTAAATCAAACAATTGTTGTACAACACCTTTTCCATAAGTCGTTGTCCCAACAAGTTTAGCAACCTTATGGTCTTGAACTGCACCCGCAAAAATTTCTGATGCGCTAGCACTTCTTCCATCCACAAGGACAGTCATTGGCATTTCCAATTTATGTTCTTCATCTGAAGTCATCACTTCACGTTTACCATCCTTATTTTCTGTATACACAATCAAACCTTTCGGTAAAATATAATCTAACATCTGACATACAGTGGATAAATTTCCTCCAGGATTTCCACGAAGATCCACAATCATTCCCTTCATTCCTTGCTTCTTCAAATCTGTGATTGCTTCCACAAACTGTGTATATGTAACTTTATCAAACTCAGTCACACGAATATAGCCAATGTTATTTTCTTTCATGTTATATTCAACTGTATGTGCCTCCAATTTCTCACGAACTGCCGTTGCTTCAACTTCTTTTCCATCTCGTAGAACTGTTATCGTTACCTCTGTTCCTTCTTTACCTTTGATTCTATTAACAACCTTGCTAATATCTTCTGTAGAAATATCCTTTCCATTTACTTTATAAAGAATATCATTATTTTTAAAACCTGCTTTTTCTGCCGGAGAATCTTTATATACATTTACCATTGTAATGATTCCTGTTTCAAGATTTTGCGACATAACTGCCCCAATTCCACTGTATGCTCCTTCTGTTGTCTCATACAGTTCTTTTGTTTCTTTTTCATTATAATATACCGAATATGGATCTTTCAATCCCTCCACATATCCTTTAAGTAAATACTCTTCTAGATCTTTCTCTTTTATTTCATTTTCTTTTAAATAAGTTTCATCAATAAGATATCTTATCTTCTCTAACTTATCTGCGGTTTTTTTATTAATTAGCGTTTTATCTCCAGTATTTTTCCAATACAGTCCCGCTGTCCCTACAATCATTAAAGTAACGAGGGTGCCACAAAGCACCCCCTTTAAAAATCTTTTTTTATTTCCCATATATGAGTCCTATCTATAAATATTTTCTTGGATCTACCAATTTCCCACTGGCTTCTTCTACAATAAAATGCAAATGAGGTCCACTTACTCGGCCCGTTGCTCCTACTGTTGCAATATTTTGTCCTCTATCAACTTTTTGACCTTGTCTAACAAAAATGTTTGTACAATGTTGATACCATGTTGTAAGTCCATTTGGATGTCTTATGACAACATAATTTCCACGAACCGCCTGATACCCTGTACGAATTACAGTTCCTTCTGCTGCTGCGTAAATTGGTGTTCCTGATGGTGCACCATAATCTCTTCCTTGATGAAATGTACTTGCTCCAGGAACTGGCGCTTTACGTGGTCCAAACTCACTTGTAATTCTCCCTGCCGGACATGGATTAGACAAATATCCTGTGCCACCTGTAATCACAGGACTTGATGGTTTGCTTCCTGCATTTCCCGATGGTCTCTTATTTGCGTTTTCTGCTTCCTGCTTTCTTCTTTCCGCTTCTTTTGCCTTTGCAATCAAAGCATTCAACGTTTTTGTGTTTTCACCAATTTGCGTTTCCAACTTTGCAATTTCTTCCTTTTTAGTTGCAAGGAGATTTTGCACTTCTTTTTGTTTTTCTTCTAGGCTTTTTTGAAGCGAAGTAAGACTTTCTTTCTCTTTTTTTAAAGTCTTCTCTTTCTTTTCCACTTCTTTTACCAATTTTGCAAATTGGTCAAGCATCTTTCGATCATATTGCGAAACTTGCTCCACATACTCGGTATCATTAAGAAACTCTGCCATACTTTCTGCTTCAAACAATATTTCCATCATTTTTGAATTACCGTTTTCGTATACATATTTAATGCGAATCAGCATACTATCATATTGCTTATTTTCTTTAATTTGAGCCTCTACAAGTTCATCCTCAGCCACTGCAATTTCGTCTTCCTTTTTCTCTACATTAGACTGAGCTGTTTCCATCTCTGCTATAATACTATTCAACTGCTCACTCAAAGATACCTGCTCTTTTTCTGCCTGTTTTTTTTGTTTTTCTAACTGTTGACCTTTTTCCTCTGTTGAACGAATGCCAGTTGCTTGAACCGGTCTAAAAACACTTCCCACAACAAAAACTGTCGCCAAAATTAAACTGATTACTTTTTTCCCTGTCATTCTATTACCTCTTAAATTATACCTTTAAGTGCTTACGAATTGTTAAGAAACTTCCCACAAAACCAATTCCGATTCCGAGTGCAATTCCGATTGGCAACAATGTCTTATAAACTTCTGTTACCGGAAGGAAAGTAAGAAGATTGTTTAATATTTTAAATTTAATCAAAATATATCCTACAGCTTTTTCATACATGAAATATAACGCTGTAAGTGGAATAATCGCTCCTACAAGACCAATCAAAAGACCTTCTATGATAAATGGCATTCTAACAAAAGCATCTTTTGCTCCTATATATTTCATAATTGCAATTTCTTCCCGTCTAATAGAAATCCCCATTGTAACTGTATTACTAATCAAGAAAACAGATACAGCAAGCAAAATAATAATAATCGCTCCTGATACATATAAAATCAATTTGTTAATTCCAGATAATGTCTTGGCAACTGTATCCGATTTGTTTACTTGACGTACTCCCTCAAGACCGCTTACATATTTTACTAAATCTTTCTGTTTAGAAACATCTTTCATATATACTTGATAATTATCTGAGTTCACAAGTGGGTTATCTGCAAAACCTTCTGCAAGATATTCTTTATCGCCAAAATATTTCTTCTTGTAGTTTTCCCATGCTTGTTCACCAGATGTATACTCTACTCTGGAAACTTCTTTCCTGTCCTTAATTAACTTTCCAATTTTATCAATATCTTTCTGCTCTGTTCCTTCATTAAAGAACACAGTAATTGCAACTCCTTCTTCAGCACTTTTTACAATGTTCTGAAAGTTTACGATAATTGAGAAAAACAATCCAAACATAAAAATACAAGCTGACATTGTTGCAATAGATGCAAGGGAGAACATCTTATTTCTACCAATATTTTTTACCCCTTGTTTCATTGTATATCCTACTGTACTTATTCTCATTTTTCTACTCGCCCTCTTTCTCGTCGCTGACAATGACTCCCTTTTGCATTGTAATGACACGTTTCTTCATTTCTGCTACAATTTCGTGATTATGTGTAACTACAATTACTGTAGTACCTCTTTCATTTGCCTCTTCAAGAAGTTTCATAATTTCCCATGCATTTGTCGGATCGAGGTTTCCTGTAGGTTCATCTGCAAGTAAAATAGCCGGCTCATTTACAACAGCTCTTGCAATAGCCACTCTTTGTTGTTCTCCACCTGATAACTGTTTTGGATAAGCCTTATATTTCTGTGCTAATCCTACAAGTGAAAGTGCTGCTGGAACCTTCTTTTTTAACACACGTGTAGGAGTTTCAATTACCCTTTGGGCAAAAGCAATATTTTCATAAATATTTCTATCTTTCAATAAACGGAAATCTTGGAACACAACACCTAAATGTCTTCTATATTTTGCAATATGTCTATGTTTCATCCTATTAAGATTGATTCCATTTACAATGATTGTACCTGATGTTGGGTCTAATTCTTTCATCAAAAGACGAATTAACGTAGATTTGCCCGAACCACTGTCACCTACAATAAACACGAACTCTCCCTGTTCAATTTTTAAATTAATTCCATTCAAGGCTGCAGCACCTTTGGAATATTCCTTTGTGACATCCTTTAATTCAATCATATGTTCCTCCTAAATTAACTACTAATACTCCAGTGTTTCCATATACTTCATGTATTTCACAACCATTAGTGCAATTTTAAATGTGATAGCATCTTCAAATACTCTCAAATCCAATCCTGTACTTTTTTGTAACTTGTCTAGTCTGTACACAAGTGTATTTCTGTGTATGTATAACTGTCTTGACGTCTCTGATACATTTAAACTATTTTCAAAAAATTTATTAATTGTTGTCAATGTTTCTTCATCAAACTCGTCTGGAGATTTCCCCTCAAAAATCTCTCGAATAAACATTTTACAAAGTGGAAGAGGAAGTTGATAAATTAATCTTCCTATACCAAGCGTACTATATGCCACAATATTTTTCTCATCAAAGAAAATTTTTCCTACATCTAACGCAAGTTTCGCTTCTTTATACGATTTGGATACTTCTTTTATATCATTTACAATTGTCCCATATGCAATATGTACTTCTTCTCCCTCATCCTTTAAAATCGCCAAAATTTCATCGGCTACCTTCTCCATCTCTGGATACCCTTCATTAACACCAAGCTCTTTTACAATGATAATGTTTCTTTCATCAACTGCGGTCACAAAATCTTTTGATTTCATTCCCAGTAATGAGCGGATATGCTCCATTGCACCTGTGTCCTTCTCACGTGCTGTTTCAACAACGAAGATTACACGTCGTACATCTGTTTCAATATGTAGTTTTTTGGCACGGTTATAAATATCCACTAATAAAAGATTATCTAACAATAAATTTTTAATAAAATTATCTTTATCAAAACGTTCCTTATATGCCACTAACAAATTTTGAATCTGAAAAGCAGCAATCTTACCCACCATGTAAACATCATCACTACTGCCATTTACTACCAATACATACTCTAACTGGTGTTCATCAAAAATTTTAAAGAACTGGTATCCTTGAATAACCTGACTGTCTGCTGGCGACTCTACAAAAGAATCCAATGAATTCTCATAATGTTCCTGTTCTACAAATGTACTTGCTAACACTTTTCCATCTATCCCCAGAATACATAAATCTATTCTTGTAATCGCCTTCAATCCTTCAATTGTGTTCTGAAGTATTTGATTTGATATCATACTTTTGCTCCTTATCTTTTAAATTTTAACAGTAGTTTTCCATTAAAAAACTGTATATTCATTCTACATTTTAATACAATTAACCAAAAAAAGAAAGAGGAAATAGTTCAATTTTATACATTTCCTCTTTTTTGCTTTTCTTTTTCTACCTCTCGCTTTAGGAAACGTTTAATCATAAACTCCCTTATCGGCTTTTTACCTTTTTTCTTGCCAAGCGGAAGAGGTGTATTTTTCCCTAATCCTAACCACATACGTGTATTTAATAAAATGCGGTTTCTCACTGCAAATGCCTCTTGAAACGGAGATGAAATCATAGATACTACACAATCCGCCTCCGCACCATTTACATTATTTAAAATCATATCATCTGCTGAGGAATCCGTCGGAACAATTTCTTGTCCTACTATTTGAATACCCCGATAATTCTCTTTCAAATATTCTATAAGATGTTGTTCTTCTTCTTCTGACTCTGTTAAAAGAAAAATTCTGTTATGATTTTTATGAAAATAGCGTAAAAGCATTTTCACAAAGAGATGTGAACCTACTTCTTGTAATTTCTTTCCTTCTGTAATTTCCGCAACCTCTAATATTGCTTGTTCTCCTGCAAGAACCAAATCTGCTTGTGCAATGTTATCCTTAAGGGTCTCATCTTCCTTGCTTTTTACTAAAGTGTCTGCACTGATAAACTCAACAATATTCATTGGTTCCGTCCGCATATATTCCATAACCTTCTGCATGGCTTCTTTCGCCGTATTATTATTCAATTCAATTTCTAACACATTTACTCTACTTTTCATAACCCTCTCCGTTATCTTCCTCAATTGAAGGATTATAACAGACTTATTGTGATTTTTCAACCCACGTTACAAATTGTTCATACTTTCACACTTATCAGATTCTTTTTGCATACGTTTTTTCTTCGTAATCAACCCACCAATTCTTCCTGTTTCTTTAGAGGTTAACGACTTCCATCCTTTTTCTAAAACTTTATCTAAAAGCCCTAATTCTTCTGCAACTTCGTATTTTAATTTATCTTTTGCCTCAATTTCACTTAGTACAATCGGCAATTTCTCTTTCTTTCCCATAATACTACCCCTTTCAGTTTATATTGTAAGGGTTTCCAATAATTTTTATGTTATTCAAAAAATACCTTTTCTACTATCTTAATTTCTATTTTAACAAGAATTAGGGACACAGTTAACGAAAATTGGGGACATAGCTTTTTATAAAAATGCTACGTCCCCAATTTTCATTTTCTATCTCTCCGGCATTATAACTGCGGCTATAAAATAACCAAAAACCATTGCTCCGAAACTAAAACAAGCTGCTAATACCATTCCCAACCTTATTACTGTTGGATCTATTTCAAAATACTCTGCTATTCCTGCACATACTCCACATACTTTCCTATCTGTTGATGAACGATATAACTTTTTCATTGTTCTTCCCTCCTATGTTATCTAACAAATTTAACATTTATTTTTCCTGCTCCACAATCAATTTCCATCTCTTTTTTAGCATGATTATTAATGGTTTTTTCTACTGCTATTCCCGAAAACTTTTGCCCACCAAGACGTAGTTCTCCCATTCCTGCTTCTATTTCATAATTATAATCCGTCTGTGTTCCTTTTGTTTCAAAATTAATCACACCCGCTCCACAATCTAAATCCACATTTTTCTGCACAATGCCTCTTACATTTGCTACACTTAGACCACAAGAAACGCTCAATTCTTCTACTTCAAAATCGAATGCATTTATTTCTCCTCGTTCTAATTCTAAGTCCAACTCTTTTGTCTGTACACCATTTAAATTGATCTTTCCGTCGCCAACATGTATACTTATTTCTGGCAATTGTAGATTTTTTGGAATATACAGAATCAATTTCCCGCCATCAGTTGCCTTCTTTATCTTTCCTGTTGTTTTAATCTCTACTGACTCTTCATCTTCGTTTGCTATAAGTTGAACTTCTTCTGTGGTTAAATTTTCCATGCGAATTTTCTTATCTTCCGTAGGAACAACTTCTACTAACATTTTATCAACTTCCACATTTATTTCCTTTGTACTTGGCAAATCCATGCTACTTGTCACCTGTATATCTGTTTGATCTATTTCATCGTAAAAATCTTTATCGCGAACAAATCTAGCTCCTTTGCGCAGTGCACTTCTAACATCTTTATCTGTTGCCCCTATTGTAAATCCAACAACGCATAAAACAATTCCAAGACCTGCCAAACTAGCACATATGATTCCAAATATTTTCCAACCTTTTTTCATTATCCTCTCTCCTTTCTATGCACAAATTTTCTAAAAATATTTACTAGTCCTCTAAATAGAATAGGAAATACAGTCATACACGCTTTTATCATGAGTACAGTTGCAACAAGTCCTACAACGAAGGCCAAAATCCCCCCTCCCATAATAACAAGTGCCAACGCTGGAAAATGAAATAATTCTATTATCCCACATATTGTTATGGCAATTCCACATATCATGACTACAACTGCCAATAACACCAGTGTTCCCAAAACAGCAAATCCCGAAACAGCTATTGCAAATACAATTGAAATCCCGGCAAATATAAGAGGTAATAAAATTGGCAGTGCAAAAATAGTTACTACAACAATAAAAAGTATTTTTAACCAATTATTATTTGTTTTTCGCCCAACTTCTCTGTTTGCCGGAATTTCTTTCTCCTCAAATCTTGTATCCACATATCCAGTTTCTCTGTACTCACTACTGTCTTCTTTTCCTAAAAGTCCTTCTTTTATTGTCTGGGCAACCTTTTTCGGACTTTCTAATTCGTCAATAATGTGTTGTTCATTTTCAATTCCCGCGTCAGCAAAATAATCTTCATAATATTGCAATGCTTCTCTTCTTTCTTCCTGTGATATTTCTCTTAGAAGCTTTTCTAGTTCTGTCATAAACTCTATCCGATTCATACTTCTACACCTCTCTCAAACATCTCATTAATCTTTTTTGAATAATTTTTCCATTCTATTCGATATAGATTTAACTGTGCCATTCCTTTTTCTGTCACTTTATAATACCGTCTGTTTCTCCCATCAAACTGCATATCATATACTTCTAGACATTCATCTTTCTGCAATCTCCTAAGAACAGGATATAAAGTGGATTCGGAAACGTCTAATGCTTGACGAACGTCTTGCGTAATCTTGTATCCATATGTTCCTTGTTGTTCCCGCGAAACAACTGACAATACAATCGCATCTAAAAGTGCTGCTCCTGTATTAAATATCATTTTCCCACTTCCCTTCTCAAATAATATTGTTTTATTAACTATATTATATACCGTATAATATAGTTGTGCAATATAATATTATTTAAGAAATTATGAAGATTTATTGCATTATTTTTAAACATATATTTCTCTCTGTAAAAATAAGGAGTACATTATTTTTTCTTTTACTTTTTTCCCTGTAAGTTTTTCTAATGCTTCCCCATAATATTTTAATTGACTTCCATACTTTTCTTTTAATTCTCCTATACTTTTTACTCTATCCGTTTTGTAATCCACTACAACAAGACCATCCTCTTCTTCCATCCAAACATCAATAATTCCTTGAATAAGAAGAGTTTCATTTGTTTCTTCTTCTGGATAAATTTCTTTTGCCGAAACGCCAAGAACAAACGGTTGTTCTCGAAAAAGCTTCCCTTTTTCATCACACTTTTTCATTCTCTTTGCAATATCTTTTTCTAAGAAACAAAGTAAATCTTCAATACGAACACATGCTTTCATCTCCTTAGAAATTCTCCCACACTTTACAAGATTTTCCAAATACACTTCCATACTTTCATATGTATATTGTTTGGAAAACTCCATAAATTCCAACACTTTATGATAAGTTGTTCCTCTTAAAGCTCCTTTTACACCATCCTCTTCCATCAAAACTTTTGGTAAAATCGGAACAATCTCCTCTTCCTTAATAAGAAGTTCTCCTTCTTCTTCCTGAAAATTTTTTCGTTTTTTTAATTCAGATACAGTAAATTTTAATTTTAAATTATTTTCATTTGCATAAGGATATTGATAAGCAAATTGTTCTTCTAATTTTCTTTTAAATTCTGGAACAAAAACTTGATTTATATCCCAATTCTGCAATTTCTCTTTCGTATATGTTGCACCTATTTCTTCTTGTGCTTCTTTTTGCACAAGATCTTCTAAACTAATCACTTTTACTTTTCCTATTCTTTTATTCTCTGGATATCTCAAAATAGCAGGAAGTACCCAATCAAAATAACTTGTTGCCTTCGAAAGCATTGTAAACGGTAACTGTTTTTCTCTGTTATTTCCCAACACCTCATATCCCTGCAACTTTTTCTCTACCTGCGAAAGAGTTCCTGTCATAATCAACTTCTCTTTTGCTCGAGTAAGAGCTACATAAAGTACGCGCAATTCCTCGCCGATATTTTCTAGCATAACTTCTCTTTGAATTACTTTTTTTAAAAATGTAGGTGATTTCATACGTTTTTCTAAATCAATTCTATCTAAACCTACTCCAAGTTCCGCATGTGTTATAATCTCACCTGTAATATCTTGTTTATTAAATCGTTTATTCATTCCCGATACAAACACAATCGGGAATTCTAGGCCTTTGCTTTTATGTATACTCATAAGACGAACTGCATCTGACTGTTCATCTGCAATATTCGCCTCACCATAATCCACATCATATTTTTTTAATTGTTCCATATAACGAACAAAATTAAACAACCCCTTATAGCTTGTTCCCTCAAATGCTTTCGCTTTTTCTAATAACATCTCTACATTTGCTTTCCTTTGTTCTCCCCCAGCCATAACTGAAATCTCATATCCATATCCCGTTTCTTCAATTATTCTCCAAAGTAATTCATGAATAGCTGTATATGGTATCATTTCCCTAAAATATTCTATTTGTTCAAAAATTTTTTTCAATCGATTTACTACTTGAAGATTATTGCCTTCTTTTATATAGCGTTTAACACAGCAATAAAAAGGAATTTCCTTATCTAAAATGCGAATTTCTGCCAATTCTTCCCCTGAAAATTTTCCTATTCTTGATGTAAGAACAGATGTAAGTGGTATATCTTGATTTGGATTATCTAAAATACGCAAATAATTAAGAATGGTTTGTATTTCCTGCGTTTCAAAATACCCCTCTTTACTTCCGGTATACGTTGGAATTCCTTCGCGATTCAATATTTTCGCAAATACATCGGTCCATCCTTTTAAGCTTCGAGTCAATATAACAATATCTTTATAACATATCTGACGTAATTCCCCAGTCACTTTATCCTGTACTTGATGTTCTGCCATTAACTCCTTAATTCTTCTTGCCACTGCTCTTGCTTCAAGTTCTCTTACCGTTTCTTCAACCTGTTCTTCACTTTCTACATCTTTTTCCACGTCAATAATAAGTACTTCTGCCTCATTTCCCTCTTTTTCTTTATAATCTGCTCCTGCATATAAAGCTGCTCTGTCATCATACTCTACTTTTCCAAGCCCTTTTGTCATAATCTGTTCAAAAATAAAATTTGTGCTATCTAGCACTTCTTTTCTACTTCGAAAATTTTTATGTAAATCTATACGTTGTTTATCGCTATCTTCTATATCATATGTATCGAATTTTTCCATGAACAATTCTGGGCGGGACAACCGGAAACGATAAATACTCTGTTTAACATCTCCCACCATAAAAATATTGTTTCTTCCACAACTCATTGTAGATACACTTGTAAGAATAGCCTCTTGAATCAAATTGCTATCCTGATATTCATCAATCATAATTTCTTTAAATCTTTTCTGATATTCTTTTGCCACAGGAGAAGGCAAAAGTACATCTCCTTCTTCGACTGTAAGAATCTGCAATGCTAAATGTTCCATGTCGCCAAAATCAATTAAATTTCTTTTCCTTTTTTCCTCCGCATATAAACCGGAAAATTCTTTCACAAGGAAAGTTAATTCTTCTATCATTTCCTTTGTCTTTGACATATCTAGTATCATCTCTTCCATCGGCTGAAATAAATATGTTTTAATAATATCAGATAATATTTCTTTTGTTTGCTTTCTTACTTCTTTGACAAAAGTAGAAAGTTCCTCTGACACAGTTTTATCTCTATTTGGTTTTAATCTTTCTCCTTCAGGATACTTTCTTTTCTCATAAAACTGTATTAAGCTATCTGACTGAAGAAACGCTTTCCATCCCTCTATTTCATTTTCCAAAGTTTCCTTATACATATACGGCCCTTCTGGATTTTCGCATGCAGAAACTCCAGTTTCTAATAAACGAATTGCATCAACTGCATATTTCTTTATATTTTGAATCGCTTTTTTATAATACTCAGTACATGAAAATTCCTCCCATGTTTGCACATCATATGTATGTACGCACGAATCAAGCCATTTTTCACTGTTTGGATAACTTTCTGAAAACGTATATAATTGTAAAATAATCTCTTCTAATTTTTTATCATCTTTTCCTGTAGCAAATCGCTCCACAAAAGAAAGAAATTTTTCATTTTTTTCTGCATACTGTTTTTCCAATAATTCTTGCAAGACTTCCTTTTGTAAAAGTTTTAATTCCCCCTCTTCTCCAATACGAAAACTTGGATCCAAATCTATTGTATGAAAATATTCCCGTATAACCGACAAACAAAAACTATGAATCGTTGTAATCATTGCACTGTGAATTAAAGTAGACTGTTTCTGCAAATGTATATTGTTTGGATTTTCTTCTAATTTTTTTTCAATCGCTAATAAAATTCTTTCCTTCATTTCTGCTGCTGCCGCTTCCGTAAAAGTTACACTGAGAAGTTCATCCACGTTTAGTGGTGGATTATCTTCTGTCAACATTGTAATAATACGTTCTACTAAGACCGCTGTTTTCCCAGATCCAGCTGCAGCCGAAACAAGAATATTCCTATTTCTCAACGAAATAACCTTTTTCTGTTCTGGCGTCCAATTCACTCCCATAATTACAATTCCTCCATCATTCTTCTCAATACTTCTTCATCACTTAATTTTCCAAATTTTCTATACTCACATCCATCAATTTTTTCATCAAAATGACATACCCCTTTAAATTGACAAAAATCACATCCACGACTTGTTCCCATCTCATAGGGAGCAACTTGCATCTCCCCATCTTGCATTCGTCCTTCAATTTCTTTTACTTCCTTATCTACATATCTGGAAATAACAGAAAAATCCTTCTCCGAAAACGCTTTTGATGTTTTAGAAAGGCTTCCATTCTTATTTTTCCCAACTGGAATCGCCAATGAATTACCACTAAAATTCTTATCTAAATGACTAATTACCTCTTCGTTTGCATTTACAATTCCATCCAATCGAAGTTTCGATAAAATAGTTTCCTCTCTTTTATCCTCATCTACTTTATCTATGACCGGATCTTTCATTTGATAATAAAATAATCCTGCTGGAATAATTTCTTTTTCCGGTTGTTTTCTTCTCTCCAATTCTACCGCCATATTCATATATATCGCTAGTTGTAACTGCAATCCATGGTACAGTGATGCAAGACTAAATGTTTTCGTGCCCGTTTTATAATCAATCACTTTTACATACACTTTGGAATCTGTTTCATAAATATCAATGCGATCTATTTTTCCTTTTCCGAAAGAAACTTCATAACCACTTGGAATAAAATCTCCTTTTTCCAACTGTTTTGATAAAGCCCACACCGTTCTCTTCATCATTCGTTTAATACGAGTAATGATATATTCATTTCTTGCAGAACTATAGAGAACTGTATTTCCATAATCTACAATACTCATTTCCACACTTTCTTCTATCATTTGTTCTGCTTTTTCTTTCGAAAGAGTTGTCCATGTATATCCACTTTTCACAAGGTTTCGTGAAAATATTTCAATTGCTCGGTGAAAAATATTTCCCAAATCAACTGCTTCAAATCGATATTCCTTTCTCTCTTTCAAGCATAAACCATATGATAAAAAATGTGCAAATGCACAAGCTGAAAATCTTTCTAATCTCGTCACACTTCCTTCGATCTTTTCCCCATAGAGTTTTTCAGCCATTTGTCTTGATATTCTATCTTCTGGCATTTTATAAAAACCAGCTTCAATTAAATTGTCAATAACACTCTCCCACTTTTCATCTCGTCTATAGGCTGCATATAATTCCAACCATTCAGCCGTAATTTCTTCTCTTCTTCTCTGCAAACCAGAAATAATATGAAAAATTCCTGCTTTTTTGGTTAACTCTAATTCTGTAAATTCCTTTTCTTCTTCATCCTGAATTTTGATTGCAGGATATATCCTTTTTAAATCCTGCAAAAAATATGCTGGACGAATTCCTTTTCCCTCAGCACTGATTTTACTATAAGAGATGTAGACTTTATCACTCGGTTTCGTTAGATTCATATAAAGATAAAATTTCTGTATATAAATTTTCTCTTTTCCATTAGGGGCAAGAGGAATTTTCTGCTCCTCAAATATCTTTCGATCTTGTTCAGAAAGAAGTCCACTCCCCACTTGATTTCCAGGAATGAAGACATCATTTGCTCCAACAAAAAATAGAACTTTTACTTCTTTTAATCTTGTTCTCTCCATATCACCGACAATAACCTCGTCGATCCCCGGCGGAATAACACCAACTTTAGCCTCTTCAAATCCAGCATCTAACAATTCTGAATATTCCTTTAATGACAAATATTCATCACCTAAAAGTTCAATAAACTTATCAAATATCTCAATTACAATTCGATAAATCTGTGCGTACTCTTTCGCCAATGCAGGCTCATTTTCTTCTTGAAATCTTTCCTCATATTTCACCAATTTTTCTTGCAACTTTTCTTGTACAAAAAAATCATGTAAAGCGAGAGTAATTTCTTTGACTGTCTTTCTCCGTTTCTTTAGGACTCCCATCACTTCTTGTATCTTATCCACAAATATGCTTCTGATTTCATTTATTTTCCCCAGTTCCTCTTCAGATAGTCCTTTATAAGTCCTCACCCAGTTTTCATTCCATTTTTTATATCCTTTGATCCCCATTGCTATAACATAATTTTCTACAATATCTATTTCTTCTCTTGAAAATTGAGTAAGTCCTGTCCTAAGAAATCTAAATACACTTTCATAAGTTAAATTTTTCTCTGCCATCGTCAAAAGACTTCTAATATATTCAACAAAAGAATTTAATAAAACGCTTCTCTTATAATCCATAAAAAGTGGAACATCATACATTCTTGCTATTTTTTGCATATAGTCCGCATAAGTCGAAATATTTCCTGCAATTATTGCAATATCTCTGTATCTATATCCCTGTACACGAACTAAATGACGTATTTCTTGCATAACAAACGTTGTCTCGTCTTTCGGCATTTTTGTAGAATGAAGAGAGATATTATCCTGTTTTTCCGGAAAAACTTCCGTCGTATAACGAAATAAATTTTTCTCCAAAAATCTCATCGGTGGATTTTCACGAAAACGATATACAGGATTTTGCGACAAACAAACAGACTCTTCTATTTCCACCTTTTCATCTTTCGCTAGTGCAACTACCCCCGTAACCATACGTTTACTTAAAGCAAATAACTGATATGGATGTGAAAATATATATGGATTCTCTTTTTCATCTATTGTGACAGTTACAATCACCTTTTTACAAACACGAAGGAGTTCTTTCATCACTTTGTCCTGTACTGGTGTAAATCCCGTAAAACCATCGAATGCAATAACACTGTCCTTTAAAATCTTCGATTTCCCAATCACATCGCAAAGTACATCTAAAAGTTCTTCATTTGTAATATACTTATCTGAAAGATATTTTGAAAACCCTTCATAAACTTTAGCAATATCCTTTAACTTCCATTGAAAATACGTCCCCTCTTCTACTGAATTTATCATTTTATCTAAGGTTTCCCCATTGATATTGTATTGTGCAAATTCAGAAAGAACTGATTTCATTTCTCCTATATAACCGTGTTTTTTTAAATTTCCATGCAATACTTTTAATTCGTCTTCATAATCCCCAGCAATTTTTCGCAAAATCAAACTTTTCCCCGTATCATCTAAAATAGTTCTTTGATTTCCTCCTACTTCTTCAAAAACGCGATGGGCAAGTCGCCCAAAACTCAACACATCAATATTCATGATTCCTTTTCTTTCGTGTGCCATAACCAAATCTTTCTGTGTCTGCATAGTAAATTGCTCAGGTACAATGACAAAATAATTTTCCGTAGGATATTTTAACGATTTTTCCACAACATATTTCTGTAAATAATATGATTTTCCTGCTCCCGAACTACCAAATATAAATTGTAATGACATTTTTCCCCTCCTATAATTTTATGATGATTGCTGGAATGGGTGGATTGTTTGGACGATTATAATACTGACTAACAATCACAAGATATTTTTTGCTATCCAACCTATGTAAATACTGCAAAATCCCTTCCTTTTCTTCAAATCCGCTATCTCCTCCACTGTAAATGCAAAGACTCATCATTCCACCTTTTTTTAACAAAGACAAACCACCTTGAATGGCTTTTATACTGCTTTCCGTCTTTGTAGAAAGAAAGTGATTTCCTCCCGGAAGATAACCAAAATTAAATACAACGCAAGACACTTCTTCTTTTACCAATTGTTCCATTTTTTCATGGCTTTCTAGAATAAGTTCTACACGATTGTCTAATCCCTTTTCTTCTAACCTTTCCCTCGTCTTTTGTAATGCTTGTTCTTGTATATCAAAAGCATACACTTTCCCCTTTTCTCCTACAAGTTCTGCTAAAAGTAACGTATCATTTCCATTTCCTGCTGTAGCATCAATACAAACTTCTCCATTTTCAACATGATTTTTTATAAAATGATGACACCACTCTGTTATCTGATATTTTTTCATTTTTCTCTCCTATGATATAATGAACGGAGAATTCCCCTGAAATTCTCCGTTTTCCTTTTCTTATTGAATTTTTCCATAAAGTTCCACAGGAACATAGGCTTTTACAAAAATGCCCTCTTCCTTATATTCTTCCGTAAGAAGCTCCCCATATTTTCTAATCAACTGTATTTTCCCAGCCTCTTTATATGGATATACTCTTTCTACCATAACTTTTTGCTGACGCAATACTTCCTCAATCGTCTCTAGCAAAACATCCAAACCCATTCCTGTCTTCGCAGAAATCTTCACAAGATAATCAGCCTTAAAATCTCTTATTATCATTTCCACATCTGCTTTATCCTGTTTATTAAATGCTGTAATAATTGGTTTATTTACTACTTCTAATTGTTGTAAAGTTTCATACACAATGTGCATCTGCTCATCTAATTGTGGATTCGATGCATCTACAACATGCAAAATAATGTCTGCATACTTTGCTTCTTCCAAAGTACTTTTAAATGCCTCTATTAAATGATGTGGCAGTTTACGAATAAATCCAACTGTGTCTGTCAATAAAATTTCTTGCTTACTTTGCAATTTTAATCCTCTTGTTGTTGGATCTAATGTTGCGAAAAGTTTATCTTCTTCAAGTACAGATGCTCCTGTCAATTTGTTTAACAAAGTAGATTTTCCAGCATTTGTATATCCCACAATAGCAATTACTGGTAAATGATTTCGATTTCTCTGTTCCCTTGTTACCTCCCTATGACGCTTCACTTCTTTTAATTCTCTATTTAACTGAGCAATTCTTCCTTTAATTAATCGCCTATCCATCTCCAGTTTCTTCTCTCCTGGGCCTCTCGTTCCTATTCCACCACCTAGTCTTGAAAGTGATTTTCCCAAACCAACAAGCCTTGATTGACGATATTTTAACTGTGCAAGTTCAACTTGAATTTTCCCTTCACTTGTAGATGCTCTCTCTGCAAATATATCTAAAATAATAAGGGTTCTATCCATCACTTTTGTATCTAGTGCATCTTGTAAATTTCCAAGTTGTGCAGGAGACAACTCATCATCACAAATAATACCTGTTGCTTCTGTTTCCCATAAAAGTTCTTTGATTTCTTCTATTTTCCCTTTTCCTACATAAGTAGCCGGATGAATTTGTTCGCGATTTTGTATCACTCTTCCCACTGTAACCGCTCCTGCAGTTCTTGCAAGTTCTTCTAACTCATCTAAAGATTTTTCCGTATCATCATCGTCTTCTACACTCACTCCAACTAAAATAACTTTTTCAATTTCTTTTGATAATTCTATCATTTCTACCATATCTCTATCTCGTTTCCAAAAATTCTGCTTCTTTTTTTGCTTCCTTATCATCAGGATATTTTTCTACATATGCTGAGATTTTTGCTTTTGCACTATTCCAATCATGAAGTTTTTCATAAGCGATAATTTCATTATAAGACATTTCTTGTAGCTGTTTTTCATTAAGTCCTTCACAGCTCATTCCCTTTAAATAATGCTGAATAGCTTCTTCATAGTTTTTTAACTCCATTTCAGAATCTCCTAAAATCTGATACACTGTTGCAGTTGGTTTCCCATTCTCCTTCAAATAATTTAGCATCGCATTTTTCGCTTCATCATACTGTTTCATTTCCCAATAAGCGATCCCTTGTCCATGATATGCCTCTGCAACCTCTTCTCCTCCATCAATTGCCTTAGCAAAACTCTCTACTGCTTCTTTATATTCTTTTTTCTCTAAATGTTTTACTCCTTTATCTATTTTCCCAGTACAACCTGTCAATAAAAACACACAGGCCATGCACAACAATACAGATAGTTTCTTCTTCATTTTACTTCTCCTTATTCTGAAATATGTTCCATTCCTTGATTTAAAATTGTTTGTATATGTCCATCTGCCAAAGAATAAAATACCGTTTTTCCATCTCTTCTATTCTTAACTAACTTCGCTTGTTTTAATACACGAAGTTGATGGGAGATAGCTGACTGTGTCATCTCCAAAACTTCTGCCAAATCACACACGCACATTTCTGATTGCAATAAAACATACAATATCTTTATTCTTGTGGGATCACCAAACACCTTAAAGAAATCTGCTAAATCAGTTAATTTATCTTCTTTTGGCATATGATCTTTCACTTGATGAATTGCTTTTGTATGAAGATGTATCGATCCGCAACATTCTATTTCTAATTTTTCCATACAATACTTCCTCTCTAAATATTCTAAACTTATTATAACTGATTTCCTCTATCGGTCAAGATTTCTATTGCATTCCTTTATTTTTGCAAACAATTATATTCGATATAAAATCTAAAAATCTCTGAAACATCCCTTAACGGATATTTTCAGAGACTTTAAGAGAATAAGTTCCTATCTTCTTTTTTAAGATATTTATTTCTTATATAGAACTCGTATTGAATTTAATACACAAAGCATTGCTACTCCTGTATCTGCAAAAACAGCCAACCACATATTTGCAAATCCCAAAAGTCCAAGTACCATTACAAGTATCTTTATTACCAAAGCAAAAATCACATTCTGCATAGCAATTCTTCCCGTTTGCTTTGCAATATGAATCGCTGTCGGTATTGATTCCACAGACGAATTCATAAATACAACATCTGCCACTTCTATAGCTACATCTGCTCCACTTCCCATCGCTGCTCCTACATCAGCTCCTGCTAAAACAGGCGCATCGTTAATACCATCACCTACAAACATAACTCTTCCTTTTTCTTTGCGAATATGTTGTAATTTTTCCAATTTATCTTGTGGAAGAAGTTGTGCGTAAACGTCCTGAATTCCAACTTTTCTTGCAATAGCATCTGCACTTTTCTTTGTATCTCCAGTCAGCATGGTAATACCTATTTTTTCTTCTTTTATTTTACAAACCGCTGACTCGGCATCTTCCTTAATGGTATCTGCAATCACCAAATAACCAATAAATTTTCTGTTTAATGCAACTAATACTTCTGTTCCATAGGATTTCTTTTCATACTGTTGTAAATTTATTTGATTTTCTTCCATTAAAGAACGATTCCCACAAAGGACTTCTCCTTCTTTCAACGTAGCACGAATACCTTTTCCAGAAATTTCCTCAGCTTTTTGCGGACGTTCTAACTGCAAACCTTTTGCTTTTCCTGCCATAACGATACTATTCCCTATCGGATGCGTAGATATCATTTCACAATTACCTGCTAAATAAAGTAATTCTTCTTCTGTTCCAGACAAAGCAACACATTTTTGTAATATAAAGTTTCCTTCTGTTATTGTTCCTGTTTTATCTACAACAACCTGTTTTACATCTTTTAGTCCTTCTAATGCTATACCGCCCTTAAATAAAATTCCTTTTTTAGACCCAGCACCTATTCCAGAAAAGAATGCAAGTGGAACACTCAAAACCAATGCACAAGGACAACTAATAACAAGAAAAGTGATCGCTGTATAAATCCAATGTTCCCAGTTTCCTGTAATTACAGAAGGAATAATTGCTGTTGCCAACGCAAGTATAACTACAAATGGGGTATATATTCTTGCAAATTTTGTAATAAACCGATCAATTTTAGGTTTACTTGATGCTGCATTTTCTACCGAATGTAAAATTCGACTGACCATAGAATCTTCTAGCATCTTTTCCACTCGCACTTTCAACATACCCGTTAAATTAACACATCCTGAAGTAACCCTTTCTCCTTCTTTTACTTGAACAGGAACAGGTTCTCCTGTTACGGCTGAAGTATCTATTTGACTCTTCCCTTCGACAATAATACTATCTAGTGGAATTCTATCACCTGCACGCACAAGGACAATATCTCCTACTTTTGCTTCCTCAGATGGAATTATTTCTACTGTTTCTCCAATTACCCTACTTACAACTTCTGGCCTTAAATCAACTGCTTCCATAATTTGCGAACGACTTCGTTCTACCGCAATCTGTTCAAACAATTCTCCAATACGATAAAAAAGCATAACGCCAACAGCTTCTGAAAATTCCCCTATAGCAAAGGCTGATAAAGTTGCCATACTCATTAAAAAGTTTTCATCAAACACTTTTCCTTTTAAAATATTTTTCCCTGCAGCAAGAACAATTTCCGCACCAAGTATAAGATAGGAAAGAATAAATAAAATAGATGAGAAAACTTCTATTCTCTCTTTTAAAATCATTCCACTCACAAACAAAAATGCACCTATTCCAATACTAATAATTTCACTTTTTTTGCTTTCTTTTTTTGCTTCACGCAATTCTTTAATACTTTGATTTTTTTGCGTAATTACAATTCCATCTTCCACAGAATCGCAAACCTCTTGTAATAGCGGAAGTAAATCTTCGTTAGAATTTGAAGCCACTTGCAACTGTTTTGTTGCGAAAGTTAAAATAGCTTCTTCTACTTCTGGTAAAGCATTCATTTTCTTTTCAATTTTACTCGCACAATTTGCACAATCTATATTTTCTATTGTATATACTACTTTTTTCCCATGACTCTTTAATTCTTTTCTCTCTTCTTCAACATGATGATGTTCATGTCCACAACAGCACTCATGATGTTCGTGTTCGCAATTACATTGTTTTATCTGCTTTTTCACTGTTTTCTACCTCCTTTATATGAATAACTGTTCATATGTTCATGTAACCATATTTTCATTGATTTGTCAATAGAAAAATAGAAAATATAACACTAAAAAAGAGAGGTAAAACCTCTCTTATTGATTCTCAATTTGCCAATCAATTGGCTCAACTCCATGTTCTTTTAAAAATGTATTTGTTTTACTAAATGGTTTACTCCCAAAAAATCCTCGATAAGCTGATAATGGACTTGGATGTGGTGCTTCTAAAATTAAATGTTTCGGATTTGTCAACATAGACTTCTTAGCTTGTGCAGGCTTTCCCCATAAAATATATACTATCGGCCTATCTTGTTCATTAACTGCACGAAGTGCTGCATCTGTAAACTCTTCCCAACCTATTCCTCTATGAGAATTTGCCTGATGAGCTCGAACAGTTAACACTGTATTTAACATAAGCACACCTTGTTTCGCCCATTTTGTCAAGTATCCATGACTTGGAATCGCACACCCCAAATCATCATGTAACTCTTTATAAATATTGACAAGTGAAGGCGGAATGTCCACCTCTGGCTTCACAGAAAAACATAACCCATGTGCTTGATTTACATTGTGATATGGATCTTGCCCCAATATAACTACTTTTACGTTCTTTAATGGTGTCAAATGAAATGCATTAAAAATATCATCTGCCGGCGGAAAAATAAGATTTGTCTTATATTCTTCCAATACTTTTTTATGCAATTGTGCATAATACGGTTTTTTAAATTCTTCTTTCAATACATCTAACCAATCATTATTAATTTCTCCCATGTTGGTATCTCCTTCTTTATTTCCTTATTTCAAATCCAATTCCATAAAAAATTCTACACCGTTATCATAATTTTTCACACCATATTCCTTATGTAAGGATTCCATAATTGCTTTCACAATAGAAAGTCCGATACCATTTCCTCCATATGCTCTTGTACGTGCTTTATCTACTTTGTAAAATTTGTCCCAAATATGTGCTATATCTTCTTTTGGAATCGGAAATCCTGTGTTAAATACAGAAACTCTAACTGTTTCCGTTTTTTTCACAATCTTTACTTCAATTATATTCTCTCCCGACACATGATTCAAGGCATTACTTATATAATTTCGGATAACCTGTTCCACTTTAAACTCATCGGCCCAAACATACACAGACTCTTCCATAAGAGCATTCACTTTTACATTTTTTTGCTGAATTAAAATCTCACATGACTGAATAACACCTTTTACCAACTCTACAATATCAAAACGTTCAAATGTTATCTCTTCTTTACCAAACTCTAACTGATTTAATGTCAAAAGATTTCTTACCATTTGATTCATTTTATTTGCCTCATCCATGATTACATCACAATAAAATTCTCGACTTTCTGCATCATCATTAATTCCTTCTTTTAATCCCTCGGCATATCCTTGTATAAGTGCAATCGGCGTTTTTAATTCGTGAGAAACATTCCCTAAAAATTCTGTTCGCATTGTCTCAATCTGTTCTTTTTTCTCTATATCTTTCAGCAATTCATTATTTGCACTTTTCAATTCAGAAATGGTTGTTTCCAATTTTTCCGACATTTTATTAAAATTGCAACCTAAAATCCCGATTTCATTTTTTCCTCCACTTGTATATTTCGCATCAAAATCCAAATCTGCCATTTTCTCTGAAATCATAGCCAATTCTAAAATCGGATCTGTAATCTTTTTCGAAAAATACCATATAATCAAAATACTCACAAGAATAACACCTACACCTATACACATAAGAAAATGGTTAAAAATCAGCACACTTTCCCGAATACTTTCTAATGGAGTTCTAAATAAAAACACATATCCATTAGAAAAGTCCCCCCACATTTCCAAGTATTCCATCTTGTTACGTGGATCCTTTGCTTTTCTAAGTTCATATTTTTCTTTTGCTTTTAATAATTTGCTCTCTTTTTGATTAATTTGAAAGCGATATCCTACTAGACGAGTTTTTAGTGATTCATTTTCTGCATCCGTACGCATTTTGATTCTAATGCTTCCTGTCGCATCTGTTACAATAAGCGAAACATTACTTTTTTCTACTAAAGGTCCTAAAGTCTTATTCAAATTTTCTGCATCTATTTCCCCATCTTGCTCCAAGAATTTGTCAAGAGACATATATATATTTGTTAGTACTTGCATTTTATTTTGTACATAATATTCTTCTAAAAATCTACCATTCATGATAAAAACTGCAAGAAGAATAAAAATAACAATTCCTATGAATACCGTTGCCATCTGACGTTTAATTGAATATTTCATTATGACACCTCAAATTTATAACCCATTCCCCAAATGGTTTTAATATAATCACCTTTATCTCCAAGTTTATTTCTCAACTTTTTCACATGTGTATCAATGGTTCGGGCATCACCAAAATAATCATAATTCCATACATTATTTAAAATTTTCTCTCTTGAAAGCGCAATTCCTTGATTTTCAGCAAAATATGTCAATAATTCAAATTCCTTGTAACTTAATTCCACTGGTTCATTATTAATTTTAACAAGATGCGCCGTTTTATCTATTATAATTCCACCTGCATCAATTGATTCTTCTGAAAACAAGACATTTGTCCTCCTTAAAATTGCCTCCACTCTTGCCACTAAAATTTTCGGACTAAACGGTTTGGAAATGTACTCATCTACTCCTAAGTCAAATCCTTGTAATTCGTCTCTTTCATCTGTTCTTGCTGTCAACATAATAATTGGGACTTGGGAAATTTGCCGCACTTCTCGGCAAACTTGCCATCCATCCATCTTTGGCATCATCACATCCAGTATTATAAGCGCAATATCTTTGTGTTCATAAAAAACATCCATGGCTTCTACTCCGTCGCCTGCTTCAAGCACAGTAAATCCATCTCTTTCCAAAAAGTCCTTTACCAACTTTCTCATTCTACTTTCATCATCTACTACTAATATTTTTAATCGTTCCATAATCTTTCTCCTCATTAATTGTCTTTCTAAGATTAGCAAAAAAATATGTTTCTTTTGTGAAAATTATCAATTTCATCTTATTGGCTTCACATTGCTCATCAAAGTTTTTCCATCGCTTGTAAATAAAATTTCCCCTTGCTCATCAGTTCGAAACAATCGTATTTTCCTTTTTTCTAAACGTTTTAGCACAGATTTATGAGGATGACCAAACGCATTTCCCTTTGCACAACAAACAACAGCATATTGTGGAGAAACTTTCTTTAAAAATTTCATAGAATTTGCATTATTACTGCCATGATGATTTAATTTTAATACATCCGATTTTAAATATACACCTGTTTTCAATATTCTTTTTTCCATTTTCTTGCTAATATCTCCACAAAACAGAAAACTATGTTTCCTATTACTTACTCTTAAAGCAAGTGAAGAATCATTAATATCTTCATATATTTTATTCGGTTCAGGTGATAAAAACACTATCTTTGCATCTCCAAGTATACGTTTTTCTTTCCATTCTGGCACAGTAATTGGTATCTGTTTTGCTTTCGCTATTTCTAGAACATCTTTATATGAGTGTGTATTATATTCTTGCCTAGGCAAAAACAACTCTCCTACTCGAAAATTATATAAAATAGCATCAATTCCACCAATATGATCTTCATGACCATGCGTTCCTACAACATAATCGAGATAAGTTATCCCCTTGCGGCGAAGATATTCAACAACTTTTCCACCTGTGAAATTTGTCCCACCATCAATAAGTAAAGTTTTTCCACAGGACTGTATTAAAATTGATTCTGATTGCCCTGTATTCATGAAGTGTACTTTTAAATCACTAGAAGTATCCCGTAAAACTGTTCTTGTTTCCCACTTTTTTTGAAAACAAAAGAAAGCTATCATCAAACAACTGAATATTATCCCTATATTTATCCAATGTAAATTCTTTTTCTTATTCATGCCACACACCTCCTTCATCAGTAGTGTGCCACATTTTAAGAATAAATTATTCGTCGGCAACATATTTGGGTAGTCTTTTACATCAGATTCCACATAATACGAAGAGCAAGAACTATCTTTTTTGTTCCTGCTCTTTTTCTTACATGCTTCTACCTATTACTTCTGCTACAACTTTGCATTTATCAATCATTGTTTTAAATTTCTCTGGTTTTAATGATTGTGCCCCATCACTCCATGCACATTCTGGATTATCATGTACCTCTACAATTAGACCATCTGCACCTGCTGCTACTGCTGCAAGACTCATAGCTTCAACAAGTTCCCAATCACCTGTAGCATGAGATGGATCAATAATAATTGGTAAATGACTTTTTCGTTTAATAATTGGTACAACACTTAAATCCAACGTATTTCTCGTATATTTTTCAAATGTACGAATTCCTCTCTCACAAAGAATAACTTGATTATTTCCCCCTGCCATAATATATTCGGCAGACATAAGCCATTCTTCTATCGTATTCGCTAATCCTCGTTTTAATAAAATCGGTTTGCGAATTTTTCCTAACGCTTTAAGCAAATCGAAATTTTGCATATTTCTTGCGCCAACTTGAATCAAATCTACATTTTCTACAAACTCATCAATCTTATCTGCACTCATAATTTCAGATACTATTGGAAGCCCTGTCTGTTTTCGTGCCTCAACCATAGCTTCTATTCCTGCTGTTCCAAGCCCTTGAAACGCATATGGCGATGTTCGTGGTTTATATGCACCACCTCTAAGCATATCCGCTCCTGCCTCTTTTACTTTTTTTGCCAAATTACAAATTTCTTCTTTTCCTTCTACAGAACACGGTCCTCCTATAACAACTACTTTCTCTTTTCCACCAATTTTTACTCCTGCCACATCTATAACACTATCTTCTGGATGAAACAAACGATTTACTTTCTTATAAGGTGCCCCAATTCTCGTCACATCTTCAATCCATGTATTTGCACGAATTTTTCTTTCATCTACAACGGTCGTATCTCCAACAATACCAAAAACATTATAATTTGCACCTTGAATAAAATTCACTTCTAATCCTTGTTCTTCAAAATTTTTAACAACCTTATCTACTTCTTCTTGCGGAGCATTTTTTCTACATGTAATAATCATAATTTATTCCCTCTTAAACTTTCTATTTCTATTGGAAGAAGTTTTGCCTCTCCCACATTATCTACTTGCACAACAGTAACATATTTTCCATTTGCCTTTTTATCTTTTTTAATAAAATGTATAACTTCTTCCACATCATATTCAGCAGACAAAGGAACATTTAATTTACATAAAACTTTTCGAAGTCGTTCCCGAATTTCTTCTTTTTCCAAAATCATCATCATGCCAATTCCAACACATTCTCCATGATAGTACCCTTCCAAATGATAAATGCTTTCAATAGCATGACCAATTGTATGTCCAAAATTTAAAATTTTACGTAAATGTTCTTCTTTCTCATCTTTCTCAACTACATTTTTCTTTACTTGCAAAGCATGTACAATAATCTCTTCTATATTTTCTTCTATATCTTCACTCTTTTCAAAAAGTTCAAACAACTCCACATCACCGATTAACCCTGCTTTTACAGCTTCAACAAGTCCATTATAATAATGTCTTTTCGGTAACGTAACTAATGTGTTCAAATCAATTAATACTACTTCTGGATGGTAAAATGTGCCAATTACATTTTTTACATTTCCCATATTCACAGCTACTTTTCCACCTATACTAGAATCAATTTGCGAAAGTGTTGTAGTTGGAATAGATGCAAATCTCATTCCCCTTTTAAATGTCCCAGCTACAAATCCACTTAAATCTCCAATCACACCGCCTCCAAGAGCTATTACTAAATCTTTTCTTGAAAAATCTAATTCAAGTAACTTCTGCAAAACCTGTTCATAAACCTCAAGACTTTTTGATTCCTCTCCCTGTTTTGCAATAAAAAGATATCCTTCCTTACATTGTTTTAAAACTTCTTTATGATATTTCTCTGGCACTCCTTCATCTGTAATAATCATCACCTTACAATCTAAAGAAATATATTTTTCCAAATTTAGACGACAATCTCTTTCTATATATATGTGACTCACATTCTCTGCCAATTGAATATTCATCTCCATTTTTCTCACCCCATTTTCTCTATCTTAACTGATTATGTATCGTTGTCAATATAAAATTTAATTCTCCCACATCAATTTGCCCCGGTGCAGATGTTTTACCAACTGCTCCAAAAGTCAATGCTGATCCGAAAAATTCCCCTGCCAACCGACTTATCAATCCCTTTTCTGTCATGGACATTGTCACAACTGGTTGTTTTGCATATAATCTATTCATTTCTTCTGTTGCATCTAATAACTCTAATACATCCTTTGTCGATTTCGGTAACATCGCCATTTTGATAATATCTGCACCCATCTCTTGCATTTTACATAATTTTTTTATCATTTCATTTTTAGGTAAAGTTTTTTCAAAATTGTGATGTGAAATAATGACTTTTATGTTTTGCTGTTTTAACTGTTTAATAAGCCATTCTGCATCTGAAAACCCAAATCCTTCTACATCAATCAAATCTACCAATTGCATCTTAGATATATTTATATTTATTTTGTTGTATGTTTCTTGGGAAATTTCCTTTTCCCCACCCTCTTTAGCTGTGCGAAAAGTAAATAGAATAGGGATTTCTCCTACATAGCTTCTCATCCATCTCAGTATATCTTCTACCCTTTTACAATCAAAAATACCTTCAAACCAATCTCCACGCCATTCTACTATATCTATTTCCCTTTGCACAATCTTCTGTAATTGTTCTTCTATTTCCCTCTCACTTTTTGCTATAATTGGCACGACAATCTTAGGCTTGCCCTTCCCTATAACAATGTCTCTCACCCTCACACTCTCCATATAATTCCTCCAAAAAAACTAAATTATATTTATATTACCACACTTTTCCCCTTTATAAAAAGGATTTTCTTGACTTCTTCCCAAAAGGGTTTTAGTCTATAAAAATACAGGAGGATTTTATAATGAATAAAGAAATTGATGGACACACTATTTTAACTGGTCTGCTTGGAAACCCTGTTGCTCATAGCATTTCACCATTTATGCATAACGAATCCTTTCGTCAATTAGGATTAAATTATATTTACCTCGCATTCGATGTCACCACAGATAAACTAGAAACAGCAGTAAACGGTTTACGAGCATTAAATGTGCGAGGTTTTAATCTAACCATGCCAAATAAAAATGAAATGTGTAAATTATGTGACAAATTATCTCCCGCTGCTAAAATCAGTGGATCTGTGAATACAGTCGTAAACGATAATGGTATTCTTATCGGACATACCACAGATGGTATAGGATATATGCAATCGTTAAAAAGGGCTGGTCATACTATTATTGGCAAAAAAATGACACTTCTTGGGGCCGGCGGAGCATCTACTGCTATACTTGTGCAGGCTGCCCTTGATGGTGTAAAAGAAATTTCTGTTTTTAACCATAGAAGTGCCTCTTTTACTCGAATGGAAAAAGTAATCGAAAAATTAAAGACTGTATCTGATTGCCAAATTCACTTATACGACTATTCCGATGAAAAAATACTCAAACGGGAAATTTCCGAAAGCACCTTATTAACAAACGGAACCTCTGTTGGTATGGCTCCACATACAGATGCCTCCATTATTACTGACAGTAAAATCTTCCACAAAGATTTAATTGTTTCTGATGTGATCTATAATCCACGGGAAACAAAGCTCCTTCACTTAGCAAGAGAATGTGGATGCCACACACTTAACGGTCTTTCTATGTTATTGTTTCAAGGCGCAGAAGCTTTTAAACTATGGACAGGAAAAGAAATGCCTATAGAAATAATCACACAAAAATATTTTTCAACTCCATAAACTAAAATGGGACATAGTCTTTTAACTACGTCCCACTTTTTCTGATTGATCTATGAAATTAATTGACATTTTTTTCATTGTTCGTTTTAATAAAAAAATAGCAATAATTGCAGATACAGTCTCCGCTATTGGAAACGTTGCCCATACACCTGCAATACCAAATGATTTTAAGAAAACTATGGATAATGGTACAATAATAACTAATTGACGAAGCAATGAAATCATTAACGATTCTATCCCTCTCCCTAATGATTCAAACACACCCGAATACACTATACCAATTGTAGATACAATAAATCCAAGTCCTATAATGCGAAGTGTTTGCACACCCATTCTCATCATCTCTGCATTCGCATTAAACATCGCTAAAATTTGTTCTGGAATGCCAACAAACAATATTGTTCCAAATATCATAATCGTTCCCGACACCATAACACTTACTTTCAACACCTGCCTTAAGCGGTGATGTAAACCTGCTCCATAATTATAACTAATCAATGGTCTCATTCCCTGAATCACTCCATTAGCAGGCATATATACGAATGTTTGCAACTTAAAATAAATTCCCAAAACTGCAACTGCTGTTCCCGATACCGCTGAAATAATCCCATTTAAAACACCAACAAGAATAGATGGCATAGAAGTCATAATACCAGATGGAATCGCTACCATATATAACTGCTTTGTAATCTGTCTATCAAATTTGAAATTTTTAAATTTCAAATAAATTCCTCCACTATTCTTACAAAAGAAAATAATAGATAACACACAAGCAGATATTTGTCCAACAACAGTTGCAATTGCTGCCCCTTGTATTTTTAATGCTGGAAAACCAAATAATCCAAAAATTAAAATCGGATCTAAAATAATATTAATAATTGCTCCAACTGCTTGTATAATCATTGGCATAACCATTTTACCAGTTGCTTGAAACATTTTTTCGATAGCGATATGGAACAAACATCCAAAAGAAAGACAGATAACAATATACGTATATTGACATCCCCATCGAAAAACCGTCGGATCATCTGTAAAAAAACGGAAAAATGGTTTAACTCCAAACAATCCAATTAAAATAAAGATAATCGTATGAATTGCTGTAAAAACTATTCCATGTGTAGCAGTTTTGTTTACCATATCTTGTTTTCCCGCACCAATATTTCTCGCTATTCCCGCATTCAATCCTATTCCCATTCCTACGGCCGCAGATAGCACAAGATTTTGAAGTGGAAAAGCAAGAGAAACTGCAGTCAAGGCATCTTCCCCAAGTTGTGCAACAAAAATACTATCTACAACATTATACATAGATTGAATCAACATTGATACCATCGGCGGAATGGCCATTGACATCAAAAGAGGAAACACTGGTTTTGTTCCCATTACATTTTGAGTTTTATTCATGTCCAACATCTCTCCTTTTCTCATATTTTCCCTTGCATAAACTTTTTTCTCATAGTATGATTATTCATTATGATTAAAATTCTTTTAGAAGGGATTATAAATTATGACAAATAATATAGAAGATAACCTCTTGCTCTTTGAAGAAACCGCAAGATATTATCAATCATTACAAGTAACCAATGATCAAGAAACACTTGTACAATTTTTAAAGGAAACACAAGAAATTTTCGGTTGTATTCCAGCTGATGCAAAAACACGAATCAGTGAAATTATGAAAATGAGTACAATCATTATTGATAAAATCATTTCCATATATCCAAGTTTAACTAATGAAAAATTTCAGACAGAGATTATTGTCTGTTCAGGTGCTTCTTGTTCTTCAAAAAACGCACAAAAATTACTTTCTGAAATTCAGACACTTTTACAAATCCGCCCTGGACAAGTAACAAAAGACGGAAGATATAAATTAACTACTAAGCCTTGTATGAAACAATGCAAAAAAGGCCCTAACCTTATGATTGGCGACGCCATATATCATAACATAGATTCAGAAAAACTAAAAACACTTTTATTATAAATTTACGAAAGGAATATTTATATGATAACTCCAATGTCAATTTTAAAATATAAAAATGCATGGGGGAAATTTTCAAAAAATCACCCTAAATTTCCACATTTTCTAAAAGCAATTTCAAAAAATGCTCTTTCCGAAGGAACTTTAATTGAAATAACTGTTACCACGCCTGACGGAAAATCTTATTCATCTAATTTAAAAATCAAACCAGAAGATATTGAGCTTTTACAAGAATTGAGGGGATAGCAATTGCTATCCCCCGTATGCTTTTATTCATAAATCGGATATTTTTCGCAAAGTTTCTCTACTTCTTTGCGAATCTCATCCGCTTTTTCTTCAAAATCCATAGCTGTAAGCCAAATTAGTTCCGCAATTTTTTCCATATCGTCTTCTTTCATTCCCCTAGAAGTAACTGCAGGTGTTCCAATACGAACTCCAGAAGTGACAAAAGGACTTCTAGGATCATTTGGAACTGTATTCTTATTCAATGTAATATATACTTCATCACAACGTCTCTGTAACTCTTTTCCAGATAACTCCAAATTTCTTAAATCGAGTAACATAAGATGATTATCTGTTCCTCCTGTCAAAATATCAAAGCCTTTTCTCTGTAATGCTTCTGACAAAACTTTTGCATTTTTTACTACTTGTTCTTGATATTTCTTAAATTCTGGTTGTAATGCTTCCCCAAAGGCTACTGCCTTTGCTGCAATAACGTGTTCTAACGGACCACCTTGCGTTCCTGGAAAAACAGCCTTATTTAAACAAAATTTTTCTGCAGCATCTTTGTTCGCTAAAATCATTCCACCTCTTGGTCCACGCAAAGTCTTATGAGTTGTTGTTGTCACTACATCTGCATATGGCATAGGACTTTGGTGTAACCCAGTTGCTACAAGCCCCGCAATATGCGCCATATCTACCATTAAGTATGCACCAACTTTGTCAGCAATCTCACGAAATCTTTTAAAATCAATTTTCCTTGCATAAGCACTCGCACCAGCAATAATCAATTTTGGCTTTGCCTCTAAAGCAAGTCTTTCCACTTCATCATAATCAATAAATCCCTCCGCATTTACTCCGTATGGAACAATATGAAAATACATTCCCGAAAAATTCACTGGACTTCCATGAGTCAAATGTCCACCATGTTCCAAATTCATTCCCATAATCGTATCTCCAGGTTTCAACATTGCAATCAAAACTGCCATATTTGCCTGTGCTCCTGAATGAGGTTGTACATTAGCATAGTCGCAATCAAATAGTTTCTTCGCACGTTCAATAGCAATCGTTTCAATTACATCTACTTGTTCACACCCACCATAATATCTTTTTCCAGAATAACCTTCTGCATATTTGTTTGTCAATACCGTTCCCATGGTCATCATTACTTCTTTAGAAACAATATTTTCAGACGCAATAAGTTCCAAATTCCTGCGTTGCCTATTACATTCTGCTTGAATAGCTTGTCCAACTTTCTCATCATACATTGTAATATGTTTCATTATTTCATTTACCATATCTTACCCTCCTTTATCTTTGTTCTTGTCCGTTTTATGTTCTATCTGAGGTCATCATAACATAGTTTATATTATGCTTCAATATATTATCTTTTATCAAAATGTGACTGCTACATTGCGTATAATACATTTTAAAATATCACTCATTCTCTACTAAATTATATCCTCAATATTTATTAAAATAGCTCTAAGCCAATGATGGTGGAGATTCAAAAATCCTCCCTCCAACTATTGACTTAGAGCCATAATTTGTTGAGTCTATGCTCTTTTATTAATTTGTATAGTTATCAAAATATCCCTGTACAAGTACAACTGGAGTACCTTTATCTCCAGAACCACTTGTAAGGTCACATAAAGAACCAATCAAATCTGTAAGTTGTCTAGGTGTTGTTCCTTGAGAAACCATGTTTCCTACAAGATTATCATCTTTTTCTTTAATACGTTTAGAAATAGCTTCTTTTAAAGCTTCTCCACTCAAATCTTTGAAATCATTATCTGCTAAATATTTCAACTTCACTTCATTTGGTGTTCCACGAAGTCCTTCTGTAAACGCTGGAGAAACAACTGGATCCGCAAGTTCCCAAATTTTCCCTTGAGGATCTTTAAAAGCACCATCTCCATAAACCATAACTTCAACGTGTTTTCCTGTTTTTTCTAAAATACTTTTCTGAATTTCTTCAACTAATCCAAAACATTCTCTTGGGAAAAGTTTTACACTTTCTTCTGTAGATTTATTAGAACCTAACAAACCATATTTTTCATTGAATCCACTTCCATCAACAGATGCATTTAAAATTTCATCCATACCAAATACTCTTTCAGCACCATTTGCCTTTAAGATTCTTTGTGTTCTTGCTCTTGTATGGATATCACAGTGAATTACATTCTTTGTATAATCAAGAATCACTTTTGGATTGTTTGCAAAAATAATTTCTACTTCTGCTCCTGCTTCACGAATAAGTTCCCCATAATATTCTACATAATCTACACCTGTAAATTGATGTTTGTTCTCTCCAAACAATTCTCTATATTTTTCTAAAGTTAATACGTCACTGTATGGATTGATTCCTGCCTCATCTAATTTATCAAGCGACACAAGTTCATTCCCAACTTCATCACTTGGATAACTAAGCATAAGAACAACTTTTTTTGCTCCCATAGCCATTCCCTTTAAGCAGATAGAAAATCTATTTCTTGATAAAATCGGAAAAATAATTCCAATCGTTTCTCCGCCTAATTTTGCTTTTACATCACTTGCAATTGCACTAATTGGAGCGTAATTACCCTGTGCTCTTGCAACAATCGATTCTGTAAGTGAGATTACATCTTTATCTCTTAATTCAAATCCTTCACTGCTTGCCGCATCTAATACGCTATTTACCACGATGTCCGCTAAATTGTCGCCTTCTCTAATGATTGGACAACGAACTCCTCTTGAAATTGTTCCTACTTTTCTTTCCATTTTTATCCCTTTTCTTTTTTATAAAATAATATAGTATGTCTTTGCCACCTATCTATTATAATATAAAATGTTATTATTGTACATTATTTTTTTGCATTTTTTCGTGTTCTCCAGCAAGTTCCTTATATAGTTCAGGAATTGTCCACTCTTTATTTGTATCTGTAAGCACTGCTTTATAGTCTACTTTTCTTATTCCATTCTTTCTCATGCGATATAAAATCTGTTCCAATTGTGACTCTCGTAAATTAGAAAAAATCATCATTTCTTTTTCTAAGTCTTCTCCTACATATACTTCTTCTGTAGATTCTATTTCTTTCATACCTGCTAAATAACCAATTTTCTGTAAATAGTCCTTCTTCTCAACCATTTTCATTTTGATTTTCATAGAGAGAAGCATCATTTTAATCTCGCGTAATTGTTTCGCATCTTGAAAATTAATTAATAATACCGTTTCTCGCATCGTTTTCTTTTTCCTATTTTTCTAAATACTTTTCTTTTAATACATCTACCTGTTCCATATATTTTGCATTTTGTTTCTGTTGTACAAGATTTCTTTGAATCACTGCCTTTACTTCATCAAAAGAAGCTATTGATTCTTCGTTTCTATCTTCTACTTTAATCAAATGATAACCAAACTGTGTTTTTACAGGTCCTTTTACCTCTCCAATCTCTGCTGTAAAGGCTACATCTTCAAATTCTTTTACCATTTGTCCTCTACCAAACTGACCGAGATCTCCACCTCTTGCGCTTGAAGGACAAGTAGAAAACTCTTTCGCAGAATCTTCAAATGTTTTTTCACCACTTAAAATAGATTCCAAAATTTCTTGGCATTTTTCTTCTGAGTCTGTCAAAATATGTTTTGCATTTACTGTAGCACCTTTTTTAAACTGTTGACTATTTGCATCATAATATGCACGCACTTCTTCTTCAGACACTTCCACATCTTTCATTGTCTCACGCATTGCTAACTGTGCTAAAATATCTTTTTTCGCGTTTTTAAGAATCTGTTGAAATTCTTCTGTTTCCTCTAATTTCATTTCTTCTCCCATTTGTGCAAATAAATGTAAAGAAATTAATTGTTCCAAACATTGTTCTCTAAATTTTGGATTATTAATATATGGCTGCTGTTCTCTTGGAACATTATTTAAAAATGCCTGTAATTCTTCTTCTGTAATTTTCTCTCCTGCAACAGTTGCTAATACTTTTTCGTTCATTTTATTTCTCCTTCATTCTACTCTTATCATATCTTTTTTGCACAGATATCGGCTAAACAACATCTGTCACAATACGGTTTTGTCCTTGCTGTACATACTTCTCTCCCATGAAATACAAGGCGATGGCAAAAATCACTTCCCTCTTCTGGTGGTATGATTTTCCATAATTCCATCTCCACTTTCTTAGGCTCTTTAATTCCCTTTACTAATCCAATACGATTTACCAAACGTATACAGTGTGTGTCTGTTACAATTGCTGGTTTACCAAAAACATCACCCATAATTAGATTCGCACTTTTTCTTCCTACTCCTGGAAGTGCTAAAATCTCATCAAAGGTCGTTGGAATCTGATCCTCATATTTCTCATGTAAAATTTTCATACAAGCACTTATATCCCTTGCCTTACTTTTTCCAAGTCCACACGGTCTTACAATTTCTTCAATTTCCTCAACCGGTGCATTGGCTAAAGCTTCTACATCTGGAAACTTCTTATATAGTTTTTCTACTACAATATTCACACGCTCATCAGTACACTGAGCTGCCAAACGAACTCCCACAAGTAATTTCCATGCCTCATCATAATCTAAAGTGCATTCTGCAACTGGATATTCCTTTTTTAACCGTTCAATTACTTCTAATGCTAATGCTTTTTTTCTCATGTTTTTTACCTCTCTGCCATTTTAACATTATTTTTTATAGATAACAACGTTCTCAAATCAAAATTTTTTAAGAAATCTTACTAAATATGATATAATATTTGCTAAGTGTAACTGTGCTTTTATATTGCACAATCACTATTAGAATACGGAGGTCAATAGAATGAAACACGTTAATATAACTTATCCAACAGAAAAAAAGAAACTTTATTCTTTACTTAAAACACAACTCATCGCTCTAACAGACGGTGTACCACATGTGCTTGCTAATTTTTCTAACGCCTCAGCTCTTTTAAATCAGGCTCTCACCGATATTAACTGGGTTGGATTTTATTTCATAAAAGAAAACCAACTTGTACTTGGTACATTTCAAGGGAAACCAGCTTGTATAGAAATCAAAATAGGGAATGGAGTTTGTGGAACTGCTGTTGCCCAAAATAAAACAATCCTTGTAGAAAACGTACACGATTTTCCAGGTCACATTGCCTGTGACAGTGCATCCAATTCAGAAATTGTTATTCCAATTCATGCAGATGATAAAATTATTGGAGTACTTGATATTGATAGTCCAATTTTTTCAAGGTTTGATGAAGAGGATAAAAAAGGATTAGAAATGCTTGTAAAAGTACTTGAGGAGATGCTTTAAACATCTCCTCTATCCCTCTTCCTGCAAAATCTTTATCATTTGTACACGTTTTTGTGTTAACAACGCTAATGTATTTTTTACTGCTACCCCATTTTTTTCACCAATTTCTTTTCTCAAACGTAGAAAAACCATTTCCATATTTTTGATTTTCAGTTCTTTTCCTTTTTGCATCATTCTTCTTAAAGTAATCATTGCAAGAGGCCATTGCTTAGCTGACACTGCTCGTCCTATTTTCATAAAATCCATACTTTTTACAAAAGCAGATAATTCTAATAAATACACTTCTTCACCTAGTTCCTCTATTCCCTTTCCCACTTCTATTCCTAGTTTTTCCAATTTTTCCTTCTTTTTATTTATCATTTAATTCTCCCTTATCTACAGATCTATTACTTATTATAACATTACTATAACAAATTTAAAATTTTTCTAAAATCACAATGTACAATATTCCCCTTTAAACACGCCTTATATCAAAACAACCGACAGTACTCTGTCGGTCGAAAGGAGAAAATTTATGATATATATAAACGTTTAAAAAACGTAATTGTTAGTCGAAGTCCAACAGCCATAAATAACTCTTTTAAATATAACCGTTGTCTTCTTTGATATTTTTATTATAGAAGATATTTATGTAAAAACTGTGACAAAAAAACTAAAGAACTGTTAAAAATCTAAAGATTTTCATAAGAACACCTTACTAATTTTTAAGCAAATACGGTTTATGAATAGGTGTTTCCATATCCCATATTTGATACCCTTCCTCTGTATAATATGCCGGTTTACAATTTCCACTTTTAAATACCTGAAGAAATTCTTCCATTGTTTGCACATTTTCTGGAAAATACGTTGCAAAAAATCCAATTTTTTCAATAATATGACAATCACTTGCACCAACCGTAATAACCCCTAGCTCTTTTGCATAATCTGCTGCTTTCTTATTCGCTTCAGGCAATGTACTCCCATTTAAAACTTCCACCCCATCTAATCCATGTACTAACCTTAAATATTCTCCTAACCCTCTGTTATTATTTCGAAATGGATGAGCACTAAAACAGATTCCACCCTGTTTTTTTACCAAATCAATAAATTCTTGTGCGCTTACCCTTTCTTTTGGATATTCTTCTATACCAAATGCGACAATATCTCCTTGCAAAGAAAAAAATTCAATTCCAACAAAAATTGGAAAGTTCACTTTCTTAGCATATTCTTCTGCATATTTCTTTAACCCCATATCGTCATGATCTGTAATACAAATCCCATCTAATCCACGCCTTTTCGCTATTTCCACCATATCCGCAAGTTTTAAATAACTATCTTTTGAATATGTGCATTCATGCATGTGCATATCGATAAACATCTCTTTCTCCTTCTATTCTGTAAATACTTCTAAAATTCGTAAACTTATTCCTTCCCATGAAACCCTAGATAAATCTGGCTTTTCTTCCCTATATTGTTCCAATTTTTTATAAATTCCTTCAGCTAATCTAGTTTCAAATTGTGGAAGTTCTTCTTCAACTGGTTCATCCGTATTTTTCATGGAAGGAAGCTTTATGAACTCTACTTCCTCTCCTTGCACATTTTCTGCAATCCATTGTTTTACCCCAAAAAGATTTGAGCAAACAATTTTGCATCCACAAGCCATTGCCTCTAAAAGAACCAACGGTAATCCTTCATAAAAAGAAGGCAAAACAAAAACATCACTTTTGCTAAATAGTTTTGCTAATTCCTCTTGATTTAAAATTCCCAAAAAAGTAATCGGATATCTACTTTTTTCTGCTAACTCTCGAATTTTTCTAAACTCTTTTTCTGTACCTATTCCACCAGCAATCTTAATTGCCAACTCATTTTCGTTATACGACAATTTTTCCAAAGCATGCAAGAGACTGAAAATGCCTTTCTTTTCTGTTACTTTTCCAGCAAAGACAATCTGTTTTTTATTTGTCTTTTTTTCCTTTCTTTTCCAAAAAATTGATTGATTATATCCAACTCCTACAATATAAATCTTATCCTGCTGTATTTGAAATATTTCTTGTACAAGTTGTTTTTGTTGCTCATGCAAAACAATCACACCATTTAACTTTCCTATCTTTTCTCGAATCCACTCTCTTTTTAACGTATTCTTCAAAAATTGTCTTAAATCCGAACCATGACAGATGCCGTATATTTTTTTATCAGGATACCATTCTCTTACAAGGGCTGTAAGTAAATATAAATGATGACATACAATAACATCTGGTTTCATTTCCCGCATCGCTAACTCTATTTTTTCTCGAAATATTTGTGAAAATTTTTGTAATATTTTCTCATCCATATCGCTGTATTTCATACTTTCATAAGGCATTTCATCTGACATTCCAAATATAGGAAACGGTAATGCTTTAGATTTATAATAAATAGGATATACTTTTATTTCCTTTGGAAAATATAGGCGGTCATCTGCATAAATTCCTGTGATGACCGCCTGCTCATGTCCCTGTGCATTCCAATTTTGCACCAATTCTGTTAAATATGTGCCACTGCCCGTACTATGAGGCTTTTGCGCTGTAATATTTAATATTTTCATCTTTTTAGTGGGAACAGTGTCCTTCCCCACAACCATGTTCACCACATTTTCCATGCTCATGTTCATCGTGATGACTACATCTTACATCTGGATTATAGGAAAGTGTCTCATTCAAAAATGCTTGTATCGCATCATCTGCGCTTCCTGCTACTCCACCGTAAAAATGGATTCCAGCTTCAGTTAAAGCCTGCTGTGCTCCTGCACCGATTCCTCCACAGATTAGCACATCCACTTCTAAATTTTTCAAAATTTCTGCCAAGGCACCATGCCCACTTCCATTTGTATCTACTACTTTAGAATTAGAAACCTGTCCATTCTCTACTTCATATACTTTAAACTGTTCTGTGTGTCCAAAATGTTGAAACACCTGTCCATTTTCATAAGTTACCGCAACTTTCATTTTAATGATCTCCTTTCTGTTGACTATTGCTTCTTTTTGTATTATACCCCTTTTTTGCTAATTGTGCAAAGTTGAAATCTTTTCTCTTATAAAATATGTGCAAAACGATTCTTGACTATTTCGGTATAGTATTATATATTTAATTTATCAAGGAGGTATTTATGTTATTTACGAAAGAATGTGACTATGCCATTCGAATTATGCGTGCGTTATCTTCAGGCGACTTTGTTAACGTATCTACTATTTGCACAACGGAAAATCTTTCCTCTGCAATGGCATATAAAATTACTAGAAAACTAGAAAAAGGCGGTCTTCTAAAAAGTCTTCGTGGTGCAAATGGAGGATATGCGCTCAATAAACCTTTGCAAAACATTTCAATTTATGATGTTTGCTCTATTATTGATCCTGATATCCTCATATTAGAATGTATGAAAAAAGATTACCACTGTTCCATGAACACGCAATCTACGCCTTGCCTCGTACATCATGAATTTTGTCGAATCCAACATATTCTTCTACAAGAATTACAGAAAAAAAATTTGGCAGAATTATTCCGTAAATAAAATTTTTACCCAAATCTATACTAATTTAGTAGAGTTTTATAACATAAGGAGGATTTAAAATGAATCAATGTTACGGTTGCAACACTTGTAAAAGTGCAGATAAACCTTTAGAAAATTATATCCGTTCACTTCCGATGGAAACTTCCCATCATCGTGTAGAAGGACAAAGTACAAAATGTGGCTTTGGATTACAAGGCGTCTGTTGTCGACTTTGTTCCAATGGGCCTTGTCGTATTACCCCAAATGCTCCTCGAGGAATTTGTGGTGCAAATGCTGACACAATTGTTACTCGCAACTTCTTACGTGCAGTTGCATCAGGAAGTGGTTGCTACATCCATATTGTAGAAAATACTGCTTTAAACCTGAAAAAAACTGCTCAAACAAAAGGTGAATTAAAAGGGCTCCAATCTCTTGATCATCTTGCAGAAATTTTTGGTATTACCGATGAAGATATCTACACAAAAGCAGAAAAAGTAGCTGATGCAGTTCTCGAAGATCTTTATAAACCGGAATATGTTTCTGCAAATCTTGTTGAAAAAATTGCTTATGCTCCTCGTGTAAAGCGTTGGAAAGAACTTGGAATTATGCCAGGTGGTGCAAAAGCAGAAGTATTTAAGGGTGTAGTAAAATGCTCAACAAACTTAAATTCCGATCCTGTAGATATGCTTACGGATTGTTTGAAATTAGGTATTTCTACAGGTGTTTACGGTTTAACATTAACAAACCTGTTAAACGATGTACTTTTAGGACAACCAGAGCTTCGCCTTGCTCCTGTTGGGCTTCGCGTCATTGATCCTGATTACATTAATATTATGATTACAGGACATCAACATACCATTTTTGTTGATTTACAAGAACGTCTTATTTCTGATGAAGCGAAAGCTAAAGCACAGGCCGTTGGTGCAAAAGGATTTAAGCTAGTTGGTTGTACTTGTGTAGGACAAGATTTACAACTTCGTGGTGCTCATTACACAGAAGTATTTGACGGACATGCTGGAAACAACTATACAAGTGAAGCAATTCTTGCAACTGGTGCAATCGATGTTGTTCTTTCTGAATTTAATTGTACTCTTCCAGGAATTGAACCAATTTGTGATGAATTAAAAATCAAACAAATTTGCCTTGATGATGTTGCCAAAAAAGCAAATGCAGAACTTATGCAATTTTCTTTTGAAAACCGGGAAGAGCAAAGTGAAATCATTATCGATAAAATAATTGCCGCTTACAAAGAACGTCGTGGTGTAGTTCCTATGAATCTTTTCGAAGACCATGGAAATGACTGTACATTAACAGGCGTTAGTGAGGGATCTTTAAAAGATTTTCTCGGTGGAAAGTGGACTCCACTTATTGAATTAATTGTATCTGGAGAAATTAAGGGAATCGCAGGTGTAGTAGGATGTTCAAACTTAACTGCTGGCGGACATGATGTTTTGAGTGTTGAACTAACAAAAGAATTAATTGCAAAAGATATTCTCGTTCTCACAGCTGGATGTTCTTCAGGTGGAATCGAAAATTGTGGTTTAATGACACCTGAAGCAGCAAAATTAGCTGGTCCTAAACTTCGTGCAGTATGTGAAAAATTAAATATTCCTCCTGTATTAAACTTTGGCCCTTGTCTTGCAATTGGACGACTAGAAATTGTTGCTACAGAAATTGCAAGAGAACTCGGTGTGGATCTTCCTGAGCTTCCTCTTGTACTTTCTGCTGCGCAATGGCTTGAAGAACAAGCTCTTGCAGACGGATGTTTTGGTCTTGCACTTGGACTTCCTCTTCATTTAGGATTGCCTCCTTTTATCACAGGAAGCAAAACTGCCGTGAAAGTTATGACAGAAGACATGAAAGAATTAACTGGTGGACAGGTTATCATCAACGGAGATGCACAAGAAACCGCTACTATTTTAGAGAAGATTATTGAGGAAAAACGTAATCATTTACATATATAGGAGGGATATCTATGAAACGGATTATGATTAATGCCTCCAAATGCGATGGCTGTAAAAACTGTACGGTTGCCTGTATGCAAGCACACCGTGAAACCCCTGGTACAATTTATGATTTAGATTTAACTGATATTCATAATGAATCTCGCAATCATATTGAAAAAATGCCCGATGGTAGTTATCGACCTATCTTTTGTCGACACTGTGATTTACCTGAATGTGTCATGTCTTGCATGAGTGGCGCTTTAACAAAAGATACAAAAACCGGAATTGTTTCTTATGATGAAAAAAAATGTGGTTCTTGTTTTATGTGTGTAATGAACTGCCCATACGGCGTTTTAAAGGCAGATACTGCCACGCACACAAAAGTAATCAAATGTGATTTTTGTTTACAAGACAACAGCGAACCAAACTGTGTAAAAGCCTGTCCTAAAAATGCAATTTATGTAGAGGAGGTAACACTATGAGATATGTTATTATCGGCGTAGGGCCTGCTGGAATTACCGCTGCCCAAACTATTTTAAAAACAGATAAAGACGCTGAGATCACGATGATTTCTACAGATGAATTTGTGCATTCTCGTTGCATGTTACATCGCTATTTAAGTCATGAGCGTAATGAGGAAACACTTTCTTTTATAGATAAAGATTTCTTTACCGCCAACAATATTCACTGGGTAAAAGGTGTAACTGTAGAGAAAATTGATGTAGACGTAAAAAAAGTCTGCCTCTCAAATCAAGAAGATTATCTCTTCGACAAATTACTGATTGCAACAGGGGCTAATAGTTTTATTCCCCCAATCGCACAATTTCGAGAAGCTAAAAATGTATTTGGACTTCGCCATTTATCAGATGCTCAACAAATCCGACCATTGGCTGACCTTGCAAACCACATTCTGATCGTTGGTTCAGGGCTTGTAGGAATGGACGCTGCATATGCATTTTTAGAACAAGGAAAAAAAGTAACCGTAATTGAAATGGCAGATAGAATTCTCCCAATCCAATTAAATGAAACTGCTGGAAAACCATACCAAAAACTTTTTGAAGAGCACGGTTGTAAATTTATTTTCGGGAAAAAGGCTTGTGATACACACATGAACAGTAACGGTTATATCGATGCTGTGATTCTTGATGATGGTACAAAAATCAACTGTGATTTAATTGTCTTGGCTACTGGAGTCCGTCCTGCTGTTGCATGCGCAGAAAATTCTAAAATACATATTGACCGTTTTATTCAAGTTGATGACACAATGAAAACAAACTGTGATGATATTTACTCTGCTGGAGATGTCACTGGATTATCAGGAATTTGGCCAAATGCAATGAAGCAAGGACAAGTGGCAGGACTTAATATGTGTGGAATAGAAACTCATTATACAGACAGTTATGCCATGAAAAACACGATGAATTTTTATGGTCTTGTTACACTTTCTCTTGGTCGTGGAGTTGTAGAAGAAGGAGATACTGTCTTAGAACAAGAAGATAAAGGAAACTATAAACGTGCCATTATTCGAAATGGAAAACTAGATAGTATCTTACTTCAAGGTTGTATTGACTATGCTGGTATTTACCAATATCTAATAAAAAACGAAATAGAACTTTCTCACTTTACCAAAGATAGTTTTCATCTTTCTTTTGCTGATTTTTACGGTATCGACGAAAAAGGAAAATATTATTATGAGATAAAATAGTAATTTGGGGACGTAGCCTTTTTAACTTTTGCTATGTCCCCAAATTGACTTTTTACATCTGTTTTCTAACAATTCTATATTCATCACCGAACTGATAATAAGGACAATCTCTAAATTCTCCCTTAACAAATCGATACATTTCATCTTCATCTAAATTTTTTGTACAAACATAATACTCGTATTCTTCATCATATTCATAGTTCATACAACTTTCACAATTGGACACGTTCCTTTTCTTTTGTTTCATTTTTTTGTCCTCTCCTTTTCATTTCTTTGTACAGTATAACACCTTTTGTTGGCAATACCTATAGTATTTTTTATTGATCAGACATCATATAAACTGTATCATAATTATTTTTAAATAGATATTTAAAATTTTTCCAAAAAACACTTGCAATTTTCTAACAAATCCAATATAATACACTCATATTATAAATTCGTCGATAAGAACAAGTAATCTTCAGTGGATTTTCAGAGAGGTAACGGTTGGTGTGAGTTACTAATGAACCTGAATGATGAAATCATCTTTGAGAAGCACGCTGAACATAAGTAAGCAAGCCGGAGTTAAGCCCCGTTATAGGTGACACGCATTAGATGATGTGATATGAGCTGAGTTTAGACTTGGGAATTAAGGTGGTACCACGATTAACAATCGTCCTTTTTATAGGACGATTTTTTTTATACTCAATTATCAGTGGAAACACAATTAATTACGCTCCCCGTCATAACGAAGATTGTATCAAATGCAATTATTTTATTTTGAGGAGGATTTAACGATGAAATTGAAAAAAAGACAAGTTTTACTCGTAAGTTTTATGTTGTTTTCACTGTTTTTTGGAGCAGGAAATTTGATTTTCCCACCATTTTTAGGGCAAAATGCTGGAAAACTCACCCCATTAGCAATTTTAACTTTCTTAATTACCGCAGTTGCTCTCCCTGTTTTAGGAGTTATTGTTGTAGCACGTTTTAATGGATTGGAAAAACTTTCTCGAAAAGTAAATCCTAAATTTGCTATCGTATTTACGATTTTAATTTATCTATCTATTGGACCTGGACTTGGTATTCCTCGTGCTGCTTCTCTTCCTTTTGAAATGGCTGTATCACCTTACCTGCCAAAAGGAACAAACTTGACACTAGCCATGCTTGCATTTTCATTTGTATTCTTTTTAATCGCTGGTTGGCTAGCAATGACACCTAACAAGTTGGTTGAACGTATCGGAAAAGTGTTAACACCTTCCTTACTTTGTTTATTACTCTTTCTATTTTTCACCTTTTTATTTAAGGGAACTGTTAATGTTGCACCTGCACAAGAAAGTTACCATGCAAATCCAATGGTAAAAGGATTTTTAGAAGGATACTTAACAATGGACACTATTGCAGCACTAAATTTTGGACTTGTAATTGCAACAACGATCCGAAGTTTTGGTGTAAAAGAGAAAAAAAGTGTCATGCATTATACTATTACAACTGGTATTTTTGCAGGAACAATTTTAGCAACCGTATATTTAATGCTTGCCTACATGGGAATGAGTTCTTCTGGTGTTTTTGAAATCCAAGAAAATGGTGCTTGGACACTTCGTTGTATTGTCCACGAACTTTTTGGTGATACAGGTGCAATCCTTTTAGCTACAATTTTTACATTGGCATGTTTAACAACTTGTGTTGGTCTTATCACTTCGATTTCACAATATTTTTCAACCCTAACAACTAAGTTTTCTTATCGTCAATGGGTGTGTACTATTGTTGGATTTTCATTTATTGTATGCAATCAAGGATTAAACATGATTTTAAGTATTTCTGTACCTGTGTTAGATGCAATTTATCCAATCTCAATTATGTTAATTGTACTTGGACTTTGTGATACATGGTTAAAACGTAACCCGTATATTTATCCTTGCACAATCGGATTTGTTGGAATAACCAGTGTCATCTATGCTCTTGAAAAGGTCGGTGTAAAATTTGGCTTCATCAATAAGCTTTGTCACTCTCTTCCATTATATTCCCTTGGTCTTGGATGGGTTGTTGTCGCTGTTGTTGTTATGGCACTTTGTTCTATTGTCTACGCTGTAAAAAAAGCATTTAATGCACAAACTGTTCCTACAATAGAATAAAGAATTTGAGAACATTTCTTTTATTTATAAATGATTGAAATGTTCTCTTTTTTATTGACAAAACATTTTATTTTTATTAAACTGAACATTGTTCAAGTGAAAGGAAAATGACTATGAATCATGTTATTACATCTAGAGAAGAAATTTTAAAAGTAAGCAAAGACTTAATCAGAAAAAGTGGGTGGAATGCTGTTAATATACGTTCTGTTGCTTCCGCTTGCAATGTTTCTGTGGGCTCTATTTATAATTATTTTCATTCCAAATCAGATTTAATTGGAGCTACTATAGAGAGTGTTTGGTGTAGCATTTTTCATTTTCCAAAAGATGAAACTATTTTTAACGATTTTATCCATTGCATTCAATGGATTTATACAAGAATGGAATATGGGAACAATATTTATCCTGATTTTTTTACTCTTCATTCTGTAAGCTTTTTGGAAAAAGATAAATTAAAAGGGCAACAACTAATGCAACAATCTCTAGAACATATTCAAAAACAACTTTGCTATATTCTTACTCACGATAAAAATGTTCGACAAGATTGTTTCAACGAACTGTTTACTCCTGAAAGATTTGTAAACTTTGTATTTTCCTTTATCGTTTCCTCTCTAATGAAACAAGATTATGATGCTTCTGTTCTTCTAGAAGTTATTCAAAGAACTATTTATAATTAAAATAAATGTCCATATATGGACGTTTTTTATACACCAAACTGAACATTGTTCAAGAAAGGAGATTTATCTATGAAAGTAAACAAAAAAACTCTATTGCTAATTGCTTGTATTGTTTGGGGAATTGCTGGATTTAATATATTGCGTATTGGAATTTCATCTTATGAAAACTATATATCTTTGATAAATTTAAGTTGTTCTATAATTGTATTTTCAATTTTTCAATATTTTATATTTGGGAAATTAGTAAAAAAACATACTCGAAGAATTGCAAGTTATACAGAAACAAAACAATTCTTTCTACATTTTTTTGATATAAAGTCTTTTTTTATTATGGCTTTTATGATGACAGGAGGTATTTGGCTTCGTTCTTCTGGAATTGCTCCTGAACGCTTTATTGCAGTATTTTACTCTGGTCTAGGAGCATCTCTCTTTTTAGCTGGAATACTCTTCGGAAAAAATTATTTGCAATATGACTCTCTTCTGTGACTTTATTACAGAACTTTTCTAATTATTCGGTAATAATAAGATTATCAAATATAAAGGAGAGAAATCAAATGACAAATATACAATTAGACGAAAGACTTGTTAATTATATGCAAGAAAACCAACTCAAACATATTTTAATTGCCCCTATGATGTGTCATACTTGAGGTGGTTCTCGTTTAGAGATATCAGCAAGATTTGTTGATGAAGATGAACTAAAAATTTTGAAAACAGAAAAGTTTAAAAGTTTCCCAACCGAATTAGGTGAAGTTCTTATTCGCCGCATACCTGAAAGAGCAGACGATACTGTACACCTCGGATTATCTCGCTTTTTCAAAAAAATTATTGTTGAGGGAATTTACTCTGCATAAGAAAAAGAGGCTATCGAAAAATAGATAGCCTCTTTTATAATCTAACCTTTTAAAAACGAATTCCTCCTACATATTTCAAAACCGCTATTATACTAAATGCAATTATAAAAGCTATCCCTACAATTCCTGTAACGAATGACGTTCTGTATAATCCTTTTTCCATAATTGCTTTATTGGGATTATTTTCCTCATACAAAATGGTTGCTTCCTGTCCTACTTTCATATTTTTTGAATAATATGTTCCTATTAATTCATATTGATTTCCTCTAACTGTATAAAGAATAACTGGAGAAATAACATATCTATTTTCTTGTCTACTTCCAATTACTTTACGTTTATAAATTCGATCAATTCTACCTACACATTTAATATAATATTTTTTCTTTTTTGTATCTTTTATGCCAGAAACTATTGCTACCATAAAAAGTATTATAGAAACAATTACTAAAACAATTAAAATTATATTTATCATTTTTACCTCATTTTAAAACTCAACTTGATTGAATTTCTCTCTCTTCCTTTTCATAACAATCATTGCTAGAATAATACATACCGAAATACTTGCTGCTAAATACCAGATATATACCTTTTGTTCATCTCCCGTTTTTACTACTAAATTCTGTTGTGAACTAGATGTACTTTTCAACAAATAACGATTACAAAACTCTATTTTTCCACTTTTTCTCCCCTCTTGATTTTCTACAATAACTTGCGCTCGTAATTTACCTGTTTCTCCATTTTTAACATATACTGTTATCTTATATGTCTGTCTATCAAAAATATAATTTTCTTTATCTTTTGTTGTCTGTTCGAGTTCATAACAATATACTCCTGCACGTTCATAACTCAATGGAATACTGATATCCTTTTTCTTGCCATTTAATCGAAAAACAAATCTATCCTGACTAGTACTTTCTGGAAGAATAGCATTTTCACTTAAACCTTTTAATACATATTCCCCTATGAAATCTACTTCCTTTTCAGTTCCTTCCGCAACATCAAAAAATTGTTCTACTACAAGAGGCACCTCTACACAATTATTAGAAGCATATACATTATTGTTTATCAACAACGCAAATAATAATATAAGCCAAGCACTCTGCTTTTTTAATAGTTTTTTTACCATACAACTAATCTCCTTCATCTACATTACTTCTAGAAGTATCCCTGATTTTCCCTATAAGAAGATGTCTTCCATTTGTTGAATCTGAAGTACAAGTAGATAACGTAATAAAATGTTCATCTTTATCAAATGCCAATTCTTTAAAAATTTTAGCATTTTTCTTTATATGCTTTACATATTGCTGAATATCCTTTTCTCTTTGTAACTCTGTATTATATAGCACAGAATCATAAGCATCGGCATGAAGAAAAGCAAAAAATTCTATATCATGCCACGTTCCGTCAAAATATATTTTTCCATATTGGTGTGACTCAAAGTACTTTTCTTTTTCAAAATACTCTATTTCTCCAAACATTACCTGTTTATCCATATGATGTCCGTATATGATATTATTCATATCCGAAAAATTTTTCTTGTTTCGATAATCCAAAAATATACTTCCCGAAAGCGAAAACTTCCCTTCAATATCTGTGTTCACATATTTTGAGTTATCAGATGACTGTACGAATGGATAATCTATGTGCGTATCGTTTACCGTCAACCAGCCAACCACCTCTGGATTCTTCTTTTGTAATTCTTCAAGAGACACCTTATTTGTTGCAGTGGGTTTATATACTTCATATAAAGAAGCTTCTGCTGATTGATAAATATGTTGAACATCCCATAACGTATAGCCAGCATAAAGCAGAATAGGTAGAAAACATAAAACGATTAACAAGTTAACCACCTGATCTGCTATCTGAATTCTCTTTTTCCACTTATTCACTATCTTTTAATTTTTCGGCTTCTCTTAATCACAGCCAATGAAACAAATGCCAAAATTGCTACACTAATTAACAAAACAAACGGAAGGTTATTAAAAATAATTCCTGTAATAGCTATATCCTTATATGTATTTGTAAATACAACCTCATTTTTACCTTCCCCTACTAAGTTATTTGAACCAATATTTGCTGAGGATAAATCATCTTTCTCATTGCCTTTTTGATTATCTACTGTTACTATATTGTTTTCAACAACATGAATACTTGGTGTATATCCGTCATCTAACACTCCTTTTTCTTTTACAACATACTTTGTACCGACTGGAAGATTATCAAATATAAGTTTTTCTTTATCATGTAACATAAATTCTTTTTCTTTTCCTACTTCGCAAGTAACCATTTCCGTTCCAATATGTCCTACAAACTCGCTCTGAGTTGAAGTTGCTGATTTTATAAATGTAATTGTAAATGCAAAGTCTTTTGTTTTATCTGCTAATTCACCTATTGTATTTTTCTCAATAGATAAAGCCGCATTTTTTGTGTATGTGTTTGTAAACACTATTTTAGCTGTCTTTGTTCCTGATTCTTCAGCTGTTATTGTTTTAATATAGGTTTCTCCGGAATTGTTCTGTTTATTTGCCACATATACACGCATTGTATATGTTTTTGATGAATATGTCATTCCAGCCATATCACCTTTTTTCTCTGTTACTGTATAATCGTATTGTCCAGCATGTGGGAATTTACCAAATACGATTTTAGATGTTTTTGAAATCGTATATTTCCCATTCTCTAAGTTTCCTACAGCCTCTCCGGCATTGTAAGTAATATCAGAGATCGTTGCTTCTGGTGCTCCCTCTGTCTTTGGTGTTGCAATAAAAGTAAAGTTCGTATTAGGAACAGCCAATCCTTCTGCTAGTTCTAACTCTTTTGTAATAGATACTGTTGCATCTTTTCCTTCTGTACCATTTCCAACAGTTGGTATGTTTTCTGCTAATACCGTTGTATTCATTCCCATCAAAATTGTTCCTGTTAATAATAATGTGATTAATTTTTTCTTATTTATCATCTTTTTCTTCTCCTTTATACTACAAAATTTTATTTAAAAAGCAACATAATCTATATTCCTCTACTGCGAAGAATCGTAATCACAACACCTTTCATTTCTTGTTGTTTAACTACTCCATAGATTCGACTATCTTTTACATTAGGGCGATTATCCCCTAACACAAAATATTCATTTTTTCCCACTGTAAACGGAAAGGTAATCCCTTCTACATATGGTAATGTTTCTGTATAAATTTCTCTTTCCTGCTGTCGATATCCATTAATTACCAATCCTTCTTCTGTAATATCGATTTTGTCCCCTTCTTTTGCAATAATTCTCCTAATTTGTTTTTCGCCATTTTTTTCAATTACAGCAACATCTGATATGTTATACTTCTTTTGTAGACGATAATATATTGCCAAATCTCCGTCTTTTACTGCCGGATTCATTGTATTATCACTACATCTGTAAATACCAAAAACAAATAAAAATAAGATTGCTATCAAAACCACAAATAAAATAATTTTCAATATAAGGAACAAAATATCCTCTTTTAATGTGTCTTTCATTTTTTTACCCTTTTACACAAATATAAAATGCAACTGCCCACAAGTAAAATTCCAATCAAGAGTCCCCAAACCTGCATACTTGTATGTTGAATACCTGTTTCTGGAATCGTTTCTTTATTATTCTTAACACAAATTTCTACATTTTTATCTAAGATCCCATTTGGACTATTTTTTTGATCATTATATGTTGTTGTATAGTGACCTTGATTTTCCTCCTGTTCTTGAACTGCATATTTACACAGAAACGGTAAATCATGTATTGTAATTCTTTGACCATGTGAAAGTTCTATCGTTGCTTTTCCACCACTAAATTTAAGTATTCCAGACTCTAATGGAGCGGACTCTGCTTCATATCCAGGCATCACACTAGCAGTATATTTGACCTCTCCTTCAAAAGGGGTACCGTCTCTTTTTGTAAGGCTTATATTGAATGTAAATTTCTCCGTCTTATCTCCCATATTTCCAGTTACTAATTTACCAAGTGACAATTCCATCTTTCTCTCATTAAGGAAAGATACAGTAATGGTTTGATTTGCTAAAATGGTTCCTTCTGCATTATTCGAAGTAACAAAATACGTTCCATTCTCCTTTTCTCTAACACTATATTTCACTCCAGCTGGAAGATGTTCTGCTATTTTTTTCTGCCCTGCTTTTAATGTGAATGATGCCACTCCATCTTTAAAATAAAAATCTCCATAATTACCATTAATTTTGTTGTTTGGTAACTCTAAAATAAAGGAAAAATCCTTTTTTAAATCCTCTTCATCTCCTACTACCTCTTTAGTAATTTCTAATCTTCCTTCTTCCTCAGAAGTATACAATATTGTTTTTGCTATTGGTGTTTTTTTAACTACTGCACCAACCATATGTTGAAATGTATTATCATTAATTGGAGAGTACTGTTTCATTTCCTGTAACCAATCAATTCCTGCTTCTATTCGGAACTGGCTTGTCGCATCTGGTTTGCTTTTAGATACTAATTCATATTCTTGATTTCCGTAAACATACGTACGTCCATTACTACTTGTTACTCCTTGCGGTAAGATTAATTTATATAATCCATTGTATTCTTGTGGCTCATTAATTTTTAACTTTCCACTATGCCACATATTGTCTTTAGAATGATATGTGAATTTTAAATTTCCATCCACTTTGATTGCTTCACTATTTGGTTCCTCTTCTAATAAATTTCCTTTCTGACAATACTTCCATAATACCATAGCAAGTGGGCTGTGACTTAATTCTTGCATTTCATTATCTGGGACTCCATAATCATATAACAATTTCCATATTGCATCTTGCGTAGCATTATATGCCTGTTGTTCTGTAACAAAATAGGAATCCGAATATAATTGTGCGAATATTTGTAATACTTGAGTTTCTGTAGCCCCATATCCATGAAAAGTCACACTATTGGCCGCTTTATAAAAAGGCATAATTGTAATATCCTCATGCGTCAATCCATGTTGTGTGACATTATCGGGATACAACGCTCTAACTTCTCCCATAAATCTCACTAATGCCTCATAATATGTTTTATTATTTAAAGTATCCAAACTAAAATGGTATTGAGCCAAATAAGGAAAGTCCTTTTTTAGTTGAGGTGGTAAAACTAACATTTCATTAAATTCATCTATTGTAGGTGTATGCAATTCTTCTTTTGAAACAATTTTGTAAAATCGTTCACCATTATAAGGATACCCTGCAAACAATAATTTTTTCAGTTTCTGAACACATTCATTATATTTTTCCTGCGATACAAACATATCCGGTGTTAAATATCCTTCCTCATAATTTGGTACCTGAGGTGCTCCATTCCCTATATGTGGCCATTTCAATTTATTGTTCATGCAGTATATCAAAATTTCTCTATCTAAGTACTTTGGATCTCTAATATAATGCATCCCATCCTTATGTATAATTGATAGACCCTTTTTAACAGATGGTTTGTTCTCATGATATGGCTCATTTTTCTCTGATAATTCTTCTTTATCCACACTCTCCTTATCTGGATCCATGTTCTTCATACTTGTGATTTTTCTTGTAACTGTATATGTCTCTGTAGGTTCCTCAGAAGAATATGCGCTATACTCAACTGTATAATTTAATCCAACTCTACCTACATTCAAAAAATTTGAACCATCATACAGAAATGTCGGATCATTTTCACAACGAACATTAGATACAGAAACACTTAACTTCTGTCCGCTTGGGTCTTGAGCCATTACCCCTTCCAATAAATCAAACATCGTATTTTCTGCTATAGTAGTATCCTCTGCACCTATAAAAATATCGTTTTCTGCGTAAATTGATATAGAAAGCAAATTAGAAATTAGGATGGAAAAAAACAACAAAAATACAACTACGCGTTTGATTTTTAAACTTCTTTTCATCGTCACTGTCCTTTCATATTTTTTTATACACCTTTTGTGGAAAGTATATTTTATACTATACCATTTATTTTTTTGATTTTTTTCCCAAAAATACTTAATTTATTTTTTGATTTTGGGAATCCATGGTATACATCTATTCACCCTCTGACAATAGTCTAAATAAACTTCTCCATATTGTGTTAGCAACCATTTCTCTTCTGTATTTTTTATTAAAATAGTAATATCTAACCAAAAAAGAGGAGCAAGCAAAACAAGCCAAAGATTTGTAAATAATAAAGCCACTCCTATTAGTGTCATAGCAATTGCTGTATAAATTGGATTACGCACCCACGCATAAATACCTGTTGTTACTAATTGATTATTTATGATTGCTCGTTCAATCTTTGTAATAATAACAGCCTGTATCCAAATCCCAATCCCAAGCATAATGAATATTATGCCTATAATAAACATTAGAATACTAAATCTTTCTATTTTTCCGGAATCCAAATATCCAAAACAATGTAATAGTACACCCCCGACAAACAACAGCAACATAGATGCTACACAAAACGGTCCAACACCATAAATCGGTAAATGCTCTTCTTTCATAGCCTTCCCTCCTTTACAAATAAAAATTAGTTGTATCTAACTTAAAATTATCATATAGAATATACTTTTTCAAGATTCGTCTCATACAAAAAACACAAGGTAAAACTATATTATGCCTTGTGTTTTTTGTTTATACATTAATTTAATTTACATTTTCCATTTTTGACTTTCCATCTGTAATTTTACCATATGAAAATATAATCCCTTTTGTGTTAATAATTCATCTGGTGTTCCCTCCTCTTCAACAATCCCATCACGGAGTAACACTATCTTATCTGCACCCGCTACAGTGCGCATTCTATGTGCAATAACAAGAACTGTTCTATTTTGAATTAAGCGAGATAAGGCTGTTTGAATTAATGTTTCATTTTCCACATCCAAAGAAGCAGTTGCCTCATCTAATAAAATAATTGGCGCATCTTTCAAAAAAGCACGTGCAATAGAAATCCTTTGTCGCTCTCCACCGGATAATTCACATCCATTTTCTCCAATATTTGTATTCCATTTTTCCGGAAGTTTCTCTGCAAATTCATCCACGTTTGCAAGTCTTGCTGCTACAAGCACCTGCTCATCGGTAGCCTCTTTATTTCCAATTCGAATATTTTCCAAAATAGTATTATCAAATAAAGTAACATCTTGAAATACAATAGAATAAAGAGATAAAAGTGCTTCTGGATCTATCTTAGAAATATCCATACCACCTACTGTAATCTTCCCTTTACCAATATCCCAAAATCGAGATGCAAGGCGAGATATTGTTGTTTTTCCACCTCCCGACGGTCCAACTAAAGCGGTCACTTCTCCTTGTTTTGCTGTAAATGAAACATCTTTTAAAACTGTTTCTCCAGTGTTATATGAAAAGCCAACATGTTCAAAGTGAATATCGCACCCCTTATTTGTCAATTCACTTTCGCCTTGCTGAATAGGATGTTCTAAAATTTCATTCATACGTGCAATATTGGTACGTGTAGTAATAATAGCTGCTAGATTTTGAAGTGCTCCTTGTAAAGGATCATATAACCTTGACACTACAAGTAAAAACATAAAAAATGTCAAAATATCAAGCGTTCCATCGATCAATAACATAGAACCCACTAGTGAAACCGTAACAATACCTAATTTTAAAACGAGAGAAGCAGATACAATAAATGTCGCCAATCCAAATTCATTGATAATCGAACGTTTTTCAACAGCACGAATTTTTTTCTCTAATCCTACCATATATTTCTTTTCTGCATTATTTGCCTTCAAATCCCGTACAGTTTCAATACACTCTTGAATTCCATCTGCACACTTCATTTTAGCATCCATTGTCTTTCTGCTTAAATATTCCTGCACTTTTGCTGAAAATCCAACAATAGCAAATGAAACTGGCAACACCCAAAGAGCGGCTAAGGCCATTCTCCAATCAAAGAAAAACAAATTTATAGAAATAAACAATGTTGAAATAATAGACCCGGCAAGTTCTGGAATGAAATGTGAAAAACTTTGCTCTAAAAATGTACAATCCGCCATAATTGTACTTGTCAAATCTGCAAGATCTTTTTTTCCAAAAAATGACAATGGAATTTTACGTAACTTTTCTGCAAGTGTGATGCGACGCACTCCACTTTCTACATAAGTCGCAAAATATGTTGCATTATATTGAAAATATGTTGTAAGAAAAATAAATCCAACACACGCCATACACCCAATAACATAAAACAGAACTCTTTCTTTCGCTATTCCATCCCCTAACAAATCACTAACAAGTACATACAATAATCCTATCGGAAACATAAAAGAAATATTTTGTAAAACACAAGCAATACATCCTTTTACCAAATCTTTTGCTCCCTGCTCAGAAAGAGCATATCGTTTTTGCAATTTTTTTATCATTTATATCCCCTCCTTTTGAACCTTCCACTTTACAGATGTCTGATAATCATTCCACATTTGATAGAATAAACCTTTTTTCTCTATAAGTTCTTGATTGGTACCATTTTCTACAATCGCACCATTTTTAATTACAAAAATTTTATCTACTCCTGCCACTGTAGAAAGTCTGTGTGCAATCATAATAACCGTTTTTCCTTTTGAAAGTTTTGAAAAAGCAAGTTGCACTTTTAATTCATTATCCGGATCAGCAAAAGCAGTTGCTTCATCTAGTATAATAATAGGGGTATCTTTCAACATAACTCGAGCAATAGCAATTCTTTGTTGCTCTCCACCAGATAAATATACTCCTTTTGTTCCGATAACAGTATCAATTCCCTGAGGTAATTTTTCAATAATATCCATGCATTGAGCATTTCTTAGTGCTTCTATTACTTCTTCACGAGTAGCATCTGGCTTTCCCATCTGCACATTCTCAAAAATAGAGGCTTTGATTAAATGACTATTTTGAAATACAAAAGACACTGTATTCATTAATTCTTCTTTTGCAATATTCTTAACATCTACCCCACCTATTTTTACTATCCCATTTTGTGGATCAAAAAATCTAGAAATAATGTTTGCCAGTGTTGTTTTTCCACCACCAGATGGTCCTACAAATGCCACCTTTTGCCCAGCAGAAATAGAAAGCGAAACATCCTGCAATACTTTTTTATTTCCATCATAACTAAAATGAATATTTGACAATTCTACAGAACTATCTTTTGGAGATTGTACTTTAGATGTTTCTTCCAAAGGATTCAACTGCAAAACACTATCAATCCTTTCCAATGCATCATTCACAATCATAGCATTTTCACTTTGAAACATTATTTTTGTCAAAGTGACAGCAATAATCGGTGTAATAATAATATAAAATATAATATTTAATACAAATTCATCTGTTATTCCATTTCGTGTAAGCAAAAGCGCACCCACTATAAGAAATACAAAAACACCATTAATTGCAGCCGTATAAAATAACATTGGTGTACGTAATTCTTTTGTATAAGCAATTACCCATTTTTGATATCGATCAATTGAGTTTTTGAATTTTTTAAATGAAAAAATAGTTTGACCAAATGTTTTAACAATGGGTATCCCTCTAACATACTCTACAGCTTCATTTGACATATCGTCTAAAGCATCTTGGTATTCTTTCATACGTTCCTGCATCTTTTTCCCTGTCATTGACATCATAACAAGAAATCCCAACACAACAGGAACTAAACTTAGTATTCCTAATCTCCAATCAAATACAAATAATAATACTAAAAGTCCACATGGAGTCGCAATCGCAACAGCACGATCTGGAAGTTGATGAGCAAGATACGTTTCTGTTGCCGCACTAGATTCATTGACAATTTTACGAAGTTTTCCACTTCCAAAATGATCTACAAAACCCAATGGTAATTTCACAATGTGTTCCATTACTTGAATTCGTAAATTAGTTGCAATACGAAAAGCACCTAGATGGGAACACATCAAGCCAGCAATATAAAATAATACTGCTATCACTGCAAATAACAAAGCCATCCACCCATTCTGCTTTAAGTTATGTGCCTGTCTAAAATTCGGTGCAACCTCTAACACTTCTTTCATTATTAACCAAATGTAATAATAAGGTAATAATGCAAACAAAGCACTAATTGTCGCAAATACCCATGAAGCATATGTAAAGTACTTATGTTTGCCTGCGATAGAAAGTAAACGTGATAAATTTGATTGTTTTTTCAAAAAAATCCCTCCTTTTTATTCCTTTTCTAATAAACAGGATCCCTTTCTTCCCTGTTTATCCCTTAAGTTAGTTATCGCTAACCAACTTGTAAAAAATAGAGAGCATTCTTGCTCCATAACATACTTTGTCAATATTATTTACTTTTTCCTCTATATTAATATATCCAAATAAGCTAAGTACTCTCTTTTGTAAACAATCCATTTGTTTCTTAGAAAACTTTTATAAAAACAGCAATAAACTTATTGCCATTACGGCCATACCTGAAATCAATCCATAAATAGATAAATGATGTTCACCATACTCCCTTGCTGCTGGAAGTAATTCATCAAATGAAATAAATACCATAATTCCCGCTACTCCACCAAAAAGTAATCCAAATACGACATCATTCATAATCGGTCTTAACACTAGCCAACCTAGCAATGCTCCTGCTGGTTCGGCTAAACCTGAAAGAAAGGAATATAAAAATGCTTTTTGACGAGAACCAGTTGCTTGATAAATTGGCACAGAAACAGCAATTCCTTCTGGAATATTATGAATTGCAATGGCTACTACAATAGGAATAGCTACACTTGGTTCCTGCAAAGCCGAAACAAAAGTTGCAAGTCCCTCTGGAAAATTGTGAATTGCAATGGCTAAAGCAGTAAATATTCCCATTCGCATTAAACGATTCGGTTGCACATGGTCCTCTTCTGATGATTCGATCGTTTTTATTTCGTGTGGATTCTCTGCTGAAGGAATTAATTTATCAATAATTGCAATAAACAATATTCCACCAAAAAAGGCGCCTACCGTAGCCCAACTGCCTAATTTATTTCCCATCTGAGCAACCAGCGATTCTTTTGCTTTAAAAAATATTTCAATCATAGATACATATATCATAACACCCGCTGAAAACCCAAGTGAAACTGAAAGAAATTTTCGATTTGTGTGACGACATATAAAAGCAATACAACTTCCTATCCCCGTACTTATTCCTGCTAAAAGCGTTAAAAAGAACGCCCAATAAACTGTATGATCCAAATTACACCTCCTACAATATTTAATAATTATTATATATTATGATAAAACGTTTTCTTTCCTCCCCTCTAAATTATTCTCCTTATTTGTAATCATATAATCGTTAGTTAGTTTTAACTAACTCTTTTTGTGCAGTATATCACACTATTTACTATTCTTCAAGAAAGAAAAGACAGAAAGTTTTAAAAACCTTCTGCCTACCTAAAAAATAATTTATTTTGCAACTTCGATAATTTTATTCGCAGCCTCTTCAGAAATAGAAAACAAGGTTTGCCTAAAATTAAATCCATATCCTGTAATTTCTTTCATTCTTGAAGCTGAAATAGGTTCTTTTAATTCAACAAAATTATCAAGAGGCATATTATATTCATACTCTGGGTATCCATCACAAGTTTTTTTATTTAATGTACCACTCGCATACCCATAAGCAATAATACCAGTTCCACTTTTATATAAGAAAACAATATCTCCTTTTTGAAATTTTTGAATTTTTTCTCTCCACCCTGGATAATACGCAGCTGCCTTGCGTTCCTCTAACATCTCTTTAGTATATTTTTCACTTTTCCTAAGATTAGTATTTAATACATAGCAATTATTTTCATATTCAAGATAATCTTCTGTCTTAGAATATGTTTGAAATTCAATATAGGGTTCCCCATGAATTTCAAAAATCCAATAAATAATCGCATCAATATTAAGTCCACACTTTTTCCAATAAACAATAGATTCCACCGTTGCTTGATCAAGCCCATTTGTCAAAATCAAAAAATGTTGCTTTCGATTAAACATTTCCTCCGATATTTCTTTTGCAAAATAACACTTAAAATCTTCTAGCAAATTTGCTTGAGATGATTTTTGAAATTTTTGATAAAAACCATTCAAATCATCATAGTTACTTCTCCCAAATAATTGTCCATATCGAAGTACTTGTAAAAGATTTTCTTGTTTTCCACTCCATCTTTTCAGTTCAAAAATATACAAATCTCCATACTGATCAAGAGCCATAATATCTGGTTCTTCTTGGCGTGAACGTTCCGTAAAAATTGTCATAAGCTCGTTTGAAGAAAGAAAATCCAAAATATTTTTTGCAACTAAAGATTCTAAATCCTATTCTTCTCCCAGCACTAATAAAATCTTTTCTATCCTTTTCTGCTTCATTTCACATATTTGAAAAGATATATTCTCAATAACTATTTTGTCTTTAGCCGACTCATCTGGAATATATCCGAATCTTTCAATCAAAAATCCCGATACTGTATCATAGTTTTCTGTTTGAAGATTTAAATTCATTTTATTATTCAAATCTTCCACTAACATTTTACCATCAACTAAATAATGATTTTTTTCTACTTCAATCACTTCAGGCTGTACACAATCATTCTCTTCATTGATATCTCCAACAATTTCTTCTACAAGATCTTCAATTGTAATAATCCCAGATAATCCCCCATATTCATCTAGTAAAAGAGCCATTCTCTTTTGATTTTTCTGCATTTCTATAAACAACTCATCTGCCGCTTTACTATCTGGAACAAAGTAAGGTTTTTGTAAAAGAGCACATATATCCTTCTCAGAGTTTCCTGTTTCCTTTGCAATCATATAATCATTTATATGTAAAATCCCGATTATATTATCAATATTTCCCTCATAGATTGGAATTCTAGAGTGTCTAGATTCTAATATTTCAACAACTTGCTCTTCAATAGATTCTTTAAGATCAATTGCATATACTTCTCTTCTTGGAGTCATAATATCTCTTGCACATTTATCATCGAAAGAAAAGACGGATTTTAACATTTCACTTTCATGTTCTTCAATAACTCCTGTCATTCGACCTTTTTCTATTAAAGACTTAATTTCATCTTCTGAAATATTTTCTTCTTCCTCCTCCGTTTTCATACCTATCAGTCTCATAAATCCATTTGTAGATACTGAAAGTAATGATATAAATGGAGATAGAATATTAGATATATAATATATCGGTTTTACTGTTAGAAAGCAAAATGCTTCCGCCTTTTGTAACGCAATTCGCTTAGGAACAAGTTCTCCAAAAACTAAATTGAAATACATTAATATAATTGTAACACCAAAAAAAGAAATTGTATCGGCATACGGTACTTGTATCTGCTGCAACCGTTCGCCCAATACTTTCGAAATTCCTGTTGCTGCTGACGCACTAGAAAAGAAACCTGCACATGTAATAGCAACTTGAATTGTAGATAAAAATTTTGTAGAATCCGTAAATAGTGACTGGATTAGTAATGCTTTCTTATTCCCTTCTTCAGCCAATCGGTGAATCTTATTCTTATTCACTGAAACAACCGCTAATTCAGCTCCTGCAAAAAAAGCATTTACTAACGTTAGAATTACTAAGATAATTAATTGTGTGAAAATTTGTGTCCCGTCAGGGTCTGTGTCCATTGAATATTTCCTCCTAAATTAAATAATTTTTAAGATGGATTATAGCATTCCCTTTTAGAATATTCAATATATTTTTTATAAACTTTATTTCTCTCTGGAAAATCGAAAATCACATTTATTTCCACCTTCAGCTAAAGTAGATGTTCTCTCCAAACGCAGCCCCATAGTCTCTGCAAACATATAATCCAATCTGCAAAGATATTTTGCAAATTGTGGGCAACCTTCATCTTGGCAAAGTTTACAAATCCCACATTCTAAATAATCATACCCCAAATCATATTCATCATTTCCAGGAAGTAATTCTACTACCCAATCATTTTCATAGTGACGTTCTTTGGTGCTCTCTGCCCACTTTTTTTGTTTTTCAATTCTCTTAGGAGAAAGATAGTGGTCTGCATCTCCCATAATGATGCAAAATATTCGACTATTACGCAATCCTTCAATTAAAATGGCAATATTTTCCTCTGGCGAAAGCTTATCCACCCGATTCATAGCAATAAACCATACTGCTAATACATAAACACTTAATAAAGTATTCTTTTTCCCGATATCTTTTGCATTAGCCAAAATACGTTTATATTCTGACAAAATTTCTAGTCTACATGGACGTGTCAGCTTCTCCTTCCCTATCTGAAAGAAAAATTTTCCCATAAGTTGTGTGGATAAATTTTGTTTCATTTACTTTTCCTCCTATTTTCTAAATTTAACTCCCTATATTATCGAATATAAAAAATACGATGTAGTTAGTAAAACCTAACTGCATCGTATCATATAATCCCACATTTTTCAATTCATTCCTAGTTCTGTGTATATCTTTATTCCCAAACATTCGATTTCACACTATATACCGATACTGTTTTGATCGTTGTCTTTTTTATATATTCTAAAATGTCATCTTTCTGCCCTGAAATATAGTATGCTTTTGTTTGCAACTTTTTAAGTGTTTTAGCATCTTCATAACACGCTTTTATTTCCTCAGTTCCATCTGCCCAAACTGTAGAACGATATGGAAGTTCAAGTGAATTCCATATATCTGGATGATTCACAAGATTCTTTAGATTTTTCACATAAACTTTCAAAAGTTTCTCCTCATCCATCTTTTCTCGATCATCAGATGCTTCAAACATTGCTGTTCTCCAAAGATTTAACCCACCTTGAAATCCTTTCTTATTCGGATGATATACTTCAATCCAATCTAATCTAACCTTTTCTTTCCTCAATTCTTCCACATCTCTTTCCCTATTTTCTGAGATAGCAAGACTAATCTCTGCTGATTTTGGTAATTTTTCTATCTCTTGAATCAATTGTTCTATCTCTTCTTTTGTTTTAACATTCTCAAACTCACCTAATCTAGTAATCAAAAGCCTTTCTGGATCTTGCCAATTTTTATATTTTCCCTGTTCCAAATCCACCCACACATTTTCAACTCCAATTTCACGTTTTTTAAAATTATCTGTGGCAGAAATTCCCAATCTATATCTTCCAAAACCTTTTTTCTCCACTTGAATATTATTGATTTCAATATAAGGTCTAGTAATATCATAATAGTCTCGCATAACGGAAAGAAAAGTTTGATCTTTTTGCAATTTTTGAGGATTCAAATAAAAAGTATTCATACACGGACTAATTAACAAAAATAGAATCACTAAGACACCAACTATAGCCGCCACCGTTTTGGCTGTAATCCTTCTGATTTTTTTATTAATGCATTTCTCTATCTTTTTTTCAAAATCCATCTCTTGTTCTGGAACAGATTCTACAAGCATTTCTAATTCTTGATCAAGTAATTTTTCTGTTAAATTATTTTTATTTTTTTCGATCATCATAATTCCTCCTTTATTATTTGAAGTAACTGTTTCTTTGCTCTGAATCGAATCTGACGTACATTTTCTTTTGTCAGGCAATGTTCCTGCGCAATCTCTTCATCAGACAAGTGAAAATAAACGCTCTCCATCAATATGACTTTTTGTTTTATAGGTAGTTTTTGTATTGCCAAAAATAGATTTCTTCGTTCTTCCTCTTGAATAATCTGTTCCAAAATTTCATCATCTTCACTTTTTTTCTCTAAAAATGGTTGTTCATCTCCTAATAGAGATTCCTTCTTCCGTTTTCTCAACATACTAATCAATTCATTTCTTAATACTTTAATTAACCAAGCTTTTAAACTTCCTGTGTTTTCATATGAAAGAAAAAATTTAACAAAAGTCTCCTGAAGAAGATCCTCCGCATCTTGCACATTGGTCGTAAGAGAAAGTGCATATAAAAACATTGGTTTGTAATATAACTTGTAAATTCGCTTCCATTCTCTTTGATCCATACACTTTCCCCCCTTTTATTTTTTATTTATACGTCTTTTACTAATAAAACGCTTACATTAACATTTTGTGACAGTTTTTTATCATTTTATAAAAAATATGTATATTTCCGATTATACAGCAACATCCAAAGGGCTGTATATGCTCTTTGGATGTTATTCTTTTAACCTTATTTAACTCTATTTAAAAATCATTTTCGAAACACTGAACTGATTCCAATAACTGCACCATAAAATACTGCTGCAACTGGCCAAATAATCCATGTTTTTTCCCAAGCTCTAGTAATAAAACTCCATCCTAAGTAGATTGCAGTCACGGTACACCAGTAAATTGTAGCCAATACATCATTTTTCTTGTTTTCTTGTTTCTTTCTTCTTGTATAATCGCCCTCTTCTAAAAGTTTCTGAAAACCACCATAGATTATTCCTGTAGAAACGATTAAGAATACTCCTACTGCAACTAAAATTAAGCAAAGGTCAACACCAATTATTACTAACATTTCTCTTTTACTCGATATTCCTAACACCATAATAGGAACTGCACTGAGAATACAAAGAACAATACCAATCGCAAGTTTTCGACTATGTGTGCCCTCATATTTGTATTTTTCTTTTTCCACCATTCCCCTTACACCATAAGCAAGTTCTATAGGTTCACGTTCAAGGTACTCATACATTCCCAACTTTCTTCCATACGTCAGAAAAATAGCAACTGCCACTGAAACCATTACTAACAGTACTGTTACACCAACTCCCACTGCAAATGTTTCGGAAATGGCATATCCGCCCGCCTCATCTGATAATCCTGCAAGCCCAATCAAAAGCACTGGTGATAAAATACAAATGGACACACCCAATGCAATTTTAGAAGTAACATTTTTCAAAAGATTCAAATATTCATTCGCAGTTTCTATAGACACTGTCTGTATATTTTCTTCTATACTATCTTCTAAACTGTTTTCTATTATAACTTCCTCCTCTTTTTCATCTCCAAAAGAGTCCTTTAAAAGATAATCTGTACTCACACCAAAAATATTGCTCATCTTAATGATCTTATCCAAATCTGGAATCGTCGATGCACTTTCCCATTTTGAAACAGCTTGCCTTGAAACTCCTAACTGATTTGAAAGTTCTTCTTGTGACCAACCATTCTTCTTTCGTAAATCTGCAATTTTATCTGCTAAAATCATGCTTCTCCCTCCTTCATACACTTCTTCACTCTCTTAAGCATCTTAAACATAGCAAATTTAACGGTTGCAAACAAGCATTTACACCTTGAAATGTGTCAACCAACAGTTTACATTCTGTTTTTTATGAGATTTTATCACTCTTTCAATAGAATACGATTTCTCTCATACTTAATTATACCGTCTTTTTGCATTTTAGAAAGTTCATTGCACATAGCGCTACGATCCACATTTAAATAATCTGCCAACTGTTGACGATTATACGGAATGAAAAATAAATTACTCCCCTCATGTTTTGCACATTCTGAAAAATATGACATCAATCTCCCTCTCACAGATTTAGAACTGGTATGTTGCATTCTTTGAGAAAGTTGAAGATTTTTATGGGCGCAAACATTCAATAAATTTCTAGCTAGTCTAGTATGAAAAGGACAAGCATGGGTGCAGGTTGTCAAAATATGTCCCACATTTATAAATAATATAGAAGTATCTTCTGCAGCTGTCACCGTAACTAACATTGGTTGCCCCGGAATACAAGCATATACTTCAGCAAATATCGATCCAGGAGCAACATTTCCCAATATACTATTATTTCCCCAAATATCACAAAAAGATATCATCGCCATCCCCGACAGTACAATTCCTAAATTTTCCGTAATACTTCCTTCTGAAAGAATGATATCTCCCTTTTTATAACTACGTTTCTCAGCATTTAAACAACTTAAAAGTGATGTGATTTCATCTTCTTTTATTCCATAAAACAACTGTGTATTTGATAAATTCATTTTTTCTCCTTTTGTTGTTATAACAATAGACTTTCATTTTTAATTATAATATATTTATTTTAGAAACACAATAGAAAGGATGATATGAAAATGATTCGAAGAATTATTCAAATAGACGAAGAAAAATGTAATGGCTGTGGAATATGTGCTTCTGCCTGTCACGAAGGGGCAATTGGCATGATAAATGGTAAGGCCAAACTACTACGTGATGACTATTGTGATGGTTTAGGAGATTGTCTTCCAACCTGTCCAACTAAAGCCATCTCATTTGTAGAACGAGAAGCGATAGCCTATGATGAAAAAGCTGTACTAGAACATATGCAGAAAAAGGAAAAATCGACTCCTATTTCTACAGATTCACAACTTGGTCAGTGGCCTTGTCAAATAAAACTAGTTCCTGTCAATGCTCCATATTTTGATGACGCTAAACTGCTCATTGCAGCTGATTGCAGTGCATATGCCTACGCTAAAATGCATGATGATTTTATGCGTGGCAAAATTACACTTATCGGTTGCCCTAAACTTGATCAAGTAGATTACAGTGAGAAATTAACACAAATCATTCAAAATAATGCTATTCAAAGTGTAACTATTGTACGAATGGAAGTTCCTTGTTGTGGTGGGTTAGAATTCGCAACAAAAAAAGCATTGCAAATAAGTGGAAAATTTATTCCATGGCAAGTAGTTACCATTTCTATGGATGGAAGACTTTTAGAATAAAAGAAAATTTCAAAACGTTTTATATATTTAAATTTTAGGAGGTAAAGATTATGGAACAAAAAATGTTTTGCTATCAATGTCAAGAAACTGCAGGATGTAAAGGTTGTACTATATCTGGCGTCTGTGGGAAAAAACCAGATGTAGCAGCTATGCAGGATCTGCTTGTATATGTCACAAAAGGAATTTCAGCTATTACAACTCTTCTTCGCCAAGAAGGAAAGGAAGTATCTGCTGATATCAATCATTTAATTACCTTGAACCTATTTATCACAATTACCAATGCAAATTTCGATAAAGAAAGCATTGAAGAAAGAATTCGCACTACTTTAAAAGCAAAAGATTCTTTGCTTCTTCAAATAAAAAACATTTCTTCTCTACCAGATGCAGCGATATGGGATGGAACTGGCGACTGGGAAAAAAAGGCTAAGACAGTCGGAGTACTTTCTACTGAAAACGAGGATATTCGTTCGTTGCGAGAACTTATTACTTATGGACTAAAAGGACTTTCTGCTTATTCTAAACATGCAAATGCTCTTCTTCATAATAATGATGATGTTGATGCATTTCTTCAACGGGCATTGGCAGCTACAACTGATGATACTCTTAGCATAGATGATTTAATTGCACTTACAATGGAAACTGGAAAATACGGAGTAGCTGGTATGGAAATGTTGGATAAAGCAAATACAGAAAACTATGGAAATCCAGAAATGACAAAAGTGAATATTGGTGTGAGAAAGAACCCTGGTATTTTAGTATCCGGTCACGATTTGCACGATTTAGAACTCCTACTTGAGCAAACACAAGGTACTGGAATAGATGTATACACACATTCTGAAATGCTTCCTGCCCACTATTATCCTGCATTCAAAAAATATCCAAATTTTGTTGGGAATTACGGAAATGCATGGTGGAAGCAAAAAGAAGAGTTTGAATCCTTTAACGGACCAATATTAATGACAACTAACTGCATCGTACCACCAAAGGAAAGTTACAAAGAGAGATTATATACAACTGGTGCAGCTGGATATCCGGGTTGTACCCATATTTCAGGAAAAATAGGTGAACCAAAAGATTTTTCTGCAATTATCGCACATGCTAAAAAATCTACTTCTCCAAAAGAACTTGAAACCGGGGAAATTATTGGTGGATTCGCCCATGAACAAGTACTTGCTTTGGCAGATCAAATCGTAGATGCAGTAAAAACTGGCGCAATCAAAAAATTTGTAGTTATGGCAGGCTGTGATGGACGTGCAAAGAGCCGTGATTATTATACAGAATTTGCCAAAGCCCTTCCAAAAGATACTGTAATTCTAACTGCAGGCTGTGCAAAATATAAATATAATAAATTACCTTTAGGTGATATCAATGGCATCCCCCGTGTATTAGATGCCGGTCAATGCAATGATTCCTATTCTCTAGCCGTAATTGCATTGAAACTCAAAGAAGTCTTTGGTCTTGACGATATCAATGATCTTCCAATTATTTATAACATCGCATGGTACGAGCAAAAAGCAGTTATCGTTTTACTTTCGCTTTTGTATCTTGGCGTCAAAAATATTCACCTTGGTCCTACACTTCCTGCTTTCTTAAGCCCAAACGTAGCTAATGTTTTGATTGAAAACTTCGGTATTGCAGGAATAGGTACGGTAGAAGATGATTTAAAACTGTTTTTTATGTAAGATGATATAATATAAGTTCCCTCCAAAAAGTTGGGAGTTGTTTTATAAAGATACCACTCACTCTTACGAATGGGTGGTATCTATACAACTGCTTTCATTTATAAACATTTTATCATTCCTCCTCTGATTTATGAAAAATTGTCGGATAAAATAACTTATTTTATAATTTCCTCATATACTGCATTTTCTAACAATCTATTCTCTTTTATAGCTGAACAAATCATATTTAAAGACTCTGTATATCCTGAAAGCATCTCCTTTTCTTCTTCTGATGCGTCTGATTCAAAAAATTTTTTTACTTCCTGCTGCAATTTTAAGTATTCGTCATTTGTTGTTCTTTGTAACATTCTACATTTTAATTCTTCCGCTTTCGTTTTTGGTTTTGCTTTTCTTTTTCGGTTCTCTTCCTTTACTATTTTTATAAAAGTTTTCATGTCATTCATTTCTCTACTCCCCTTTTAATAATTTGACATATTCCACAACCACATTATAATCTTCCAAAGACACGTTCACTCTTAATAAAAAGAAAATCCCACCCCCACTATTGACTTAGAGTCAAATACATATCCCAACATAGTAAAACAACTAGAAAAATTCCTTTTCTAAATATATTACTATTCTACTAACTATTCAATATCTATCTGTTTTATTAAATCTTGTAGTTCTTGATTTTCTTTTAAATATGTGATTTCTTCATCACTCTTAATGGATTGAAGAAGAGCTTTTTGAAGTTTTGGACCAAATGTTTTATCGACTTCTTTTGTCTATATATAACGATATAGTGGAGATTTATTGACATCCCATTTTTTTGTAAGAGACTTGAACATTGGCACAAGTATCTTCAATGACTTTATTCTACTTTTTGTTGCATCATAAAGTTGAAAATGTGTTACATATGAATTATATTCCCATCTTTGACAGTTGGAAAGTCAAGACCACCGGCTTAGCCGGTGGCTTGCTTTGACCCTATAAGGGTCTATTACCGGCTCTGGAGTCTAAAGACCCATCGAATCAGTATCGCCAATTGCAACATCATTTACCTACTAAGCCCTAAAGGGCTTGTTTTACTTGTTACGTTTTACTGGCTCACCCAGTAGCCACTTGTCAAGTACATCCTAAACATTTCTTTAAATTTTTTTAGTTTTCTTCATATAAACTCTCCATCACATCTCTTTTTATCAACCGATTCAACTTTTCATCCAATGTTTCCTTGGCATCCTGTTTGAAATTGATGCCAACAATATAAGTGTTCTTTCCAAGCTGAATGTTCATAGTTGATTGCGATTTATTTTTAATTTCACACATAGGCGAACCTCCTTCAAAATTTTTGATGCTGATTGTTTCTTAATGCCTACCATTCTTCCCTGTCTGGCATAATGACGATGACAACAGCAACATCATCTTGCCTTTTTAAGGTATGCCCGACAAGGAGAAGGCACTTAGATCCGATTTATCGGCAGTTTTCTGGCACTCCGTAGGCATTTAGAAACATCAAATTTTCCTTTATTTATCATACTTTAGGCACTAAGGCACTTTATTCTTTAATTTAATAAGGAAAAAATATATACATATAAAACACATATATTTCCAGAGAATAAAATCTGGGCACTCTTAGTGCCTGTTGCTACTTTTTATAGGATTGATAATTGAAATCATCTGTCCTCACTTTGACATGGACTCCTCGAAATCCTCGACAAAATTTACCATTGCCAACTGGAATATTCTTGTCATAGGTCATTCCATAATCAGCAGATCGGTCTTTGAAGCGTTTTGAAAATGATCTCTCGCTTACTGGAGTATCTAAGTTGTCGTTACACCATTTGCAGTAGGCAACATATAAACTCTTTGAAGTGGCATGAGTGCCTTTTTCAAGTCTGATATATCCTGTCGATTCCAGAAACGATATGATATTGTCATCATCCTTTTGCATCTCATCCATCAATAAATGAGATTTATCACTAATAGTAAACTGATAATTGTTTTGAAGTAATCTTTCCAATCCTTCAATGCACCATAAAACGATACCTTCCACTTCTTCAATCATCTTGTCAGCTAAAAAAGGATCATTAACTCTATCTGGGGGAATGTCCTTTGTTTCATGAATAATTTGCCTTCTATAGAATCCTTTGCTCCTGTCAAAGAGTGACTTTAATGTTCCATTCCCAAATGCCAATATCCTACAAACAAGCTTTCCTTGGTAACTTTGTTTCCCTTTCCTTTCCAGATCCATTTCTTCTTCAGCAGTAACAATGGTCTTAATCATATTTGTTGATGGTAATGCTTCTGTTTTCATATCATCATCCAAATACAACAGCTTGCCTTCTTGATCGGCTCTAGCAAACCTATCATTTTCTAATTTCTGAAGACTTCCAGAGTTCATGTTGTAACCAAATATTCTTTTTAAGACTCTTCCAATTCGACTTTTACCTTCGCCACCTTTCCCAATGATCAGCAACATCTTTTGCCCTCTATTGCTGGGGATGAAACAATATCCCATAAATTCTTGCAAACAAGCAATATCATCTTTCTCTAGTAGACCATCCAAAAATGCCAACCATTTCTCAGGCTTCAGTGCATCCTCGTTGTAATTGACGGTCAAACGATTTCTGATCCATTCTTTCTGGTTTGTAAACCCTTTATTTACAAAATACGTTCCATTCATGAAATGAATCCTGTCCTCTTTCATAGGAAATGGAGCTGATCTTGTATATATCTTGAATCCATTTAAAATCGCTGTTATTTTGGATGAAATATTTCTAGTCCAATAAAGTTTAATGATATCTAAGATTTCCTTTTCCATTTCATCATCTGGAATTTCTCGATCTATATCATATAATTTTCCATTGATGCATTTGATTTCATGGTGTTGCAAGATCGTCTGATACAATAGAATTTCATTGATATTCTTGCCATCGAACCAGATCGGCAATTCCATTGTTGGGACTTTTTTCTCATCCTTATCTTCCTTGGCTACTTCTTCACTTTTCTGGAGAGCTTCCAGACAAGCAACTAAATCCTCTGGAAGATTCTTCCTTAATTCGTTGCTCAATATGATTCACCTCCTCTTGGCAATCCAAGATCAACCTTGCACGATCTTCCAAAGAACCACTAAGAAGAATATCCATCTTGTATTGAATCAGCGAGTATTTCTCCATTGCTTCAACAAACAATGGATGCCAATCATCATCTTCAATTCTTGGTGCATACTCTACTTTCCACTTGTCTAAAAGATGAAAATATTCACTATAGGCTCTAAAAAAACGAGTCTGTTGTTCGTGAAAGAATTGATCTAATGTCTGTTTCCGCTCCTTGGTTTTAGGACGATCTCTCGCCTTATAATGCCCTTGATATTTTTCATAAGGTATTGAAAAATCTTTTGCCAGCTTCTCTGCTGATTCCTTTGCAGAAAGATGAAAATACTTAGCTACAAAGTCGATCACATCTCCATCTGCTTGACAGGCAAAGCAATGATATCTTTTATCAAGTTTCATGCTTGGATTTTTGTCTGGATGAAACGGGCAGAGAGCCATCCCATTTCTTCCAACCTTAATTCCATAAAATTCAGCTGCACTTCTTGTCGTGATAGCTTCTTTTACTGCTTCAAATAATTTCATACTTGCTCCTTTCTGAGAAAATAAAAAAGCATTCTCATTGATTCAATAGTGAATACAACGGAATGCTCATTATCTGTCATCTCTATTCCATGATTTTTTCAAATCTTTCTTTTTACTTCGTTCTCTTTCAGCCAATGCATTTTTCTTTTGTGTCAAACGATTTAAAATCGAAGGTCTTGTCTTATCCTTAATCTCTTCAACCACTCTAGCTTTTGTTTTTGGTTGCATCAAAGAATCTGTGATTACTTGAATAGATGACATTGCATTTTTAATTTTTTTAATGACACCATCCAAACGATCTTTCGCATAACTCTTTTCCTTCCTTGATGCTTTGCGTTCTGGCTGATCAATCCAATTCTTAGTTCCTTCAATTAGTCGAATATCATCTTGTCTGGTTTTTATCATCACCTCTTTCGTAACTTCTTCTACTGCTGTTTCATATGCGATATCTGTAACATCTTGTAGCATTGCTTCTACATCATCAATTTCAAGAGTTAATTCCTCTAATTCCTTGGATGCATTTAAGATTTTGTTATTTTGAAATTCAATGATTGCTCCTTGTCTTTCAATTTGATCCTTTTTTTCTTCAATCTCTTCATCTTGCTTGGTCATTATCTCACTTCTTTTTTTAATTCCATATTCTTGGACCTCCATTATTTCTTTGTTGTCTTGAATCTCCAATTTTTGATTCATTCGGATATAATCTTGTTTTTCTAAATATGCTCTCCCGCCATACGTGGGTTCTTCTTCTAATTGCAATCCATGTTTTTTGCAAATATCAAGAAACATAACTCTACAAGCAGAATCAAAAACCATTTTTCGATTATTATTTCTAGATCGTTTCTGGTTTGGTTCTGGCAATTCAAAACCTAATTGCTTTAATGCTTCTTCTTGTTTTGGTTCAAGCTCTCCATATCTGTTCTCTGCAAAAAATACATGTCTTTCATGAATATGAGGAGTACCTTCATCCATATGCAAGGCCCAATCCAAAATTTGAATATGACTACCAAATCTCAATGCAAACTCATCTTTAAATTCTTCAAAAACCTTAACAAGCAAATCCGATGATGCATGATTATCCATTGTGCCCAACTGAAAAATTGTTTCTTCTGGACAGGTCTTTTTATTTTTTAGCACATCTTCAACCGTCTTACATCTGTCTGGATGCCTTGCTTTTATATGTCTTTCGTTTTGTGCTTTTACATAACCACCAAAATATTTTTTATAAAAATCCAATTCAATTTCATTAAAAGAGTGACATTCTACGTTTCTTTCTAATTGTGGATCTTGCGTATATCCTTGGCTATAATCCCAATAAATATTTTTCCAAACTTCCTTTTGACGAATATGATCACTGTTCTCAACATTAAATCTTCTGTCATTATGCTTAGGATCGTAAACTCCATATTTTCCAGATCTTCCGTTGTGTCTTGTTCCTCTCATAGGCTATCTTTTTCCTTTCTTTGAAATTTTCCCGAAGGGAATCTGAGCGAAGCGAGGGCATTATTTCGGGATTACCGTTACGAATAGTACCCAGTACTAAGTGGCGAAACGCCTCTTAACTGGGCAAGGCGTTTCACCCTTAACCCGATAATGGGCTTTGCCCCTTAACCCCATCAAAGGACATTCTGTCCTCTGCACTCCTTGACATCCGAAGCCGAAGTAATTGATTTTATCCTTCAATCAATCACAACGGCTTCAGCTGTTTTTTTCCATTTATGCATAAATCAAAATTTTGCAAATGAGCAAAACAAAAGCTCCCAACATTTTCACGGTTGAGAGCTTTTAACTTAATCATTATGAAATTTATATTTAGTTCTTACTTTCACTTATTTTATTCATTATCTGTAAATCATACTGGTCTATTATTATTAATTTTGAATCTAAATTACTAGAATTAACCGTATCTATAAAATCAGAATGTGTTCTTATTACAACCCTATAAGGACATGGTTTTCTTCTACATGCTTTTTCAATCTTCTGAATAGTTTCATTTAAAGTTTCTTCATCTCGTTGAACTCTAATCGCAATCATTCCGTCTTCAATATACTCTTTTAAAAATCCATCTATACCAGAATTACGTTGAACTGGTATCGCATTGATACTTTTAATAATTGAAAGGCTTTTTTCATCAAGATTTTGATAAGCTTTTTTTCCCTTTTTCAACAAACCAGATTCGGTTTTTATCTGTTCTGTTATCCTCTTTTTTGCCAACTCAACCGCATCTTTTGATCTGTCTATTCCTATATAATTTCTATCTAATATTTTTGCGGCAACCAATGTTGTACCGGAACCTGCAAAAGGATCTAAAACAATATCTCCTTTTTTTGTAGATAACTTTATAATCTGTTCAAGAAGAATTATTGGTTTTTGTGTAGGATATCCAACACGCTCCTTGGCTTTAGGATTAAGATATGGTATTTCCCAAACATCTGATAGTGGAACTCCCTTTTTAGCTTGTCCCATTATAGTATTGCCATTTTCGTCCAACTTGTATTTTGCTTTTCCGTCTTTATCTCTTATCCTATCTTGCATAATTTGGTCTACATTTGTTGTTTCAGAATAATCAGTATACAAAGTGTTAAACTGAAAATCTTTTGTCTTACTATAAAATAAGATAATTTGATGATTATTCAACAATCCTTTTTTTGAATTTGACCATCTTTTATAACTCCAAACAATTTCACTTTGAAAATTATTCATCCCAAACACTTTATCCATTTCTACTTTTAAGTAGTGTGATGCATTTCTATCACAATGTACGAATATACTTCCTGTTTTTTTTAGTACTCGTCTACATTCAATTAACCTTTCGGATATATATTCAAGATATTCATCGATACATTTCCAAGAATCCTCAAACTCATATGTGTTACCTTCCTTATCTGATAACACTTGTGTATATTGTGTAAAAAAAGGCGGATCCAAATAAACCATATCGACAGATTCTTCTTCTAAATGTTTTAATTCTTCCAAACAATCGCCTAGTATTATGTCATTTATATTTAACATTATTTTGCTGCTCTTTCTAAAATATTTTTTAAATTAATTCCTGTTTTGGATTCCAAGTAATCCCATGCATCCTGACCAGAATAATATTCTCCACCGATTTCTTCATATAAATCTTTTAATCTAGCTTGAATTCGCATTGCTTGACTTCTATTGGGTTCAAAAAACATAATTCTGATGGGCTTGTAGCCTGCATCTTTAATTATTTTGACTCTCTTATGTTCTTTTTTTATATGGTCACCATCTGTAGTTGCATCCTTCCATTTAATTTCATATGCGTTATTTCCTATCAAACAATCAATTTCCACAGTTTTAGGACTCTGATCAATAGTATTCCTTAATTTTACTTTCTCCTCAGCATTAGGATATGCCAATTTAAAGCAATTAATAGCTAATTCTTCAATTAAAGAACCTGAATACTTATATAAAAATCGTCCCACATTTTGTTGATAATCAACTTGATAACCTTCTTCATTTGTAAAACCTAATGCATTGTACAAAATATAATGTTCATTATTGTCGCTCTGCATCTCTTCTTCTCTTAATTCAATCTTTTCTTTTAATTCCTCTCTGTATTTTAAAATCAAATTCAATAAACGTTCATCTCTATTCATTGTGTACCTCCATCATACAAAAAATGTTACTCATAGTCAACAATTATATTCCTTTAAAAAAATCTGAAAATGATATTTCTAAAGCATTTATGATTTTTTCAAGACTTTTAATTGAAGGATTTCTTCTTCCTTGCTCCACACCTGCAAGATATGTCCTATCAATTTCCGCTTTAAGTGCTAGCTTCTCTTGACTAATACCTTGTTGTGAACGAAGTTGCTTAATTCTTAATCCCACTTTTTCTGTAATCATAGCATCTAACCTCCATGTTAATTATCAGAAAATGTTTCTTATAAGTCAACGGACTATCGGTCACAATAATTAAGTATATAAATGAATTTAGATATAAAATAGCATGTGAAAATTCATGATTTTATCCATTTCCTATGACATGCTTATTATATGATTCAGACCATGCTTTTTCACATGTTCACTTGCATCTTCTGTCCTTTTTGACGAAAAAAACGATGTCTATCACTTATTACGGATAAAACATCGTTTTAGATTAAATAGTTACTATTAATTTTTTTAGAAATATCCAGTTCATGACCAGATAAAATCTATCAATATAGTTTGAATACAAGCAATACCACTAATAACTCCTGTTACTATTACTGGTAACATAAATACGATAAAACCACACAACAAAATTCTTAAGCACTCCCTTCCTGTTTCCAATCCAAATCCATAACCTAAAATACCTGTTACGAAAATAATTCCCGCTAATAGATAAAAAACAATACTGGACATAGTTGTTATAAAAACTCCAAACCATTTTATAAAAGATAGTATAAGAACAATCGGTATGAACACTATTTTTAATTTCACTACAATCATTGTTCTGCCCCCTATCTATCACTTATTTTACAAGTAATGCATCTGGTATATCTTGCTCAGTTCGTATTTCCTTGCGATATTCCTCATACTCTGTTTTTACGAGTCCATATTGGGGAAGTTGTGCCCTTTTTTCTGCCATACGCTTCTTACGTTTTGGCTCATATCGTGCTTCATATTCAGCCTGTTTACCATTTGCTTTTCGTCGCAAGTAATTCTGATGAAGTTTGTCTCTTTTTGCTTCTATTTTCGCTCTTTCTTCTTCCAAAGCTTTCTGTACCTCTGGATCAATAGGTTCTGTTGGTACTTGAAATTTTCCAATAAAGTTGAAATAAATATCAACCCTTTGAGTTGATTGAATACTACCCTTTCGATCTCGATTGAATACTAGGATTTTATCAATCAATTCATTTGCCATCGCATTTGTTAAGACATCAAAGTCTTTATACTTTGCAATCAGACTCATAAATTTACGAGCATTTTTTGTTTCCACCTTATAACTTGCAATTGTTTCTTGTAACTTATCTATTTCCTTTCCAATCTCAGCTAATTCTGATTCATACTGATTGCTAAGATATTCATATCGTTTGTCTGGAAGTTTTCCGAGAATATTATCCTCATAGATTTTACAGAGTAACTTCTCTAACTCATCATTTCGAGTTTGACATTCTTCTAATCGTCTGATGCTTGCCTTTTCATCCACCGATTGCTGAGAATCTACAGCTTCTTGAACTGTATTTATGAATTTATCTGCATCCACTTGGATATAATCTCTGATAGCCTTTAAACTTTTTAAAACAAGCTCTACAAGGTCATCAGCATTGATTCTATGCCCTGTTTCACATTTCTTTAAGGGATAGTTACCACAACAAAAGACTTCTCTATTTACCCCATTATCGGTTCTGTGGCAATACAATTTACCACCACAATCTGGACAATAGACCAATCCTGTTAATGGATGAACTGGCCCCCAACCATTCGGCCAACGTTTCACGTTAGTTCTAATTTTCTGAACAATATCGAAAGTTTCTTGATCTATGATAGGCTCTTGCGTATTTTCAAAAACAACCCATAAATCATCATCAACATATCGACTATGAGAATCTTTAAAGTGCTTTTTAGTTTTAAAATTCACTGTATGCCCTAGATATTCTTTACGTTCCAGAATACTCGCAACTGTTGAACTGGTCCAATTATATGGATCTGGGATTTTGCGTGTCCTATATAATCCAATCCCCAACTTTTGCTGATGAACAGCAGGCATATCCACCTTATCCTCTTTCAATGCTTGGCAGATTTGAAAAGGACCTCTGCCCTCTATTGTCATTTGAAAAATGCGTCTAATTACTTTCGCAGCTTCTTCATCAATAATCCATTGCTGTGGATCATCTTTGTCTTTCAGATAGCCATAAGGTGGATTGCTTGTAACATGTTTTCCTGTTTTCCCTTTTGCTTGAAAGACTGATTTAATCTTTTTACTAGTATCTTTTGCATACCATTCATTGAACAGAGTTTGTTCGGGAAAGGGAAAAACAAACAAGCATAAATCCAGTATTCATGCGGGTTTGCGACGAGATGGCTCTCAACAAAAAATCTCTGAAACAGCGTAAAAACTCACAATCACATATTGTTTCTCTGGGAGAATGTTGATTTATGTCACATTCTCCCTTTTTCTATTTCAGAACAGAGGTGATTGTTATGAACACGCAAATTATTGCCATCGCCAACCAGAAAGGCGGCGTTGGCAAGACAACGACTTGTGCCAACTTGGGGATTGGTTTGGCACAGGCAGGAAAGAAAGTCCTGCTGATTGACAGCGACCCACAAGGGAGCCTGTCCATCAGCTTAGGCAATCCACAGCCGGATAAGCTGTCCTTCACCTTATCCGATGCAATGGCGAAAATCCTCACCGATCAGCCTATCATTCCCGGAGAAGGCATCTTGCATCACCCGGAAGGTGTGGATTTGCTGCCAGCCAACATTGAGCTTTCCGGCATGGAGGTATCCTTGGTAAACGCCATGAGCCGTGAAACCATCTTGCGGCAGTATCTGGACACGCTGAAGGAACAATACTCCCATATCCTGATCGACTGCCAGCCGTCCTTGGGTATGCTCACCGTCAACGCTCTGGCTGCTGCAAACAGGGTTTTAATCCCTGTACAGGCAGAATATCTGCCCGCCAAAGGTCTGGAGCAGCTGCTTACCACTGTCAGTAAAGTAAAGCGGCAGATCAATCCAAAGCTCCAGATTGATGGTATCCTGCTGACAATGGTAGACAACCGTACCAACTTTGCCAAAGACATCAGCACATTACTCAGAGATACCTATGGCAGCAAAATCAAAGTGTTTGGTGCGGAGATCCCCCATTCTGTTCGGGCAAAGGAAATCAGTGCCGAAGGCAAAAGTATCTTTGCCCATGACCCTAATGGCAAGGTGGCAGAAGCATATCAATCTCTGACAAAGGAGGTGTTGAAACTTGAAAAGCAGCGTGAAAAAAATAGAGCTGGCATCGGTAGATGATTTGTTTTCCACTGAGGAAAGCCGTGCGGATGACCAGAGAGAGCGAGTGCAGGAAATCCCTCTTTCGGAGCTGCACCCCTTCAAAAACCACCCTTTCAAAGTCAAGGATGACGAAGCAATGATGGACACCGCCGAAAGCATCAAGCAATATGGTGTGCTGGTTCCTGCGATTGCAAGACCTGACCCCAATGGCGGCTATGAGATGGTAGCAGGACACAGACGGCACAGAGCCAGTGAACTGGCTGACATGGAAACCATGCCTGTTATTGTCCGTGATCTGGACGATGACGCCGCCACCATCATTATGGTTGACAGTAACTTACAGCGTGAGAGCCTTCTCCCCAGCGAACGAGCCTTTGCCTACAAGATGAAACTGGATGCCATGAAAAGGCAGGCTGGCAGACCTTCAAGAAATTCCGCCCAAGTTGGGCGGAATTTTGAGGGTAAAGAATCCAGAGAACTTCTTGCAGAACAAGTTGGTCAAAGCCGCAATCAAATTTCTCGGTATATCCGCCTGACAGAGCTGATTCCCGAACTGCTGGATATGGTGGATGAGAGGAAGATTGCCTTCAATCCAGCCTATGAGCTGTCCTTCCTCAAGCCAGAGGAACAGATTCAGCTTTTGGATGCGATGGAGAGCGAACAGTCTACCCCTTCTCTATCTCAAGCACAGCGGCTCAAGAAATTCAGTCAGGAGGGGCATCTGTCCATTGATGTGATGCGAGCCATCATGGGTGAGGAAAAGAAAAGTGAACTGGATAAGGTCACGCTGTCCTCGGATACCCTGCGGAAGTATTTTCCCAAGAGTTACACGCCCCAGCGGATGCAGGAAACCATCATCAAGCTGCTGGAGGCATGGCAGAAAAAACGTCAGAGAGATCAGGAGCGTTGAAAGGAGCCGCCTATGAGAGATCGCTCAGCCAGAGAGCTGAAAGGACATAACATTTTAGCAGTGGAGCGTTTCAGCAATAACACGGATCGAATTGCGGGATCACCAGATGGGTGATGAAATGCGTCTCTTTTTGACAAACGATGTGTATCATGATGCACTGGAATACCAAAATACAAGGAGCTATCCGAACAGTCCAAATTCCAGCCTTTTCTACCGTGCATCGCATTTGGTGCAGGGATCCCCATTCCATCTGTTATAGGATCTGAAACATTCCGGCTGAATTACAGGACAAAACAAGTCCGGCGTGCCCCCACTGGGAGCCACGCCGGACTTGTGACCTGTCAGGTTTTACATTTACGCTTCTTGTACAAACAGGGAGCCAGGGGATCTGGCATTGTTTTACTGGGAGCACTGCCTTCCGCTGTCACACAAGCACTTTCGGTTCTGCATTACAGCAGCTTTTTGTAAAGATCAATGATCTCTTCTACACTGGTATCACGCGGATTTCCCGGACGGCAGGCATCTGCAAATGCACTCTCAGCGAGGAACTGGAGATCCTCTTCCTTTACGATCTGCTTCAGGTCAGCCGGAATGCCTACATCCATGCTGAGCTGCTTTACCGCTGCACAAGCAGCTGCACGCGCATCTTCAAGGCTCATTGCATCTACGCCTTCTACCCCCATTGCCTTTGCAATATCGCGGTATTTTTCCCCTGTGCAGGGCGCATTATACTCCATGATGGTCGGCAGTAAAATCGCATTTGCGACACCGTGGGGCGTATCATATACAGCACCCAGGCTATGCGCCATGCTATGTACGATACCCAGACCGACGTTAGAGAAGCCCTGACCTGCAATATACTGTGCCAGTGCCATTCCCTCACGGCCTTCTGGTGTATTCTCCACTGCGCCGCGCAGATGCTTGGCGATCAGCTCGATCGCCTTGATATGGAACATGTCTGTCATTTCCCATGCGCCCTTTGTGATGTATCCCTCAATGGCGTGGGTCAGTGCATCCATACCCGTGGCTGCCGTGAGTCCCTTCGGCATGCTGCTCATCATATCCGGATCTACAACCGCAACTTCTGGGATATCATTTGCATCCACACAGACAAACTTACGCTTTTTCTCCACGTCGGTGATAACATAGTTGATGGTGACCTCAGCCGCTGTGCCCGCAGTGGTCGGCACTGCAATGGTGAAGACTGCATGCTTCTTGGTGGGGGCAACTCCTTCCAGACTGCGCACATCTGCAAACTCTGGGTTATTGATGATAATACCGATTGCCTTTGCGGTGTCTATGGAAGATCCTCCGCCAATCGTGATGATGCTGTCTGCGCCACTTGCCTGAAAAGCAGCGACGCCGGACTGCACATTTGCAATCGTGGGATTCGGCTTGATATCACTATACATCTCGTATACAAAACCTGCTGCGTCCAACAGATCGGTCACTTTCTTGCTTACGCCAAATTTGATAAGGTCTGGATCCGAGCATACGAATGCTTTTTTATAGCCGCGTGCGGTCAGTTCGGGAACGATATTTTCGATCGCACCTTTTCCATGATAGGATACGGTATTCAAGATGATACGATTTGCCATTGCAATTACTCCTTCTGATTTACAGTATTTTTGATTTTGCAGACTTTAGAATTGGGGGGCGATCGTCGATAGGAACGATCTCTCAAAACAGATAATAATCACTTATGATTTTGGATATTTACCATAAAAGGGAGGCATCAGCCCTCATATACCAGATTCTTGCTGATCATCTCGTCGATGTTGGAAGCATCATACCAAACACCTGCGATGTCTACCTTTTCTTCAACATTTGCACTGTCCTCGATTGCCTTGACACACTGTTCCACTGCATTATAGCCGATGCTGTAGGAATCCTGCGCAACCGAACCGATCAGCTTTGCGCCGCTCTGTGCACGGATCCACTCGATCTGCTTGGTGCCTGCGTCAAAGCCGCAGAACTTGAGCGCATCATACTTGCCGCCGGATGCTGCGATCGCATCGGAAACCTGCTTGACAACGCCCTCATTGCACATGAAGATCGCCTGTGCCTTCTTCTCGAACAATGCCTCCAAAGCGGTCACATACGCATTGTTTGCGTCGCCGTCCTTGACTTCCAGCACGATCTCATATTTTCCCTTGGTGGAGGCCTCTGCATCTGCGAGCTCCGTAAACTTCTCGATGAATCCCTCTGCACGGTCTATACCTGTCTGGGTCTGGTCATGCTGAATGACACCTACAACATACTTATCCGCCTTTGCAATGTCCTCTTTGAGAGATGCAAACAAGTTTTCGGCAGCAATGGCAGCAGCTGCACGGTTGCTGGTTGCAACGGAAGCAACGATCGGGTTCTTGTTGCCTGCATTCAGTGCCTCGACGTCCTTTTCCCAGATACCGCTGTCGAACTGAACGACCGGTACCCCTCTCTCCTTTGCCTGTCCCAGCATATCTGCAAATCCTTCGCCGATGGTTGCAAGTACCAAGCCATTTACATTGTTAGACAGTGCGGTCTGTACCATCTCCATCTGAGACGGCAGATCCTTTGCGCTCTCCGATGCCGGCCCACGGAAGGTGATCTTATAGCCATATTTCTCGCCTGCAGCCTCTGCACCGGACTTAACAGCCTGCCAGAACGCATGGCTTTCGCCCTTTGCCACAACACCGATGACCTTATCTCCGCCAGAGGCCGACTGCTCTCCTCCGCCGCCTTGATCGGGGGATCCTCCACCACATGCAGCCAATAAAGATGTGCTAAGTGCGGTTGCCAACAAAACAGAAAGTATCTTTTTCATCAGAATCTCCTACCTTTACTCATCATTGATTTTTACACATGATCGATTGCCGTATAAAGCAATTATGCTCTGTCTATGCTCTTGTACAAAGGAACAATTTATTTCCCTTGCAGAGCCGCTGCACGCTCGGCTTTCAGCGTCTTGATCTGCGTCTCAAGCTGTGACAGCCGCTGTTGTTTTTCGCTCGCGCTCAGTCCGGTATCTGCATAAACCTCGTCGATCTGGCTTTCCAGTACCTCGCGCTTCTCCCAAAATTCCTGCTTGATATTTTTCTTCATGCTGCGCGGTGTGACGCGGCTGGCATTGCGGTTCTTGATGACGTCCATAAACACCGCACCCACAACGATGATGCCCGTCAGCACATAGGTCACATAGGTCGCATTGAGGTTGAGGTTGAAGCGTGCCAAAACAAAGTTCAAGCCGCTTCGGATCACGACCAGCATGATGGCACCGATGAGGGTACCCATAACGGAAGCAACACCGCCGGCAGCACTTGTGC